>JAZNKL010000009.1:0-230897 GCA_045578525.1 Candidatus Nanosyncoccus sp. | reverse complement strand
AATTGAATAAAAAATTTATACAATGGTGGACTGATTTTGCAAGCGGTTTGGGTAATTTTTGGTGTCTGAAGATGCTTAAGCTACCTCTGTTATTTTTGCATATTTTAGGCTGTCAATAGTGATGTAAACTGCGGAACAAATGCTAATAGACAAGGTACGCATGGACACTTGCACTTGTGCTTCCAGTACGTCCCCCACCACAGTTGCTGCCACTAAATGTTCCACCGGTAACAGTAGCTGATATATAGAAATTCAACGTACCGTTTATAGGGTCATAATTTTTAATATTCGATACAGATCCAGACCTAACCCCAACATTGCAATACGTGTCACCATAATTTAGCATTTTAATCTCGATATAATTACCAGAAATTGATGTGGCAATGATTTCTGTCATTAGGAAATTATCTAGAGTTAAAGTAGTGTAATCCACGTCCGGTGCCAAAGTCTTGATATCAAAGCTCGTACCAGTACCCAGATCAACTAGTGTGACACTGCCACCACTCTGACTGATTACATTATGACTGCGACACTAAAACGAATAAAGAAATAGTCTGTGGCGCCAGAAGAATAATCGATATTTTTGCCAGTTGTTAGAATACAAGACGAACTGTCGTAGGACAATAATAAACTTTCGGTGCCAAACGATACTTTATTTTTGTCATATGTCAGTATTGCTGAGATAATTATGAAATTGCTAATGGTATAGCTATGACAGTTAGATTGGGAGCTTACATCTATAGAGTTTTGTTGTTTGCTATTATATGTGCCAATCTCTATAATGTTACCACTACTCTGACTGATTACGTAACTAATATACTAAATAAGCATGTACTGTGGTGTTTGCAGAGTTACTATAAACTAACCTCATACAATTACTACTGCAGCCAGTTTCAACAGCTCCGCCAGACCCGCTTCCTGTGATGTAAAAAGTTAAAATACCAGTTGAAGAATTATAATTTTTAGTCTCGGATATATTGCCTCCATAATAGCCCACTGGATGTCTTACGCCGCGAGCCCATCCAGCATCGGCAAATGGATAGGTTGTCGTATTTGTCGGAATCGATGCATTGGTCACATCCGATATTAAGAAATTGTCTGTTGTAAAACTCTGATATCCTGGATAAGAGCTAACATCAAAGCTCGTCCCAGTGCCCAAATCAACCAATGTAACACCACCACTCTGACTGATTACGTGGCTAATACATTAAATAGATTTTGTAATTAGATATGGAAACCTGCCTCCAATAGCTTCCTACTTGCCATCTATAGTAGTTAAATACTGTTAGTACTCCCGTGCTTGCATCGTAGTTTGTGAAAAAGTTCCTAGTGCCCATTGAACCAGCCTCATCATTGCTCCCCTCGTAAATAGAGAAGTTGCTAACTAGGAAATTATCTAGAGTTAAAGTAGCGTAATCTACGTCCGGAGCCAAAGTCTTGATATCAAAGCTCGTACCAGTACCCAGATCAACTAGTGTGACACTGCCACCACTCTGACTGATTACATGTCACATTATTTGCCCACTATTTGTCCAAGAACTAGATAGACCTCAAATGACGGATACCCATAATTTGAGTAAGTCCAAAGATTATCACATTTCCCCCTTCCTCTTGGAGTTAAGCCACTTAGGGATAATATTCCAGTGGTATTGTTATAGCTTTTTGTGAGTGAACTTCCATCCAAGTATGTTTGTGGACTATTTGAGCACGACCATGCATATGATATGAAGCTACCCGAAGAAATAGAAATCGTAGAAACTATAAAATTATCTATAGTTAACGAAGAGTAATCTATGTTAGGGAGCAGACTCTTTAAGTCGAAAGAGGAACCAGTGCCTAAATAGTAGATATTACTTGCGCCACCACTCTGACTGATTACATCTTCTGCAGGTGTACTTTCACCCTTATGCTTGCCTATGCATATAAGATTATGATAGGATTAAAAGATGGAAGAGAGGTCGAGAAATAATATTGTAGTTGAGCCTGGTGCATATCCAGAAAAACATGAACTCTATACGGCAGAAGCGCTATCAAGACCTTATGGCCGAATTGTATTTAAAAAACCTGTCAATCGATATAAGATTAAAAGTGCAGATATAGAAATGGCTCATTTACTTTGGGAAATAAAAGCACCAAAAACACATACTTTTGATGGTATTGAGCAAGCTTTAAAACGTGCAACAAAACAATCTGAGAATATTATTCTCGATTCTTTTCGAATAAGGATATTACGTGACACAGCAATATTTAATTTTCTAACTAAAAAAGCGTATACCCAGAAAACTATTAAACGTCTAATTTTCGTGAATAGAAAACGTCAAGTACTTGAAATAAAAATAAAATAATAGTATAATGTAATTATAAACCCCCGGGCGGAGCAGTATGCATCGCTTAGGGGGTTTCTTGATTTCCAGCAAAGCATCATTTATTATTGACAACTGCACAATAAGAAGGATTTGCAGAAGGACCGTCGAATCTATATATAGAGCTTGCTATTAGATTTGTGGTTGTATTTAAGAATAAATCTAAGGAGTTTGTGTATGGACAAGTATCGCCCAAATTAGCTTTGTCTTCTTGGTTAGTAATAAAAGCACAATTTGTTACGATTAGGCTTTTTCCAATACAAAGTTGAAGCTACCGTGATTTAAACCACTTTTGTAAGACGCATAGAAACGAACGTCTGTATCTACATCATATATATATGTCCCTGCACTGGATATAGTAGATGATGTTCCGTTATAGTAAACATAAAGATAATAGTACTTAGAAAAATCCGACGCAGATCCTACAGTAGTGATTTGTATTTTTCCTTTATAGTTATATAAGCCTCCACAGTAACGTTGTCCAGGTGAGTATTCTTTACCAAGTATCCCAGATGAAAAAGATATCTGATTCCCATCTGAAAAAAATAGTTGACTAAAATTCAAATCGACAGCAAATGTACTACCGCTACTTTGACTGATTACATACTATAACACAGAGCGCTAGAGTATTTTGATGTTGTATAACTCCATTCAATATTATAACCAGATGGGACCGATACGCTATCAATCTCACACGATGGAACTTTGGTGCTAATATGCCATTTATAGGTTGTGTAATACACACTTATATAGGCGTCAGAAAACCCACCAGAATTATACATATAATTGCCACCGCTCCCATCTGACCTATAAACAAGTGTGGCTGTTTGATCCCCGGCCTTTGATGTTCTAACTATATAGAAATACGCAATATCTTTACTTTGACTGATTACGTACTACTATAGCCCATGGCCAAATCGTTATGTAGACGATAAGCCTAAGCTTATATTTTATATACTTAACTCAAGTAAATTATCCTAAGAACCCAGGTACCCCCACTTATACGTATAATATCTCCAACTTTGCAATTATGATATATGAAATATATGTTATATTGACCATTGGTATAATTCATAAATAGCTCTGACGCGTCATTATTATTTAGTGTCACGCTCGACTTTGTATAACCATTATAACCACTCTCTGATTGAGCTATGCAGATATTCCCAGAAAGATCTAGAGCGCGTGAAGCTCCTGCACCATTCAAAGTGAATACTTCTCCAGAGACAGAGCTGATACCACTCTGACTGATTACGTGTCAATTGGCTGTAGAAATCTGTAATTCTTAATTATATGCAAGATAGACATGATAGCCTGATATACTGCTACTACCACTAGAATAATTATATGTTTTGGAAACGTTATTTACTATAGTTAATATACCTGACGTGACATTATAAGAGAACACAGTAGCAGAATTTGAAAAATTATAATCACTACTACCGTAACTATCGCGATGAACACTTACATTTATTTTGGTCGAAGATCCACTAATGTAAAAATTATCCGTCGTAAAGTTTTGGTACCCAGGATACGAACTCACGTCAAAGCTCGTTCCAGTACCTAGATCAACCAGTGTAACACTACCACTACTTTGACTGATTACGTACCAATGACTACGTAACGTATAGTCTCGCTAGAACTACCAAACCAAGTCTTATATCCGAAAGTAGCAGACGACGCAGTTTTCCCGCTTTGATATACACTACATCCACTGCTACCAGCGTTATATGCGTAATACACGGCCTCTACAGTATTAAAGCCAGAGAAATTGACAGTTACGTAATTCCAGTTTTCAATAGCGCAGTATATCCCAATACTACCGTATAGTATTTTTTTACCGCTTTGACTGATTACATACTAAATATCTTAAGATATCCCATAAATACTTATGCTACTCTGTTTCCATAAACCGCTAGTCACATCCGTTACGAATACTTTGTCGTTATTATCCCAATCTGGTTTAACCAAGAAGACTGCTGCGTAGCCTCCACCATCCGCAGCGTTTGATGCCGCTATGGATGATTTGACAATCTTATAGTATCCACTACTGTTTGGACTTCCAGGATTATGAGACCTGCATATTACTGCTGATATTCCACCATCACCTGGAATAGAAAATAGTAAGCAATCATATTGTGATATATCGGTTGTTAATGTATTTGAACCACTAGTTCCAAAAGAGAAGGATCCAAGCAGGTTTTGGTACAACCTTTCAGCCGTTATGCCACTACTCTGACTGATTACGTAACTAATATACTAAATAAGCATGTACAGTAGAGGTGTTGCCAGTAGCTCCAGAACCACAGTTTGATCTAGTATAAGAATAACTATATATGGAAAAATTTAATATACCGGTAGCGGCATTGTAACTTTTAGTTTGGCTAAGACTATTATCAACCCAGCTTGTTGTTGCGCCAGTGCCATCTTGGCAATTCTTAACAAGTGTTCCATATTGTCGGCTTGACGCATCTGTTACGCTTGACACTAGAAAATTATCTACCGTAAAATTCTGATACCCTGGATAAGAGCTAACATCAAAGCTCGTCCCAGTGCCCAAATCAACCAATGTAACACCACCGCTTTGACTGATTACACGCTAATAAACTAGGTACGTATGTACAGCGCCGACCACAGAACTAGACCCAGTAGCGTAAAGTTTGCCAGTCTGTTGCGCAATATAGTAAGAACCAACTGTTCCATATGCAGATAAAATACCGTTTACACTATCATATGATTTTGTTAGAACAAATGAACCTGTAGTATAATTACCAGCTGACCCACTATGACTTCCCGTTCCGTTTGCCCTACTAGAGACATCGCTTACTTCGACGATGAAATTGTCTGTAGTCAATGACGTATAGTCTACACTTGGCGCTAATGTCTTTACGTCAAAGCTCGTACCGGTCCCCAAATCAACTAACGTAACGCCTCCGCTTTGACTGATTACGTACCAGTACTACATTTATCCGCTTTACTAAACACTTATTAATAGGTCAAATATGCATTGGTCGAAATTGTTCGCGCACCAGTATTAGCACACCCTAATGACGTCGTGATAGTTCCATATCCTTGCAATATACCAGTACTGTTATTGTACGTTTTAGTTATAGAAAAAGTTCCAGTAGCATCATAGTTTTTGCAACCACCACCACTTGTAGAAGCAGAGCTGCCAGAAGGAAAAACTATCATAAAGTTATCTACCGTAAAATTCTGATACCCTGGATAAGAGCTAACATCAAAGCTCGTCCCAGTGCCCAAATCAACCAATGTAACACCACCACTCTGACTGATTACGTGTTAATAGATAAGATAGGCATGGACTGGTACATTATTTGTCTTAGTGCCGGACCCGTAGGTCCAAACGCTAATGATACCATAAGCGGTTAAAACTCCGTTTGTAGAAGTATAGTTTTTTGATAGAGAAAATGATCCGTTGGCATAATTGCCACTGCCTGTAGTTAAAACATTGCCAGAACTGCCGTTTGACGGTTCTATGACAAAATTGCTATTCGTGAGTGTACTATAATCAGCCATTATCGCTAAGGTTTTAACATCAAAGCTCGTCCCGGTACCTAGATCCACCAACGTAACCCCACCACTCTGACTGATTACGTGTCAGTAATTGGATGAAACTGTTATGCTTGCATAGCAATTATTGACATGGTAGTATGAGCTAATAATGACAAATAAAAGGAGCGGTAATATTTCAGTCCCTAGAAATATTCTAGTACAGCCAGAAGAATATGTAGTAGCCACGGTACTATCTTGGACTGGGCAAGACGTACGTTTTATTTCGCCTGGTATCATACCTAGACCAGACATTAAGTTCAGAGGGAAAGAATGGGAGATCAAAACTCCAAGTGGTAAGAGTAGTAGAACTATAGAGAACAATATTCGTGCAGCGTTAAAACAATCTCGTAATATCGTTATTAACCTCCAGAGAATGAGCATAGATGAACGAAAATGTATCACAGAAATTAAGCGTCAAAACAGCTTAATAAAGCAAAAACATCAATTTATTATTATAACAAAAAATCTAAAAATTATTGAGTTATAGGGTTTATTATTATTGTAACATGTGATATAATGTAATTATTACGAGGTACAGAGCTGCTGGATAGCGGAACCAAGGCCTCGTTTTACAACTCGTAGAGATTAAAAGAATGATAGGGGTAATAACAAAAATGTGTTACTTTCCACCTCTTATTTTTCCAAATAACAGACTAATTCATTTTTAGCTGTTTTTATGTTTATAATAGAATCTGAGCTTGTTCGACTTAATAGATTAGAAACGCGTGGATGTTAGCAGTGCCACTAGCAGTAAATCCGTAATAAGTTGATGTAAAACGCATGCCTCCCCATGCTGATGCGGAAAGATATGCTGATAAAGTGCCATTTGTAGAATCGTAACTCACATTAATTGACGAAACGAGATTCCGTACCCCAGCATAAGTAACCGTATAATTAGCGCCGAGTCCACTGCTAGACATGTTGCTAGTGGAAACGTTTCCTGCAGGCTGAATATAAAAGTTATCTACTGTAAAATTCTGGTAACCTGAATACGAACTTACATCAAAGCTTGTCCCAGTTCCCAAATCAACTAATGTAACCCCACTACTTTGACTGATTACATTTCAATAGATAAGATAAGCGTGTACTGTTATACTAGCGTTTGCTGTTGAGCTACCATTAAGATTATTACCAGTAATAGATTGATATATACTAAGGGTACCGTTACAGGATATATTTGAAGTTAAAATGCCACTTTCGTAGCTTTTATTAAGGGTAACATTTAGAGTATTTGAACCAGAATAATTCATGACGTTATTTATTGGAGTTTGATAGGAAACCGCGGTCCTAATTGTCCCAGAAGAGCTAACGGCTTCAACGATGAAATTATCCGTCGTAAAATTCTGGTATCCAGGATACGAACTCACATCAAAGCTCGTCCCAGTACCTAGATCAACTAGTGTGACACTGCCACTACTTTGACTGATTACATAATAATCAAATATAAATCATATATGACACTTGCTCTCGCATTTGGTCCAGCAGCAGGGTAATATACAAATGCCCTCGGGATTGTAAGGGTGCAACTGGTCGTGTCATACTCAATTTCTGCCTGTGATCCATAATTCTCATCCTTGCCAGTAGAGGGGGCTTGTGCCATTCCAATGTTTCTATACCAAAAGTTATCTTTTGAAAGATAAGTACATTGTGAATAATAATTATGTATATCATATGTCCGTACGCTATCTGAGTATAAACGTTGACCAATCCGTACTTGCATAGGTTGCGTTTGACTGATTACGTAGTAATGATGCTACATATAAGTAGTTAACGGTGTGGAAACAAAATAGAAATGGGCTGACTTTGCCGATTGATATGTAGGTGTTGCTGTCGTTGTCTTATTACTATTCCGGCATGATCCAGATAATGAGCTCCTTTCGCCAATACTAAGAGTATTACCGCTTAATGATAATCCACTTAACCCAGAAAATGACGTTTGAGAATAGTAGGATTCAGCGCTTTGGTAAGCAGACATTCCAGAGCATGAAAGACTACCACTATTTATCCCTCCAGCTTCACTACCCGCAATAAAGAAATTATCAATTGTAGCATTAGGATATTCTGCAAGAACTGCAGAGACATCGACGCTTGTGCCATAGCCTAAATATCTAATATCTGTACTGCCGCTACTCTGACTGATTACACTACGATAATGTTATGGATGCCTGGCATTGACTATAATTTTTGCTACCGTAAACATATAGGTCGATCTGTACGGCCTTATTATAGACATCATACGATTTGACACTAAGATTACCATTGCTTTCTCCTTCAAGGTGAATATACTTGGCACCACATGACCCGCTGATGGAATTTATAGTTAACAAAGAGAAAGAATGAGTGCTATCTAGTGCAAAATAACCTGCGCCAACATTTAAACCGGACGAGTTTCCGGAACTACCTGTCAACGTAAAAGTTAGACCTCCGGTGGGATTACTCTGACTGATTACGTGGCTAAAATTATAAAGGGTTAGTCGAGAATGTAAGATGATATGTACACGAAGATCGGCTCGTACCGTATATTGACATTTGGAACTTAGCAATATTCTCTAGGCTGCCATTATAACTTGTAATCGTTGTATGTGCCCCGTTCTCTAGCCAACGGTTAAGGGTGCATGAACCATTCGCACTAGTAAGAACAACATTAACATATCGATATCCAGCTGAATAAAATGGTGATACAAATAGGAGTGTTTGGCCATTGTCTACGCCGGGGCTGCTGCTCCATTCTATTACTGAATCAAACCCCAGATCGGGCAAAGCGTTGCTTTGACTGTTTACATCGCATAAAAAGCAGACTCCAACAGGGAAGAATACGTACCAATATAATAAATACGGTAATCTGTCAATAGCATAAAACCGAACAAGAAATGCAAAAGCGACAATGGACGTATGTTCGGTTGGTAAAACATAAAACTGTCAAAATTCAATGGATAGTTTTCCACAGAGGCGGTGGAAAACTCAAAAGGGAAGGAAAAAGTCAAAAAATTCGAAAAAAAACGTCTTGACTTTTTTAGAAAAGTTGTGCTAAACTAAGGACAAGTGGAATACAAAACACAAAAACCACAGAAAAATAAGAAATGAACATTAAAAACGTTTGAGGTTGGCCAACTAGGAGTTTTGGCGCGCGTTTAGGATACGCGAAATCAAAACCATGGGTACATCTTTTAAACACCTCCCAATTAACTCTAATGAACAACCAATACACATTAAGTCTCTCAACGACTACGAACTTAGGTTCGTGGTGACAAACGTGTGTTTAACAAATAAAAATCATACAAAAATAAACACGCGAAAATTTCTAGTTGGGCGATCTCAAACATCGTAGTCATTACATATGATACAATATATGTAATGGAAGAACACCACAAACCAGTGTTACTTAGTGAAGTATTGCGAGCGTTAAATCCTCAGTCAGGTGAATCATATTTAGATTTAACTGCGGGATATGCGGGACACGCGAGCAGGATTTTGGATGTAACGCGGAATTATAAAAACTCGGTCCTGGTGGACAGAGACGATTATGCAATAAACGTCTTGAAATCGAAGTACGAAAGTGAAGAAATCAAGATTATGCATATGGACTTTTATAGTGCGGCGTTACAGTTATACGAGTGTGGAAATACTTTCGATATGGTACTTGCTGATTTTGGGGTGTCTTCTCCGCAACTAGATCAAGGTGATAGAGGATTCTCTTTCTCAAAAGAAGGTACTCTCGATATGCGTATGGACAGACGGCAGAACCTGACTGCCGCTGAGGTCGTAAATAAATGGAGCGAGAGGGAACTGATAGAAATATTCGAACGATATGGAGAAATGAGTCCTGGCTTCTCGAGAAAAGTAGCAAGAATAATCGTGACTTCTAGACCATTTGCAAACACTTTAGAACTTGCAAATGCGATTGCTGGAAATGCAAGGCATACGCGAATACATCCAGCAACCAAAGCCTTCCAGGCGATTAGAATCGTAGTCAACGATGAACTTTCTCAAATCGAGAAGACTCTGCCACTACTTCCTAAATTGCTAAATAAAAATGGCAGATTGGCAATTATCACTTTCCATAGCTTAGAGGATCGATTAGTTAAAGATTATTTTAAAGAGGTATCAAGCCTTGGGGAAGAATCAAAACTAAAAATTCTTAACAAGAGCCCAATCACTGCGGAGAAAATGGAGTTAGTTAACAACCCACGCGCACGTAGTGCAAAACTTCGCGTAGCTGTGGCTTGTTAAAAATAAAAACAATAAATAAACAAAAAGGAGGCAAATATGCCACGTCAAATCATTGTCGCAAATAAATCACGCGTACAAAAAGTGAAAGTACACTTTCGCTAAATCATTTTGACCCTCGCTAATGAGTAATATTGGCAGGGTCCCATATGGAGGGAAACCTCCACCAAGGTTGGAGCCTTGGCAGGTGTTATAAAAATATATGACCTTCCCGGAGTGGGACTTTCCCACTTATAGCTCTGGAGAAAGCGGCCACTCCGGTCTTATGATTAATCATAGATAATATGAATAATCATAAAGATTATGAATTATAGCATAAGCGAGATGAAATAAAGCATAAGAAGATAAAATTTTAGCACAAGCCAAATGGTTTCAAGCATAAGATTTTTGAATCTCTAAAAATGGAGCAGAAATGCGAAATAAATATAGTAAGAACATCTAACATGAAACAACTTGTAGCTATAGATAGTATAAGGCTGCAGAGTTAAAAAAAGATACAAAAACAAAAAATAGAAATAAAAAGAAGTCGAAAGGAAAGAATGCGGAACGAATATGTATCAAGGCGAGGAATGGTAACAAATTCTTGGTCTCGTAATCAAAACACGGTTAGGCATACCACTAAAAAGCTCGGAAACTTGAGTCTTGCAGCGATTTTTGGAATTATGGTACTAATTGTTGGTTTGATTTATGCAACACAGAGCGTAAAAGCGACTTCTTATGATTACGAATTATCTAATATTGAAGAAGAATTATCAGATTTACAAGCAAAGAAAGAAGATTTGGCAGTAGAAAAAGCCAGACTCACTTCGATTGCTGCTTCAGAAAACTCCCAGATTGCTTCTAATATGCCAGATGGTCAAGCCGCCGGATACGCAAGAGAATAATTTAACCTTAAGTTTAATCATTACACCTAAATCAGTGATATAATAGAATAATGAAGACTAGAGAAAAGGCTCTAAAAGTACTTCTAGCAATCGCTGCAGTCGTAGTTTTGATGCAGCTTTTTTTAATTCAGATTGTTCAGCACAATAGCTGGGTGAAACGAGCTGAAGATGAGCATATCGTGCAGAGCACAATTAAGGCTCGTCGCGGAGAAATATATATGATGGACGGCGAGGAGCCGACTATTGCTGTGATGAATGAAACAGTTTGGACTTTAATAATTGATCCGATGCTTGCTGATACTGAAGATACGGAGAGGGTGTTGTCACCTCTTATTAGCGATACGAAAGTGGCAGATTTTAAAGACGTATTTGCAGACAAGACTAGAAGATATTATGTCTTGGCACGAAGAATAAAACGTGACGATGCGGCAAAGATTAGAGATAGAGTCAAAGAAGAAGGGCTTGCTGGTGTTTATCTTAAGGAGGGAAACGCTAGAGTGTACCCTGAAGGACAATTAGCTGCAAGCTTGTTGGGATTCGTCAATATAGAAGGGGAGGGACAGTATGGCGTGGAAGGGGCACTCGACAAGGATTTAGCCGGCGAAAATGGTGTTTTAAAAACAGTAACTGACGTCAATAATATAGCGCTTTCTATCGGTGACGAAAACGTGCGCGTGCCGGCAAAAGATGGCAAAAACGTTGTACTTTCAATTGATAGAAATGTTCAGTATAAAATGGAGCAGTTCTTAAAAGAGCAAATGGAAAGTTCTAATGCTGAACATGCGGCTGGACTCGTGATGAACCCACGAAACGGTGAGGTATGGGCACTTGCGAATTTACCAGCATATGATGCGGCGAATTATGCCGAAGTGGAGGATGCAAGCGTGTTTATCAATGAACCTTTAGAGACAGCGTACGAGCCTGGTTCGATGTGTAAGACATTTTCTTTCTCGGCAGCGGTTGACCAGGGAAAGATGACCCCACAAACAACTTACACGAATAATGGTTACTTGATGGTGGATAATTGGAAAATCGAGAACGCATATAAAGGACAACTTGGAACGATCACAATGCAAACCGGGCTTGATTATTCGCTTAATACAAGTAGTATGACAGCCTTAATGTGGCTTGGCGGAGATGCAAATCAAATTACACAAACAGGGAAGAATAAACTTTACGAATACTATCATGATAAATTTGGCTTTGGCGAATACACTGGTATAGAATTGTTTGAAGCCCCAGGTGTAATTACGAAACCGGATGCTGAAGACGCCTACAATTCGCGTTATGCCAATATGACTTTTGGCCAGGGTATGCAGATTACGATGATGCAACTTGCGGCAGCCTTTTCTAGTGTAATAAACGGCGGAGATTTTTATCGTCCAACAGTCGTAGCGGGGGAAGTTACTAAAAACGGTGAATTTAAGTATGGAGAGTTTCCAGAAGTGGTAAGACAGACGGTCTCAGTCGAAACATCCGATACGATGCGTCAAATGTTGTATGGTACGAGATCGTACAAAAGAACTAATGGCACAGATCCAGAAGGCTATTATATTGGTGGGAAGACTGGTACGTCTCAAGGTATTAAAGACGGAGCTTACACCTTTGACGAGACGGTGGGGAACTATATTGGCTTTGGCGGAACAGAGGGGGAGTTGCCAGAATACGTAATAATGGTTAAAATATGGGGAGAGGGGAAGAAGATGGAAGGCGAAAAAGACGCCATGCCAATCTTTGATAAAATGAACAAATATATGATTGATTATTTACAAATAAAACCAAAAGGAGCTTGAGATATGCTAAATGTAAGTTTTAGCGGGGAAATGTTTTATGGATTAATATTGGCATTAGGTGCGTTTCTTTTGGCTATGTTTTTGACTCCGATTTATACACATTTTGCATATAAATATAAGTTTTGGAAAAAGCAAAAGAAAACCACGCTGGATGGAAAAGAGCTTCCGGTCATGACAAAGCTTCATGCACACAAATTTAAGCGTGTTTTTCCGACGATGGCTGGTATCATTGGCGTGGTTACAGTTGGAGCGGTGACTTATATCTGTAACTGGGATAGAGGTCAAACGTGGCTGCCACTACTCGGCTTTTTAGGTGGTGCGTTCGTGGGCCTTATTGACGATCTTATCAATGTATTTGGCGATGGACATGGAGCCGCAGGTTTGAGGGCGCCAGTGAAATTCGCAATGATTACAGCAGTCGGTATTGTACTGGGTTGGTTCTTCGCTGTGAAATTAGGTTGGAGTTCAATTCATATTCCATTCATTGGTGAATGGAATTTGCCAGAATTTTTGATGATTGCGGTTTTTGCATTTGCAGTAGTAGCGACTTCAAATGCGGTCAATATCTCTGATGGACTTGATGGCCTTGCTGGAGGGCTAATGATGATTGCCTATGGCGCATTTGGTGTAATCGCTCTTTTCCAGGGTCAATGGATGCTAGCCGGGTTCTGTTTAACTGTAGTTGGCTGGCTACTTTCTTATGTATGGTTCAATGTGCCACCGGCAAGATTCATGATGGGAGACGTTGGTTCATTTGCGCTTGGAGCTGGTCTTGGTGTTGTAGCAATGATGACAAATTCTTTCTTCCTGCTTCCAATTATCGGTGGTTTGCTTGTGGTAGAGGCTGGCTCGTCTTTGATTCAGCTCTTTTGGAAAAAAATATTCCATAAAAAACTTTTCATTTCCGCACCAATTCACCACCATTTGGAAGCAAAAGGCTGGGGTGAAGCTAAGATCGTAATGAGATTTTGGGTGATAGCAGGCATCTTAGCATTAGTTGGTATATTTATTGCATCAGCAGGGGGAATTGCGTGAGGAAACATAAATCGGATAGGTGGATCGCGATTTTAACTTTTGCCTTGATGGCAATTGGTCTGATTGTCATTTATGCAATTGGACCACAACGTGCTAACTTTATTAATGCGACGGCTGCTCCAGATGACCAGATGAATACAAATGCGTTTTTCATCAATCAATTAAGATCGGTATTGGTTTCGATTGTGGCGTTTATTTTTGCATTTAAATTTCCATATGAAAAACTAAGAACATATTCCAAGTGGATTATGCTAGCGGGGTTGATAGCCTGTGCGATATTAGCTCTCTCTGCGCTTTTATCTATGCCACTTGCAGTTTGTGAGATGGGCGGTTGTAGATGGATTAACCTGGGTGTGACGACGTTTCAGCCGGCAGAGTTAGTTAAGCTGGGGTTGGTTTTATACCTAGCTCAACTTGTTGCTAAATGGAAGAAAGAAGGGAAGTTGGAATCGCGAGATTTTTTGCAACCGTTTGTAATTGTCTCTGTCTTATCACTTTTCTTTGCCGTAATCATGCAAAAAGATTTAGGGACCGGTGTAGCAATGGTAGCAATTATTTTAGCAATTTTATTTATGAGCGGAATCAAAATGTCATATTTTGTGGCGGCGGTAGCTGTAGTGATCGCCGGCGGTTTGTTTGCGATTTTCTCTTCTCCACACCGCATGGAGAGAATAATGACGTTTTCTGGAGAGGGAAGTTCGGATGAAAGCTATCACCTTGACAATGCCTTGATGGCCATTGGCACCGGAGGATTATTCGGTGTTGGCATCGGTAATAGTGTGCAGGCTACTGGTTATTTACCAGAGTCTATTAACGACTCAGTATTTGCGGTGATGGGTGAAACGTTTGGTTTTGTTGGGTTGTCAGCGATAGTACTTGTTTTTTACATATTATTACTTAGACTTGTCAAAGCATCGTCTGGATTAGACACGGAGCGAAGTTTGGTGGTTGTAGGTGTATTTGCGTGGATTGCAGCGCATGTGTTTGTTAACATCGCAGCAATGACTGGGCTAGTTCCGTTGACTGGCATTACTTTGCCACTTTTATCTTATGGTGGCACTTCAATGATATTTGTTTCTTTTTCACTTGGGCTAGTTTTGCAACTTTCGTGTTATACTGGAAGAGAGGTAAAAAATGAAGATATTAGTAGTGGGCGGGGGCTCAGGGGGTCATATCACTCCAGCCGTCGCCGTAGTGCGTGAGATTTTAAAGCAGAAACCCAGAGCGAGGGTGGAATTTTGGACTGATAAAAAATATTACAAAAATGTAGTCAAGATTACTACTGGAATTGGGGTAGGTTGGGGGGAAGAAGATAGAATTTCTGGTAAGCGCCAATATATCAGAGTCAGAAAAGTGATGGCGGGGAAGTTTCATCGTTATGCTGGTTGGAAACTAAAAGACTATTTTGAGAATTTTAGCATTACAGTAAAAGACATTATTTGGGGGAATATTACTGGGTTTATTGGATTTGTCGGTGGAATATGCCAAAGTTTTTTCAGGATGGTCGGTCGCGAAAACCGTCCAGATGTGATTTTTCTAAAAGGTGGCTTTGTAGGTTTGCCAGTTGGTATAGTGGCGAGATTTCTAAAAATTCCGTATGTTGTCCATGAAAGCGATGCTGTACCTGGTCTTGCCAATCGTATATTAATGAAGCATGCAAAAGTAGTAGCAGTGAGTCTTGAAGAATCTGGGGAAGTGTCCCATGGCGTTTTGACCGGCGTTCCGGTAGCCCCAGAATTTAGAAAGATTAGCAGCTCCAAGCAGGAGCAACTAAAGAAAGCCTTTGGTTTTCCAGTAGACAAGCCTCTTGTTGTGATTACTGGTGGCTCTCAGGGAGCTCAGCATATAAATGAGGCGATTCGAGACATCTTACCAGAAATGTTAAAATTTACGAGCGTTGGGCTAGTTGCGGGGCGTGGTCGCTATGAAGAAATGATAGATCTAAAGAAATACGAAGAGTGGGATAAGGCAAAATTGCAGTCGAACTTTAGAATGTGGGCATTCAATTCGGCGATGCACGAGCTATTAGGCGCTGCGGACGTGGTGATTTCACGTGCGGGGGCAACAACAATTGCCGAGCTTGCGGCATTATCTAAAGCAGTGATCTTAATCCCTTTTGAAAAATTGCCTGGTAGTCATCAAGTAAAAAATGCTGAACGACTTGTTGACATGGGGGCAGTAGCAATGATTGGTGATGAACGTATGGTCGAGCAACCAGGGATTTTGTTGGAGCTCACGCAAAAATTAGTGCGTAGCCCGAAGCTGAGAGAGGAATTAGCGGAGAAGTTACATGATACTTATAGACCTCACGCCGCTAGAGATTTGGCACAGATTCTGATCGATGTTTCTTCTGGCAAATTGGACGAGAGTGCCTTAAGTAATGACTCTACAAAGCAGAATAAGGTGGGAAAAGATGTCTCGGAAAAATAAGGAAAGCATTAAAGTCGGACGTACGATCGCTACAGAATGGGAGCGTCAGGAGTCGGAATCTGAGCGTTTAGCCGCTAGAAAGAAACAAAAAGCACATAAAGTGATCCGTCTGCTTTCCGCTTTACTTATTATTGGCATAATCGTAATAATTATTGTGATGGAAGTTGGAGCTTTCATTGATCGTCAAGAAAAAGTTGAAGCCGCAAAGAACATTCCGCAACCAACTATTGAAGTTATTGATGAAAGAGGTGTTGGTGTAACGTCTAGAATGAAAGAATTCGTAGCTATTTTGGAGAGAGATTTGGCGGATTTAGGGTATGGTGCGAATCGTGCTGTAGTGCCGAGTGGTAAAAGCCGGGAGATACATTTATTCTTGAACGGATATGATTTCTACATCAAATACAATATCGACCGAGGAACGGCGGTGTCTGCCGAAGATACGGATAGGATGATTAAGTATTTAAAAGAGAAAGATATCCATCCTAGTTATGTGGATGTACGAATAGAGGGGAAAGGGTATTATAAATAACAGAGGCCGTACCCCTGTTATTTATAGTATTTTGCCACCTCTGTTTAACAGGGGTAAATATTAAGTTCGGTTTTTGTTCGGGAAGGGAAACAAGGGACTTTTTTTGAAAGGGAATTTCAATGAAATTTAGCGAATTTTGAGTTGTTTAACAGAGGGAATTACTAAATAGGGAAACAAAGTGGGGAAATGTCAAATTTAAAAATTTGGGCCAAATTTGGGTTGAAAATCTAGCTAAACAGGGGTAGACAAAAATGACGGCTCAAGAAGAGCTCAGAATTGCTTGAATTGCTGTGGAAAAGTCGGAAGTTTACCAGATTTTGGACATTCTTGTAGATATAGATTATCTGACATGCCTTTCTACTAGTCAATAATAATTTTAGAATAATCAGATGTATTTATTAGTCATAGAAGGTGTTTATAATCCGATCGCTTCTCCTTTAGATAGTAGTATAAGGAAGCTTTGCTAGCTTGTATGACGAGACCGATTATGTATAAACGATAAAGACTTGCCTAAGTATAGTAAGGTTTAATGTCGTAAAATATACATTGTGCGACATTAAACATTTAACAAAAAGACGATAACTTATACGTCTTTTTTAGATTATTTTTACGCTTTTATACGTGGCTGGTTATATTTTTGTTATATTTCCCCATTCTCGTGGGCGCTAATGCCCTTTTTGGTCTTCACACGAGTATTTATACCTTTTATGCTTAAAGCCGCCTTAAAATGCGCTATATGGCCTTGCACTTGATTTAACAGGGGTGAAACAGGGGTAGATAATAATCGTTATTGATGTAAAAAAGGGTATTAACAGGGGAGGAGAACACTGTATTTACAGGGGCAGACGAGGGAATAACATGCCCAAAAACAGGGGTAGAGAATGGACATTTCTATTAAATAACAGGGGTAGAGAACTAATAATTCCCCCTTATATTGAGGGGAATTACTTCCCTTCGGCTTTCGGTTTTTTGTGATAACGATTTCTGTTGTGATATTTTTTGCTGTTCGCATTTCCCTGGTTTTTTTCTGCAGATTGTTTTTCTGCGACGAGTTTACCAAGATCTTTTAAGCCTGGACGACCCTCTTTACCTTCGGCTGTATCAGGTGATAGTTTCAGCTTCTTGAAATCATTCTTTGGTGTAGCTTGGTAAATAAAGCCTTTTTTCGAGATTGCGTTTCCCTGCCCTTCATTAGTAGAGGTAGACCCCTGTTTGTTAGGAAGGGAATTAACTGGGGTGGACCCCTTAGAATTTAGATGAGAGCCTCCTTGAGAATTTATGCTTTGATTCCCTACTCCTCCGGCTTGGCGACCAGAGTCGGATAGCTCTCTTTTATACTTTTCGGATTGTTCGATAGTTTCTTTAATTTCTGCCTCTACTTCTGTGCGTGGACGGGAATAGAGCCTACGCGAAGAATCAATGATGGCTGCAAAATTATCTTTTGGAGTTTGCGGGATAGACAAGGTTGTAGCGGAGAAGGCCGGGACTTTTTCGCCATTTATTATCATGGAAATTACAAAGTTACGGTTATTCATCTGAAGTAAATCTTGTTCTTCAAAGGTTGGTTCGAATTGTTTGGCAAGAATTGGGGCATCATCAGCGGAAACACGGAAGGAAATAGTGGTACCGACGTTACCAAAGACCGCATCGCGTACTGAGTCGGTCATTTGGGAGATATATTGGTTAGCAACGGTAAGATTCAGACCGTATTTACGCGCCTCAGATAGAATTACAGCGAAGGAGTCGGTAGCGAAGTTTTGAAACTCATCTACGTAAAGATAGAATGGACGACGATCGGCTACATCTGGAATATCAGAGCGCGACATTGCGGCAAGTTGCACTTTGGTGACGAGGAACGCGCCGAGAATACCTGCATTATCTTCGCCAATTAGACCTTTGGATAGATTTACGACTAAGATCTTACCTTCATCCATAATGCGACGAACGTCAAAACTGGACTTAGGTTGGCCAATGATATTTCTGATGATAGGGTTAGCAGTGAAGGCGCCGACCTTGTTTAGGACAGGAGCGATAGATTCATTTACCTGTTTTTCGTTCCACTGGCCGAATTCATGCTTCCAGAATTGGAGAACGGTAACGTCCTTACAGTAATCTAAGGTTTCTTTCCTAAAATCTTTATCTGTAAGCATACGGGAGATATCAAGCAAAGTTGTTTCTGGACGGTCTAGGAGCGCAAGCAAAGTATAGCGTAAGATGTGTTCGAGACGAGGTCCCCAAGAATCACCAAACATACGCTTCAAGACTCCGATAACCTCAGAACAGACGTTAGGTTTTCTGGATGGGTCGGATATCTCTAGTGGGTTGAAAGCGACAGGAAATTCCCTGTCAGCGGGATTGAAATAGACAACGTCTTTGATGCGCTTTTCTGGCACAAAACGCAGGTTATTAATAGCGAAATCGCCGTGCGGGTCAATAATACAATAACCTTGATCGTAAAATACATCGGAAAGAGCAAAGAGCTCTAGCATGCCACTTTTCCCTGCCCCAGTTTGACCAATGATGTAAACATGACGAGAACGGTCGCGACGTAGCATGCCGAATTGATGATTAATACCGCGGAAGTTGGTAAGCCCAAAGGCGGAGATATTCTCATCGTTTTGATTACTACCCGTAATTAGAGGGAGTTGAGCTGGTGGCTCGGCGGTCTTACTGGTAGCCCAAACAATATTTGGAGTTTCCACAGAAGTGTGCGGGAGATGATAAACCGATGCTAATTCAGAAATGTTTAAGATAAAGCCACGACTATTAAATTGACGAGCTTTATAAGCTTCTATTGCGGAGCGATCAAAAGTCCCGCCTACACTCTTAAAACCGTTCAAGTTAGTGGAATTATATTGTTTGAAAGTACCAACGAGGGCTTGCATATTCAACTTAGCGTCAGTTTGATCGGAACCAAGATAAGCTAGACGAATTTTGACTTCATAACCAAGTTTCGTGGCTTTTTCTTCGGCCTTTGCAACTTGAGTTTTAGCACGCTCGGATAGTTCGACTTTTACTGGTTCACCATTTGGACCACTTTCTGGTGGGCGAAAGAGCGCTCCAAGTGCAGTGATAAGCCAAACCCAGTCAATCCCTAAGAAATTAAAAGATTTTTGACCACTTTTAACTTTTTGTATCCATTTGTCAGTAGTGGATTTATGCCAATCGTCAGGAATTGGGCGGGTAAGAATCTGAATCCAAAGTTCTTCGTCTTTGTCCGGGTTTAATTTAGCAAGCGTTCCAGTGATACCAGCAAGGGGATCTACTTCAAAATCTTCAAAGGTCTTGATTGGCAGCACTTCGTTCTCTGTTAAAGCAATTTCTGAAGAGTAAACTACGGGGTAATTTTTGGTTTTTCTAACATAATCTTCTTTTACTGTATGGATTTGCACGGTTGGATATTGTGCATAGATTTGACCCTCAACGAAACTTTGTAGGATTTTTGGTACCCAGACGAAAAAGCGAATCTGTCCACCCGTGGAGACAATTTCAAAACTGAGATGCTCTTGTACGCCGCCTGAATTTTTCAGCTCGGTCTTATCCCTCAAGATACCATGCAAACTAGCAAAGAGTTGTTCAGCTGCTAGCTCTTTTTTATCGTTGGTGCGTGGAATTTCCAGCATCAAAAGTACACTATCAACGTTCAAGACTTTAAGCCGGTTGATTTTCTTATAATTTCGATAGGTCAGAACACCGAGAATAAGCAAAATCGGTATCCAAACAATCGGCATTAAAATAAAGTGAATAATGTTTGCTAGCATTTACATTTATATTTTACCATAAATATTAAGAAAACAACAAAAAACGAGCTTTAGGAGGCTCGTTTTTATATTAGGCTAGCTTGTATGAGTTTTTGCCAACTTTTTCGAAGTATTTCTTGTTCTGGAGATTTAGAAGGATGGTAGTTTCTTTAACTTTGCGAGAATGGAGAACTTCCTTGACGATTTCTTCACGAGTGAGAGGTTTGCCAGCCTTTTCGAGTATATTCTTGATAATGTCAGATACAGTTCCCTTCTTGTATCCCCAGCTATCTAGTGCGTAAATACCGCGGCCAATTAAAACAAAACGTTCGTCTTTAATGAGCTCATTATGAATAGCTTGGACAGTGACATTTTTTCTTTTAAAATCAGATTCAGAGATAGCTTTAGCAATATCTGCAAAATGCATTGGCTCCTTTTTGCTTTCAAGGACAACGAAAATTTTATCACGAATATTTTTCGGGTTAACTGTCGGCCATTTTGCAAGCCCCCAGAGACCATTTAGGACAGCAAGTTGTTTAGAAATTGAAGCGACCGCCTCAATATGTGAAGGGTGCTCATAATTTAGTTTGCCGTCAAGCTCGTCTAGGGTCATAGGCTTTTTGTTCTTTTTAATAACGGACACAATTTCGTCAACTTTTTTCTTGATTTCAGAGGTGGAGCCATATTCGGCGATACCTATAGCAGCATAGTAATTATCATTTTCATCAATCGTGGTAAGTGCAGAGGAAATATTACCAAGGAAACTTAGGCTAGAACGTTCTTTATTAGTGGTGGTCTTAGCGTAAATTTTATCGGTGAGAGTAGAGACGCGAGCGATACGGCCAGTTTCGGTGAGGTTTCTAATAATAATCTTTTCCGCAGCAGCGAGTTCTGGGATTTCGCCCTCTTCGGAACAAACACGAAGGCGAATGAGAATAGCTTTTTCGAGTTGACGGACACGTTCACGAGTAATGGACAACATATCACCAATTTGCTCGAGAGTTTCCTTGCTACCATTTAGACCAAAGCGACGCGAAATAATCTCCTTTTCACGATCTTGTTCAATGATTTTTAGGCTGCCTTTGATCGCGTTTTTGATCGCGTCTGCATTTTGTTCCATAAAATTAATTCCTTTATCCCGCCTCTGTTAATATTGTTCATTTAGCTTATGATATCATATTTTCGGCTAAATGTCAACTTAATTTTTATAGCTTTCTATGTTCTATTTTACCACATTTTTTACATTGTCAATAATTTATTTTAAGAAAGTTTTAATATAAGCGAAATGTGGTGCTAAAATAAAAAGCCCACCATGAGGTGGGCAAGGAGAAAAGCATTAGATACATTTTTGCAGAACGGCTGTACTGTTAAATACCATAGTACCTTTTTTCGTCTCTGTATTGTAACGCGCTTCAAAGCCGATATAATCCATATCGGAGAAGCCAACTGCTGTTGCTAAGCAAAAACCACTAATTATAAATTTTTTCCCAGCATCTGGAGATGAAGTACAGAGTGCGTTACAGTCGTGTCGAATTCCGTGCAACACGGGTTCGAATCTCGTGATATCCTGATCGTCATCTCTGTTTGAGACTTCTTTACAGTGAAATCTGGCGCGCAGCTTGATATTGTCGTCATGCTCGTACTGTAAAGCATTGAAAAGGGTTGTTCTGTCGGGTCCGTCTATGATTTTGAACTCTTTTACTATTCCTTTCATATTTCCTCCTAAGGTCCTCTTATCGGCAACTGCGATAAGGCAAAAAGGTGGCACGATTGCCACATACTTTGATTATAGCATATTTTCTTATAAAATGCAATGCCTAAGGGGTAACGTTTATTTGCTAGTTTTTTTGGTGGTTCTTTTAGTGGATTTTCTGGTGGTTTTGCGACGGTGAGGAGCGTGACGGGAAGAGGCTTTTGGTTTTTCTTCGAGAATTTTCTTAGCTTCTTCTAGGCTAAGTTTCTTAGGATTAATCTCTTTTGGAATCTTAGCATTATTCCTACGGCCTGGACCTTTAACGTAGGGACCATAAGCGCCGTTGATGATCATAATTTCACCCCAGTCGGCGATGATGCTATCAATTTTAGCTTGATAGAGTGGCTCAGCCTCCTTAAGGGTAATTTTATAGGGATCATAACCTTTCATTGGGATATTATAATTTCCAGCTTTAAGATATGGACCAAATGGGCCAGCAGCAGCAATAATTTCGGTACCGTCCTTGGCGTTGCCTAAGCTCCTTGGTAGAACCGGTAAAGCAAGCTGTTCCAAAGCTTGTTTTAGGGTTACAGTTTTGACGGTTGCTCCTTTTGGAAGTGGAGCAAAGCGAGGTTTTTCTCCACTCTCCTTTTCGTTTTCTCCAAGCTGAATAAAGCCACCATTTCTACCAACTTTTGCATAGATATTCTTCCCTGTTTTTGGATCTTTTCCAAGGGAATTGGAATTATTGTATCTTTCAGCGGAATCTGATGCCTTGACGAGTTTTAGAAATGGATTGTAAAAATCTCTCAGCATTTTGACGCGTTCAAGTTTAGCTTCGGCAATCTTATCCAACTTAGTTTCGACATCAGCGGTAAATCCATAGTCGATAATTTGATCAAAATGATCTGTTAGAAAATCTGCTACCAACTCGCCAACAGGGGTAGGAAGCAGTTTTCCCTTATTGCTGCCAGTTTTTTCAGTAACGGTATTTTCGATAATTTTACCATTTTTTAAAACTAGCTCTTTAATTTCACGTTCTTCTCCATCAGAATCGCCTTTAACGACGTATCCGCGAGCTTGGATTGCGCTCATAATAGAGGCATAAGTGGAAGGTCGGCCAATTCCTAGCTCCTCGAGTTTCTTTACCAGAGAACCTTCAGTGTAGCGGGCCGGTGGACGCTCAAAGGTCTCGTGTGCGATGATCTCAGTAGCTGTGCAGATTTCCTCCTCTGTTAGTTTAGGGAGCTCGGTTTCTTTGGATTTGCCATAGACCTTGAGAAAACCATCAAAGATTACAACTTCGCCTTTGGCGATGAAGGATGTTTTAGCGGAATTATTTGCTTCTAACTTAACGGTTGTTCGATCGACAATGGCGTTTTCCATTTGTGTGGCAAGAGTACGGGTGCGAATAAGGTTGTAGAGGCGTTTTTCGTAATCATTAGCGCCGGCTACTTCTGTTTCTATATGGGTTGGGCGGATTGCTTCATGGGCCTCCTGTGCTCCAGCTGATTTAGTTTTAAAGTGCCTAGTTTTTAGGTAATTTTCGCCGAAGTTCTTTTTGATGTAGTTTGCAATGCTACCTAGAGCTTGGCTGGATAGATTGAGACTGTCGGTACGATGATAGGTAATGTGGCCAGCTTGATAAAGACCCTGAGCGGCACGCATAGTAGTACTAGCTGAAAAACCAAGCTTAGCATTTGCCTCAATCTGAAGGGTGGCGGTAGCAAAAGGTACGGGATTAGCTTTTTTAGCCTCGTTCTTGCTTATGCTTTTTACCGTATATTTGGCCTTTAGGAGGCTCTCTAAGAGCTTTTTGGCTTTATCCTTAGTATCTGGACTATCTTTTTCTAAAACGGCCTCAAAAGTCGATTTTTTGCCCTCTTTGGCGAAAACGCCAGTAATCTTAAAATTTGATTTGCTGCTAAACTTTTCAATTTCGCGTTCTTTTTCAACAACAAGTTTTAATGCAGGACTCTGTACACGACCGGCGGAAATCGCCCCAGGAACTTTTTTGCGTACCGCTCCAGATAGGTCATAGCCAACTAGCATATCTAAAGTTTGACGAGCCTGTTGAGAGCTAACCATATCCATGTCTACCTTACGTGGATTCTTGACCGCTTCCTCTAGAGCGGGCTTAGTAATTTCATGGAAGGTGATGCGATTGGTAGATTTTGGTAGGTTTAGCACTTCAATTAGATGCCAAGATATCGATTCTCCTTCGCGGTCTTCATCAGTCGCAAGCCAGATGGTCTCAGCGGATTTGACAGCTTTTTTCAGATCATCTACGATTTTTTGATGACCTTCGTCAATTTCGTAGGTAACTGCAAAATCATTGATAACATCAACTTTGGTGTCCTTTCTGATGTGTCCGACAGAGGACATAACTTTATAATCTTTACCTAAATATTTTTCGATAGTTTTTGCTTTTGCAGGCGACTCGACGATTACTAAATTTTTGAAGCTCATATATTATATAATAACACACGTGTCAAGTAGGTAGTAAAATGAAAGCAATTATGCTATAGTAGATATGTTTTTAGGCGGCAACTAAAGGAGGGTGAAATGCTGTCGTTTGAAATGCTCGTTATAGTGGTTTTTATTGGTCTTAGTGTTGTAGGGATAGTTCTTTCTAGTCTCTGTAGAAGTAAAGAATACGACATCTTGAAAAGTGTAATTACGCAATTCGAGGGTAGAGTGATCTCTGGACTGGAAAGGCAAATCGAGATAGCGCACGGCAAAAGATGTGTGATTTTATCACTAAATGATTCTAGGTCTAATACCGGGACAACTATTTACCATTACGAAAAAACATTTGACGTTCTCAGCGATGGATGTATCATAGTAGTGGAGTATAATTCCGACATTAGATGCCCAGTTTTCATCTTTAAAGATGAAGAGAAGAGAGTAATCCTACAATGGCCTTACGATGGTTACTACATGTACCATAGATATGAGACACAAGAAGCCGCCTAAAAACTCATGGCCCGCATTATTGCGGGTCTTTTTCTAGCCCAGCGTGCAGGACAGTGAATTTGCTGGCCGTGCTGTCTTTCCCCACCAAAAAACCTCCGGTTGGGATTAGGTAAGGGTGGGCATCACCTAATCCCAACTAGAGGTTCTTTGGATACCCCACAACGCTTCTTTTTAAGATACCGGGGAAGCCCCGGAAGCGCGACCCACCTCACACAAATTGGGGCCCGCCGGTTATGGGGGTTGCTATGTTCTCGAAAGATTCCTTCTTAAAAGTGGAGGTAATACTTATAACCTTATGACCGTATAGAGAAATCAAAAGGCCTAAGAAGGGTTCAAGAACACGCAACTTCTTCTACTATCTCACACAAAATGTGCTACAATAGTAGTAGAAATTATGATTTATTTAGGTGCAGTTTGGGAGAAAACTCCCTAACTGTTTCTTATTATATCACACCATAAAAAATAAGTCAACACTTTTTTCACATTTTTTATGAAAATCAATGAAATGCGACCCCTGGAGCATAATTTTACAGAGGTGTTAAAAATGCTTGCGCTTATTCCAAAAATGTTGTATTTTTATGGTAATTTACCAAAAAATAGGTTAAAATGTGTGGCGATTGTGGGGTCTAGAAAGAACACGTCTTATGGTGAAGAGGTGGCCTACAGGGCTGCCTACGAAGCAGCTAAAGCTGGAGCGGTAGTGGTATCTGGTTTGGCATACGGAATCGATAGTATCGCACATCGAGGAGCGCTAGATGCTGGAGGTATCACGATTGCCGTGCTAGGTACACCAATTGACCAAATTTATCCGGCGGTACACAGAGGTTTAGCAAGAGAGATTATTGAGAAGGGTGGGGCAGTAATTTCTGAATATCCTAAAGGGGCTGTACCAGCTGGTGGCCAAGAGATGAAGGCGCGGTTTCTAGAAAGAAATCGAATTATTGCAGGACTTTCCGATGTGGTGCTGATTGCAGAAGCAGCAGCGAGGTCTGGGAGTTTGAATACGGCAATGCACGCGCTTGATACGGGTAAGGATTTAATGAGCGTACCGGCGGATATTACGAGGATTAATTCTGCGGGATGTAATAAACTAATTTCTCAGGGAGCTATTCCCTATACGGAACCAGCAGATCTTTTAGGTTTACTTTTTCCGGAGAGGAAGGTGAAGAAGTATAAAAGAAAAAGCCGGACTGAGATAGAAAATCAACTTTCCCTGTTCGCTGAAACAGAGGTGGAAGCTAAGGTGCTTGCTCAAATTCTAGCCGGAGTGAGGGACGGTGATGAAATTATCGCTGCTACTGCGGTGTCAGCTTCTGATTTCGGAAGGGCGGTGACAATGCTTGAAATAAAAGGCGCGATTAAATCGCTTGGAGCAAATAAATGGGGTATTTAGTATTAGCTTGGCTTTTATGGCCATGTTCTCTGGAGTTAATTTGGCTTTTTGAATTAACTTGGTTTTTAAAGCCAAGAATCGATAGAATTTGTTACTTCGCGCAAGATTTCTGGAAGCTTTTCTCTTTCTGTTTCGGTAAATCTGCCAAGGACAAAATTAGTGTCACCGGTTTTTTCTCGAAGAGTCGAGCCGGTCCCAAGCCTGAGTCTTGGGAATTCATCAGTGCCGAGTTCGGAGATAGTTGATTTTAAGCCGTTATTACCGCCGGCAGAACCTTTTTCACGAAAACGTATTTTTCCAAATTCTAGGTTAAAATCGTCGCAGATAATTAGGACATCTTGTGGTGCGATTTTGTAAAAATGAGCAAAAGCCTGAATGCTGCGGCCAACCTCATTGTAATAGGTCTGAGGTTTAATAAGGATAATTTGTTCAGAAGGACCTTTTTTGGAAAGACCAAGCTCGGTGGTAGTGGTTTTTAACCAAACTGCATTAAATTTTTCCGTTTTTTCCCAAGTTAATTTCCTAATTTTTGCATAATAGTCTAGTGCAAGAAAGCCGAAATTATGGCGTGTAAAATTGTATTTTTCTTCGGGATTACCAAAGCCAACGACTATATTCATAGATCCTCTTTCTTAGATTTTTTGGAATCATCGCTTCTGAAGGAGAAGAAAATTGGTGTACCAAGGTAAGGGTAAAACTCGCGAATTTTTCGTTCCAAGAAGCGTTTATATGACCAGTGCAAGAGCCCAAGTTCGTGACCATGAATGACGAACCAAGGTGGAGTGATGTCGGTTTGAACGATGTATTTTGGTTTTGGATGAGTGTTCTTTAAGCCGGCAGGAAGATGCTCAGACATTGCTTCGTGTAAGATTTTGTTGAGATCTTTAGTCTTAATTTCGTGGTGTCTTGCCTCGTCAATATCGAGGGCTAGTTCGAATATCTTGGTGACATTTTTACCGGTTTCTGAGCTAGTAAAAATTACTGGTGCGAAAGGCAAGAAATCGAGATCCCTCTCTAGACGGTCAAGTAGGAAATCTGCTGCAGTGCGATTTTTGATATTTTTATCGCCAAAAAAGTTGGTTGGTGTAGCATTATCAAGTAAGTCGGACTTTGTGATAACTACAATGATTCCCTTTCCAGCTTTGACAATTTGGCCAGCGAGAGACTGGTCAAGTTTACTATGAGGCTCCGAGCTATCCACTAGAAGACAGCAAATGTCGGCTTCTTCGATTGCGGAAAGTGTGCGAATTGCAGAGAATTTTTCAATGCCAACTTCACGTTTGCCTGGTTTTCTAAGGCCAGCTGTGTCAAGAATTTCTAGAGTGCGACCCTTAAATTTGATTTCGACGCGATTAATATCTCTGGTAGTTCCTTGGCGGCTCGAAACGATAGCTTGTTGTTTCTTGCTTAAAGTGTTGAAGAGGCTAGATTTACCAACATTTGGACGACCGATTAGAGCGATTTTGAGGTTGTTATTAGAAATTGGCTCAAAAGATTTTTTGTTTCCAAGTTGCAAAACCTTGAGAATTTCCGCCCGCAGTTCCTTTATGCCTTGTCCAGTGGTAGCAGAAGTGCGGAAGATGTGCTCCTCTGGTATGCCAAGTGCACGAAACTCGTTGGTATCGAGTGAGTCGCCACTATCAGATTTGTTTAAAACTAGAAAAACGGGTTTTTTGGAACGAAGTGATGTTTTGGCTATATTCTTATCGTAGTGATTGAAAAATTTAGTACTATCAACTGTCAACAAAATCAAATCAGAGGATTCGACGGCGTCAGCGATTTGTTCTTGGATGCTAGCCTCAAAGTCGTCCTCTGGGTTTTTTAGACCAGCGGTATCAATTAATAAGAACTGATTGTCGATTCTTGCGGTAACGTTGTCCCTGGTGGTGCCTTCTTCCCTGGCTACAATAGCGATGTTTTTGTGTGCAAAACGATTAAGCAGGCTTGATTTGCCGGCATTTGTTTGTCCAACCAGTGCTACAATTGGAAGAGATTTCATAAGATGTATTATAACATTTTTTAAGAGATAATAAAAGTATAAGCCTAATTAGTAAAGTGTTGTAAAAATTACAACACTTTACTAGGAGTAAAAATAATGTTAAAATGGTAGAAATGGTCGCGTCGTCTAGTGGTCCAGGACGCCTGGTTCTCATCCAGGAAATCGCGGGTTCGACTCCCGCCGCGACTACCAAATCAATGCCAAAACTGGCATTTTTTGATGCTAAATAATTAATAGTACTATTCAATAAACATGAAGACTAGTAAGCGCGGGTTTAATAGCTAACGGAGCCAGTAGAATTTGGTAAAGCAGAGATAATTATTTGACCTGGGGTGAACGAGATAACATTTCCAGTGCTATCTTTGAAAGTGATTTGATCTTCTTTGTTATTTTTTACCCAAGTACCTTTTTCGGCAGTACCATTTTGGAAGATGTAGGCAACCCCAGAGCCAATAGTCTGGATGACATGATGGTAGCCATCAGTATCCAAATATTCGTCAACCATCATCGCAATTACGACTGACGGGCTAAGTTGAGTGGCGGCTCCACAGTCGGTTTTTGGATCTGGTTGATTCATGCCAGCAGGACAATCGTAGGAAATATGTTCTTGACCGTTTTGATAGCTTCTGAGATATGAATTAGTATCTTCATTATAAACATAATGTACGTTAAAGGCGGGAACATATCCAAAATTTAGATTAATTTCTTTAATGAGCGGAGTAGTAGTTTCTTCGGTATTTTCCGCATTATTAGCGTTACCAGAGCCGCTAGATTCGTGGTTTTCTTGCTTATCTAAACCAGCTTTTTTGCGAGCGACCCTTACGGCTTCGTTTGCTTCCGCTGGTTTCAAGCGTGGGAACACCGCTGGAGACGAAGTAGTGTACCCAAGTGAATTATTGTAATCGCTAAGCAATGCTCCTGATGTCATGAGATTGTTTGGCGCCCAGTAGCTGTTGTAATTACGCCACATGTAGACTAATGATTCGTTGAGATCACGATATCTGCCACTACTAACTTCTGCGGAAGCGTCAGCAGATCCACCCGCATGAACGATTGTACAATCAAAAGGAGTGTCCCAAGAAAGATAATAG
The DNA here is from genome assembly GCA_045578525.1 of Candidatus Nanosyncoccus sp. Taxonomy (GTDB): domain Bacteria; phylum Patescibacteriota; class Saccharimonadia; order Saccharimonadales; family Saccharimonadaceae; genus Nanosyncoccus. The sequence goes on along the minus strand of JAZNKL010000009.1, from coordinate 201,171 downwards.
CTTCTAAGCGAGCGAATAGGGCCAATGACGGAAGACTCAGGGTTTTGGAAGATAGCTGCAAAACGAGTGATTCCAGCTTCGGCGATTGCTTCAAAGATAACCCCAGCTGCGTTAAGTCCAGTCTGTGGTCTGGCGCCATCAATCCCATTTGGAATTTGAATACAATAAAGAGGCTTAGAGTTAAGACTGTCGTCAGCAATTTCTAAACCAGTAAATTTACTATAGTATTTTGGGATTTCAACTTCTGGAGTTTCTTCTTTGGTTTCAACTTCTGGTTCATTTGGATGATAGAAGAATAAGAAAAAGACAGTTACACCTACTCCAATTACTAATAGCAGAACAATAATAGAAATAATAGCGATACGTTTTTTACGTTTTTTCTGAATGAGAGGAGCGGGGGCCTTAGTCTTTTCCTCATTGTATCTTTCTTCAATTTTTGGATCAAAAACTTCATCATCAGATTGTTCGTGTGGCCTCTGTGCTTCTTCTTTAGTTCGCTTCTTTTCCGCTTCTTCTGGAACTTCTTCTTTAGCCTGCTTCTTTTCCGCTTCTTCTGGAGCTTCTTCTGGAGCTGAAGCATCTTCAATTTTAATTTCTACCCGGTTGTCTTGCTTAGATTTTTTGCCCATAATATAAGTATAACATACTTATGCTTAAAATTTTTAGAACTCGTTTTCTATATATTAAGCTAAATTATTGAAGGAGTTAGTTTAAATCGTTGACGATAGCGGAACGAGTAGCGTTCAAACGAGAGAGTGTAGTATTTTTGCCAAGTACTTCAGCAGTGAGATGTAAAGCTGGAGAAAATGGAGCGTAAGACAACGCAATGCGAATTAGACTGAAAAGTTCAGCTGGTTTTTTCTCGGATTGTTCCAGAAGTTCGTTCAGGGCTATTTGCAAATTTTCGGCGGTCCAATCTTGTTCGGAAATAGTCGATAAACGCTCAATAGTTTTTCCAAGTAGCTCAGATTCTTCAGTCTCAGAGAGCTTTTTTAAGAATTTATTAGTCTCTATCATCTGAACATTGATATCAGGGTCTTTGAAAAAATAGCTCGTAAATGTTCGAAGATCGGAGAGGGTTTTCAATCTATCGTAAATAATAGATAAAACTTTTTTGCGATACTCATCTTGATAATTTCTAGCCTCCTCTGGCCAGTAGTCAGCTGTTCTAGAGTATAGTTCATCAACACCTTGTTCATCAAAGATCTTGCGGATCCACTGGCCATTTTGCCAGAGTAGTTTAACTTCATCAAAGCGGGCACCAGAGTTTTGGATTCGATCAATTGAAAAAGATTCAAGAAGTTCCTTCATCGTGTAAATTTCTTTTTCGGTACCGTCATTCCAACCGAGGCAAGCAAGATAATTTAGCATCGCTTCTGGGAGGACTCCATCATTTTTGTAGTCAACTACCGATTTAGCACCATCACGTTTGGAGAGTTTTTTGTTACCGGTAGTAGCTAGGACGTGTGGAAGTGACACGAATTTCGGATGTTCAATTCCCAATGCTTCATAGATATCGAGATAGTTTGGCATACTAGACAAATACTCGACGCCACGCACAATGTGGGTGACCTGCATTTCATAGTCATCTACAATATGAGCAAAGTTATAGGTTGGAAGTCCATCAGCTTTAATGAGGATAATATCGTCACAGACTTCTGGCCCAGTAGAAAGATCGCCCATGACTTCGTCGTGCCAGTGATGATCTTTGGGCTCAGATTTAAGTCTGAGAGGTACACCCTCCTCCCAAGGTACCGCCTCGGTAGTTCCAGCTTTGTTAGCAGCGGCTGGACGGTGGTTGCGGTAGAGGTAAGGGACTTTCTTCTCACTATCAGCTTTACGATATTCATTAATTGTTTCACTAGAAGTATTGTCAGGGTAGGCGCGTCCAGCAGCAATTAGTTTTCTGGCATAAGCATGGTAAATATCGCGGCGTTCGGATTGATAATATGGACCATGTTCCCCACCAACGATAATACCTTCGTCCCAATCGAGACCTAGCCATTTTAAGGTTTCCACGATCAAGTCAGTAGCTCCTTCGACGTAGCGAGAACGGTCTGTATCTTCAATACGTAAAATGAATTTACCACCAGATTGTTTAGCGATAAGATATGGATAGATTGCGCTTCGGACATTGCCGATGTGTATGTAGCCAGTTGGGCTTGGTGCGAAACGAGTGATATTCATAGGTAATATTATACTAAAATTTTTCAGAGAAAGCGAGCCTTGACTTTTCTAGAATAGTATGGTATAATAGGTATGTAGCATAATTCTTTAGATAGAGGTGGCGAGATTTCTAATCTGTTCTTTAGTGAGGAATTTGCCAGATGATTTTACTTTGAAAAGAATACCACCGTTAACCCAGGTGGATAGGTCTCCTTCAGTATAAATAGTGATTCCCTGTTCGCGCATTGTGGAATAATCTGCGGACATGTTCTTTTTTACGAAGTTGTTAAGAAGTGCATTACTATCCCAAGTAGATTTTTCCTCAGTTAATGTGAAGCTGTTTCCTTCTGAATTATTAAATACCATGGCAATTTCCCCATCTTTGTCGGATGATACATTAGAGAGTGTGTATCCGCGAGGAATAATGTTTGGGTATGATGCATCGATGCCAGTCTGCATGGCGGCGACCCTTACAGAGATATCTGGCATATTGAAATGGACAAAAGCAACAAGCGCTCCGACGGTAACAGCAGAACAAAGCAAGGCTAGAGCGATGCGACCACCTTTTTTCTTTTTACGAAATTCGCGGTGCATTTCTTTTGGAGTTTCGGCGGCATTCATAGTGGCGACGCTACGTATTGCGCTCTTAATAGCTTGATTTTTAGAAGCATTCGTACTTGATTTTGCAGTTTTCAGTGTAGGCATAGCAGCTTTTGCTTGTTTTCTTGCTAGCTTTGCTTCTCTTGCGGCTACCATGGCAGCTTCTCTTCGTGCTCTAGCAGCTTTGATTTCAGCTGCTTTTTTTGCTCTGGCAGCTTCAATGGCTGCTACTCGTTCGGCTTTTGCTTTAGCTTTTCTAGCAGCTTCAGCTTCGGCTCTGGCACGTTTTTCTGCTAGTTTTGCTTCTGCTCTAGCAAGCTTCTCGGCCTGACGCTCTTTTTTAGCCTGGGCACGGTTGATTTTTATAGTATTGCTATCGTCAGGTTTGTCAGTTGTCGCTGGCGTAGCTTTGATAGAAACTTTTACTGCATTTTCTGAAGCCGAAGTATCTTCCTGCGCAGGTTCTGATATTGATTCTGGAGCCATCGAAATCTCTTCCGATGTTGGTTCTGAAGCCGAAACCTCTTCCGACACCGGCTCTGCTGAGGCACCTTGAATAACTATCGGAGTGGCACTTTCAGCATTACCTGGATTATCGGTTTTTTCTGTCTCTTTTTTAGCTGGTTCACCTTCTGGGCGTTTAACATAACGTCGTGAAAGAGTGGTAGACTTTTGCAAAATGCTGTGTGTGGCATTACTGGAAACGGCGGATTTAGAGGATTCGTGTTTGATAGTCTTTTTTGGTTCAGATTTTTCAACTTTAACGGATTTCTTTGAACTTTGTTTAGGAGTTTTCTTTTCCGTCTTCTCAACTTTTATTTTCTTGATTTTTTTCGGGGTCACAGAAGTAGTATCGACGGATACTTTTCTGACGGACTTTTTTGAGGCCGAAGAAACAACAGACTTTCTAGTCGCATTATTTGCTGAAGACTCTTTTTTTGCATCAGCATCATCTGTAATTTGAATTTTTGCCAATTTAATACCTCCACGTATTCAGGTTATTCTTATTATAACTTAAAGCATTATGAAAAAGCAAGTGTTTTTTGGCTAAAGTTTTAATTTGTGGTAGAATATCCCTATGGATCGTGAACGCAAAAAGCGTATTCAGACAGTTAAGTTGATTATTACAGAAATAATTATGGTAATTACCGTCGTGATTGCGGTGATTATTTTAACGTTCGTGGCGATGGGTTATAACGTTAATAAAGACGGTGATTTGGCTCAATCTGGTTTGTTGCAGGTAAAATCCATCCCAACAGGAGCAGCCGTCACTATTGATGGCGAAACTATGTCTGCTAAGACTAATATGAGTAAAATGCTTTCTGGCGGACAGCATTCTTTGGTATTATCTAAGGACGGATATGATACTTGGAGTAAAACTATCACTAGTGAGCCAGGCTGGCTTTTGAAGCTCGATTATCCGAAGCTTTTCTTAAAAAATCGCACGATGGAGAAAGTGCGTGAATATAATGACAATATTCAAATAATAAGCTATAGCCCGGATGCTAGCCAAATAATATATAAAGTGGAAAATGATGAAAAATGGACACTACTAAACATTTCTGGCGATGACGTAAATGAAACTAAGCTGGATCTCGCAAAATATATTGGGTCTAATGAGATTAGGGAGATCAATTGGAACAAAAATAATGATAAACTTCTAATGCGCACGAAAAATAACGGAGAAAATGAATGGATAGTCATTAATTTGCGTAGCTTAGAGAATAGTATAAATGTTACTAAAGAGTTTAATATAAAACTTTCCAAAATTGATTTTCTGACAGGAGTAGGAGATAGATTAATTGTACTTGAAAATGGCAACTTAAGGATAATATCTATAGGTGAGAGAACCATGTCGCAAGTTTTGGCAAAAAACGTGGAAGATTTTTCCCATAACGAAGACGATGTTGTTTATATTGGCGGAATTGTGCCGAGCAAGGAGGTTATAGAGCTTGTTAATGCAGTCAAAAAAGATGAATCCGATGAGGAAAGTGACGAGACTGTTGAGGTGAAGTCTACTGATTACGCGGAAGACAGGTTGATGCGAGCAGTGATGTTTTATTCCGATAACACTGACGATAGCTTTGTTATGGACTTGGAGCCAGGAGTAGCGGTGAAATTAACGCTCTTTAATTATCTTGGAAAAGATTATTACGCGGTGACGGAGAACGAGCAGCTAAAAATCTTTGCTGGTTCTTACCCGAGGAGAAGTATTGGTCTTTCCGATATGGAGAAAATTATAGACGAAAAACTTAAAATTATTCCAAATGAACTTATTGTTTGGACTGAGGGTGAGTTGATGATGGCTAAGAACGGTAATAATATTGCGATGTTTGATGCTGAGCTTACTAAGCTTTCCGAGTATGAGTTAGAGAGTGATAATACTTTCTTCCCTGGTGAATATTTACTTGGTACAGTCGCTGATGGCGAGTTAATCGTGCGTGATTTTGACGGTGAAAATCGTAGAATACTCGCAAAATCAGAGGCTTCTGGTGGAGTGATTTCTAAAAACCACAAATGGCTTTACTACTCATTGGTAGTAGATGGTAAAACGAATATCTTTAGAGAAAGAATTATTGATTAATTAGTTGTTTCCGGTTAAGAAATTCCAGATTCGTTCAAAGAAGGTCGGTTCATTCTTTGGCATAACCTCGGTGGTAATTTCTGGTGTGTTGGCATCGTCGACATGCTCTTGGTTGCTTTGAGTGGCGCCAGATGGGACAGGATTGATTTGTTCGGCGGAAACAAGTAGACGATAGCGTGCGGTACCAAGTGGTGTACAAGTGATAAGTGTGAGCATTGGTTTGTTTGTTTCGTAAACTAACGCTGCAACATTACTTGGCTCTACGGTTTCGAAACCTGTAACGGAATAAGTGTAGCGTGTCCCTTGATAATCGATATAGATGAGATCACCAACATTTAAACGTTCCAACCCAGAAAAGATAAACTTGTATTGATTATTGCTATAAATATCACCAGCGGAATGTCCAGTAATAACGAGGTTACCAATTTCTCCTGGCATAGCATTAGCTCCAGGAATAGAAAATTGTGCTACGCCATTTTCCATTGCAACGTTAATACTATTTTCGTCGTTTGGAATACCAAAATTGACCGGGACATCTACATTTAATTTTGGGATAAGTAGACGATTGTCTGGACCAACGGCCGTGGTGACGGTTGGGTCAAGCGCAGTGATGCCGCTATCATCAGAATTACCAGGGGAAACATATGCCATGATTGGGGCAAATATTAGGCGATTGTATTGCAAAAATAGTATTAATAGAATTGCCGTAACGCCTGCAATGATTGGGATGAAACGTTTGACCTTGCGGCTATGACTAACTTTATTAACGGCTTTTTCGCGGATTTTCTGTTTCAGCGAATCCATTATTCCCTTTTCTTCTTCTTCGGTTGGGTCGTTTGGCAGATTCTCCATAATTAGAGATAAATCGGCAGTTTCGCCAAGATTCCTATTGCGATATTCGTTTTTAACCTTTTCTTTAACTTTTTCGGTCTCATTCTTAACATAACTTTGGGCGGCTTTGGCATAGTACTCCCCATAGTATTTTTGATAATAATTTTGCCAGGCGGAGTGGTACTTTTGCCACTCCGCTTTAGTATCGCGTTTTTCTGTTACATTGGTGGCGATAGGGGTTTGCTTGTAGCTAGCCATAGATGTAGGAGTTGATAAATTTGTGCTAGAAGGCTGAGATTGTTGCTGAGCGCTGGATTGGGATTGAGCTTGAGTTTGAACTTGAACTCGGGGTTGAACAGCGGAAGAGCTGAAGTTTCTAGTGATGCTAGCGGATTTTTCGGTATTTTTAGCATTAGAATTATAGGCCGCGAGAACCTTTTTGCGAGCGATATCTGCCGCAGTTTGACGTTGGCGGTCTCTGGAATCTTTCGAGCTTAAAAATTGCCCACTCTTTTCAGAATCCATAGATTAATTATACCATAAGCGAATTATTTTTTGGATGCTTTTGCCGGGATTTTCGTCTTTAATTTTGATTGAGATTTCTTTGGGCTATTCTTATATTTTTCCTTGTGAGATATTCTGGTTTTTACAATAATCATTGTGAGTGCGAAAATGAATATTAAGATGCTGATGAATTGCGAGGTAGAGATTGGTCCGACAAACCCTCGATAGGTGTCTCCGCGGAAGAATTCGTCAACAAAACGGATGATACTGTAGGACAATAGATAAATGTATAATAAAATCTGTTTGCATTTTCCTTTTTTCTGGAGATAAAGAAGTATCCCAAAGAGCGCAAAATTGCAGGCCGATTCAATTAGTTGAATCGGGAGACGTGGAACATCGTTTGCCATTGGTATGGTTGAATCATGAAACGTTATGCCATGCTCATGTGGAATTCCAAAGCAACAGCCCGCGCAAAAGCAGCCTATACGCCCAAAACCGTGAAAGAGAGGTATAAAAGGAGTGATTATGTATGCGTAAAGATCAATGTCTTTGTGGGTTTTCCTGAGATAAATGTAGGCGGCTATAATGGCTCCGATCAATCCACCGTAGAATACCTGTCCTCCAAAAATGGTCCCGATAATATCAAACCACATATTGATAGAAGTGACTTTGTCGAGATTATTTAATACTAGGACGATTTTGTCGAAGTTTGTTAATGCATATAAAATATGCCCGCCGATAACCGCACCGATGCCGGCAACGAGTAGAGTCATTAAGACATTGTTGGAGTCAACCTTAAAGCGCTTTGCGGCTTTCATAGAAAGAAAAAGCAGGAGTAAAATTCCGATTGTCGCAAAAATTCCATAAGTGGAGATTGGTTTTCCAGTGATATTGATTGACGGGAACATGATTATTTGTAAGCTGAGCTAAAAAATTGCCCCTGCAATCCACAGGGGCAATTTCCGTTTTTTAGTAAGTGGTAACGGTCCAGTTGGCTTTATCTAAAAGACCAGCGGCACCAAGAGTACCAACACAAGCGATTGCGCAGATGATGGCAAGTGCGCCGATAGCTACGCCAATAATTGAAAGAACTAGACCTGCAGTGGAGGCACCAGTTTTTGCAATTTTGCGAGCTTTAACAGCTAAAACGATACCTACGATACCACCGATAAACCCTAGGAATCCGATATAAGGGATTGGAAGGATTGCACTCGCGGTAGCGATGATACCGAGAACTAGAGAAGCGGTTGCAAGTGGCTTTGCTTTTGCTTCGTTCTTAGATTCTGTTTTGCTTGTATTTTCGCTCATTCTAAGCTCCTTTAGTTAGTATTAAGCTTATTTTATTATATCTTTCAAGAAATGTAAAGGAAAAACGAAATAAAAATAGGTAGATATCATCACTACCGTGTATTTATTATAGCATACTTTGCTATAATTGTCAATATATGGTAAAATATTAGATAGGTATTTCACTACGTTTGGGCGAATGGCGGAATTGGTAGACGCGCCAGACTCAAAATCTAGTGGTAGCAATACCGTGAGGGTTCGATTCCCTCTTCGCCCACCAGTGGAATACTAAAATGCTCCAGAATATGGAGTATTTTTATAAAAAACTATTGCTTTTTTTGTTTTGGTAGGGTACACTAAGGATGTAGAGTTGAGTTTCGCCCCCGTCATGTTCGGGGGTTTTATGATTGATCGGGTTTTTCAAGAAAGACCTAGATGGGTTTAAGTATATAACATGACTTAGTTTATTATATGATATAATAAAGAAAAGGAGGAAGATGGCTAAAGTATTTTTTACTAGAGAGATTACGCCGGAGAGTCTAGTGAGAGTTTATGAAGCGCTAAGCATTGATTTGCCTGGCAAAGTGGGTATTAAAGTCTCTACTGGCGAAGCTGGCGGCAATAACTACTTGAAGCCTAAGTTGATTGAAGCATTAGTAAAAAAGTTGAATGGGACAATTATTGAGTGCAATACTGCATATGGTGGTAAACGTAATACGGTTGAAGATCATATGAAAGTAGCGAGAGACCATGGCTTTACCGATATTGCCGATGTAGATATTATGGACCCAGATAATGATGAGTTTGAAATACCTGTTAAAAATGGTAAGCATCTAGATGTCGATATCGTTGGTGAGCATTTGAAAAGATATGATTCTATGCTTAATTTAGCTCATTTTAAAGGTCATGCGATGGGGGGATTTGGTGGTGTCCTTAAAAATCAATCTATCGGTGTAGCGTCACGAAATGGTAAAGCTTATATTCATTCTGCTGGTAAAACTAGAAGCCCAAAATTTTGTTGGATAAGACTTCCAAAGCAAGAGGCTTTTTTGGAAAGCATGGCGGAGGCAGCTATGGCAGTTTCTGATTATTTCGGTAAGAAAGCAGAAAAGAATGAACCTGGTTATGGTAAAAATGGTGCAAACGGCAGAATACTATATATTGACGTAATGAATAATCTGTCAGTAGACTGTGATTGTGATTCTTCTCCAGAAGACCCGTGTATGAATGATATCGGAATAATAGCCTCTGTTGATCCTGTGTCTTTGGATCAAGCTGCGATTGATTTGATATGGAATTCTAAAGATAGAGGGAGAGACCATTTTGTTGAGCGAGTTGAAAGACAGAAGGGTCGTTATATTTTGCCGTACGCTGAAGAAATTGGGTTGGGATCAAGAGAATATCAATTAATTGAGGTATAAATAATGGAAAAACGCCTAAAAGATTACGAAAAGTTTATAAACTGGAAAGTTGATAATCCTGATGAAAAATTAATTGAATTTCACCGTGAGATGTTGAGAAACTTTCAGCATGAGCGAATGGTGCATCTTTTTATCATGTTGTTTTTCATTCTATTAACTTTGGGATTGACAATTATATATGTTTTGATGATGATGAGTTCCAGGACATACTACTTCTTTGAATTTTTGCCGATGCTAGTTGCGACAATTCTGATGTGGATACTATCGATTTGTTATGTAAGACACTATTATTATTTAGAAAATCATGTACAAGGACTATACGATATTTCTAGAAAGCTATATGAGAATAGTTCTAAGAAAAACAGCATTGACCTAAAAGAGGTTGGAAAGAAGATTATGAAAAAAGTTGAAAAATCATTTAATAGAAAGGAGAAAAAATAATGTTCAATCTAAAGGGACAGGTAGCAGTTGTGACTGGAGCATCATCCGGTCTAGGCAAACAGATGGCGAGAGGTTTTGCAGGACAAGGCGCAAATCTCGCAATTCTAGCGCGTAGAGTGGAACGACTAGAAGAGTTTGCAAAAGAATTGGAAAAAGAGTACAAGGTAAAAGTTTTACCAGTAAAATGTGATGTTACATCTACTGAGAGTATTGACGATGCGGCGAAGGCTGTAGAAAAAGAATACGGAAAGGTAGATATTTTATTAAACTGTGCGGGGTCGTCCAAAGATAAAGGTGTACTAGATATGGCTGATGATGAATGGGACTTCACTATCGCGACAGATGAGACGAGCGTATTTAAGATGACGCGTGCATTTGGAAATATCATGAAGAAAGCTGGCTATGGGCGTATAATCAATATTGCTTCAATGTATGGATTAGTTGGGAATACTGAAATTCCGACAATTGCCTATCATACTTCAAAGGGCGCAGTAGTGAATTTTACACGTGCAGTAGCGGCGGAACTTGCAACAAGTGGTATTACCTGTAATGCGATTTGTCCAGGATATTTTTACACTGAGCTTACCCAGCCAGTGCTAGATACAGAAAGGTTCCAAGAATTTGCAAAGCGCACAGTTCCAATGCAACGTTATGGTAAAGAAGGTGAATTAAACGCTGCAGCGATTTTCTTAGCTTCAAAAGAAGCAAGCTATGTAACGGGTGTAATTTTGCCAGTTGATGGCGGTTATACCTGCGTATAATCAGTAAAGCCGACTTTTGATTATGGTATAATCAAAGCATGAATATAGCAATTTTTACGGATGTATTTCTGGAAGTTCCAGGTGGTATCCCGTCGTCTATTATTGCGCAAAAGAAAAGTTTGGAAGAGCTTGGTCATAAAGTGACGATTTTTGCGCCAGGATTTACCGACAAGAAAGGAAATACTATTGGTCTTTTGGATAAAGAAATATTGAAGGACACGATAGTTGTGCCCACTCATAAACATTTACGCTTAAATGGTGCTCCACTTTCTAAATCTCCAGAGACTGTAGAAAAATGGCTGATAGAAAACTATCCAATGTTTTCTTCTTTTGACCTCGTTCATGTGCATTATGAGGCTAGCTGTTCGCTTGCCGGGATGAAAATGGCGCGTCGATTTAAAATTCCACTTGTTCAGACGATGCATGGAAGAGAGGATATGGCAATTGCTGTGAATGTTCCACATCCATTTAAGACTTTGGTGGGCTCAGCTCTCAATTTTTTACATAGTAGATATATCCCTCATCATGTTATCGTTTCTCGTGATACTGATTTAGCGCCAACAGTAGCGCGTGCCAAAATGTGGACGATGATGGTCAATCATGCAAATTTTGCCGATGCTGTTTTAACACCATCTGAACATTTTGCAAAAAAGCTTAAGCGCTATGGTGTGACGAAGCCGATTACTGTAGTTTCTAACGGTGTTGCCGACGAAATGGTTGCAGAAATTGATAAGAAGGTTAAAAAAACAAAGAAGACATTAGAGAGAGACATGCAAGCTGGCGAGCCCCTAAAAATGTTTTGGAATAGCCGTTTATCTCGAGAAAAAAGAATTATGCCGTTTCTTTTAGCGCTAAGTAAGATGAGAAGCCCATATTTCTTTTCTGCTTGTGGTGATGGGAATGAGTTGAAAAAGGCGAAACGATTTATCAAAAAATATAACATGTCTGATAAAGTTAAATTATATGGTCGAGTACCACACGAAGAAGTTCTAGATAAAATGTTAACTCAGCATCTATCTATAACTGTGTCATATGGATTTGATACTCAGGGACTGACGCTTTTAGAGGCCGAAGCTGTGGGCTTGCCGGTATTTTTCTGTGACCCTGATATGAAGGAAGTTGTACCGATGAGTGGCGCATTAATGTCTGATGGTCCTAGTCCAGAACAAATGGCAAATGCTCTTGATGACCTTTCGGCCAATCCAGAGCGGATTAGACTAATGAGCAAAGAGATGTTAAAACATCGTGTAGAAATACTTCAATCCACACAAATCAAAAAGCTAGTAGCTGTTTATCAGAAGCTCATAAACTAAACCAGTAATAACGGGTTTAAGCCAGCGGTAGATAGTCTTAAGTGGCTTATGCTAAGCTGGCGATAGTTGCTTCAAGTGGTTTACCTGGGGTAAATAGATTCATAACAGCTATTTTTCCTGCTAATTCTCCATCCCAGAGCGAAAGAGGGGTGTAAGATGTGCTAGTTAGGGGGATGCTTACGACTTGTCCAGAATGAGAGATGATTAGTTGGTCTTCGAATAATGTTAGAATAGTGCACGAATAGCTTAAGGTGAACTTGTGCAAGGTTTCTACTGCTTGCATGAGTGGCATGGAAAGAAGAAGCATTTTTGGATAATAGACTGCACGAAAGAGTTTTTGCATTTGTGCCATAGTTCCAACTATAAACAGGTTATCCCTTTCAATTAGATTTGGCATTTCTGGGAGTAATAGGTCTATTGTGTCGCGTGTAACTATGCTAGGTGCGGATGAATTTCTTAGGGCATCTGACATGGCAATACAAGTAGCGGAATTTTTAGAAAAATCTCCAAGTAAGATGTTGAAATCGGACGAGGTAAAAGAATGGTTTAACTCATCAGATTTTGCAAAAGAGCCAGAATCAGTAGATTTAGTGAAGATAAAATTTGGAAGTGGAGGAACTTTATTTTTAAGCGCATCAGGTAAAACCACTTGCAACTCTTTAATCGGAAACTGATTTTGCATTTTTTCGGCGTTCTTAATGATGAATGCGAAATTTTGGGAATTTCCCCCTATTAAGGATATCCTTCCAGTCTTTTGTTCTGGAATGTTCCAAGAAAGTTCGGCAAATACTTTTAAATTGGCTAGTTTTTTGTAATAATTTAAATTATCCATTCAAAACTCCAAACAAATTGAAACTGGACAGTGATCGGATCCAGTAATCGTTTCATAGATTTCGGCAGACTTCAGATTTTTGAGGAGAGATCTGCTAATGAAGAAGTAATCAATGCGCCAACCGATGTTGCGAGCTCTGGCATTTGCGCGCCAGGTCCACCAAGTGTATCGTCCAGTCTCTTTTGGATGAAGCATGCGAAAGGTGTCAATAAAGCCAGCTTTTACAATGTTCTCAATTCCCTGCCTTTCTTCCTTAGTATACCCAGCGTTCTCTTCGTTGTCTTGTGGTCTAGCTAGGTCGATAGCTGTATGTGCGGCATTAAAATCACCACAGGCAACGACTGGCTTAGTATTTTCTAGTGATCTTAAATGCTTTAGAAATGCGGGGTCCCACAGTTTTTCGCGAAGTTTTAGGCGAGTCAATTCATGTTTGCTATTGGGTGTGTAAACATTGACTAAGAAAAACTCTGGGAATTCTATGGTCTGAACGCGCCCTTCTTCCAGGGCATTTCCGTGAACATCACTTTCCCAATCATAGCTAATATTGATATCGTCGGTAAAACCAGCAAAATAGTTCTCTGGTTTCTTTTTCGTGAAGACGGCAGTTCCGGAATATCCAGCTCTTTTAGCGGAGTTCCAGAGCTCTTCGTATTCTGGCAAGTCTATTTCAGCCTGGCCTTCTTTAGCTTTAGTTTCTTGGATACAAAGGATGTCGGGATTTTTTGCCGTAATGAAGCTTTCAAGAGCACCTTTCTTGATGACAGCCCTAAGACCATTGACATTCCATGAAAAGATGTTATACTTCATTAGTATTTACCTCTCTCTATATCGCGATTTTTAATTGCTTGGCGTTTGTCGTACTTCTTTTTACCTTTAGCAGTTGCAATTACGAGTTTGATGTGGCGATTTCCGCCAAGAAGTTTGGTCGGGACTATTGTGTAGCCGTCCTGTTTGGCTCGCATCAGGGTCCTAATTTGTTTCTTCGTAGCGAGCAATTTGATATTCCTAGCGGTTTCTGCACCGAGTGTAAGATTATTTAGCCAGAGCTCTTCGTTCCTAATAGTGACAAATGAGCCTTTTAGCTGAACGTGATGATCTCTAATACTTCGTACCTCAGGGCCAGTCAAACTCATGCCACAAGAAAGTTCGTCGCCGAGGACATAGTCGTAGCGCGCGCGACGATTGACTGTAACAGAATCTGACGTTTTTTTCTTTTTCATACTCTAATTATAGCACGACAAATCCAAGTAGCCTATTCCATGGACACGCTCAAGGGCGCGTCGCTCCGCTCGCCGCGTCCCAAGGGGCGGGACGCCCAAGCTTACGGTCCAAGAAATAGGTTACTTAAGAATTTGTCTTGTAGTATAATAAAAGTATGAGAATAGTAATTGCTTCTGATATCTATTATCCGATGACTAACGGTGTGGCAGTGTTTGCTCACAATTTAGCTAGAGGGCTCTGCTCGCGTGGTCACGAAGTGATGGTGATAGCACCTAGCTTTAATGGTAAATTCCATATTGACACCGACGAAGAAACTGGCTTAAAGACCGTTCATTTAACCTCTGCCAGGTTTCCGTTCTATCCAGACCAAATTAATAAAGTCCCAGAGAATAAAAAAATGTTCGGACGCAAGGTGCCAAGACTTGCATATAAACATGGTATTTGGTGGTCGGTAAATCCATATTTTGAGATAAAAAAGGTGCTAAACGAATTTAAACCAGATGTTGTACACTTGCAGACTGCGGAGACGATTGCCCTTGCAATTATGCAGTATGTTCATAAGTATAATATTCCTCTAGTCTCAACTGGCCATGCTTATCCTGACAATGTTACTGGTCAGTTCAAGTTCCTAAAACCTGTTAAGAAACCGGTAGATGCTGCAGTGAGAGCTTACATGGCGAGCTTTTTAAAGCATAGTGAATATGCAACAGTTCCTACGGAGATTGCAATTGACGGTTTAATGCCAAAACATAAAAAAAGTTTTAAGGTTACAGTGGAGGCTATTTCTAATGGCATCGACCTATCAGAGTTCTTTCCTGCAAAACCAAGTGCAAAGATTTGTAAAAAATACAAAATTGATCTCAAAAAGCCACGAATTATCTATGTAGGAAGAGTAGATCCAGAGAAAAGTATTAATGTTTTGATTTCTGCGTTCTCTAAAGTCTCAGAACGGTTACCTGAAGCGGAGTTCATGATTGTTGGGGATGGCATAGCGAAGCCTGATCTAGAAGAACAAGCAAGAGATCTTGGTCTTAAAGATAAAGTTCGTTTTTTGGGTAGAGTAATGCCTCCAGAACTTCAAGAGATATATCGGGCTGGCGATGTTTTTGCAACCGCAAGTGAAACTGAGACTCAGGGTATAGTTTTAATTGAGGCGGCAGCTACTGGCCTTCCGCTTGTTGCTGTAGATGCTGGAGCAGTTAGCGAACTATGTCAGAATGGTAAAAATGGTATTTTGTGTAAGCCAAAAGATGTTGATGCGATAGCTGAAGCGTTAATTTCGCTTTTAAATAGTAAAAAGCTACAGAGTGAATATAGCAAAAATAGCATTGAAATTGCTAAAAAACATGACTTGTCTCACACATTGAAACGTTTTGAGGAAATATACAAAATCGCAATTTCTAATAAATCAGTAGAATAAAATTATTTCTTTCTACGTAAATAGTTTTTGATAATAAAAGCTGTTTCTTTTGGGCGTTCGTAGTTTAAAAGATGTCCAGCATCTTTAACATATAATGAGGCCGCTCCTAAATCGCGTGCTAAATTTTCGGTTTTTTCTTTTGGGATTAAGCGTTCTTTTTCTCCGGAAATGAAACAGGCTTTCTGTTTAAAATGGAAGTCTCTGATTGAGTAACGTGAAGAAAACCTGGCAGATTTAAACACCTCTAGTCTATTAACATAATCTGCGCTACAGGCGTTACTAATTGCTATAGTGTCTTTGAATAATGCTTTATCTTTTTTTGGTGCAAAAAGATATTTTGTGGTTATGTAAGTAACGACTCTGTTTGGGAAAATGGCAGAAAATGGGGTAAGAGAGGAGAAAAATGCGGATGGCTTCACTGATATAGGGGATAAGAATATCACTTTATCGCCAAGTAGTTCAGGATATCTTTCAGCTGTAGCAGCTGCAACGATTGACCCCATAGAGTGGCCAATTAGGATTGGTTTTTCGATATCATGCGCCTTAATATAATCTGCAATAAACTTTGCATAAGTTAGGGGCGTATATTCTCTCATAGAATAATCTCCAGCCGGTGGAATGTTTGGCGTGTAGATATTGAATTTTTTCCTATCAAAATAACTCGCTACCTCTTTTAAGCCAGCACTATTACCTCTGAACCCATGGATAAACACTAAATTTGTTTTCATTCAATAATCCCCTCTTCTCTTAGAGCTTTCTTGATTGCTGGGCGATCAAAACCAACAATTTCTCTCTCGCCTATTTTAGTAACTGGAACAGACTGGAGACTCATTTTGTCAGCATCTATTTCTTGATAGCTAACGCCAAGCTCATCTAGCCAGTTCATGAGAACGTGGCAATACGGACATGAGATAGTAGAATAAACCTCAACAGTAGACATATGTATATTATATAACAATATTGTTGCAATAGCAAGCATTATTTAGGCAGACATTGCTGCGTCAAGCTGAGGATCTTTATTACTATTTATATCCTCGTAGGTGCGTACAATCTCCTGATCAGGGGAGATTCCGGTGGTATTTATCGTGCTGCCATTTGGAGTATACCAATGTGCGGTAGTAACTTTAAGAAGAGCTCCGCCAGATAGGTTGATTAGATTCTGAACTACACCCTTACCATAAGTTTTTTCTCCAATAATAGTGGCTTTTTTGTAATCTTTCAGTGCCCCAGCAACGATTTCTGAAGCTGAAGCTGTACCGTTATTGGTTAGAACTACCGTCTTCATATCGGATAAAATGGCTTGCCCATGATTGGCATAAATTGTTTCATCTGGTAAGCGTACAGATTTTTGAATGAGAATAGCCTCGCTATCGATCCAAAGACTCAGGACTTCCTTTGCGGCAGAAACGTAGCCACCACCATTATCTCTGAGGTCTAAAATAACCTTATTAATACCTTTGTTTTTAAAAGTATTAGCAAACTCTTTCACTATTGATCCAGTATCTGTATCGAAGCGCGTAATGTGTATAATAGCGGTTTTATCTTTATAGTCTACATAGGCAGAGACGTTGTTAATCTCTTCACGGACTAGATCGAAAGATTTTTCTTCGCCATCTCTGACAATGGTCAACTTGACCGTACTTCCTTTTTCACCTCTCAGTTTTGTAGCGATATCACTAGCGTCTTCATTCCATACTTCCTCGTTGTCTATTTTATAGACGATGTCTCCAGCTAAAATTCCAGCCTTTTCTGCAGGATTATTAGGAAGAAGTCTTGTGATTCTGACATAGTTATCGCGTTTTGCAAGAACTACTCCTATACCAGAACCGACTTCTCCATGAAGTGATTTATTGTATGCGGTAGCTTCACTTGGTGTCATGTATGAAGTGTAGATGTCACCTACGGATGCGGCGATGCCTTTCTTAGCCCCTTCAAGAGCTGCACTGAATTCTACTGTTCCATCGTATTTGGATGCAAGAGTGTTATAGACTTCGTCAAGTGAGCTCCAATCGTTGGTACTGGCTGTATTTTTGCCACCAAGGTATGGTAAAAATGTCTTAGTAAAGGTGTTCCAGTTCAAGCCTATTACTACACCAATTATCATGGTGACAAAGCAAATAACTAGCGCACCACCTAAGCTTACTTTTCGTTCTTTTTCCTCGCGTTTTACCATTGTTATATTATAACACTAAAGTCTATCTACGTGAATAAAGTTGTAATAGCCAACTTGGCTAGCAGGAATAATACGTGCCCCAAAATCGCCCCAGCTATGACTTTCGGAGGAATATGCATTATTATATTCAGTTATTCTGATAGAGCCGTCTGAACGTACTTCTTCAACCCACACAACGTGTCCGTATCCACCAGCATCAGTTTGTGCAATAATATTTGCGGCTGGAGTATGATCTACGATACCACGACTTCTACCAACGTCGTCCCAAGTGTTGGCGTTGCCCCAGTTAAGATAAAGACCGTACTGCTCCCAAGCTTTCCAGCCAACGTAGCTTACGCACTCGCAGACATAACCACCAATATAAGTGCCATTAATCGCTGTAGCGTACATATCTTGGCTGTGTGGGCAGTCTGCTTGCCAGCGATAAGTATTGTCGCCGAAGTAAACCATGCTACCATCACCATAGATTTCTGGGTGTTGGCGAGCGTATTCTTCCATTGCGGCTTGTTGAGCTGCACGAGCAGCTTTTGCATCTTCAGAGTAAGCCGCAGCATCACCTTGGTATTTTTCGACTAATTGTTGTTGTTCTGCTTGATGTTTTGCAACGGCCGCTTTCATTACTTTTTGGCTCTCAATGATGGCTTGAACTTTGGCCTTGTCTTCTTCTAATTGTTCTTTTGTCTTTTTAATCTTTTGGGCAGAAAGACTGATCTGGGTTTTAATTGTATTATTGCGTGCTTGTTTTTCTGCGAAATCGGATAGGGTTTTAGTTCCAGCTAAAAGAGTAATTGGTTCAGTTTTTTCATCGAAATGAACTTGAACCAATAAATCTGCAAGAGCTTCTTGCTGCTCTTTTAGTTTTGCTTCTGTTTCCTCGATTTGTCTCTGTAGTTCTTTAGCGTAAGCCTCGCTTTCAGCAATTTCAGCATTTAAGCTGGCAATTTCTACACCTAATTGATTAACTTTTTGCTGATATTCATCGGCTG
Source organism: Candidatus Nanosyncoccus sp. (assembly GCA_045578525.1). Lineage (GTDB taxonomy): Bacteria > Patescibacteriota > Saccharimonadia > Saccharimonadales > Saccharimonadaceae > Nanosyncoccus. The sequence continues at coordinate 182,631 of JAZNKL010000009.1, read as the reverse complement.
TAGCCTGAGCGGCATCAGCCTTAGCCGTAGCCTCTTTTTCCCTTTCAATTGCAGCTAAGCATTCTGGGCTATTTTGACAAGCAACAGAAAGTGATGAAGCCACTTTTGGCACTGCAAAAATAGATGTAATGATTAAAGATAAAGCGACAAGATAAATATGTTTTTGTTTTTTGAGAGCTTTCATAGTTCCACTATAGCATAAGCGGAATAAAAAGTAAAGAGTGAAAATACCTTTTGCTATTTTTTGCGTCGTCTTTTATTGCCACGGAGGTATTTATGAATTGCAAGTGACGATGAAATTGTACCGATAAGGATACCAACGGTGATAGTTACTACGTACACCATTACTAGCCAACTGGTTTCAAGTACACCACTAATATCAGAGATGTTTATACCATACTTTTCCAGATGCGGAGCAAGTGCGTGAAAGCCGATATAGCCTACAGTTGACGCGATAATGCCAGAGACAACTCCACATATTTGCGCTTCAATTAGAAATGGTCCTCTGATGAAATTGTTATCTGCACCTACTAATTTCATCATATAGATTTCTTCGCGACGAGAGAATATTGCCATGCGAATAGTATTGAAGATTACTAAGATTGAAATTGCTAAGAAAATAATAGATAAGATAATTCCACCGTTTCTTGCAATGTTTGCCCAGCTGGTAATTGTTTCTATCTCTGCACGATTTACATCATAAGTAGGTGGTTTCTCTTGATCAATTGTAGTCATAAATGTGCGGTTAGTGTTAACAATGTTCTCAATGCTAGAGAGATCATCGATGTTGTAAACCTTAATACGCATAGTTGCCTGCATTGTAGAAATCATTAATTCACGCATTGCTTCATCGTCTAATGCTGTCATTAACGATTCGTCACCTGCATTATCTTCTAGGAATTGGTTATATTCATCTTCCGAAGTAGACACTTCAACGCTTTTAACATTACTATCGTCACTCATAATGCTAGCCATCTGACCTAGAGTAGTGATGGAAGTAGTTGGTTTGAAATAGATAGTTATGTCAATTTTTTCGCGCATAGTGTCAGCGGTTGATGAAAGAATGGCGCTTGCAATGATGGTGATAAAAAGAATAATTAGCGTAATTGTCATAACTAGGGTTGATGCGATAGAAAGCCAAATGTTTCTAGCGAAACCGATTGCTCCGTACTTAAAGATCCTGGAACCACTGCGTAGCTTATATGAGCTACTGCTTTTGCTCATGGTTTTTAAGTTCTTTTTGGTATTTTTTATTTTGTTGTCCGCCATTATATTACCCTCCTTGCGCGATAACGTCTAGGATCTTTTGCGGTTACCGGTGTTGTCGCTGGTCTAGCTGAGCGACGGCGAGGAGGTGTAGTCTTAGTTGCGACAGATGTTGTAGTACGAACAGCAGTTTTAGTAGTAGGTGCGACTCTTGAACGAGGAGCCACGATTGGAGCTACTGGGGTAGGACTTAAGACTTGCTGATTAACAGGACTTAATGGTCTTTTCCCTAGTTCTGCGGTTCTGATAATGCGTTCAGTTGGAGTACGTAAACTTTCGGTTACTTTACCAGTACCATCCAGACGATAGACTCCATGGACTTTTTGATCGGCAACAATTTGGCCATCTTTCAAAGTAACGACGCGCTTTTGAAGGTTGTTGACAATGTTTTCATCATGAGTGGTAACTAGTAAAGTAGTACCAAAATCATTTATTTTCTTAAGCAGATCGATAATTTCTGAACGGGTAAGTTTATCGAGATTACCGGTAGGCTCATCGGCAATGAGAATTTTTGGTTGTCTTGCGACCGAGCGAGCAATGGACACGCGTTGCTGTTCCCCACCAGATAGATGCTGTGGAAATTTTTTAGCTTTATCGAGAAGTCCAACCAACTCCAGTACTTTTGGTACCGTTTTGTTAATCTCGCTATTGCTCATGCCAGCAATTTCAAGAGCAAAAGCGACGTTCTCAAAAACAGTGCGACCAGGAAGTAGCTTATAGTCTTGGAAAACTACGCCAAGACGCCTTCTGTAATGAGGGATATAGCGTTTCTTAACGTAATCAAGGTCAATCCCACCAACAATAATTTTACCGCTATCAGGAATCTCCTCTTTTGTAATCATTTTAATAAGAGTAGACTTACCGGCGCCAGATTGTCCAACTAGGAAAACAAATTCATTTGGTTCTATATGCAAAGAAACATGGTCAAGTGCGGGATGGGCATCACCACGATAGGTCTTAGTTACTTGATCAAGTAATATCATATATTAATAATAGCATAAGCTAAAAAGATGTGCAAGTTTGGAGCTATTTACCGATTTGATTTTCTAGATATGCATCAATGAAACCCTCGATTTTGCCGTCTAAAACAGCGTCGACGTCGGTTTCTTCATATTTTGTGCGAGTATCCTTAACGAGCTTATATGGTTGCATCACATAATTTCTAATTTGTTGGCCCCAGCTTGCAGATTCTCCAGCGCGAAGCTTATCTATACTCTCTGCATGTTGTTCAATTTGCATTTGAACAAGTTTTCCTCGCAGTATTTCCATCGCTTTTTCTTTATTCTGAAGCTGAGAGCGTTCGTTTTGAATTGCGACGACTGTGTTGGTAGGTAGATGTGTGATTCGAATGGCTGAGTTCGTGGTATTAACTGATTGTCCGCCATGTCCGCCCGAATGGTAGGTATCTATACGTAAATCTTTTTCATTGATTTTTATATCATTGTTTGATTCTATTACCGGTAGTACTTCTACTAGTGAGAATGAAGTTTGACGTAAATTGTTCGCGTTGAATGGACTAAGTCTCACTAACCGATGAGTTCCATGCTCACTTTTTAACATTCCATAAGCATTAGTTCCGGACACTTCGTAAACGGCAGTTTTGATGCCTGCCTCTTCTCCTGCCGTTCTTTCGATAAGGGAGATTTTGTAACCGTTTTTTTCAAAAAAGCGAAGATACATTCTTTCAAGCATACCGGCCCAATCCATTGCCTCTGTGCCACCAGCTCCAGAAGTGATGCGCATAATGGCGTTATTGTGATCGTATGGACCGGTAAGTTTTAGAGCTTTTTTTAGTTTTGCAAAAGAATTTTCCATTGCAGAAATTTGTTCTTCAATTTCTGTATTTAAATCTGATTCATCAAGCTCTAGTAACTCTTTAATATCCGAAAGTTGGATTTTTAGTATTTGCCATGATTCAGTTTCATTTTTTAGGTGGCTTAGATTCTCATTCTTTTTTCGAGCATTTTCTGGATTAGCCCAAATTTCTGGCTTGCTTACTTCCTCTTCTAATATCTTTAATTCTTCCAACTTTTGATCAATTGCAAGTTTTTCCCATGCATTGTTGAATTCTTGACTTAGTGTCTCTAAACGTTTTTGGTTTTGCATACAGGCCTACTTATATGTTATTTGGTAGTCAAAATCTGAGTCGGGAATTTCAAATGGTAGGTCTGGATAGCTAGCTTTCTTTAAATGATAGGCCTTTCTGAGCTCTTGTGTTTCACCAACACACTCAAATGGCTTAACATAATCTCCAATACCAAACAGGCCTTTAAAATCGTCGAATAACTCTGGTTTTTCGTAAAGTGATCTATTGTCGACAAAAATGGAGTTAAGCTCAGATGGCTCCAGGAATGGTGCAAATAGGATATAACTGTTTGCACATTTTGCGCACTCGCCACACCATTTGAGCTCGGAACTATCGTTTCCTTGTTTATAGTTGGCTACATTGCATGAGCTAAATTTGTGGCCATATTTTTCCCAACAATTATCAACGAATAATTCGGCGATTTTCAACTCAGAATACTCGCGAATCGGTGAGTAAACGGCGATATTCTTGGAAATATATCGATGGATATATTCTTCAAAGAGTTTCTCGGCAGCTTTAGTTTTACTCCATTGGTGGTTGATGACGAGATCACCAACATGGGCATGTGGCTCTTCCCCTTCATGTCCGATAGAAGTGTAAACGACATTTTGATGGTTCAGAATTGCCTGGATGAGCATAATTGACATATTAATATAAGTAACTGGGACGTGTCCATTCATACCTCCGGTTTCCTTCAGGGCCTTTAGATCTACCTCGCGATGAACCAGCTGGATTTCTTCTGCTCCAGTATGATTGATAATTTTTGGGTAGGAATAGGTATTAGATATTGTCACTCCAGTCCACTCTGTTTTCTCATTATCGAGCATGGTAGCGACTAAGAGCGAGTCTTTTCCACCGCTTTGTCCAACGAGAAGGCCTTTGTGAGCATATTCTAATGGCTCCACTTCTATTCTTTCTGTATTTGCCTCAAAATGCGCTAAATTATCGCGGGTAAGATCATTTTCGTAGGCAAATTGTGATAAACCTTCTTGGTAAGTTTGGTTTAAGAAATGCGCCATAAACTCGTCAATTTGGTAATGAAGCGAGACGGTTTTTTCTGGATGGGCTTTATAGTATGAAGTGCCAATGATGAGATGCGCTAGCTGCATAGCGCGATCTAGGACTTTTCTGTCGTCTTCAGAATAGGTTTCAGTTGTTTTTGCAAAAGTGATTGTTTCGCAAAAATGCTTTTCGTCCGTTCCTTCATAATGAAATTTTCCAACGAAAGTCTTTTCATCAAATTCATAGTCTAAAAATTTAAACATTATTTTAGTCCTTTTACGATTTTTTGGAACTGCTCTCCACGATCTTTAAAGTTCTTAAACATATCAAACGAAGCAGCTCCTGGAGACATGATAACGTAGGCATTCTTTTCTTCAGCAATTTCTCTAGCTACTTCAACTGCGGTTTTTAAATCGTCTGCTAGAATATAACGTTTTGAGTTTTTCCCTGAGGCTAATTTTTCTTTCGTTTCGCCAATAAATACTGCTTTGACTAAGTTGTTGGCGGAGAAAATGCGGTTCTTCATTTCGGTAAGATCTAACCCTCGATCCTTACCACCAGCAATTAGAACAATCGGTTGGGTCCCAAAGGCTGATATAGCAACGTCAAGTGCGGGGTAAGCAGAAGAATAGTTATCGTCGTAATACTTTACTCCGTTTAATTCGCGAACGAATTCTAGATGATGTGGTAATGCTTTGTAGTCTGCAAGGGCTTGCTTGAATGACTTAGAATGCTTTTTTAAATAATCTTGTAATGACTTATAGCTTTTTGGATTTGTCTTTGACTCATAAGCGTAGGTGATGAGAATTGCCGCTTCAGCATCTTCGCGATTATGATTTCCGGGGACGTTTAAACCATCTAGAATATCTAGCAGTTCCGCTGTTATTTCCAGTGGATAGCTCATCGTTTCGCCGGCACTTGTTTTGGCAATGTTGACAGAATATGAGTTATCTAAATAATAAATACAGGCAGAGTCTTCTTTTTGGTGTTTTACGATATTAGCCTTTGCGTTTAGATAGTCATCGAAATCTTTATGGACATCAAGATGATCTGGCTCAATTCTAAGTACTGCAGCGATAAATGGCGATTTCTTTAGATCCCATAATTGGAAACTGCTCATTTCGTAAACGACAACATCATTTTCTGATATCTTGTCTAGCGAATCTAGTGCAGGGGTACCAATATTGCCGACGACGTGCACTTTTTCACCAAGTGACTCTAGTAATGCCGCTGCCATTGAACAGGTTGTGCCTTTTCCTTTTGTGCCAGTGACGCCAATAATTTTAGCTTTACATTCTTCAAAGAAATAATTAGTAATAGATGACCATTTCGCTTTTATTTCTGGATGAATTCTGACCGAAGGCGAACGAAAAACTACGTCAAATTTCTGCAATTCAAACGTTTTAATATCTTCATCAGAAAAATTATCAAAAATAGTAATGTCAATATCTTTGGGCTGAGTGTTTTTGAACGGATGGGATTTGAAATACTTTTCGACGCTTTTTCCTTCTGCGCCATATCCTAGAATCGCTAACTTCATAGTATATATTATACTATATTTTCAGTTTGCTTGATAGTTCTTGTATTAATGATTTTTCGCAAGAGCCAACTGCGACTAAGGCTTCGATTCCACTATTTTTAAATTCCCGAGCAAGATTTACTAGATGTTCTTTTTTGATGGATTTGATCATGTCTGGGATACGTTCGTATTTATCTATGTCACCAGTGGTAAAATAATTTTCTGCGTAAAAATCTGCAATTTGAGAAGTAGTCTGTGCCCCCATTTGATAACGTCCAAGTGCATAAGATTTTGCCGCATCGAAATCATCGTCTTTAATGTCACCCGCTAGTACTTTTTTTAATTCCTTGCCAATTAGTTCAAATAATTCAACGCCGTCTTCTTCGTTTACTTCTCCGTCAAAATCCCAAGAAGAGTTATGGTTAGTATTGGAGATACAGCTACTCATCCCATAGATAAGACCACGTTTTCTGGCTTGTCCTAGAATGCGACTATTCATTGTGCCAGTTAAAATGTGATTTAGAAAATCCATGGTGCGAACTTCTTTTTCAGACAGTCGTCTTTTGAGTACGAAAGAAAAGCCAAATGTTATATTACTAGCATCTTTCCTGCGAATTAATACCGGTTCAGAAGTATGTAAATTATCTACCGGAATATCGAAACGCTCACCCGGTTTTAAATCCCAACTCTCTAACATCTCAACAATGCGACGTTTTCTCCCTTTTATCCTACCAACAATGATGAAACGCATATTTTTTGCTGTGTGAGTGCGACGATAATGCTCGCGAATATCTTTAAGCTCGATATTCGGTAAAGTAGCGATGCGTTCGCGCAAAGTAGGCGTGGTTTCGCCAATAGCAGTTTGCAGTCTTGGCCAAAGCAACCTAGAATAATCGTTCAGGTAACTAGTAAGCTCTGATTTGACATTTCCCTTTTCGCCTTTTAATTCTTCATTGTTGAAATGAGGAGTAGTAATGGCAATACGTTTTAAGTCTAGAATTCGATCCCATTCAAAATCTGCACATTCTGTTTCGTAGCACACCGAAAAATCAGATGTCCAAGCATTGTGGTAGGCCCCGTTTTTAGTGAAATCTGCTTCATAACTTTGTTCATCTTTATACTTAGCGTTTGCACCAAAGCTTAGGTGCTCTACGACATGAGCTAATTCGTATATTTCCGGTCTTTTTGCAAAACGAAGTCCAGCCCTAAATTGCACACGTGTATTCATTACGCTAGCCTCGGGAACATCAATAAGTAAGCCCTTTGCCCCACTCTTTAGTTTGATTTCCTCAACAGTGTGTTTCATAAGTATAACATGAGGCAATTCACGCAGGCTACCTTTGAGACACGCTCACGGCCGCTCGGCCAAGATATGGTCTCAAAGGTAGCCTGCGTAAGAATTACCTCTTCCGTTTATTCTTCTTGGCCTTTTTCTTAGCGTTCTTTTTCTTATTTTTTGACTTGGTCTTAGTAGGGACTTTCTTGCCGGAAGATTTTTTAAATTCGCTATCGAGGTTCTTTTCCCCAGCAGAGATTTCGTTAACGCCTTTTTCAGTACTACTTTCTGCCATTTTTGTAAGCTCTGATTCGTATTCTTCTCCGTCAGTTACTCCGGCTTCTTCAGCTTCTTGTTTAGTCAATGTAAGGATAATTTTTAGTACTTCTTCTCGGAGATTGCGTTGTAAACCGTCAAAGAGTTTTTGGGACTCGCTGCGATATTCTACTAATGGATCACGTTGGCCAACGCTACGCCAATGGATACCTTCGCGCAGATGTTGCATATTCTCAAGATGTTGCATCCAAAGTGCATCTAGAATCTTTAGATAGACTTCACGTTCGATTTTGCGCATTGTCTCTGGACCAAGCTCAGCTTCTTTGGCGGCATAGGCTTCTTTTACGGCGGTAAGTGCTAGTTTAGCACGGTCTTTTTCTTTGCGCATTAAACCAATGGTTTCAATAAGTTCGTCATCGAGATTAAATACGCGTTTGAAGTCAGCCGTAAAGTTCTTATTAACGCGGGAGCTAAACTGTGTAAGATCATCACAGGCGTCTTTCATGAGACGGTGGATTTCATCCTCGATATTCTCACCATCTAAAATTTTGCGACGCATTGTATAAACAACGCGGCGATGACGGTTAATGACGTTGTCGTATTGAACAACGTTCTTACGAGAATCAAAGTTGAATCCTTCGATGCGCTTTTGTGCTGACTCCAAGGTTCTAGTAACAGATTTTGTCTGAATTGGAGTATCTTCGTCTACTCCTAACCTAGACATTAACATCGCAATGCGATCACCCTGGAAGATACGCATAAGATCGTCTTCACATGATACGAAGAATTGGGTGGTTCCTGGATCACCTTGGCGTCCACCACGACCACGAAGCTGGTTGTCTACGCGACGTGAATCGTGACGTTCTGAGCCAATGACGACTAAGCCACCAAGTTTTTTAACTTCATCCGATAGCTTAATATCGGTACCACGACCGGCCATGTTGGTTGCGAGAGTCACGGCGCCTTTTTCTCCTGCTTTTTCAATAATAGCGGCTTCGTGTTCATTGTTTTTTGCGTTGAGCATTTGATATGGAATTTTTGCTTCGTCAAGATATTTCGCGATGAGTTCGTTCTTAACGATAGAGGCTGAACCAATTAGGACTGGTTGACCCTTCTCGTGGTATTTTTTAACTTCCTTAACAATGGCACGTAATTTTCCGGCTTCAGTACGGAAAATAAGGTCATCTTTATCGACGCGTTTGATTGGTCTGTTTGGTGGAATTTGGATAACGTCCAACGAATAAATTTGTTGAAACTCTTCTGCTTCGGTGAAGGCAGTACCAGTCATGCCTGACAGCTTACGATATAAGCGGAAGAAATTCTGGAAAGAAATAGTAGCAAGGGTCATTGATTCCTGACGGACTTGAACACCCTCCTTGGCCTCTATCGCTTGGTGCAAGCCTTCATTGTAACGACGACCTTGCATTAAGCGACCAGTGTGTTCATCGACAATGATTACTTCGCCAGAATTTGTAACGACATAATCTTTATCACGTTTGAATACGACTTCGGCGCGAAGTGCCTGGTCCATGTGATAGACTAAACGAGTGTTTTCTACAGAATAAAGGTTATCAATGCCAAGAATTTTTTGAACTTTATCTACTCCAGCGTCAGTTAGAGTAACTGAGCGATGTTTTTCATCTAAGACATAATCGTCAGGACCAAGTTTAGCGGCAACTTTCGCGAATTGATAATAAGCCTCGGGGTTGTCTCCAGCTGGGGCAGAGATGATAAGTGGTGTACGTGCCTCATCAATTAAGATGGAGTCTACCTCATCGACGATGGCAAAATTAAGTTCTCTTTGGCGAAGATATTTTGTTTCATCAACCATATTATCACGAAGGTAATCAAAGCCGAATTCGTTATTAGTGCCATAGGTGACATCGGCATTATAAGCTTCTTTTCTGGAGCACGGCTTAAGATGGCGAAAACGTTCGTCCTCATGATCTTCATTAATATAATCCTTATCGTAAATAAATGATGCTTGATTAATAATTACACCGACTGAAAGCCCAAGAAAATCATAAACTGGACCATTCCAACCTGCATCACGCTGAGCAAGGTAATCGTTGACGGTAACAACGTGCACGCCGCGTCCAGATAATGCATTTAGGTAAGCTGGTAATAGAGCGACGAGAGTCTTACCTTCACCAGTTTTCATCTCTGCGACGTTGCCTTCGTGGAGTACCATACCACCGATTAACTGAACGTCGAAATGACGCATTTTGAGAATTCTATTGGTTGCTTCGCGTACGAGCGCAAAAGCATCAGGCAAAAGAATGTCTAAGGCTTTTTCTAGCGCTACGTTACTATCTTTGGTGGTATTAGTATTTTTAGTTTTAGCAAGGGCAATTCTTCCTTGCTCTTTTTTCATTAACTCTTCTAGGCGTGCTTTTAATACATTGGTTTGCTCGGCGAGCTCACGTTTTTTCATCTCTTGATATTTTGGTTCGAGTTTATTAATCTCAAGAGCGCGTTTGTAAAGACGCTTCAAGGTTTTCTTCTGAGCATCACCAAAAATTCCTTGAAGGAATTTGGTCATTGCAGTTTTGTCTGCCAACTTATCGGTCGGCTTTTTCTCCTTAACTTTTGCCATGTTAGCCTCGCTTGAATAATGATTTGATTTTGTTCTTTTGAAGATGAGGAGTACTTTCTAGTTTGTAGCGTCTGATTTGACCCATGAGTTTTGCTTCGATAATATCTACTCCGGCGTAGACGTTTGATGATTCATCTTTGGCGGCAATAACTTTGCCACCTGGAATTTCCATTGCTGCAGAAATTTCGTACTTGTTACCGTGTGCACGATCGACTTCAGTAACGACAATTTTTGCGAGAACGTCTTTTTTACTACCTCGAGGAAGGTAGCGATCTAGCTTACCAATACGCTTGGTGGCGTATTTACGAAAACTTTCTTCAACTCTATACTTGTTTCCGCTAATTTCAATTTTATCAATCATAACACTCCTTTTGTTACTGCTATTATACTAGATTTCGTCCTTATTGCCAAGATAAGGTTTTAATACGTCAGGGACCTTTAGTTTACCATTTTCCTTCGCGTAATTTTCTACTACTGCAACTAAGGCACGTGCGAGGGAGATAGCAGTACCGTTCAGGGTATGGACGTACTCCAGATGGCCATCGGCGCGTTTGACGCGAATATTGACAGAGCGAGACTGGAAATCGGTGCAGTTTGAACAGCTAGTTAGTTCTTGATATTTTTGGTTGACAGGAGACCAATACTCGAGATCGTACTTTTTGGCGGCTGGTGCCCCAAGATCTCCGGCAGCAATATTGATAATATGGTACGGAATACCAATTTCTTGCCAGATTTCTTCTTCAATTTCGCGAATTTTTTCGTGCATCTCTCTGCTTTTTTCTGGAAGACAGAAGATGTACATTTCTAGTTTATTGAATTGATGAACGCGAAACAAGCCACGAGTGTATTTTCCGTAAGCTCCGGCTTCTTTTCTGAAACAAGCTGAATAGCCAGCGTAGAGCAGTGGCAAATCTTTCTCATCTAGTATTTCGTCCATATGATAACCAGTAATTGGCATTTCAGCGGTGGCAATTAGGGCTAAATCTTCGCCTTCTACGAAATATTCATCACTTTGCTTTGAACTTCTAGGTGCAAAACCAGTGCCCTCCAAAACCTTAGAGGAAACTAAATCTGGGACTGTCATGTAGGTGAAGCCGTGTTCTAATACTTTTTTAATGCCAAATTGAAGTAGCGCGTTCTCTAGTAAAGCAAGATCGCTTTTTAGATAATAAAATTTCGCCCCTGCGACTTTTGCGCCACGTTCGAAATCTAACCAGCCTCTTTCAGTACAGAAGTCTAAGTGATCAATACCAGAGTCTTTATTATTCCCCCATTTTTTGATTTCTACACTTTTTTCTTCTCCCCCAAGCGGAACATCATCAAAAATGACGTTAGGGACAGACTTTAATGATGTTTTAACATCATTTTCTATTTTGTCAAGGGTTGCTTCTTTGGTGGATAGTTCTTGTTTAATCTTCTTACCTTGTTCAATTAACTCTGGACTCGGCTTACCACCCTTCATTTTGGCAGCAATGTCGTTTCGCTCTTTCCTGAGTGCTTCAACTTCTTGGAGCAATGCTTTTCTTTCGTCGTCTTTTTTCAAGATGGCGGAAATATCGGTTTTGTATCCTTTTTCTCTAGTAGAAGCTTCGACTTTCTCTAGATTTTTTCTAATAAAATTTATATCTAACATATTGATTCTATTATAGCACAATCTCTAGACAGGAACTGACGAATTAGAGGCTTTAGCTTACCAGCCGCCGCCTCCGCCGCCTCCGCCGCCTCCGCCGGAGAATCCTCCACCTCCACCACCAGAAGAACTGGAAGATGAGTAAGATGTCGAGCTGATAATGGTTGAAGAAGTAGTCACCATCATACTATGGAACATAGAATAAGTGAGATAATCTGAACCACTATACCAACCATGTTCAACTTCTGGATGCTCTTTATAATACTTGTTAAGTTCCTCCATCCAGCTTTCTTCTGCCCCAAAAATGCAAGCATAAGGTAAAAGTTTTTCGTAGATTTTGACAATACCCTCTGCCGAAGTGTCTGCCCCTTTGACGGATTGTAGGAATTTTAAACGATCTTTTTCGGCCATAGTAATGTAGAGTTTTAGCCCCTCCAGATATTTTGACGCTGCAATTCCCTGCAGAGTACGCTTAGTATATTTGGCAGCATTGCTGGAGAGAGTGGCGGTGATGATAAGTGTAATAAAGTTGATAATAATTATTGCAATAGTTAGATATCCGGAACCGAATATACTACTGCCGCTTTCAATCATTCCTATGCCAAGGCTAAAAGTGAATACTAATGCCAATGCTGGGAGTATAGCAAAGAGAGTGAGTATACCAATTCCTTTTTCTTTTTCTTCGAATAGGGATTTATTTTTAAGCATAGCCACTGCACTAGTGTGATACGATTTCTTGATGGCTTCTAGACTAGATGTAGCGCGATGTTTTTCAACGGCAAAGGTTTCGTTTACGGCTGGCATTGTACCGCCATTTAGGATTTTTAGAACTGCTTCTTGTGGACTAGTGAGTTTCTTGTCATCAATTAACTTAATCTTCCAAGAAAGTTTTTCTTTCAAAATGCCCTTCTTTTCGGCTTTTATTATTTCGATTTTATGATTAACTGCAAGTTCGAGTAAGGTTGCAACAAATGATGGTTTGGTCGACTTGATACTAACTTCGGCTGCTTCTGCAACGGATAAGTTTTTTTGTGGCGTGTACTCCGGCTTTACAAATAGCGATTTATCATATCTTTTCTTTTCGCTAGCAATCTTGAGATATTTCGTAATAGCGAAGACGATAATTAGTATGCTAGCAGTTGCGTCTATAATTGTGATGATTAGTAGAGTGTAGCTCTGTCTTGGCTCTGGTACAAGGAAAGTATTTGGCTCAAAAGTAACAACAAAGGTTAGATTTTCGCCGGCGGCAAGATTTGAAGTTCTAAAAGTGATAATAGTTTCAGCTGCCTTGTTCGTATTAGCATTAAGAGCATGACTATTATAAGTAGTCTCATCGCTTGAAGATACTTCACAGCGAGAAGAGATGTTTGTTCCGTTATTTCCACTTCCGTAACGACCAACGTAGCAAGATGTGTCTGATTTTAGATTTTTAGCAATGTCGGCAGGTATATGTAGATTAGCGGTCAAGCTTTGAAATTTTTGATTCCAACCTGTACCGTTAGTATCCCAGTACAGCTCTTGAAATGCTGCATTATTATTGTTCCAGGTAAGGCTACCGTTTGAAGTGAATTCTGTAATGACATTCTCGAAATCATATTCCAATGTGTAAATTTGTTCTCCATGCACATAGGTGTTAGATTTCCCAATGTAGAAAATGTAGTACCCGTCTTCTTTCTCCGACTTGGAGATAGGCTCGTTCTCGCCGTTTCTTTTAACGGTCAAATTCAGGGCTCCTTCACTTGAAACCGTAAGGTTTTTGCCTCCTTGGTTAGAATATGGAATCGCACGGCTAATGCCATGGTTTTGATTGGTTTCTGGGAAAATGGCAGTAAGAACTTCCTTTACGTGCATCTTGTTGCCAGAATCGGTTTTTTCCAAATAATAATCAAAAGTTGCGTCCTTAAAATAAAAATCATTGGCGCTTGCCGAGACACTTTTAAATGGAGCCAATGAAATAATTAATGTTAATATTAACCCAGAGAAAAATTTTATAGCCTTCATACTTCTATTATACAATAGAATGATAACGTTTAGTTGTTTTCTGCTTCCGATATGGCTTCTTTAATGGCGTTGATTGATTTTTGGAGTTTGATACCTTCTTTTTCTGTAAGCTTAATATCTAATCTTCTGACTACGCCGTTTCTTCCAAGGACTACGGGGAAACCGTAATAGACTTTATTGAAATCGTCGTATGAAGAGATTGACATAATGCGTTTTTCATCACCAAGTATACAATTGATGATTTTGGTAACACAAGCTCCAATGCCATAATAGGTAGCACCTTTTTTATTGATGATTTCATATGCTTCGTGTCTTGCAAACTCTTCAATCTCGTCACGCTCTTTGGCTTTTAAGAGATTTGTCAGTGGCACTCCACCAAGAGAAGAAGTGGACCAAAGTGAAAATTCCGTGTCGCCATGTTCGCCAATTTGGAAAGCGTGGACGGATTTTGGTGCTACACTAAGACGCTCTGATATGCGATATCTGAGTCTCGCGGAATCTAGTACCGTGCCGGAACCGATTACTTGTTCTTCTGGTAAGTCAGAATAGCGCCAAGTAAGATAGGTCATTACATCCATTGGATTAGTGACTACTAGAAAAATACCATTAAAGCCAGAAGCCATTATTTCGGAAATCATGTCTTTAAAAATAGCTGAGTTTTTCTTAAGAAGATCCATACGTGATTCGCCTGGTTTTTGTGGTACGCCGGCGGTGATTACAATAATATCGCAATCTCCAGCATCTTTATAAGTGCCAGACTTGATCTTCATAAAAGATGGAGAAACTGCTAAGGTGTCGCGAAGATCCATAGCTTCTCCTTCGGCGTCGTCCATATTAATATCGGTTAGGACGAGCTCATTAATAGCTGTGCGCTGATTTACTAAACAGTAACCAATGCTAGCACCAACATTTCCGGTGCCCACGATCATAACTTTATTTGCCATATTGTTTCTCCATTAGTGCTTGTGGTTATTATAGCACGGAATGGATTATTTTGTTGGCTTAATGATTGGGAATGGTACGCCTTCGCGACCAGATACGCCTTCAAGTAGCCAGAAGTTTCGTTCTGAGTTACCCCAACCGCAAGCAGGTGGCATACCATATTCTAGCATTTCTACGAAGTCTTGATCTAGCATTTGAGCTTCTGAGTCGCCGGCATCACGCATCGCTTGTTGTTCTTTGAAACGCTCCAGTTGATCCAATGGGTCATTTAGCTCGCTGTAGCCATTGCCCATTTCAGTTCCAGCAATAATAGGATGAAAACGTTCTGTAACTTTAGGGTTATCGGGAACTGTTTTAGCGAGAGGACTGAGTGACAAAGGCTCTTCAATTAACCAGTATGGGCCAGCAGAAGTTTTTCTAATAATCTTCCAGACAGCATCGATTAATCTAGCATTTGATGCGACTTCCAAAGTATGATCTAATGTCTTTTTGGCTGCCTTATCGTTTTTGTCGCTAGATTTTGCAAAATCATCTAGAAGAATTTGCTTTAGTTGTTCACGATCTGGATTGAATACGTCGACGTTAAATTTCTCTTTAAGGAGGTCGGCATATTTTACACGTGGCCACTTTCCGTCGAGATTAATGTGGAAACCACCAACGTCAAATTCGAGCGTTCCCCAGGTTTCTTTGGCTACGTATTTAATCATTTCCTCATAGAGGTTCATGCCATCTTCATAATTTTCATAGGCGGCGTATGATTCGAATGCGATATGTTCTGGGAGATGCTCATCATCAACTCCTTCATTTCTAAATCTCGGACCGATATCATAAACCTTTTCAAAACCAGCACCTAGTAAACGTTTTAATGGTAGCTCATGGGAGATTCTAAGATAATAATCTTGATCCAAAGCATCCATGTGCGTGACAAAAGGTGTGGCATCTGCGCCACCAGTTGTGAGTTCTAAAACCGGAGTATTGATTTCGATAAAACCATGTGCGTTCATAAAGTCGCGGGTAGCTTGCCAAAATTTAGAACGACGAACCATTCGCTCGCGTACTTCAAGATTAACGTTCATATCAACATAGCGACGGCGGAAGCGCTCCTCCTTATTGGTGAAGCCGTCGCGCCCAGGGAGTGGTCTTAAGGCCTTAGTAAGTAATCTAATCTGGTTTGCGAAAACAGAGATTTCGCCAGTTTTACTTTTTTCTACTTTGCCAGTTGCTTCGATAAAGTCACCAGTATCAAGTAATTTAATGTCTTTTATTCCAAGTAAATCTCCAGTGGATTCCCCATCAGTCATGAAAATCTGAACTTCGCCGGTATAATCACGCACCTTAACAAAAGCTAATTTGCCAAAACTTCTAATGGCGGTAATGCGGCCAGCAATAGTAACAGTGTTACCATGTAATTTGTCAAAATCGTCAAGCACAGCTTTGATTTTAGTGTCGCGATAAGATTTGGAAGGATATGGGTTAATCCCACGACCCTTCAATTCTTCGAGTTTTTTTAGTCTTTCTTCTCTGTAATCGGCTAATGTTGTCATGTCAGAATTATACCATATATTGACTTTTTAGGCAAAGTATGATATAATTAAAAGTGGATACAAAAATAACCCCTCTTTTGGAGAGGCTATTTTTATTCGATTTTGGAAATTTTTCCAGTATTACCGTTAGGGAGCTCGAATTTATCACCGACCTTTTTACCCATTAAGGCCTTTCCAATTGGTGAAGCATCGGAGATCTTGCCGTTTAAAGGGTCTGCTTCTACTGGCCCAACAATAGAATAGGTTTGCTTTTTTCCAGCTAGAGTGATAGTGACATTAGCACCCATGGAGACTTTGTCGTGTGTACCATTTCGAATCAATTTAGCATTCTTCAAGATATCTTCTATTTCTGCTATGCGATTTTCGACGGTTTTTTGTTCTGCACGAGCGTCTGTATACTCTTGATTTTCGGAAAGATCTCCAAAAGAGCGAGCGATTTGCAGGCGCTCAGCAATTTGCGGGCGACGAGCAATAAGGTCTTTTAGCTCGTTTTCTAAATCACTTCTCCCTTGCTTGGTTAGATTTATTGTCTTCTTTTTCATACCTTTGATAGTATAGCGATAAGTTTGTCTAAAGTCAATAGTTTTTGATCGCCGTTTCTTCTAGTTGTAATTTCGACACTATCTTCTGCAAGAGTCTTGTCAGAAATGACGATGCGGTAAGGGATACCCATCAGTTCACTGTCGGCGAATTTTTCTCCTGGTCTCATATTGCGATCGTCTAGTAATACTTGTTCACTGTATGTTTTTTCTATTTCTTCTGCTTTCTTTTCGGCTTTTTCACCGATGGCAACTAGATAATAACGATATGGTGCAACTTCTTCTGGCCAAACTAGACCTTTATCATCAGCAAATTTTTCAGCTATTACACCCATCACGCGAGATACCCCAATACCGTAAGAGCCCATGTAGACGAGTTGTTTTTTGCCATCTTTGTCAGTATAGTCTAATTCTAATGGCTCAGAGAATTTGTAACCTAAACTAAAAATATTTCCAACTTCTGCGGCTTGACAAGATTCGAGTTCTTCACGTTTTACACCTAAGTCGTTTAGAACCTCGTCATTCAAGACTTCCTCATTTAGTACAACGGATTTGTCGGCGTTGTAATAAATCGTATCTTCACCAACTGGTAAGATGGTTTGAAATTCGTGGCTGTATTTGGAGAAAGCGCCACCCGATGCAAAAGTTTCGAAAGTTGAATCGCCTAAGCCAACACGCGAATAGATTTTTTTGTAGACATTCTCAATAGTATGGTAAAACTTTTCGTGCTCTGCTTGGTCAGTATTAAATGAGTATAGATCTTTCATTAGAAACTCGCGAGTCCTCATGATGCCAGACTTTGCGCGAAGCTCGTTTCGAAATTTAGTTTGGAATTGGTAAAAATTAGCAGGTAAATCCTTATAGCTTTTGATGAAATCTTTCATCATGGCGGTTCCAGGTTCTTCATGGGTAGGGCCAAGTCCTAATTCGCCACCGGCTGATAGCTCAGTTTTAAACCAGATATCCATACGATCGGAATTCCAACGCTCGGTTTTCTGCCAGGATTCTGGATTCTGAAGGGCAGTCATTTGAAGCTCGTTGCAGCCAACATTATTTAGCTCTTCACGAATAATGTTTTCGATGTTTTTAAGAGTTCTTAGACCTAATGGTAAAAAGTCGTAGACGCCGGCAAGCTCTTTATGCACAAAGCCAGCTCGGACTAAATATTTTGCACTTCTTGCGGTTTCGTCCTTTGGTGCGTCACGAAGTGTTTTTACAAAACTTTGAGATAATTTCATGCTTTATATTATGCCATACCAACGATATAAAGTAAATAGAAGGCGATAGCGTTTTTTAGCATATGCACAATAATGCCAGCGTAAATTGTGCCAGTAATTTCGCGGAAAAGGCAGAGGATGACTGACAAAGCGAAAACATTTAATCCAACATTCCATTGCCTATGCATTATGGCGAAAAGGAGTGAAGTAAGTATGATTGCTAATGCAATTTTGCCTCGGTTCTTCACGCGATCTTTTTTAGTTTTTTCGCTAGAGTTTTTTAACATTGCCTTTTTTAGTTTTCCATAAAGAAAACCGCGAAAGATGATTTCCTCAACGATCGGAGCGATAACTACCAGTGAAGTTAGGGCAAGTAAACGGTCTGACCCAAACATTGCAGAATTGTAGCCGACATCCTGTTTTTCGGTTGCAGAAAACCACGGGAAGACAGAAAAAACAGCAATCAAAAGGTTAGAGAATACTACGTAAAGGAAAAAGCCCAGTGGTGCTAGGCCTAAATCGGTCCAAGTTGGTAGCTCAATCAGTCCTAATCCTTCAAGGTTCGTTCCCCATTTTTTATTGATTTTTTTAGGAACGAATAAAATGATTATGAGAGATAAGGTATAGCATAAAATTGCATAAATGGTTTGAAGAAGAGCGGTGTTTTCGGATGGTTGAAAGACAAACCGAATGATAAAAGCGAGCAAGTATTGGACGGCTAGATAAACTCCGCCCACCCATAGGATTAGAATCAAAATTGTGGTAACTGATCCAAATTTATGCTCACGTTTTGGATGTTTAGGTATAGTTTTAGTAGAAGACGTCATCTAGAAAAACCTCAAAATATCCAACACTGTGACTACCGCAATCAAGATAAGTAGAAACACAAAAGTGCGAGAAACTAGCTTCTCCTCTTTCTCTTTAGTGAGTACCTTACCACGTAAACGGTAGAAAGCAATCATTATGAAGCGTCCACCATCAAGAGCAGGAATTGGAAGAACATTCATACAAGCAAGAGAAATAGAGATGATCGCTGCCAAGAAGGCTAAGGTTGTTGGGCCAGCTTCGATAGACTGTGGGAAGATAATGCCAATGATGCCTACTGGACCAGAAACTGAGTCACCAGCGAACTGAAGTTCGGCTTTACCTTCGGAACGAACAGACTCATCGGCGTTAAATTGTTTCACGATACCAGAGCAGAGAGAACGAAGCATCTCCCAAAGACCACGATAAGTTTCGCCAGTGAGCTGAACAGTGTTTACCGCTCCAACTATTGGTGCAGACCAAGTTGAATGATAGGTCGGAAGGTCAGCCTGGGAAAGATAAACACCGAGAATGTAATCTTTATCCTTAGAATTTAGACTAATCGTTACCTCGTGGGGACTATTTTCTTCTTCTGAGACGACTGAATAGGTTACAGTTTCTCCTTTGTGCGCGTCGTTGTATTTAAAAATTTCTTCACTAGTGATGACATCATCATCTCCTACTTTAACGATTTTGTCGCCAACTTTTAGCTCGGAGCTATCCGCGGGTGAGCCAGCTATAATCTCTTTAATCTTAATCGTAGAAGCGGAGACACTAGTGTCCCCTGGCATATGGAATTGGTTATTCATGAATTCTGGCATTCCAGTAACGGAAAGAATACTTAGTATAACCCACGCTACTAGCCAGTTCATCGTAACCCCAGCAAATAGGATCTTGGTTTTTTGCCAGAGGCTAGCTTGACCAAAACTATGCGGACGTTTATCACTATCTGATTCACCTTTCATTTGGCAAAAACCACCAATTGGCAAATAATTGATTGAAAAGATTAATGAGTTTTGATTTTTATCCCATTCTGAACGTGGAAATTTCAGCCACTTTTTTGGTCTTTTCCCTTTTCTGCCTGTTTTTTCCCATTTGTCATACTCTGGATTTTTTAGCCAGGCGACAGCTCTTGGCGGAAAGCCAATACCAAATTCTTCAACTGTTACGCCGTTTCTTCTGGCGGCAATAAAATGACCAAACTCATGCGCTACTACAAGTAGCATCAGAATAAGAAAACCAATTATAACTCCAAAAACAATATTCATAAGCACATTATAGCACAGAGAGATTATATTTTCATGATTTCAGCTTCTTTTTCTTTGAAGCTCGAGTCGATTTTATCGGTGTATTCTTTGGTGAGATCGTCAATTTCTTTTTCAGCGCGTTTTGTAGCGTCTTCTGGAAGTTTAGCTTCCTTAATATCTTTTCTTGCATCTTCACGCACGTTTCTAATTGCGATTTTGGCTTCCTCGACTTTTTCAGAAGTAGTTTTTACGATTTCTCTGCGACGCTCTTCAGTTAGTGGAGGGATTGGAACGCGGACTACACGACCGTCATCTGATGGGTTTAAGCCTAGAGTACTATCTGCGCGAATCGCACCTTCAATATTGCCGATGTTGGCTGGGTCAAATGGCGTGACAAGTAGCATAGTTGCATCAGAAATAGTAACATTGGCAACTTGGTTTAGTGGCATAAATTGCCCGTAAGCCTCAACCTTTACTCCAGCTAGCATATCTGGGTGTGCACGCCCAGTGCGAACTTTTTTCATCTCATCATTGAAACGCGTAAGGACTGCTTCCATTTTTGATTTTTCTTCTTTCGTATCAAACATAGTGTACTCCTTTATGTTAAGTTAATTATATCATAAAAATGATAGAGTAATATACGATGAAGGCAGCTAGCATAAAACCGCCTTCTAATCTAGAAACGGTGTGCTTAGACACGGAAAAAATCCAGAGAAGAACTGCAGAAAAGACGAGAACGACTAGATCGATAATTTGAAATGATGCTGGAGTGACTGTGCCGAAAATGGCCACAGGGATTCCTAGAACTACGCAAATATTAAAGATATTTGAACCGAGAATATTGCCAAGCAAGAGGTCAGTTTCTCCTTTCTTGGCAGAAACGATAGTTGTGACTAGTTCTGGTAGAGATGTGCCGAAGGCAATGATTGTTAAAGAAATTAAACGTTCAGACATGCCGATATTCGCTGCGATGCTACTTGCTGATTCGACGACCAAATTTGAGCCGATGATAACGCCGGCTAGACCAATGATTACAATTCCCAGGGATGGGGCTATCTTCCAGCGAGGTTTTTCTACTGCTTTTTGGTTTTTCGAATTTCTATGCTCTGATATGGCCGTATGAATAAGATAATAGAGAAATACTGCAAAGAATAACAATATTGCGATGGCATCTGAACGAGTGATTTGATCGATTGAGCCAGAACTAAGTTGTATATCTAAGAATAATACTACGAGCAACGTTGAAATAAGAATGGCGATAGGGATTTCTTTTCTGATGGTGTTATCCCTAATTTTGAGTGGCCTAATAATGGCGGCAACGCCGAGGATTAGCAGAATATTTAGGATGTTACTTCCAATGACGTTTCCTAGTACCATATCAGTGCTACCGTTTGAGAGTGCTTGCATGGAAACGGCGAGCTCTGGCGCACTGGTGCCAAACGCAACGATGGTTAGGCCGATGAGAATCTTTGGGATTTTAAAATTTGAAGCGGTACTTGATGCCCCATCAACAAAAAAATCTGCACCCTTTATCAGGAGTATGAACCCGACAATTAAGAGTAAAATTTGCAGTATTAATTCCATAGCTTAATTATAACATAAGCAAAATAAAAAAGCTTGCGTTCAAGCCAAATTTTCACTAGTTTAGTTCACGTCAAATCAAAAAATTCTTTCAGTCGGGCCATATCCGGAATTACAGTTCCGGTCTTAGGCCCGTGAAAGAATTTCTTTGATTTGGTTCGCTAAAAAAAGTGAAAATTTGGCTTGAACATAAGCTATTTATTGTCTTTTTCAGCTTTTTTGGCAGCTTCTTTTTCGGCTTTTTTAACTTTGTTGCCGATATTTGCACGAAGCTTGGCAGCCTTGGCCGCACGTGCCTTGAAGCGGTCGACACGACCTTCGGTATCGATAATCTTTTCTTCGCCAGTAAAGAATGGGTGAGAAGCAGAGGATATCTGAACTTTGACTAATGGGTATTCTTTACCATCTTCCCACTTGATAGTCTCTTCGCTTTTAGCGGTAGATTTGGTGAGGAAAGAATATCCGGCTGCCTCGTCAGAAAAGACTACGAAGCGATAATCTTTTGGATGTAATTCTTTTTTACTCATAGTTTCCTTTCTACTCAGTTACTCCGAGTTCAATGCGCTTGAATTGACGAACGGTAATGTTTTCGCCAGTTTTAGCGATATTGTCCTTAATAAAATCTGCTACGGTTTTAGCATCATCTAGAATGTATGGTTGGTCCATTAAAACTTTGTCAGAGAAAGCTTTCTTGACTTGACCATCGATGATTTGGTCCTTCATTTTTTCTGGACCTTTGAAGTTTTCTTCGAACTCCTTTTTCTTAGCTTTCATAACGTCTTCAGGAATGTCCTCAATACTTACATAGAGTGGATTCATACTGGCAACTTGCATAGCTAATTTGTGGGAAAGATCTTTAAATTCATCAGTTTTGGCAACGAAGCTAGTTTCGCAGTTAACTTCTACGATAGCGCCAATGCGACCATCATGGACGTAAGATTCGATTAAACCTTCACGAGTCTCGCGATCGCCACGTTTTTCGGCTTTGGTAAGACCTTTCTTTCTCATTGCTTCAAGAGCTTTATCAAAATCACCTTTGGCTTCTACTAGCGCTTGTTTAGCATCAGTTAAACCAACACCAGAAAGCTCTTTAAGTTTCTTGATATCTTCAATAGAAATGCTTGCCATTATTTTTTGCCCTCCTTAATTGCATTTACAAAGTAATCTAAAATTAAAGTAGTTGCTTTGATTGAATCGTCATTTGCTGGGATAACGTAGTCGATATTGGTTGGATCGACGTTGGTGTCGGTGATAGCGAATACTGGAATTTTAAGGGTATTAGCCTCTTTTACAGCATTCTTGTCTTCCAAAGCGTCAACTACAATAATCGCAGCAGGTTGCTCGGTCATTTCTTTGATGCCACCGTAACGTTCATTTAAAAGATCAATTTCTTCTTGAATGCGTTGAATCTCGAGCTTATTGTAACGTTTTTCGAGTTCGCCTGATTCCATGCGACGTTCAAGATCTTTGACCTTCTTAATTTGTTTATTGACTGTTTCTACATTAGTTAGTGCACCACCAACCCAGCGGACAGTAACGTATGGCATGTTTACAGATTCGGCGGCAGCTTTTACTACGTCTTTCATCTGTTTCTTTGTGCCAACGAAAAGAATCTTTTTACCGTTCTTTGCAATCTCGGTAATTTTTGGTAGAGCGTTTTCTAGGCCCTCTACGGTCTTTTCGAGGTTGATAATATGAGCACCTTGGCGACGGCTATGGATATATGGAGCCATTTTTGGGTGCCAGCGGCTAGTTTTGTGGCCAAAATGTGCACCAGCTTCTAGCAGAGCCTTCATATCAATGTTTTCTGACATTAATATTTCCCTTTCTCTTCGCTGGGAGACCTAAGCTTTTTTGAGAAAACGATTTTGCGCTTTCTCAGCCAGAGAAATTTCTCCCAACTGATTCATTAAATTGATAACGACTTCATTATAGCACAGAAGTGCCTCTTTTGCAAGAAAAAAGTGTTGTAAGATTTACAACACTTTTTAGATGACTTCATAAAATGTATATGTATGAGATTAATCTTTGTCTTTATCGTCAATAGATATCCCACCAAAACCGCCTGCTGCATCAAGATAGATGGTGTGTTTTGGATTTTTTGCAGTTTCTTTTCTGTCATCGCCGATACCACCAAAGAGGAAGGCAGACTTAGATTTGACTTCTACATCTTTCGGAACCTTAATATCAATTCCACCAAAGAGACAGAATGCTTTAATGTATGTATCTTTTTTAATGATAGCTTTTCTTAAATCTAGATCAACTCCGCCAAAAATTGCTACGAGTTCTGCACTCTCGAAAGTTTCATTATTGTAAGTATGATCACTGCCAGAAAAGACGGCGACTTGCGAATCGTGCTTATCGTTTTTTAGCTTCTTGATGTTTTCGTCTACTTCTTTAGCATTTTTCCCTTTGACAAAGCTTTTAAAAATGATTGTTAAACCGAAAACTATCAAAGCGATAGCAAGAATGACTTTCCAGGCAGTTTCAAAAGTAATAACTTCTTGAGCGGCTAATAGAAAAACAATCCCTGCGGAAAGAAACACGAGACTGCTGGCTCTTTCCTTTTCGGTAATAAGGCTAATGGCGCTTGGAACTATAATAAACAATGTCCACCATCCTTTGAAAAAGATATCGATATTGAATAAGCCTAATGCATTGCCGCCAAATATGATACCTAGAGCGACAATGGCAAGTCCCCAAATGATTGTGCGTGCTGTTTTCATGTAATCTCCTTAGTGTTATAAGCTAATTATAATATAACAGATGACCTTTTACAACGTTTTATAAGTTTAGGTCGCGTTGGTAAGAGTAAGATAGGTGCTATATTGAAAAATAATAAAAGTATGATATAATAATAGAACAGCTATTTGTCGTTTAATAATTAGGAGGTGGGACATGAAAAAATTGTTATCTGCTTTATTAGTACTTGTTGGTGTTTTATCTTTAACTTGCAATGTCTATGCAGCTCCAAAGATCGAATCGACTTACGATTTGCCGAAGGATAATGTAGCAGCCTTGGCTAATCCTGACAGGAACTATCTGATAGTAGTAAACGATACGCATCCGATTGATCTAAACGGAGATTATATCAATAAGCTCCAACCAGATCTGGTATATTTTCCTAATGTCGTAGACGGGGATACGATGGCCATAGAAAAGGCGGCGTATCTTGCATTCACGCGGATGCAATATGATTTGGAAAATAATGATGGTGTTAGGATTGGTCTTTATGATGCCTATCGTACGGCAAAGGATCAGACATTCCTGATTGAAAGCGGTATCATTACGGATACTGCTGCTTTGCCGGGCTATTCAGAACACCATACTGGATTACTACTTGATGTAGTAGTATGGCATAAGGGTAAGTGGTGCTCTGAATCGGAGGCCAGGAAAAATTGGAGCTGTTTTAAAAAGCTCCATGCCAAAATGGCGGATTATGGGTTTATTAGTCGTTATCCTGCCGGGAAAGAGTGCGTTACTGGAGTCCCGAGTATCCCTTATGAAATACGATTCGTTGGGAATTCGGTGGTGGCTCATGCTATCACTGATAATGGCTTATGCCTGGAAGAATTTCTGGGTTTACAGTAGAAACTGCTTGACAAATAGCAAGCGGGGCTTAAAAAGTCCCGCTTTTTTCATTCTAGTTTCTAAATTGAGTTGAACTCGTTTATGACAGCGGTCAAATACGGCAAATAGTCCTATTTCTTCTGAATGGTGGATCCAAGAGGGCTTGAACCTCTGACCTTACGAATGTGAATCGTACGCTCTAGCCAACTGAGCTATGGATCCGTATATTATGGTATAATAGTAGCATGGATTTTGAGAAAATAAAAGATGAGAAGAAAGAAATAATGGAGTTTTTGGCACGTCCTGATGCCTATTCTGATCCAGATTTTGCAACAAAATCGAAAAGACTTTCTGAAATTGATGCAATATTGGAACTAAGTGATAAGCTAAAGCAGCAAAAGAGAAATCTTGAAGAAGCACAAGCGCTAATCTCCGATCCGGAACTTGCGGAAATCGCAAAAGAAGATGTAGAAAAAGCGGAAAAAGAAATTGAAAAGCTTTCAGCTGAGCTTCAAGAAATGTTAATTCCTCGCGATCCAGATGATGACAAACCAGTAATCTTTGAAATTCGTGCTGGGGCTGGTGGTGATGAGGCTAGCCTCTTTGCCGGCGAATTATATCGAATGTATTTGCACTACGCAGAAAAACATGGCATGAAGGTTGAATTAATTTCCCAAAATGAGAACGAGGCAGGTGGCATGAAGGAGGTGATTTTTAGAGTTACTGGAGAAAGGCCATACGGCAATTTGAAATTTGAAGGTGGGGTACATCGTGTACAACGAGTGCCGGTGACGGAAAGCCAAGGCAGGATTCATACTTCTACAGTGACAGTTGCAGTATTGCCGGAAGCCAAGGAAAATGAAATTGAAATCAAACCTGAAGATTTGAGAATCGACATTTATCGTTCTGGCGGACACGGTGGCCAAGGTGTAAACACTACAGATTCTGCAGTGCGTATTACGCACCTTCCGACTGGAATTGTAGTGGCCATGCAAGACGAGAGAAGCCAGCAGCAAAATCGAATCAAAGCAATGACAATTTTGCGTTCAAGATTGATTGAAAAACAAAAAGAGGAAGAGCGAAAGAGCGCATCTGCAGCACGTAAATCTCTGATTGGCACTGGTGATCGAAGCGAGAAAATTAGGACTTATAACTTCCCACAAGACAGGATAACTGACCATAGAATACATTATTCTAGGAGTAATATTGGCGCGGCGATGAATGGCGATATCGACGATATTATCGACGAATTAATCAAAAACGAACGCGAACTTAGTTCAGAATAATATGACGATTAAAGAGTGGCTTTTTAGTCTTAAGAAACAATACCAAAATGCAGCAGAATTTTCCAATTTGGATTTGGAACTGATTTTAAGTCATGTTTTAAATGCGAAAGATAGAAGCTATCTCGTTCTTCGTGAAAATGATGAGCTGGAGGAGCGACAAGTAGAACTTGCAAGTGCTTTTGCAAGAAGACGCTTTATTGGTGAAGAACCGTTAGCCTATATTTTATCTGAAAAAGAATTTTACGGAAGAAAATTTTATGTTGACAAAAGAGTGTTAATTCCCCGTCCGGAAACGGAGCAACTGATTGAGATAACAAAAAAGATTGCTAGTGAGAGGAACGATAGACCTACCATTTTAGATGTTGGAACTGGTTCTGGAGCGATTGCAATTACACTAAAAAAAGAGCTTCCAGAACTTAGAATTATCGCTTCTGATTTGTCTGAAGATGCTTTGACAGTAGCACGTAGAAATGCCAAGACACTTGATGCTGATGTTGAATTTATTCAATCAGATTTATTAAAGGAAATTGACATACTTCCGGAGATAATTGTCGCGAATTTGCCGTATGTAGATCTAACTTGGGATTTTGTTTCAAAGAATCTACATTTTGAGCCAAAGGAGGCGTTATTTGCAGACGATAGTGGTCTTTCTGTCATTAAGCAATTAATTATCGAATTAGCTAAACGGTTATATGGGAACGAGAAAAGAAACAATTGCTTTTTAATTTTAGAACTTGATCCATCACAAAAAACTGACATTAGGAATTATGTCAAAGGTATTAGTGCGAAACTCCCAGTTTCGTTTGCTGAGCAAAAATTTGGAAGTGAGTTTTCTTATGCTCTATGTTTTCAAATTACACGTCGAAAATAGGTTTACTGAACCAGATTACAATTATAAAGACTAGAAGTACGCTGAAAAGTGCTGGAGTGAATACTTCTGAGAGAGAGATCTTGCCGTCGTGGGCTCTTGCAGAAGCAATAATACGACCCACCAAGAAGGCGAAAATAGTTAAAATAATAGAGACTTGTGGAACGGCGATACCTGTCGTGCCAAAAGTATAAACAATTAGCCAGCTATTGCAAAGCCAAGCAACCTCCGCAGAGACGAGCCCACACGATAGCGTAACAAGACCAAAATCGTTATCCTCTGTTTGGACCAAAATGTGTCTTGCGCAGGAGAAGCCAACGAAGAAGCAGCATAAAGTCATTAAAACTGAATTAGAGCTAGCAAAGAGAAGACTTGCAGCGGTGGTGCCAATAAACATTGCAAAAATTGCCTGCACTTCTGTAGCGACGTCGGAAGACATTGGCTTGATAACGGTGAGCCAAATACAATAGCCTAAAGCGAGTAAGGCATGAACAAGTAGCCATTCCGTGCCGGAACAATAAGTGATAAATACAAAGCTAGAGCCAACGATTAGATCTACCAAGCTCGATTTAATGTTGGTAAGCCAAAACCTCGGCCTGACGGCAAAAATGCGCCATTTAGAGATAACAACAAGTATGAGGCCGATCCACCAACTTCCCGATATTACGGTAATAGCGATGGAGCCTACACCTAAAAGAATATTTAGTAGAACATGCAAAATTGAAGAGATTACATTTCGACTTTTTCTGATCAATACATTGTCAGCCATATTATATATTATACCAAATAATAATTTTTATGCTATAATTACTTATATGGAGATTAAAGAGCCGAGGTTTTTTCAGAAATATCCGCTTATTAAAGATATTTTGTCTTTAGTTGTTTTTGTTGCGATGGTGGTTGTTGGTACCCTTATTCTCAACGCTTACGTTTTTCGCTCGTACAACGTAGTTGGTGTCTCGATGGAAAATACCCTTCATGGAGATGATAGAATTATCGTGAATCGTATTCCAGTAACCATTGCGCATTTTTTGGGACAGGAATATGTCCCGGAGCGTGGGGATATTATAGTTTTTGCAAACGGCGACGCTGATGGCCCACTGACTTGTGATGTAAAAACTGGTGTTCAGGATCAGTATATCATTAAGCGCGTAATTGCATACCCTGGAGAACGTGTTACGGTGGTGGATGGACTTTTGACGGTCTACAATGAAGAACATCCGGAAGGCTTTAATCCGGATAATGATACGAGGAAGGCTGACGATGATGGTCCAAAAAAATACACTTCAGGCGAGGTAGATATTGTTGTTCCAGAAGGTGAAATATTTGTTTCTGGCGATAATCGCGAAGGAACTCACTCTTTTGATTCTAGAAATGGACTAGGCACAGTGCCGTATTGTCGTATTATCGGTCCAGCAATATTCAGGTTATTCCCATTTAACAAGATAAGATTCTTCTAAGCTCTGCAGTATTTTTGCAGGCCATAAGCTTTGCACGAAATTCTTTGCTACCGTCAAATCCGCTGAAATAAATTTTGAAAAAATGTTTTAATGGTTCGTATGGATAACGTAAACCGCGTTCTTCTAATTCTTTGGCACGAGCATCAAAGAGATCTAAATGGCACAAAAACAAATCTTTTAGTTCCTTTCTAGTTGGTTGATGGTTAGTGAAACAATAAGGATTTTCAAAAACACCACGGCCAATCATAAAACCATCAATCTCAGGGTATTCTTTAGATAGTTTTTCAATATCACGTCTATCTTTGATATCTCCGTTTATAATGATTTTTGTATTTGGAGCGATGGCAGCTCTCATTTTAAGAATTTCCGGGATTAGTTCGTAGTGAGCCGTTACTTTGCTCATCTCTTTCCTGGTACGAAGATGAACGGTTAGCGCAGCTAGCTGCTCGTTTAGAAGAAGCGGTAGCCATGTTTTATATTCGCCTAAATATGTGAAACCAAGACGAGTTTTTACGGAGATAGGAAGGTCGGTAGCTGCCCTTGCTTTTTTGATGCAGTCTATAGCAAGTTCAGGAGTTTTAATCATTGCCGCGCCGCCACCGGCTTTATTCACGTGTTTATCAGGACAGCCCATATTAATATCTAACCCAGAAAATCCTAGTTTTTCTAATGCTTTTGCTGTTTCCGCGAAATGTTCAGGATTTTTACCCCATATTTGGGCGACGATTGGCGACTCTAAATTTCTTGAGATATCCCCTTCAATCTTTGAGGATAGTCCTACAATGTCTAAGCGCTCAAGTGCGTCATGACGTCCTTTTTCCGAGGCGAAACTTGAAACGTTGGTAAACTCTGTAAAGAAAATATCTGGGCGCCCAGCTTTTTCTATAACTCTTCTAAAAACCACATCGGTAACCCCTTCCATAGGAGCTAAGATGGTGAAATGAGGAGGTAAATTATCCCAAAAGCTATTAGACATATCATAATTATAACATAATTATTATAAAATAAAAGAGCAGGTTTTGATTAGCCTGCTCCTTGAAATGATTAGTACGCTTTTACTCTGCCGCTGCCATTGCAGGTCGGGCAAGTTATATTCGGTCCCAAAAATTGAGCGATTATACCTGTCCCCTTGCACCTTTTACAGGTAGCATTTGCGCAGCATCTAGCCGCGTCTTCCTGTGTCAAATGATCACGTCCGCAAACCGGACATTTGTATGTCAGAGCCAATCATTCCACCCCCCTTCTAATAGAATGTACAAGAGCCTTTTGAGGCTCAGATTTCCTGTATTATACTAGTTTTTGCTATTTTTGTCAAGGATTAAGTCGATGAACTCGCGAATGTCTTTGATTCCCTTTTCTGGATCTGGTGGGATAAATAGGTCTGGAATATCAACAAAATCTAACGATTTGATATGGCCATATACTGCATGGATAAGGTCTTTAAGCTCGGCTTCATCTTCGTCGTTATACTCGTAAATTTTATCGTGAACCTTTTGGTCCTCTAAATCTGGAACTACAAACAGAATATGCGCTTTTTGCACTTTATATTTACTATAAGTTGGAGAGAGGTTAAGTAATAATTTGTAAAAGCCAAGCTGCAGACGATACTTGTAGAGTGTTGGGTGAGAATTCCACTTATTATCCTTAAAACCAGAAGTTTTAAAATCGTAGATTTCGATCGTCTTGTTATTGTCATCAATATTGATATGATCGATTTTGCCGGTTAATGGAATATCGCCAAGACTCAGATGCTCATGATAGAGGTTGACTTCGGCTTTAGCGTTCTTGTCACGCAAAATTTCGTTAAATGCTTTGAGAGATGCGCGAAGGCTTTCCTCGCCTTTTTCTAAAATGTTTTCGAGGTCTTCTGGTGGAATAGGTGAGGAAACCGCCTGCTCTTTGAAGAATTTCACAGCTTCTTCGTCTGATATTTTTTCATTCGTGACTTTTTCGAAAGTAGCGTGAATGAGATTTCCAAAAGAGATCGACTCAGAATATGATTCGTTGGGTGCTCTCAAAATTTTTTCTTTGTAAAATTCCTGTGGACCAGCGTAAGCGATGTCGATAAATGAAGTTAGATCTGATGCGGTTATTTTATAATTTTCCAAACGTTTCATCAATAGCTCATGCATGTTTGCATTTGGCTTAATATAGGCAGATACCCAAGTCTTTTTAATCCTATCATCGTTACTCATGCCGAGAGTTTCTGCAAGTAACGGTGGAAAATCCTTGACATTTTGACTAGAGGTAGGAAGATACGGAGAGATGAATTTTTCTTCTTCATTGTTGTGCTCGTTCAGATATTCTAGTGGGATAGACTTCTTTCCGGCAAAATCAGAAAGCGAGTTGGTCATATAGAGATGTGATTTTGCGCGTGTAGCAGCGACGAAGAAAAGTCTTAATCTTTCATCTTCCGTGACGCCGGTATGGCGGATGGTGGCAACATTTATTGGCAAACTTAGGAAATTATTATTTCCCTTGGCGTTTCCCCATGCACGATCGTCTACGGCAATAAGAAAAACGTATTCAAATTCTAACCCCTTGGCTTTGTGTGCGGTCATAATTTGAACTGATTTTTCTGAATCTTGGTAAGGGCTGGTGCTAACTAGTATTTCTCCGGCTAATTCGTAATCGTTAACAAATGCGATTAAATCTTTCAACTTTGGCGTCTTCGTGCCGCTGAAATGAGAACGCAAAGCTTCGCGTAGGACATTTAAATTACTATATAGATCAAAAGTGCTGTAGTCTGTGGCTGAATTCTCATAGTAATGTAAGAAATTTGATTTTAGCTTTTCCCCGTTTTCATCGGCAAACTCCGCTACTCCGATTAAATAGTCAAGAAATAGTTCCATTGGGGCATTGAAAGACGCGCGTACTAACTCAGCAAAAAATTTTGCTAATTTCTTTAGACTTTCGTTTTCGCTTTCAGAAAGGTATTCTAGAGTGGTTTTTTTCTTGTCGTATTCACGTTTTACAGAATTAATAACCTCGGTCATTTCAAGGTTCCAAAATGGGAAGGAGAGTACTTCTAGCAGCATATAGGATGCGTCTTTGTTTTCAGAAAGCTCGTAAATAAATTTTGCTAAAGTTAGCAATTCGTGAATGTATTTATTTTCGAAGATATTATCTCGTTTTTCATAGGCTACATCAATGTTTAAAGATTTTAAATATGGCAGAATAGGTAAAACATATTTGTGCTGGGGAGTCAAAATAGCGATTTCGGAAGGATTGACGTGCTTTTTTTCTATTAGTTCAGAAATTTTGCTCGCTACAAAAGCGTACTCACTACTTGCCTCTACAAAGCGATAGCGAGAGATCTTTGCTCCAGTTTTCTTAAAGGCGACAAGTTTCTTTTCTATTCTATTTTGTTTTGCAAAGGAGTCAGTGATTTGTTCACGAATTTGATAAGAAAAATCTAGAATCTCGGAATTAGAACGATAGTTTTCAAGTAGAGTGATGACCTTCGCATTGTAGTGTCTTTGAAAATTGAGCAGGTTAGAAGCGTTTGCACCTTGGAATTCATAGATAGCCTGATCATCGTCGCCAACTGCCATGATGATTGGGTTTTCATAATCAGTTAATAAACTTATAAGCTCAGCCTGCGAGGCATTAGTATCTTGATATTCGTCGAGTAAAATGTACTGATATTTTTCTTCAAGAGTCGCCTTAAAACCGGGATCGGTTTTTAGATATGAAATAGCTTGTTCTATCATGTCGGCAAAGTCAAAACTGCCTGATTCTTGCAAATAATCATTATACTCTTTCATGACTTTGGCGAGACTCAAAAGTTTGAGGTTGGAAATGCGATTTTTAAGTCGATAATTTCCGTTCTCGTCAAGTTCAAAGGTTTTATTCTTCCAAGAAGTTAGTGGCGAGATAGACGGCTTTTCTTTTTCTAGCTCTGTTTCATAGATTGCGTTGAGGTTCTTGAGTAAGATGTTCGCCTCGCGTTCGATATTTGCTGTGATTGGCTTTTCCTTACGATACTTTGCGAATACTTCCATAATAGGAAGATAGATTTTCGGAACGCCATCTTCAAATTTCATATTGCGCTGATATTCTTTGAGATATGGATCTACTTCCTCGTTGATTTTTTTCGTGATTTTTATGTTGTCATTTGCAATTTTTTCGAGTGCTGCGCTATCTAGACGGGCAGATTTTGCAGCGGAAATAGTGTCGATTATATCTCTAACTTTGGCTGTTTTTAGAAGATCGAAAGTGGGCAGCTTTTTCTGTATGCTGCTTATGATTTTGTATTCAGTGACGGAATCTATTGGGGTATCGAAGTTTCTGGAGAATTCTATACCGTAATTTTTATATTCGGCAAGAACACTGGAGCCAAAAGAATGATAAGTGTGAATATTCACTCTGTTTGCGGCGGTTCCAATCATACTTCGCAGACGATCGCGCATATTTTCGGCGCCAGAATCGGTAAACGTGACACAAAGAATGTTTTCTGGGTTTGCATCGGTATTTTCTAGAATATATTTTACTTTTGAAGATAAAAGCTGGGTTTTTCCGGTTCCTGGACCAGCTAAGACTAAAAGTGGTCCTTCTAGATATTCTACAGCTTCCTTTTGTAGCTTATTTAGTGGCATTTTTGACCCTTTCGATGATAGAAGAGATAATTGTCGCGTCATCTGGGATGATGAACTCGGGATAGTCTTTTAATGAGTTGATAGCAGAAAGTCCTTCAATAGTTCCTTCTTCTGGAGCGACATGATTTGCAAGATTTTTTCCAAAGCGGAAATTTCGGGAATCGTCACTACAAGTTAGGACTAAATCGGGAATACCACAAGACAATTTAATAGTTTCACTACTTGCATTGTTGGCACTTAATATCTTTTCCATCTCTTTTGCGACTGAAATGAAATATGCTTTGAGATGGTCTCTAGACGTGTTCTCTTGGTTATCTTCTCCATACATTCCGGCACCAATGGCGTAAATATTTTTTAATGCCCCACATAGCATTATCCCAATTGTGTCGGTGGTATATTCTACTTTGACTGTCTCTGTAGAAAAAAGATTCTCCGATAATTCCGAACTAGCAGTAAAAGTGATATTGGCGTCCTCTGCAATATTATTAGCGAATCCTGCTCCGCCAAGCGCACTGAAATGCTTGAATTTTAGAAATGGTTTTGTTGATAGAAACCCTTTGCTGGCACAGACAATTGGTACGTCTTTTGGTAAAATTGGAAGGATTTCTTGGTGCTTCTCGGAGGGAGCAGTGTAAATAAATAAGTCTACTTTCTTAGAAACATCTTCTAGTCTAGTATCTGGATATTTATATGGATCATAATATAATGTTTCGTGTCCATTGTATCTTACGATTCGGCTTAAAGCCTCACCGAATACCCCTGCACCTAAAAATAGAATCTTCATACCTATATTATAACGCAGAATACACGGTTTATGAAATTATTCATCTGGTGATATATCTAAGATGACCAGATTCTCTAAGTGTGGTGTTCTAGGGAAGAAATTAAAAGGTGTAATATTCGTGATATGGTATTTTTCTGTTAGGATTTTGACATCACGTGCCTGGGTGGTTGGGTTGCAAGAGAGATAGACGATAGTTTTCGGTTTAGCCTCTAAGAGTTTTTCGAGTAATTTCTTTTCGCATCCGGCACGAGGGGGGTCTAAAATTACCGTTTGATTTGACTCGATATAAGACAGTGCGTCTTCGGAATTAGACAGAATTGCCTGAGGAATTGACTCAGAAATTGTTGAGTAACAATTTCTTTCTAATTCCTCGTACGCTGCTTTGTTGTTTTCTACCAAGGTGAGTTCTTTATTGCGGGCGACTGAGAGCCCGATTGTGCCTACCCCGGCATACAGATCCAGGACTTTTTCAGTCTTGATGTGTTTTGCGATTTCTTTTAAGGCCATTTCATAGACGGGAATATTGATTTGGAAAAAACCGTTTGGTGAGTAAGAGTACTTTTGCCCTAAGATGACATCTTCTAGATTATCAAAATGCGGGTGTGGTTTTCGATTCTCAAAAAGACCACCAGAAACTTTTCCGTTTTGATCGCAGCGGAGGAGCAAAGACTGGTATTTTCTAGCTTCTTCGTGACCTCGGTTTAGCTTTTCTACAATTTTGGATGCTTCTTCGAAGATTTCTGGGCGTTCGATGCTGGACCTATCAATAGGGACTTTTCTATGTGAACCGCGCATGTGAAAAGCTAGCTTTATCTTTTCTTCTGTTATATCCCAATAGAGAGCATACTCCATTTTGTTGCGATAATAAAAGTCGTGGTTGTCGGTTAAAACGGTCTGAATACCTCTTTGCGGACAATGGGTCGCCATCCCGTCGTCACGGGTGTCGACCCAACGCTTTTGGCCCGTCGCCAAAAACGGTCCGCAGAAGAGGCATTCCAAACCATTTTGCCTGAATATCTCGGCGAGCAACTCTGATTTTTGTTCTAGCTCATATTCATAGTCCATAATTTGCCAAGGGGAAGTCGATAAGAAACACTCGTCTTTTGGTGTGACGCGATGCGGGGAGGCATTTTCGACCATAATGGCGATTGCTTCAAAATAATGGGATTTTTTCTTGGTGATGTAATATTCTGAAACTATTTCTCCCGGAAGCGCGTTCCAGAAGAAGCC
The DNA here is from genome assembly GCA_045578525.1 of Candidatus Nanosyncoccus sp. Lineage (GTDB taxonomy): Bacteria > Patescibacteriota > Saccharimonadia > Saccharimonadales > Saccharimonadaceae > Nanosyncoccus. The sequence continues at coordinate 147,309 of JAZNKL010000009.1, read as the reverse complement.
CTTAATGCCATCTTCTCGCGTACCGATTCCCTGACCGCCAGGGACTAATCGATCTATCTTGACCGGCTGGTCAGAGATGATTGAAAGTACCTTTGCCAAAGCTTTCTCCTTATTCGTAACGTAGAGCGTTAATTGGGTCTTTCTTACTGGCCTTTCTGGCTGGAGCAGTACCAGCGATAAAGGCGATAAGCATAATAATTAGGGTAATAATTAGCATATTTAATGGATTGAATACCACTAATTCGAAAGTTGGAAAATCGGACAGGAAGGTTTGGTGGGCAATAATATTAACGGAATATCCAATAAGCATCGAAACGGCGATACCAACAATGGATCCCCAGAAACCAAGAAGGATTGCCTCGATTGAGAATTCCAAGAAGATTTTTCCTTTTCCCATGCCAAGAGCTTTTTCCAGTCCGATTTCGCGCGTGCGCTCCTGGACTGACATGTAGAGAGTATTGATAATACCAATAGCGGCTGCAAGGAGAGCGATGCCTCCAAAGATATTAAAGACGATAAGAATAGCGTCAAAGAATGTACGAATCATGCCAACAGTATCATCGACAGTGATAAATTCGTAGCCGATCTCACGGAACTCTTCACGGATTTTGTCCATTTTTTCTGGATCAACATTGCCAACAGCAATGAAGTTTTGAACGCTACTTTCGGGAACGTTCTCCATTGATAGATTATATAACTGGTTGTCTAGTGTTTGATTGATGTGAAGGTCGCCATCCATTGAAAGAATCCCTGGAGCCTGTACACCCACGATTTTAGCCTTTGCTGTGCCAATACAGTCATTTGGAGTAATGTAACATTTTGCGGTTTGCTTGACGGCGATTTCCACGGTTTTTCCAAGTGCATCTTCTGCGTTCTCAAAGCCAAATGGTTCTAGCCAATCTTCATTAATTAGTATTTCTGCTTCATCTGCTTCGTGATTTGTCATCCTACCAGCGGAAAGGTCAACGTTGAAATTCCCTTCTGGAAAATATTCTACAGAGACATCAAATTTCTTATCGGAATTTTCCAGCCTCATCCATTCGGTAGAGAGCATATGGAAAATCTCTAGGTTTTCTACTCCTTCCACGTTGCGCATTTCTTCTAAATCTTCAGTGCTAATATTTGCGCCGAGAAAGCCACCGGTGTCCTCGTTATACTCCTTTACTTTTTTACCACCACTTCCGCCCATCATGCCAGCGACCTGGTCATACATAGCAGCTGGAAAAACTTCGATAAAGCCATCTCCGCCGATAGTGGCAACTTGTTTGTCAATAAAATCATTAACTCCTGAGTTGATTGCGTTACTTAGAATTATGGTAAAGCTGCCAATAAACACAGCGAGAATAGTGAGAAAGGTGCGTGTTTTGCTGCGAAATAAATTATGATTTGCAGTCTTAATTAAGTCTAGTAGTTTCATAGATTTCCTTTATAACTTACTGAACGTTTTTATTCGTATCTTAGAGAATTAATTGGATCTTTCTTACTAGCCTTTCTTGCAGGAAGAATACTGGCGACAAAGGCGATAATCATAATTGTTATGATTACAGGAATGACAGTTGCTGGCGTATAATCGACGATGTTGAAAGTCGGGAAGCTTTGTAAAAAGCCATCGTTCTGATGTGCCGCAGCGTTTGCTAGTGAACCTAAAGCTATGGAGAGGGCAGCACCTAGGGCAGACCCCCAAAAACCGAGCATAATTGCTTCGATGGCGAAGCTTAAGAAAATTTTGCCACGACTCATACCCAGAGCTTTTTCAAGACCGATTTCGCGAGTACGTTCTTGCACTGACATATAAAGAGTATTGACGATTCCGATTACAGCAGCGAGTAAGGCAATATAGCCAAAAATAGTAAAGATAGTGATTACCACATCGAAGAATGATTTAATTTGCCCCATAATATCATCGACGGTAATACCTGTTAGGCCAATTTTGTCTAACTCAGATTTTATTTCGTCAGTAGTGTATTTCTCATAATCATATTCAGCGGCAATAGTGTAGACCTTATTCTTTTCGACGGTAGGTAGGTATTTAGTATTTTCTTCGTATAACTTGAGGTTAAGTGGGGTGTTGATAATCATAGAACCTCCCCCTATTACGGAAGGAGCCTGCACGCCAACTATGGTTGCTGGGAAAGAAACTAGTTCCTTAGTTACAGGGTCAGACCAGACAAAATTAAGTGTTTTGCCAATTGCGTCTTCAGCATTGTCGTATCCTAGACCAGTCACCCATTCTTCACTAGGAAGCATTGCCTGGCTTTCACTAGAGTTATTGTCTATCATTTTTCCGGCTAGCAGATCGAAATGGACGCTATTGTTGGTCATTAGATTAATATTTGGTACGTACTTTTCTCCGTTCTTAGTGCTTTCGACATAAGTGACGGTACTAAACTTGCCATCAAGAACTGAATCTTTGATGATGCCAGGAAGTTCCTTCACTTTTTCTATCTGTTCTGGCGTGATGGCGATCTGGCCGAGTTCGTTTTTATCGCCATTATCGTATTTCTTAGGAGTTCCAGAAAATGAGGAGCCCATATCTATAGCGGAGAGATCTTCGTTCTCATTCTTGCCATACATTTGAATGAGGCCTTCGCCGCCGAAAGATGCGGTTTGGTCATCAAGAAATTTGTTGATACCAGCCTGTGTGGCACTAGTGGTGACAATACAGAAGCTACCAATAAAAATAGCAAGAATAGTAAGGATAGTGCGAGTCTTGTTCCTGAGTAGATTATGATTTGCTGTAGCAATTAAATCGGAAATTTTCATATTACTTCCTTTCGTTAGCCTTCTTCACGCGGGCAGCTTCGGTTTCTCTTCTTGAACTTGCCTTTTTCTGGGAATCTTTTCTAACGGTTTGATCGGAAATGATTTTACCATCCGAAATTCTAATAATGCGGTTACAGAGCTTCGCTAAATCTTCGTCGTGAGTGACGATAATTAAGGTGACACCCTGTTCTTTGTTGAGCCGAAATAGCAAATCAGTGATTTTGTCGCCAGTGGCAGAGTCAAGGTTGCCGGTTGGTTCATCTGCAAAGATGATTTGTGGCTTGTTGACGATTGCGCGAGCGATACAGACACGCTGTTTTTGTCCGCCGGAAAGGTCCGTAGCTTTGTTTTTAACTTTGCTTTCTAGGTCGACAATTTTAAGAGCATCAAGCGCTTCTTTTTTACGCTTTTTACGACCAAGTTTAGCGATTTTTAGAGGCAATAAAACGTTTTCTAGAACGGTGTCATTGGCGTTCATAAAGAATTGTTGAAAGACAAAGCCAAAGCGTTCGTTTCTGAGACGGTTTAATTGTCTATTTTTGAGTTTTGAAGCATTTTTTCCATCGATTAGGACTTCACCTTTGGTTGGCCTGTCTAGCAGTGCTAAAATATGCATAAGCGTGGACTTGCCAGAGCCAGATTTGCCTACGATAGCGACAGATTCACCTTCGTAAATACTTAAGTTGATATTTTTAAGGGCGGTAAAAGCAGTAGCTTTTTTGCCGTAAACTTTCGTGAGGTTTTTTGCCTCAATAACTTTGTTCATACTATCCTTTCTTTATGTTAGAAGTATTGAAAATTTAATTTTGTGGTTATCATGCCGTTCAAAGTAGAAAATCATTTTGGCTGGACCGGCAGGAAATAGATATCCTGTCCGCTCCTGCAAAATTCGTAAATGAAAGTAAACTTTCATTTATTCATTTTGGCTAGGCCGGCAGGATTCGAACCTGCGAATGACGGGACCAAAACCCGTTGCCTTACCACTTGGCGACGGCCTAACGTACTTCTATTGTATCATGACTTGAAAAAAATGGCAAAATGTGATATAATAGGAATGTTAGGGCTGATAATCTTGAAAATGAATAAAAGAGCAGCCCGATTTTTTTAGCTTGATAATTAATTTTTCTAATCTTTTTTCTAGCTTGTCATTGGAGTTCTTCTTGATATACCAAGGCACAATATTAAAACTTGATAAATTAGTAAATTCCCAAGGGTGAAAATAGGTGACGAATAAACCAGTTTTTTTCAGCGATATCTTGACGAGTAGGTAATAAAACCAAAACGGGAATAAGTGTAGAGCTAACCAAAATAGCGGTACTTTCAAGAATGTAGCGGTGCTGGCAGGTATTTCTAAAATCTGTTTAAATTTAGTCGGAATAACAAAAGGGGTTCTTCCCAGCTTTGAGTTGTTATACCTTCCTGGAATAAAGGCTGGGTTAACGCTAGAATCATAAAGATATCCATGTCTTGAGAGTTCGTCATAATCGATTTTTTGCATTCTTGGCTGTCGCCAGCCTACGATTTTTTGCTTGGTGATTTTTTCTAAGATGGTCTTCGCTTCTTTGATGTCGGTCTTTTTCTGAATGAAGTGGTCCACGCCGTGAGCTGCAACTTCGTGTCCATTTTCTAACATTTGTTTTACAATTTCTGGTGCGTTTTTGGCAAAATTTCCAGTTATGAAAAATGTTGCTTTAACTTTTTGGCGTTTTAAAATTTTTAGGATTTTCTGGGCGCCAATTTTTGATACAGCCACGCCTTTTTCTACAGTAATATCTTGCCCACGCTCTTTTGGGAAGTCAAATTCTTCGACGTCAAAACTCAGCAGAACTTCACGTTTCACTTCTTTTTGCCTTTTGACTTACTATTTTCAATATAGAATGTTTTTTCTTTATCGATGACGAACAATGGACGGTTCTTAACCTCGGTATGGATTTGAGAGATATATAGAGCGGTGATGGCTTGAGAGATAAGAACTAGCCCGATTAAGAATGATATGAATACGCACATAGCCACAGCGCCACTCCAATCGAGATTCATTGGGTCGTGCAAGATGTACTGTTCTATTAAAATGAATAAACCTAAAATTCCAGAGAAGATGGTGATAAAGGTGCCAAGATAGCCAAAAATAACAAGCGGGGTTTTTGACATCGAAACAAAACTATCAACGGCAAGAGCTACGAGCTTTCCAAAATTGTAAGTGCCTTTGCCACTCATACGGCCATGCAATTTAATCTTAATATATTCTTGTTTGAAGCCGAGCCAGTCAATTAAACCTCTAGCAATGCGGTTGTGTTCGGTGAAGACATTGTAGGCGTTTGCAACTTCGCGGTCGATTAGTCGAAAATCTGTAGCTCCTTCTTTGATCGAGTTATTGCCAAAAAGACGCATGGCTTTATAAAATACACTGGAGCCAAGACTATGGTTGGTTTTGCTGTGACTGCGGATGGCTGTGACGACTTTGGCGCCATTTTCCCATTTTTCAATCATCTCAGGGATTACTTCGACAGGGTGTTGCCCGTCTGCGTCAATCATAATGACGGCATCACCAGTAGCGTACTTAATCCCGGCAGTAAGTGCGGCTTCTTTGCCAAAATTATGAGAAAAGCTAACGAGTCTTATGTTAAAATTTGATTTCACGAGTTTTGATGTCCGGATTTTTTCGACAGTGTTGTCATCTGAGCCATCGTTTACGAGGACCACTTCGACCCTGTAATTTTTGGTGATAGCTTTTAATTCCGGGAGAAATTTTTCATCTAAAAATTTACCGATGCCGCCCGCCTCATTGTAGATTGGGATAACCACCGAAATACTCTTCATAATTACATTATACCACTTTATCTCTGTCTTGGTTAACATTCTTGTATGGTATAATTACCTCATGAAAAAGCTTTCAAAAAAACTTGACTTAAAAAAAGTGTTGGCTTTTTTGCTTTATGCGCTCCCTGTTGTGTTTTTTGCAGTATGCTATTTTGTAATTATCACGTCTGGTGAAGATATTTTTCAAGGCGCAAAATCGCAAATTGATATTTTTGGTGATGCAATCGCGGCTTTTAACCATTCGGTACGACTTGCTGATATGTTTGCCTGGGCGATAATCAATTTCTTTGATTACAATTTCTCTTTCGGGCCAGATATTATTTTGCGCTTAATTGATGTTGTAGTGGCGCTTTCTTTGTTTTATATGGCCACTTATATTACTCTCAGGCGTCGCCCAAAATTGCAACTTTCTGATGCAGCAATTTTTTCCAGCATTTTTCTGATTTTCTTTCTAACATCAAATGGTCTGACGCTCTATGCTGGATTCTCAAAGATTCATAATTATTTGTTCATTGGGTTTTTCTCTTTTCTTTTTGGGATTATATATCTTCGCGACCTGTGGGGCAGAAAAACATCTAAGTCTATCTGGTTCGCGTTCGCCATGTTACTTTTGGGCTTCGTTTTTGGATTTGCTTCTAATGTAACGGCGATTGTGTTCCTTCTGACATTGGTAATATACGGAATATATAAATTGTTCTCTTTACGTCGAGATTTCTGGAAGTATTTGAAAAAGTTCATCGTTTCATGGCGCTTTATGGGCGTGGTTGGGATTTTAATATCGCTGTGGTTAATGTATTTTGTGGGAAATGGCCTCGGAGATTACGATACTAATCCAGCTTATCTAACGGTTTGTGATTATGTGCCACTTGCGGAAATATTCAGAGACTTTGGTGGAAGTTTGGTTAGAATTGCCTGGCATAATGTTTATAATTTCGGTAGGTTTTTAGTTCCATTTTTGGTGTTGTCTTTGCCGGTTGGTATTTATGTCATAGCAAACCGTTTGAAGCCGAAATTTCAAAATCTAGCAGTTCACAAAGATTATCTAGTAGCTTCAGCAATATTCATCATTATGCATGTTTTTTCGATGTCGCAGATTGTATATCCGACCAGACTGGTTTTACCTGCATTCATCTTTGCCGAAGCGATTTTTATATTTATAGTAAAAGAATTATTTTTCTATAATGCACCAAAAAGCGATAGGGTACTCGTGTTTTTTTCTGGGATACTCGTTACTCTGTCGTTGTTCGTACTTGTTTTACGTTCCTATTTTGCGTTTTCTTACGTTTCCAGAATAACGCCAATTTTAGATGATATCAGGACTTCCGAAGCGGAGGTTTATTGTGTAGATCTTAGTACGGCAACAGCGGAGAGCCTGCCGTATATCCATCTTGGGCAAGAAGACTTTTTGGTCGATTGGGCAATGCCACAAACGATTTACGGCAAGACAATCACGTATTGTGAATAATTGGTCTTTGGTGTAGGTTGGATTACTCGTTGATTATAGAAGCTACTGAGTTTGTGCTGGAGTATCTGCGAGTACGGCTTTCATGAAGCTCTGGAGATCGAGAATCGAGCCGTCTTCTCTCTGGGCGAGGGTGGTAACGTATCCAGACCAGTCGCCAGTATCGGAGACTGCATCAACATGGTAGAATTTGACCACGTCTTTCACACCGGCGAGTTGCCCGTAACTTCGGAAATCTTGACTTTGTAAAGCTTTTACGACTGGCATATACTCTACAGTGCCGTCAGATAGTAAGAATAACAAGACGTCGCCACCAACATACTGGCCGGTTTCGCCAATAACGATATCGACAACTGGCTTTTCAAATGAAATAGTCGCAAGGGCTCTTTCGGTGTTCTCGCTTGCTACTCCGTAATAATCTGCGATGTATTGCCAGTAAATATAAAGGTCTACACTTGAATTATTAGTACTAATGTAAGCGCCAAAAACACCATTTCCGTCTTTGTTGGAACGGTGAACTCCTAAGCGGTAAATCACATCTTGGGTGGGATTGGTGATTTTGTTCGTATAAAAGCCGAACGTTTTAGCGGAGACTATCTCTTCCTGCTTGGTTGGAGTGGTTGCTACCGGAGTTTCTACTTTTGTGGTTTTATTTCCGTTAACTAGTAGCCAGATAGTAACGACTACCGAAATTAGTGCGATTACTCCTAGTGCTACCGAAAGAGTGACGAGGCGGGAATTGATATCTCCTTGATTTTGACTGTTTGGCGACTTCTTGAATAGACTAAAAGATTTTTTGCTCGGAGCATTTGTTTGAGGGCTTGCGGTTTGCTCTGGAGCTGGTGGGAAATTGCTAAATTTGCTATGGCTATAGGGTGTAGGGTTGTCGTTTAAGTTGCCGCTTGCTGGCTCGATTGAACTGCCGTTGCTACTGAACTGACTATTGCTGCTAAACTGACCATCGCTATTAAGCTGGTTGCCATTATTGGGCTGGCTGTTATTAAACGGGCTGTTATTTTGATCGCTACCCGAGTCGTTTTTGCCAAATTCTGGCATATTATTTCCCTGCATCTCTTGCCTCCTAGTTTGTTAGGTCAATTATACATAAGCTGAAAAAGTTTGTAAAGCTATTGATTGTTAACGATCACTCTTTGGGCCCGAGAATAATCTCGGGTCCTTTTTCATGAAAAACCGCCCTCTTTTGGGGGCGGTTTTTGAGTTGGGGGAGGGGGTTGTTAGTCGTTTTTCCAGTTTTTTGTCCACAACTGTTCTGCTGTGCCGTTGGTGTCTATTACGACGCCACGTTCATCCGTGATGAAACAGCCTGACCACTTCGTGCACAAGAGATGTAGTGTCTCTATCCCTGAACAATTACGTATTTCTTCCTCTGACGGGCTGTTATCTGCAACGAACTTGAGGAGCATTGAAGATTCCTGAACCCATTGTTCGGATACATTACATACATCGTTCTGAACACATTGCTTTATTGTTCTTGCGCGATAGTGCTCGTCAACTACGTTTATTGCGTATCCTACACCATAGCTGTCAAACATTATATTCAGAGTGTCCCTATAAGCTACAACGCAATAATGATATTTTATCGTATCGTAGATATACCACGAATGTGATTTATCTGCCTTGATGACATTGTAGCCAAGTGCTTCGGCGTAGCTATCCATATTGAAGACTCCGTCAGAGTCGACATAGTCTTCCCAACTGGCGTCTACGTTTTTTGCCTCATCGGATGCCGCTGCTACTTCTTCGTTTATGATAGTAGTAGAAGATTCTCCATTGTTTTTTGTAGACTCTTCTTCTATTTCCTGAGTAGCGGTAGATAATGTTTCACTAGTTTCGATGTTTTTCTCTGCTTTAGTGGCCTGCTCGCTCGTTGCTGAAACATTGCCACATCCTGCTAACATTGAAACTAACAATATACTTACAATGACTAAAATAGTTCTCTTCATGATTATTCCCTCCTTTTAAAGAACCCCCTCCAATACTCTTATTATAGCACAAAATGCGAAAAAAATCAATAGTTTTGCTTATGTTTAATATGATATAATTATAAGCAGTATGGACGAAGATGAGGGTCAGTCTTTAGGCGCATATGAGAATATGGAAAAGTCGGATATCCGTCCTAGTTTTTATAGTGAAGAAAAAGAAGATAAAAAAGAAAAACGTGCCTCTGCTGCTAGGGGGGCTTTGCAAGCGGGGGAGAAAATCGCATCAAATAAAGCCGTGCAAGCTGGTGTGAACGCTGCTACTGGTGGAGTTGGTGGGACCGCGATGAAAGCATTGGGCGCTGCTAAGAGCGCTGAGAAGGTCAGTGGAGGAATGGCTGGTGGAGCATCTGGTGGGACATCTTCTGGCAAAACTGACGGCAAAACAATGTTCAAGAAGGCAACGCCAATTCTTTTCCTCGCAATGGGGATAATTTTGCTTTACGGAGCGGTTTCTATGTTTGGGCAGTGGCTGTTCCCTTTTGGGTTTAAGGCTAGAGAGGTGGAAGATTGGAATTCGACTAAAGTCTCTACCACTGCTAGGACGGACGAGCTAACGGATAATACCCAGCTTTCTGGAGATGGGTCTTCTGAGGTAGTGAATGACATAGTGTTTGAGGATATGGGCTTTACGGAAGAGCAAGTAGAAAGCCTTAACAATGCTGGATTAAGCTATGTTAAAGAGGGAGACACTATTGCGCTTACCTACGAGGACTCTAGTGGAGCTACGCATGTAATTACTTCTTCTGAGAAAGTTGGAGTGACGAACGGTGAAGCGATTGCAGATGGTAATGGTTCGGTAATAGACTCTGGTTCAATCTCCGATGAAGTAGCCATCGAGCAGAAAAAGCAACAAGTATTAGACGATCTTGGGATTGCAGCAGAGACTGGTCACGTTATGGGCTTCAAAGAAGCAATGGAGAAAGATTGGAATTTTAAAGAGAAGTTTATACGTGGAGCTAGGTCTTGGCGTGGAGATATTTCTGGATGGTTTTCTCAGATGACAGAGACGGTTGTCAAGAGACTTGGTATTTCTAGAAATAATTATAGTACCTTTAAATTGACTGGCAATAACGATGAGGATGAAGATGCTTTTGTGGAGATGGCAAAAGGATTGCCGGCGGCAAAGGAGGGGAGCGATATCGGTGACAAGTCTTTGGACGAGAGAGTACAAGAGGTAGCAAAAGACGCTGGTGACCCTGACTGCGCGGCTATATCTGCAGCGAACGATATCGAGGGGGTGATTACTGCAAACCAGACTGCTAGGCAAGTCAGTGCTGGTTCTCTTTGGCTAGAAGCTATTGATAAGACTATGGCGGGTGAGGGTAGTGGGGCTCCACTTTCCGTGGCGAATAATATGATAGTAAGAAGTGGTGGTGCGGATACCGAGGGTGTACATCATTTGTTTGGTAGTGGTAATCTAAATCAGCACGATGATAACCTCTTATCCTCTAGTGCACAAGCGAATATTGGTGGGAGTGGAACTACAAATTTTAGAGCTCTTGATAATCCTGAAATATATAGACAATGTGTCTATGAGGGGAACACGAATGGCGACGAAGAAGTGAAGGGTAAAGGTGTTATTATGGCAATAGGTTCAATGTTCAAAAGGGTAGTTAATTGGGCAAGTGGACTAATGAATAAGCTCAAATCCTTTTTCGGTGTTGGTGCTGGCATGACGGTTTCTGCGCTTGATCCAACTATTGCAAAATACAACCAGATGAAAGAACAAACTTTCTTTGGTGATGATAATACTGCCGTGCTTGGTGAAGCGATGGTAAATTCTGCTGAGCGTATCATGGGGGAGAAAGCCAAAACTGCGGGGCAGACCACTGGCGATAATTCTTCTGTGGTAGCGTTTTATCGTGAGCAGCAAGAAGTGATTGCGGAACAGGCAGAGTATGACAGACGCACAAAAAGCCCATTTGATGTGACATCTCCACACACTTTCCTTGGCAGTATGGCGTATAGTTTAATTCCATTCGCTACATCTACGCAGTCACTTTCCGTGACTGGTATGATGGGTGGAATTGGAAGTCTATTCTCTAGTGCAGTGACGAATCTTTTACCGACTTCTAGTGCAGTGTCGGAGACGAGGTTTACGTTTAATCGTGGTGACTGTGTGTTAGCCAATTCCCTCCTAGCGGTATCTGATGGATATTGCAATCAGTATTATGTGAGCGACTTAGCACTAAGTGGTATGAAGCCGGTGGAAATATTTGATACGGTGGCAGAGATGAGATATGACGATATGGGGTATGTTTACGGGAAGGCACGCCAGCGCGATAATGATCCAGATAAGAATAACAAAGACGAAGCTACCCAGGAAGAAGACCCTGATTTTGGTGATGCACCTTTAAACGAATCGGAAAATAGTGCTGGATATCATTGGGGTGGCAAGAGTAAAGTTTATGCAAAAATTCAGCATTCGGTTGGAACCGCTCATGGATGTGAATCTGACTGGGAGTTTGAATTTATTAGGAAGCCAACATCTATCTATGGCACGGGTTTTGATAATAGAATGTACTACCTCGACGAGCCAGTTGAGTGGTCCTATAGCCGTTACACTAACTTTGAATATGAAGGTTACAAGACTGGCTGGCATAACAGAAACGATCCAAGTGCTCCAACTGCAGCTGGCATTGAGGAGGCAAAAAATGACGAAGACCCAGGTATGTGCGAGCTTGATTTTAAGGTGAGGGAGACGGATAAACAGCCAGTAATAAATCAAAGTGGTGCATTGATGGCTTTCATGGTGATGTCTGGGCAACGTGGTAGTGATTGGGGATCTACGGATGATACTAATCTAGAATGGCTAACTAAACATGATTTCCTGAAAGGCAGACTTCATCCAAACGCTGTTGGAGCAAATAACGACAATGTCATTCATAAAGATAAGGATAGCGCAGAGGACGGCAGTGAGAGTATCTACGAGGAACTTGGCTGGCAAGACAAAGATGCTATCGCTGCTAGCGAAGAAATGTCGCGTTGGGTAGGTGGCACGGCTTATACGATGCGCACGGCTCAAAGTGCGGCAGCTGGAAACGACGGTGGTATCTATGACGTCTATAATGGCGACGAAAAGGTGTTTAAGGATGGAACTCTGGAGGGAGATGAATATTTCTGGAATGAGATGAGGTACTATCAAGCATATGTAGAGCTTCTTGAGTGGATGCAGGCCATCGGTAAGCTTAGAACCACTACTACTGGGGCTGCGATTGCTAAATACTACGAAGACAATCCACTAGATAATTCTTATGCAGGCATTATTGCTAGATACTCTGGCATGAGCAAGGAGCATGTGGTGGCTGTGCTTGATTTGATTAACTATGCAGAATTTTTAGCAAAATACGATCCGTCTGATATGGGGCCGCTGAAATCGCAAGAAACGGACGATATTTACTATGAGAATACTGAAGTTGTGGCGCAAGCTGAGCCAGCAGTCAGGCAAGAAAATGTAATTTACGATGAAGTTAGAAATCGTAACGCGGTGTTAGCCTAGAGTTGGATAACCGCAAGTTGAAGAGTAGTTGTAGTGTCGATATGAGAAAGGGATTAGTGTTTCTTCTTGTAATCAGCAATTGCGGCAGCAAGAGCTTCATGTCCTAAGACAGAGCAATGGAACTTGTGTTTTGGAAGGCCTCCAAGGTAAGCTTCGATTTCTTCGGCGGAAATTTTGAGAGCGTTATCAAGTGTGCGACCTTTGGCTAGCTCAGAGAGGGCGGACGTGCTGGCGATGGCCGATGCACAACCGTAGGTTTTCCATTTCACGTCTTCAATGACAGGCTCTAGCTCTCCTGTTTTTTTGTTTTGCTGCTCTTTCACACGAATCATCATTAACATTTGGTCGCCACAGATGGGATTTCCGACAATGCCTTGTCCATCGCTCCTGTATTTACTCTCATCGCCCATCAAGAAATTGCGGGGGTTTAAGAAGTGTTCTTTGACCAGATCAGTATAAACCCAATCTGTACCGGCCAGGAAGCCATTAGCAGCGGTTCTCGGAGCTTTTTTTGTAGTGCAAGCCTTACTAGATTTGGTGTTTTTCTCACAATTAGATTCATTTTTTGAACTTTTTTTATCTGCCATAATAGCTATCCTCCTTCTTGATTTTTCCAGCCTTCAGCGTGCTGATTCCCTGTAACCTTTTGACAATATTTGGTAAATATTGCATAACTACATCAATATCTTTTTTACTACTTTTTACTCCAAAAGAAAACCTAACTGATGAATGAGCGATTTCTGCATCTCCTTTTGTTGCCATAATGACATGGCTAGGTTTTCCATCTCCAGAGGCGCAAGCAGAGCCTGTTGAGGTAATAATTCCCCCCTCGGCATCCAAATATAGTTGGATTGATTCCCCTTCAGCCGCCTCAAAAGAGCAATTTAGAATGTGTGGAAGCGCAGATAGTTCTTTTGAGTTAGATTTTATAGGCGTATTGATACTGGAAAACGGAATCTGCTTCAAGATTCTTGACGCGAGCTCATCTCTTAGTGGCTTGATTTTTTCTAAGTAGGTTTTTGGCAGGTTGTGTTCTTTTGTGTATTTTGCTGCGGCGCCAAAACCAGAGATATTGACGGTTTGGTAAGTGCCTGCGCGACGAGATTTTTCTTGATGCCCGCCGACGATCAATGGTTTAAAAGGACTTCCCTTTTTAATGTATAGCGCTCCTATTCCTACAGGGCCGCCTATTTTGTGTGAACTAAGCGTCATATAATCTACGTTTAGTGCTTTTACATCAATTGCTATTTTCCCTAGTGCTTGCGTAGCATCGGTATGAAACATCGCTCCAGATTCGTGAGCTGCTTCTGCTAATTTTTTAATGTCATTAATAGTACCGATTTCGTTGTTTGCTAGCATGACAGAGACAAGAGAAAAGTGCGTTAGTTCTGTTTCTTTCACCCTTCCGGTGCTGTCTACTGGCAATATAGTAGTCTTGCAACGGAGACGAGCGCTTTCTAAAAGTGATGGATGCTCAATTGCGGAAACTGCAACATTTTCTCCTGCAAAAATATTAGTAACGGTATTGTTTGATTCTGAGCCACCAGAAGTAAATAGTATTTCTTCTGGCTCAGCGCCGATTAAGCTAGCTATTTCTTCCCTAGCTTCCTCTATCTTGTTCATTGCAAGATGCCCTGGAGTGTGTAATGCTGAAGGGTTGCCAACTAAATCCATAGCCTCAAGCATTGCTTTTTTGGCACATGGAAGAAGTGGAGAGGTGGCAGAATAATCTAGGTAAACCATAGTTTTCCTTATTATAATTCAGATTATCATATAATAAAATTGGTAGTGCTTAGGTCGCTAGCGGGTAATTATTCAACTTTGGTAATTTCACCATTCTTCAAATGTAATAATTTCTGATTTCTTGAGCCACGGAATTTGAGAGTCAAATCTCTTTCGGCGAGAATGAACGGGCCATCAATTAGGGCGTCCAAGGATTTTACGAATTCCCATTTTGCGCCACCGGCTTTTTTCAATTGTTCATAGGTGTAACCAGAGAAACTCCAGATATTCCAACCGAGTTCTTTTCTACACCAATCAGCAATTTCTTTGCAGGCTTCCGATTGTTCAAATGGTTCTCCGCCACAGAAAGTAATGCCAGCTTGACCCTTAAATTCTGCTAGGCGTTTTTTGATTTCTTCGGTATCGACCTCGAAACCACCGGAAAAGTCCCATGTTTCAGGATTCTGGCACCCTGGACAACGACGATAACATCCTTGCGTCCAGAGTACAGCGCGAAGACCGTAACCATTCACGATATTATCGTGTTCCAGAGGACCAGATAACCTGATTTTCATTTATTCCTTTCCTAACGCCTTCTTTGCGGTAGCTTTTTTAGCTTCACGTGCGGCTTTTTCTTTCTTAGAATATACGCCGTTTTTGTGATTTTTGCAAATTTCTTCTTCCGATTTAATGTCTGCTGCACTTACATTGTGTTTAACGCGAGCAGCCTCTTCCGCTTTCTTTCCGTCGTTCCAACGTTCGAGTGAGCCAACGAGGTAGCCGGTAATTCTGCGAAGTCTTTCGAATAGTATATCGTCTTCCTTGCGGCCACATGATGGACAGCGGTCTCCTTTGATAATTCCGGCAAAACCACAGACTGGATCACGATCAACTGGGTGGTTCACGGAACCGTAGCCAATGCCGCAGTCGTGCATTTTTCGGATGACTGCTTCAAAGGCCTCGATGTTATCTGACGGATCTCCATCTAGCTCAATGTAGCTAATGTGACCAGCGTTACAGAGATTGTGATATGGCGCTTCGATTTCAATTTTGTCGAAGGCAGAGATCGGATAGTAGACTGGGACATGGAAAGAGTTAGTATAGAAATCTCTATCGGTAACACCTTTAATTTTGCCATATTCTTTGCGGTCGATTTTGGTGAAACGTCCAGCTAGACCCTCGGCAGGGGTAGCGAGGAGTGAGAAATTGAGATGGTATTTTTTGGAATATTCATCGCATCTTTCTCTCATATGGGTAATGATATCTAGGCCTAGTTCGCGTGAGTCTTCATCTTCGCCGTGGTGCTTGCCAGTCATTGCAACGAGACATTCTGCAAGACCGATGAAGCCAATTGAAAGTGTGCCGTGCTTGATAACATCTCTGAGTTTGTCGTTCCAGCCAAGTTTTTCTGACCCAAACCAGTTGCCTTGACCCATCAGGAATGGGAAGTTTCTAACGTGTTGATTTGCCTGGAATTCAAAGCGCTCAAGAAGTTGATCTTTGACTAGGTCCATCATATTATCGAGATCTTTGTAGAATCCAGACCAGTCGGCTTCTTTCCTCTCTTTGAGGCAGATGCCATTTTTGATACCTAGGCGGACGAGGTTGATAGTAGTAAATGAGCAGTTCCCACGTCCAGTGACAATACCATCAGATTCTGGGAAGATAGAACCAAAGACGCGTGTACGGCAACCCATGGTGGCAATTTCCGTGCGATAGTCTCCCGGCTTATAATATTGTAGATTAAACGGAGCGTCGATAAAGCAGAAGTTCGGGAATAGACGCTTTGCGGAGACTTCCATACTACGTTTAAAGAGGTCGTAATTTGGATCTTCTGGGTTATAGTTGACGCCTTCTTTTACTTTAAAAATTGAGATTGGGAAGATTGGGGTCTCACCTTTACCAAGGCCATTCATAGTGGCTTCAAGTAGGTATTTAGAAACTAAACGACCAGACGGAGAGGTGTCAGTACCGAAGTTAATTGAGGTAAATGGTACCTGTGCGCCTGCGCGAGAGTGCATAGTGTTAAGATTGTGAATGAAGCCTTCCATAGCTTGGAATGTCTGCTTTTCAACGTCTTCGTTTGACGTTTCGACTACAACCTCTGGGATTTTTAGCTTCTTCAAGGTCTTTTCGTCGCCAAATTTAATATCATCTGGAATTTCGATTTTAACATTTTTGCCAGAGTATTTATTGTATTTTTCTAGATTGCGCTTCAAAGCCTTTTTGAATGATTTATCTACGCCTGGGGCCATAGCATAATCAAAGTTTGGGATGCTTTGACCTCCATGCTGTTCATTCTGATTAGCCTGTAAAATGATGGCGGCAAGAGCGGCATATGAGCCAATAGAATTTGGGGTGCGCAAGTGGCCGTGTCCAGTATTAAACCCACCATTTTTAAAGAGTACAAGTGGGTCGGTTTGACAACAAGTAAGAGTGCCGGTGGCATAGAAATCTAGATCATGAATATGAATGTCGCCGTTATCATGAGCGTAAGCAAATTTTGGATCCATAAGGAGGGTTTTTGCGAAGACCTTAGAGCCTTCAGCGCCAAATTGGAGCATTTTGCCCATGGCAGAGTTGCCATCGACGTTAGCGTTTCCGCGCTTTACGTCAGAATCTTCTGAGGCATCGGCGATGGAAATCGTTTTGTAGATATTCATGAGATTGGATTTGGCTTCGCGAGTGCGGTTTCTTTCCTGGCGATAGGTGATATAAGCCTTGGCAGTGCGTTTAAATGAGGAATCCATCAGTACCTGCTCAACGATGTCTTGAATTTGTTCTACGCTCGGGGTTCTAGCTGTAATTTCCTTTTCTGCGCGTTCGACAACTTTTTCTGCGAGCTTCTTTGCTCTATCATATTTGAATTCTTCTGTAGCGGAACCAGCAGCGGCAATCGCGTCTGCGATTTTTTCTGGGTTAAAATTGACGATTTTGCCGTCGCGTTTCTTGATTTTTTTGAACATAAAAATTACCTCCTTACTTACTATGTTCTTGTCCTTTTTTGTTTTATGCTGATATTTGCTTGACGCTATATTTAGTGTCTGGCTCTATTTTATGACACTACATGTAGCGTGTCAATACTAAATATGCTTAATTTTGTTGTAATTTTTACAACATTGTGGAAAAGTTCTATTCGCAAGGATTTTTACCTAGAATATTCCAAATATGATATAATTGTTGCAAATGTCAAGAAAGCAAAATTATCAAAATCAAGAATTTATACCTGAAAGATGTTGGGTTGGAGAGCAACATAAGATTTGTTATGCCACGCGTGAAGAGGCAGAAGTAGCTGCACGAGTGGCTGAACATGACCACGGCGCATCTAAACTGACTGTCTATAAATGTGCATTTGGAGACCATTATCACTTATCTTCGAGCTAGTTACATTTAGTGTTTTCCGGCTATCGGTGCTAAAATTGTTGTGTTAATATTCGATTGGGGTGCGACGTTGTTTTCTGTGTCATTTTCTTTCTGATTTGTTGTAAGATGCGCTACTTCTTCTCTTGTTTTTTCCTCGCTAGAAGATGTAGTAGCAACATCAACAGAAACTGGTGTTCCAGTAAAACCGTCTATTCCTATAGGTGTAAGAGTAATTGTAGCTGTTTCATTTAAATCAATAACTTCCAAAGAATTTTCTGTAGTAACACCAAGCGTGGCGCCATTAATAGAGACTAGGGTGGCGATGGTGTTTTTGGTGGAGAAGTTAAGGTGAACTGTAGAATCTAGTGTATTGTAACGTACTTCACTTATCTCTGGTAGGCTATCAAGATTAGCGTAGACGATAACTTTAGCGGAAGCGGTGCTAGATCTACCATTTATATCTGTAATGCGAAGCTGAAGAAAGCCCGAAGTAGGAAGACTATATTTTGCAATAACTTTTGGAATGGTAGTTGTGGTTTCAAAAGTTCCGTCAAAATCTAGATCCCATTCGTAGCTTGCGATACCGTCTGACGTATTTGCACTAAACTCTAGTTCCTCTCCTGCTAGCCCTAAATAGTTCGATAACGGGAAGTTTACTGCCGGACGAGTTAAAAGATAATCGGTAGAATCTGCTGAAGAAGCATTGGTGAATACTTGTCCGCCAGTTGCTTCTGCAAGAGTAGTATAGAATGGGGCTGTGGAAGTGGTATTGACTACGTAGATGTTCACGGGATCGATTTCCAAAGAGCGATTTATAACCTGTTTCAAGGTAGTGCCGTCTCGATCTGGCATTAAATATTCTGCGTCGGTCAAAAGCACAATTGATTTAGTGGCGCTAGCTTGCCAACTCTCCGTGTTCATAACTCCAAGCAAAGCAGAAAGTGCGGATTCTGGATTATCTCCTCCGCCAATTAGTTTAATATTGTCAATCGCATCACAAAATTCTTCGTAGCTAGCGCCAAAATTAACTAGTTTTTCTGGAGTAATCAAGTCTTCTCGGAAAAGGTTATTATTGTCGTCTAAATCTCCAAAGGTATAGAGTGCGATTCTCCCTCCAGCGCTCAGAGTTTCTTTTGCAAGGCGCTTGGCTTCTTTCTCGTAGCTAGCAAGATAGTTCTTCATAGAATTTGTGCGGTCAATCAGAACGACGGTATCGCGACGCGAAGTGGAAGCAATTGAAGCTGCGAGCGTGGAATTAGCTGACGGAGTGGATTTTGGGAAAAACTGCTTGATTTTACTGACGATAATTTGCGCAGCTGACTCAAAATGCCCATCAGAGACATAGTTCAAGTGGCCTGCTTTTAGAGCATTATTGATGATTTGGCTGGTAATATCACCTTTACTGAGGTCGATAGCTGTCTTAAAACCGGCGCCACACATGAAATCGTGATCGTTGCACCAAAGTCCAATTTTGCCTACAAAATCAATTGGCTCATATGGGTTTTTGGCACCTAAAATACCTTCATGCGTCCTACAATTTGGAGCGAACTCGCGGTAGCTAGACAAGTTTTTCCCTCTGCAGGCATCAGGAATGATACCCTTTCCTTCTGGAAGATAAAGATATGGGTCGCCAAAGGTTGCAGCATAAATTAGCTTATTTGGGTCGAGATACGGTATGGAATTTGTGACAACCATGGCTCCCTGAGAATAGCCTCCCAGTACGAATTTAGTATTTTTGCAGTATTTGACGGTCTCTGCGATGTAAGATTTGAGCTCGATTTCACCTTGCTCAACGCTTTTTCCGAACGCAAAACCTTTGCCGGCGGAGATTTTCGCTCCTATAGCAGTCAGACCGCCTATATCGATTGCAGGATAGCGTGCATCGCCATAGCTGGCCGATCCTAACTCATAAAAACTAGTTTTTAGCTTTAGACCACTAGTCTCTAGGGCGGATAAGATATTATTTTTATATGCTTGATATTCGGAGGCGTTTAATGTTTTGCCGGAACCTCGAGCAAAAATAAATTTGATATCGTCGCAACTTGTGGCAGTTACAGGTGTAGCTAGGGGGAGACAGACGCTAGTGAAGGCTACAGCACTAGCGGCTATAATTTTGATTTTTTGCATGTACTTCTCCTTTCTTAATGTGCAAGCCTCACTATACATATGCCAATATTTGCGTGCAAGCATAAGCATGAAATTTTCTTTAGCAGTTCTCTGTAGCTGTTGTAAAAATTACAGAGTTTTGATGCTGTGGTATAATAATATAAAGAATTTTGATAATGGAGGTCACATGGTTGACAAAGCTAAACAGCTAAGTTGGGATCAATATTTTATGGACATCGCAGAGGTGGTTGCTTCTCGTAGTAAAGACCCATCTTCTAAAAACGGGTGTGTTATCGTAGATAGTAAGCATCGTCCAGTTTCTTTTGGCTATAATGGAATGATCCAGGGTGCAGATGAAACAAAAATGACTTTAACGGAACGCCCAATGAAATACTATTTTGCAATCCACTCCGAGATGAATGCTCTCATTTTTGCGCATAAAGACGTGTCTGGCTGTACTCTTTATAATAAAATGGCAACCTGTGAAAACTGCTTGAAGTACTGTTTGCAGGCAGGAATAACGAGATTCGTCTACAAACAGTTTAGGGTCAATTCCTTTACTTCTGACAAGAAGAAATCAATGAATACAATTGAAAGTGACGAAGCAATTATCAGACTTCTTAAATCTATGCCTCATGTTGAAACTTTAAATATCTCAAATGGTAACACTTATATAGAAGATATCCTTTCCGCTTATGAAAAAGGATCTCCAGAGCGAAAACGCTTAGAACAGTGGGTATAGTTATAGCCATTCTAGCTCATCGCTCTCCAGATAGCTTAAGAAATTATACCTTTTGTTTTCCTTAGTGTATTTTGTGGTTTTGCTTAGGATAAATAGTTTTTCTTTAGCGCGAGTCATTGCAACATAGAATAACCTGATTTCGTCTTCTAGATTGGTTGCTATGTTGTCTCCGAATATTTGATATAGTCCTCCAGTTTTATCTTTGCTTGGAAACTTTCCGGAATCTATTTCTAACAAGATAACGATATCTGCTTCAAGACCTTTTGATTTGTGAATGGTTGACCATGTTATCAATTCCTTAGTTTCCTCTGTTAGAATGTTCTTAGCTAAAAGACAAGCGGTTATATTCTCACAAAATTGTTTTAGAGAAATACGTTTGAAGTTCAGCTCGTTATTACGGTGGAGTATTTTTATAGTTTTGTTCGGATTCTCTTTGATGATTTTACAAATTATTCTTAGGTATTCCTCGTATAGCGGATTTTTATTCTTAGTAACATCTTTTACATAGATTTTTCCTTTAAGTTTTTTGTTACCAGATGTGCATCCTTTATAGTCGCGAATTGCTGCGCTCATAAAATAGTTTGCATTTTTTACTATTTTCTTACTGCTGCGATAGTTCGTTGGAATGAACAACTTAACTGAATTATTTTTAAAATATTTTTCAAAGTCTAAGAAGTACTTCACGTCTGAGCCAGCGAAACGATTAATGGCTTGCCAGTCATCTCCTACGGCAATTAGGTGAGGGTTTTTGCATCGAGACATCAAAGCTTTAATTTCTTCCATGAAAAGTAGTGAGAAATCCTGATACTCATCTACGAGTATGTATTTATAGGGAAAATTTTCATTTTTTAAATGCATGCTCGCTTTGTTCATTAGCTGGTTAAAATTTAGCAAGTTTTGTTTTTTAAGCTCTAAATGGTATTTCGATAGATATTTAAATAGCATCTTTAAAAGATTTTTATTCTCAGAGGAAGGCTGTTCTTCGATTTTTATCTGCAATATTTTGTAATCTTGGAAAAATTTCTGTTCGGCACGGACGATAAATTGCATAATTGTTTTCTCTAAACTAATAAGCTCTTCTTCTCTCTCCTTTTTCGGTAAGACACTTAGGCGTTCTTTTGCTACAGCCGGAAGGTTGTTGTTTAATATTTTTCGAATAATGAGGGAATTTTCAGATTCAGAAACGATTCTATTTTCTAGTTCTTTTTTCCCACCCAAAACTCTGTAGGCAAAAGCATGGAATGTAGTGGCGATTTTTGGAGGCTTAGCAAAAAGTGGCGAACCATCAAAAGAAATACTTGCAATGCGAGCATTTACTTCTTCTGCTGCTTTGCGATTAAAAGCAAATACGACTATCTCTGACTCTTTAATATTGCAACTTTTGAGCAAGTATACGACCTTAGCAACGAGCGTCCTAGTCTTTCCTGAACCTGCGCGTGCCACAACTAGCGCATGTTTATGCTCATCTAATATCACTTTTGCTTGATTTTTGTCCAAAATGTAAGGCTCACCACCGTCTGTGATATGACCTAAAAACCATTTAATCAACTCTTTTTCTGATTTGATTTTACCCATGCGCTTATTTATACATAGGTCGTTGTTCTATTCAAGCTTTAGCATGATAATTTGCTATAATATATTATATGCATGATAGTTGGAAAGAATTTTTGCAAGCTGAATTTGATAAGCCTTATTTTAAGGAATTAAGTCAGTTTTTACATGCCGAATATGAAAAAAAGACAATTTTCCCTAAGAAAACCCTAGTTTTTCGGGCTTTTACGACCGATCTTAATAAAGTAACAGTAGTAATTTTGGGACAAGATCCATATCATACTCCTGGAGCTGCACATGGGCTCGCCTTTTCCGTCCCCGATAATCAGCCAATTCCTCCGTCGCTTGTTAATATCTATAAAGAAATCGATAATGATATTGGCAGACATGTTAATCAGACTGGAAATCTGTCACGTTGGCAAGAACAAGGTGTACTACTTTTGAATAATACTTTGACGGTTGAGGCTCATCGTGCTGGTTCACACAGAGGTCATGGATGGGAGATTTTTACTGAAGCCGTCATAAAATATTTAAGCGAGATCAGGCCACATCTCGTATTCTTGCTTTGGGGGAGAGATGCCAGGAGTAAAGCTAGCTTGATCGACAGATCGAAACACCTTGTTCTTGAGTCACCGCACCCTTCTCCACTTTCTGCGCATGCTGGTTTTTTTGGCAACCATCACTTCAGTAAAACAAATGAATTTTTAAAGAAAAATAACCTTCCAGAAATTGAGTGGTGAGAAAAATTGGTAGTCTCGATTTTTAAATAGTGTATAATAGTGGTATGGCAAAACTTCATTTTAGACATGGGGCAATGGGATGTGGCAAAACGATGCAACTTCTTCAAGTTGCATTCAATTATGAGGAACGCGGACATAAGGTTTGCGTGATTAAACCCGCTACAGATACTCGTAACGGCACAAAACTCCTAACTAGAATTGGACCAGAGAGAGAAACGGATTTTTGTTTTGATAAAAAGGTTAATCTTTTTAATAAGATTTCTAAAGAGTATCGTGACGTCCATTGTGTTTTAGTGGATGAGGCACAGTTTTTGACAAAAAAACAAGTTGATGAGCTGATGCTTGTAGTAGTGAAACTTGATATACCTGTAATTTGCTATGGTCTCCGGCTTAATTTTAAGCGTGAAGACGGTGGGTTTGAGGGTGCGACGAGGCTTTTGCAGCAAGCACACGAAATCGATGAGATTAAAACTATTTGTGAATGTGGTAGAAAAGCAATTTATAATGCTAGATTTGTAAATGGTAAATTAGTGTCTGATGGGCCAGACATTTTGATTGACGATCCGAAGCATAAAACAAAAGTAGAATATAAGGCGCTCTGTGCGCACTGCTATCAAAAATATTTGGAGGACAAAAAATAATGCATATCGTGATTGAAGGTCAGGACGCAACTGGCAAAGATACCCAAGCGGAGCTTCTTAAAAAATACTTTGAAGCTCAAGGAAAAAAAGTGGTGACTTATAGTGAGTCTGGAAATGGTTCTGATGATCAGTTCGTTCAGGCCGTTGCTAAAGCGAATTTAAATAAGGATTTTGATACCAGTGCAAAATCTCACGCAATGCTTTATTTAATCAATCGCTATGAGCTTTGGCGGAAGTTGGCAGAGCCAGCGCTTAAAGATGGCGATATTGTAATTACAACGAGAAATTGGCTTTCTACTTTAATTTATATGGGTTATGTTGGGGGGATGAGTAAAAGTACTATTATCAAGTTGCACCATCTAATTATGCCGGAAAAATATTTTAAACCAGACAAAATTGTCGTTTTGACAATACCAGAGAAGATTCAGCTAGAGCGTATTGCTACACAGGCGCGTGGGAATGAGGTGTGGAAGTCTAAGGGACTGGATTTTCAGCGAAAATTAAATCGCAGCTATAAACAAGTTATTAAAAAATATAATTTGCCAGTTCTTGATACTTCTGGAACGATTGAAGAAGTGTTTGAAGACCTGAAGAAACTATTTGCGATTTAATCTTGCTTTGACCCGAAAGGAGATATTTGTCTTAAAATTCCAGGACGAAAATATTTGTTTTTGATGTCTCGTCGGTTTTTGCATATACTTTCAGGTGGTTTTTCTCTGAAAGTGATTTAGCGATAGCAAGGCCTAGACCTACGCCTTCGCTAGTTTTATCACTTTGATAAAAACGGTCAAAGAGGCGAGGGAGTTCAGCTTTTGATAGTAGTTTTCCATCACTGATAACACTCAGCTTGTCTTTTTCTAAAACAATCTCGATATGTTTTTTAGCATACTTGATGGCATTATCGATGTAAATATTGACAATTTGTTCAAATGCTTGGCGATTTAATTTTACTTTGTATTTATCTGGTAAATTTGAAGCAATTTTAATAATTTTATGACTAGTTTTTGCTTTTGGCTCAAAAGCATCTACTAAGTTTTTAATCGAATACTCTAGGGCATATTCTTCTTCCTTTGACTTTATTGGCATCGAATCGGTGCGCGCCAAGGTAAGTAGCTGATTGTTTAAATTTGCTAGTTCCTCGGCTTTTTTGCTGGCATTATCTAGCCACTTATTGTTTTTAATATCGGCCGCTTCGAGGTTTGCTTGAATTACCGCAAGTGGTGTTTTGATTTCGTGTGAGGCGTTTGCAACAAAGTCTTTTTGTGCCTTATAAGCATCACGAACTGGCTTAATCGATTGGTCGGCTAGATAAATTGATATCAGTGCAATAACTGCTTCGACTGCAATACCAGTGATGACCAGGGAG
This sequence comes from Candidatus Nanosyncoccus sp., assembly GCA_045578525.1. GTDB lineage: Bacteria > Patescibacteriota > Saccharimonadia > Saccharimonadales > Saccharimonadaceae > Nanosyncoccus. The sequence goes on along the minus strand of JAZNKL010000009.1, from coordinate 122,534 downwards.
ATCAGCAGAGTTTGTAATGATGCATCACGTTCGGCGCGAAGTTCTTCCTCGAGGTACTTATTGAATTCAGTATTATTTTGAAAAGTTTGGGTGATAGATTGTGGCGTTTGCATTTTCTCGGTATGGCTCTGAGCTTCGATAGAATTTTGACTGTCTAGTGTTTCTGGCGGAATTTGTTCAGTTTCTCGCGTCTTCAAATCTCGTGGTGCTCTTCCCTGAGCAGATGATAATGCCACAACATAAATTGCAGAAAATGCAACTATAAGCACAGTGGCGGAAGTGAGAACGTTGGTTAAGATGAACTTTCTTTTTAGTTTTTTGAACATAATTTATACCCAAGGCCTCTGATAGTCTTTATTTTACATTTGCTATTCAATTTTTCTATCTTCTTTCTGAGATAGCTGACGTAGACTTCGACATAATTTTCTTCACCGATGCTATCGCTTCCCCAGACGTGAGTTAAAAGATACTCTTTACTCTGAACGTGCTCTGGATTCCTAATAAAAGTCTCAATGATGGCGGCTTCTTTTTCTGATAATGTAATATCGTTTAAAGTGCGATCTTCTAGGTTGTAATAAAGGTCACTGTAGCTGATAATCTTTTCATCCTGAAGAGGTGGACGACGGGTAAGGGCACGAAGTCTTGCTACTAATTCTGAAGTCTTGAAAGGTTTTGCTAAATAATCGTCTGCACCGAAGTTTAAACCTTTAATTTTATCTTCTGCTTGAGATAATGCAGAAAGCATAATGATTGGTGTTTTGGTACCACGCTCTCTTAGCACTTTTAGAATGTCAAAACCAGACATTCCTGGAAGCATGACATCGAGCACAATAGCATCATAAATTGGTTTGACCGCAAGTTCTAGACCTTCTTCTCCGTCTGCGGCCCAATCGACGGAAATGCCTGATTTGTCTAAAACATGAATCACGGCATCGGCTAGGAATTTTTCGTCTTCTACATATAATATTCTCATGATTCTATGATAATAATTATAGCTTAAAGAAACCTTAAAATCTAGCTCTGACACATTTTGTGTTTTATGACTGGAACGTCTCTTGGCTATATTAAAATTTTAGTTAAATCTAATTTTTGGCTAAGCAACTAAAAGATGACCTTAAAATAGGTAGTCTAGATAGTCTTTGAGCATTCTTGTTCCCGAAATGACTGGTAAGAATGCGGAAAGCTGAAGTTTTACTAGGTACTCCAAATCAAAGTCGTGTTGCCAAGCAGCGGCGCCTTCTTCCATGCGGAGATAAAGTGAATTAATTTCTTCCTCCTCAGTTGTTCCGTGGATGTTTAGATAACTATCTGCTGGCCCATCAGCTACGCCACCGTCGTGAGTGCTAATTAAAAGTCCGAGGTTGATGATATCTTTCATCCATGATGTACCACAGGCTTCAAGTCCAACTATTGGGTTATTTATGGAAACATTTGAGCCGATTGAGAGTGCGCGACCAAGTTCTTCGTCATAATCTGGCAGATAAAAGACGCGTTTTTTAAGTTCCGTATCATTATCGACGGTATTTAATATGTTCTGCAGCTTTTCTGCCATTTTGTAGTCGCCTTCGTGTACACGACCACTTAAAATATAATATGCATTATGTGCGACCAGTATCGATTTCAACCGCTCTGGGTTAGAGAATGCGAGCCACGGTCTCTTGTAGTCTACGAAGCGTCTCTTAAAGTCGAACAAAATAGCGTTTTCTGGAATTTGGATATACTCCCCATATTGGTTAGGACGTTTTAAAAGCACATCATTTAGCTCTTTTCTACCAGCCTGCTTGAGCTTTTTAATGTCTTTTGCATCAATAGTGTTAATTTTATCTAGATATTCTTCGGTTGGCAGGAAAAATTTGTTAATAATTTCCTTATCTTCTAGATACTTGACGATTTTCTTACTAGTCCAAGTTGGAATATCGATACCATTGGTTATAGCTTTGAACTTTACTTTGTTTCCAGCTAGATCTTTGTAGTTTGCAACTCGTGCATGTAATTTTGATACGCCAGAACGCATTTCGGCAATTTCTATAGTGACGCTTGACAGTTTGATGCGACCATCTATAAATTTATCTTCTAGCCATTTTTTGACGGCTAATGACTTGAGATTTGGAAAGACATAATTTTTGAACTGCTCATAGGAGAATTCTGCTTCAGCAGCTTGGACGAGTGTATGGTTGGTATAAAGGGTGTGTTTTCTGGTATAGACTACTGACTCATAAAAATCCATACCGTTTTTAGTCAGTTCATCTAGTCGAGCTAAGGCTGCAAAGAAGGTGGCTACTTCATTAAGCTGCATGATTGCTGGTTTTAAGCCGGCGAGTTTCAAAGCTTGGTAGCCACCAAAACCAAGAGCAACTTCTTGATACAATCGATGGTCTCCACCTGAATCTCCAGAATATAATTCTCCAAATCCTGGTTCGGTAATGCAGAGGATACGAGTTGAGCCTAAGACCTTTTCCACAACATCTAGTTTTACTAGAGTGTTGTTGCAGTGGATATTCACGCTGTCTAAAAACTTGTAACCATACTTATGATAATCGACTTCTTCGTGCGTAGTGTAGTTGACGAAGCCACTTTCAGTTTTTTCGTAGTGTTGGTGTTGCTCACTTGGATAGAATGGAGTAATTAATACGAATGGCACATTGCTTTGCTCAGCTACACGACGGGTGTCAGCTGCGAGTACACCAAGACCACCTCCTCCACGAATTCCATTTTTTTTATCGTAAATTTCAATCGTCCAGTAAGTATATGGGCGATCTTTGGTAATAGCGTGAGTTAAATGATGACGATTGATAGCAGCATAAAATTCTTCCACTTCTTCAATGTTTTCTAGCGGATGTGCCATGAGGTTTTTGGTAGCAAAATCGTCAGCTCCCGTGGCTTCCTTAGCGCTCTTTTTAGCAGTGATTTTTTTGCCCACCAACGCCATATCTAAGCCTCTGGTCCTCTTTCTGAACTGATTGTTGCAGCTGCTAGTACCAATACCGTCTCGATGGAAGAAAGGTTGCGACTAGTGAAATTAATGTTCCCTAGTGGACGACCGATTAATATTTTTCCAACTTCGTCTCCATTTGCGTCTCTAAGTATGGCGGCAGCTTCTATACCGGATTTTTTAAGGGAGTCTCTTAGTTCCATAGGTAATGTTAACCATAAGTTTTTATTGGCTTTTAGTGAATTGATTTTAGCGATGTCACTACTATCTATTTTGATGATTTTTGAACCGTATAATTTGTCGTTTACGATGACACCGATGTAGTTGAAATGCAAGTGTTCGGCTAGAAAAGCAGAAAGTTCGTGATAGTTAATGTACTCTTTTGACATTTGTTCTAATTTTTTGACAATATAGACCATATCTACGTCTGTTACTGACGCTAGAGAGCGCACGTAGGAGCTAATTTCATTTAATACTGGGAATAGTAAGAGCACGATGGCTATCATGATGACGTTTAAGATAATTACAGAAGACGATGGACTTGGAATTTTGAATAATGCGATAAAGATGATGAAGAAAATTGTCAAATAGACAATAGCGGCAAGCGACATGATGATAACAAGAGACAGGTTTTTGAGCCAAGAACCAGAGAGATCTAGGAGACGATATTTCAAGATGGCGTAATAGTGGAACACCCAGGCGAAGGACATAGCAAGAGGTCCTGCCCAAATCGTGTCGTATTTTCCCATAAACGAGAGTATCACGTCGAATATCAGAGCGATAATACCAGTGATGGTAAAGCCGATTAATACCATGAGGTTGGCTTTTTTGATTTGTGGAGTGCGAGCGTGGCGTGCGTTATACCAAAAGCCAATCATATAGATTAGACAAGTAGAAATGAAGTAGAACATGTAGCAGTAGTTGTAAATATTGTGCTGAAGATGGACGACGTTACCTTCGGCTTCGCTTAAAGTAATACTGCTATATAGAATCGAAGGGTCAAGAAGAGGAAGCACCAAGAGCGTAATGCAGAAAAGAGCGTAAAAAACCATGACGACTTTGCCGATTTTGTATTTATAGATTGGGTAAACGGCAAGCCCCCATGACATAAATAATGCTGGTAAATAGATGCCATAGGCGAAAAGTTTTACGATATCTGTTGAAGTATTCTCTGGTAAAGATAAAAACCCGCCGATAGAAGTAGACCAACCTAGGGCAAAGAAGGAGATGAAGAAGAACAAAAATGCTTGGAATTTTTCTCCTTTTCTGGCACCACTAAAGATGGCGATGCCTGAAAGTAAAGTCAAGATTGATACAGCGATAAGTAAAATTATTATGAGCTGCACTAGAAACCTCCTTATGCTTTCCTCTATTTTAGCATAACTATAATAAAAAATGCAAGAAAAACCCCAAGCTTTTTGCTCGGGGTCTTGTAGGAAATTGGTTCTCATGTGCTACATTTTCGAAGAACGAAGCGTACACTGGTTGCTCCCCACGGTTCGACTGAGTTAACGATGGTGTCTTCGATATTGAAGTAATGCTCAGACGCTTCTCCGTTGGCAAGCTGTACGACTTTTCTCGCTTCTTCGATAGCGTCATCTACTGATTCGAAGATTTTCATATCTTTGGCGTTCGGCCAATGCTGGGCGGTGGCGGTACGTCTCATGCCGTCGGTCATAAGCAAGTAGTCAAAAGACATCGCTCCTCCCGTCATAAGTAAAGCCATGCCGTTTCCAAGGGCTTTTACCATTCCGCTCAAGTCCCTGCCAAGGTACATTGAAACTCCGTGCATCACTACGAGATGCTGCTCGCCCAGTAACTCTTCATGCGTGGAAGACTTGAATAAGTTTTCCTGATAAATTGTTACTTTTTCGGGATTAATAAGCGGATCTGCTGGCCGAAGATCACCACCACTTCCGACCAACTCGTCTGTGTATGCTAATTCGCTAAGATCGGCAACTTTGCCTGTTTCAAAGACCGCTACATTGCAGTTTGCCAAACAGTGTCGATAGAGCCTTTCCGGCAAATTCCCACCGCCAAAGAAGCAGACATTGGTAATAATGTTTTGGCTCCTGAGATCCCCGATCGCCTGCGCTTTGATGCGCTCGTTGACGGCAATGCCTTCATACTCGGTCATGCGATACCATGACTCGTTCTCGGGACTTTTACGGTAGTTCCCTTTTAAATCCTTTCCCCAACGATGAAGATACTCCATAGCTGAAGCCATGTCACCGGTCCAGATCGACTTGTAAAACATAATCATCTCGTCAGAATCAGGTACGCAAAAATAACGAAAGTTCTCCAAGGTTCCCGGATCTTCAAGATGTGCGTCAAAGAGCTCCTGATATCTTTCCCAATCCACTGCGTTGCCACGAGTTTCGAAAGCCTTTTTGAGACGTTCTAACATGCGACGTTTGCTATAGTGCCCTTCAGGGGTGGAAGATGTCCCTTTCTCTGTTTTCATATATCTAGTGGAAAGGGCAGATTGATAAGTTGCCCATTCGTAGATCTTGTCTTCGGGGAGATGACCGTAACTTGCGGCGATTTCTGACGACAGTATATCCATACAGGTTGTTGTAACCTCACGTAACTCACTTGACTCAAACATAACAATTTCCTCCTTTTTGATGTGCTTAGGTATGCCCAATTTCCTATTCCCTATATTTTAGCATGGTTGTCGTTTTTTCTCTAGAGTTTAGATGATAACTTTTTTGTAGTGTTGCTTTTGACTTGCGAATAATGAAAAAAGGTAGTAAAATATAGTACACCAGTATATTTAATTATAGTTTGGGGCGTCGCCAAGTGGTAAGGCAACGGGTTCTGGTCCCGTCATTCGTGGGTTCGAGTCCTACCGCCCCAGCCAAGTATTGACAAATTTAGCATATTGTGATATAATACGTATATGGGGTCCCTAGTGAGGACTTTTTTTGTTGTGCCGTATTAATATTTTCTGAGTGGGAAGTAGACAGTAAAACTGATGGCAAAGACAGCGAGATTGATTAGCACGAAGCTCCTAGACAGAATGATTGAGGCGAGTGATTTTTCGCTGAAGGCTTTTGCAGCAATTTTTGCGATTACGCCCGTGTCTGGAGCGTAGGATACAACACCGAGTGGATCAAGATATCCCCATTCTGCATCATCAAAGATTGTAGCGTAGCCCATATCGACAAGATGCCCAATGTCGACAGGCTGTGGTTTGTTCGTATCTGGGACGTTTGGAGTCTCTGGCTCTTTTGGCGTTTCTGGTTCTGGCTCAGTAGGAGCTTCTGGGCCTGGTTTTTCCGGTTCCTCCGGCTTTTCTGGTTCTGGTTCCGGTTCTGGCTCTGGTGTTTCCGGCTCTACCGGATCAGCAGGTACTACCGGCACTAGTTTCTCATAATTTACCGTGTTGATATCATAAGAGATACCAACATCGCCATAACCATTTCGAGTGAGAAAGGCGATTTTGTTTAATATTTCGCCGGATTCTCCATCTGGACGGACATTATATCTAAAATAGATGGTATCGTTTGCTGAGCCAGCTTTTCCCATTGTGAGCGGCGTAGCAAGTAAGAAGTCATTTGCAGTGACTCCTGGACCGGTGATTTCAAGTGGTGTCCATGAGCTTTCGACAGATGGCGTGTAAGTGTAGGAGAGAAGCTTGCTATTTAATGGAAGATAGCCGGTTGCCCCATCTGTATCAGTGACATATGACGAGATGTGTGTGAGATAAAGTGGATTTTCGGTGTCGATATTCTTGAGGCTACTAGTGTATGATACAAGAGTGTCATTTACTACTTCTCCAGAGAGCGCAGCGTCAGCAGAAATTGGCCAGTTCATATTAGTGAGTGTGATTTTGGTGTTTGACTCTGTGGTACTTCGTTCGGCGTAGAAGAAATCGAGATTATAGACGCGGTTCTTTTCAATTCCAGCATCGATGAGCTTGGTGGCTACACCGTCAACGTCGGAGGAGATTGTTCCATCAACGTTAATGGTGAAGCTTCCGCCTTTGGCTTGATGCAAGCCGCCAATATCAAGAACAAGCACGCCGTTTAGAAATACCCAAACGTCGTCGTCGCCTGAGAAATCAAATACTTCGTGACCGTTCATTTCGGTCTTGATTGGGACAGACAGGTGGGCGGTGAAATTGTAATTGTGAGTGAGCTTGCCATTTTCCTTGACGTTGGTGTCATTTTTGCTGACACTGTCTTCATCAAACGTGATGTCGTCTAATGGGAAAATGCTACTACCACCATAGACGTAAGTATTGGTATTTCCTTGGCGCGTGAAAGTGATCTCACGGTCGTAGCGCTTGCTCAAGCCTTCCACCTCATGGAACCAACGATAGAAATTGTCATTTGGAGAAACTGGTTCTCCTCCGGTAGCCCATTGGCTAGAGATATTGACGCCAGCAGCCTTAGACGCTGCTTGGGTGGTATATGATGGGATTGGTAAGCCATCTTCTCCAAGATAATTTTTGACTATTCCCTGCTGGAAGTTGCCACATTGCCCGCATTTACACCACTCAAATTGACGGACTTTGGCGTCGCAGGGGTCCATTTTTTGATCGAAATATGTCATTGGTATGGTAATTGTAGGAGGATTTCCAACTGAGCCTACTTGCCAAGATGCTGGAATACCGTTGGCGTTTGCGACTTCTTCTAAGGTTAAGGCGCGAGCTGCGCCAGTAATGGCAATAGCAACCAATGAAATAAAAGATAATACGAGCACGATTCTTGCAACGCAGGCAACCTTATGTAATCGGAGCGCGCGCAAGGCTTTTTTGGTTAAATGTTGCTGCTCTTTTATAGCAGTGTTCTTCGTTGTTTTATTAGTTGAATTTACGCCTCTTTCACTTTTGGCGCTCTTTTTACTTACCATTAAATGACCTCCTAATTAATAATATTTTAAGGCTAATGGTTATTTTAGTCAAGTACGATAAACTTTGTTGCTACTTTTGCATGCTTATGCTAAAATATCTAAAAAGGAGGCGAAAAAGTGGAGCTGATTGCAATGCTCGTGATTATTGTTTCAATCCTGACTTTATTATCAGGTTTAACTGTGTTTCTAGGTTCAGAAAAATTTGAAAAGAAAAGCGCTTTTATGTTTCTTCTTGCTTCGATTTTTGCGGCAATTTGGTCATTTCTTACTATTATCTTTTTGATTTCACAGAATGATGACTCTTTTCCGGCAGCAAAATTTGTAAGTTTTGATTGGTTTTATATCTTCTATGCGTCTATTCTAGGGCTGATGCTAGTTTGTTTTATTATTTCTGCTGTGATCAACAAAAAGAGAACGGCATCTGGTTTAGCGAGAAAAGGTAAATTTTTCTATGTGATTTCGCTACTTGTTGCTGGAGCGCTAATTATTGTTTTTGATTTGGTGTTGCCATTATTTTCTGATTACCGTGCGATGTGGATTGGTCCATTAGCACTCTCCGCAGCCGTGATTGTGCACTTTTATGCAGTCCTCAGGTATCAATTGCTTTTCTTGTCTAATATTTGGCTGAAAATTGGCTCATATGTGATTCTAGTCTCGGTAGCAGCAATGATTTATATGGTGGTGTTTTTCATGGTGTTTTCTTTACTCTTTAAAGTCCAGAAACTTGACATTGAAATTGTCTTGATGAATTTCATTATGATTTTGATTATGCTTCTAATTTTGCCAGTTTTTCACGAGGCGAGTGGCTTAATGCGCTCACTAATTTATACTCAAGATATTAATATGGCATATATTACCAAAAAACTAAATCTAATGGCCACAAAAAGTGTAAAAATGGGTGATTTAGCGACGTTTCTTTCTTCTAACTTACATTTCAAATATATTGGGTTTGTGATTGATAAAAAGGTGTATGGCTCGAGCCGTAAGACTTTTTCGGAAGAAGAATTGGCGGATATCTCGATGCTTGATTCAGAAAAAGATTCTGTATGGCAAAAACCGACTGGACATGTTAAGACTACTTTTTCAAAAAAAGGAATTGTAGCGGTTGCCGAGCTTAAAAATGCTAAGGGGAGGCCTTTTGGACAGATAATTGTGGGTGAGCCTGCTGGAAAAGGTGGTTTTGAAAAAAGAGATCTAGAAAAGCTAGATATGGTGATAAATTTAGTTGCTTCGATTATCGATTCAGAAAAAAGATTGAGAGCCTAAAATGTCGGCGGCAATGTTAAAACAAACCCGGATGACGATACTACTCTCCTTAAATGCTGTAGCGATTTTGATTGCCGGGATTTTGATTGCGAGTGCAATTGGACTGACTTCCGGTAATCAGTTCAGAGTGGTTGACGAACGTAGCGATGATATTACTGATATAGTCGAAAACGTTGATTTGATTGACCCAGTGGAAGGAGTATTTGAGGCGACTTCAAAAAACCAAGGTGGGTCTAGCGGCGGTTCTGATGGTGTGGAAGTGAAAAACTATGCAGCTGATGTAATGTCGGCTTCTTCTTTCGATACGGGTGCTGTTTCTAACGGACAATTATGGAATGCGGAGGCTGTCACCATTTACCAAACAGCTGATATAGATCTTTGCGTGAACGATTCTGTAGGAAATTTGGGTGAGATGTATTGGCAAACAGATAATACTGGTGTGATTGCTGGATTCTATAGTTCTGCCAGAACGAGACTAGGTTATGCTACGGAGAGGTGTCGTTTTCCAAAAATTGTGGGAACTGGTTCTGTTACGATTACGGCTGGTACTTATGATGGTACAAGACGTGACACTTTGACCGTAAATGTAATAGCTCCGCCAGTTGAGCAATGGAAGAGAGAGGTACTTGATCTTGTAAATGCAGAACGGGCGAAGGTTGGACTTGCTGCTTATTCATGGGGTAGTACCTGTGAGAATGGTGCACATTTGAGGGCGCAAGAGATTATGACACGATACGAACACGTTCGTCCGGATGGAAGTTCTTGGGATACTGTTTGTAAGCCGACAAATGGTGGCATTGCCGGTGAGAATTTAGCAGCAGGAAACACCGCAGTCTCTCCGGCAACTGTAGTGCAGACCTGGATGAGCTCGCCTACTCACCAAGCAAATATTCTTTCGGATAAGTTTACCAAAATGGCAGTTGGGTTCGTCTTTGATCCAAATTCGCAATACAAAACCTACTGGTCTCAGTTCTTTAGTACATACTAGATAATCACGATGTGTGAAGTAATGGGTCATTCACCTTTAGGGCTGGCTGAGAGTAAGCGCGTAAGATATGCTTCTCTTGTGGCGTCATCCATAATTTGAGGTTGGTAAGTTGAGCCATACATGGTTGGGATAACGCGAGTTTGAAGAAGTTTTCCATCTTTGAAATAATGGGTCAAGATGAGACTTCTTTCGGTGCCTGGCCAACGAGTTTGATCGAAAAAGAGATTACCAAGGCCATAGTAGATTGGTTTTTCGTGGTAAAGTTCATATGTTTGCGGTTGATGAGCTTGAGTTCCGACTACCATGTCGGCGCCATTATCAATCATACTTCTGAAGAACTCTTTCTGCTCGGCAATTGGTAGATCACACTCTGGCATTTCCATACCATAGTCAGGGTAGCTATAACATTCAGAAAACTGAATATCAACGATGACAAAGTTGCCTTTTTCTTTGGCAGATTTTATTTGGTTTTTGGTCAGCTCTGCATTATAAATGTTTGCGCCGGGGGTGTTTTGAGTAGCACCTTGGCCATTCTCTTTGGAGGAAGTGGAATAATTGATGCCAATAAGAGTGATATTATTCCCTTTTTCTGATAACTCCAGAGGTAAACTGGCGTGCTCTTCATCTTCTCCACCGCCAAAAGTTTTCATGTCATTATCATGATAAAGTTTGATAGTCTCAAGATTGGCAGTTTTACCCCAGTCGTTATTATGATTGCCGGTTAATTCGACAATGTCTGTTCCAATGGCGGTGATTGCGGAGAACATACGTGGGTCGGCACAAAGTGTCATGTCGGCAGAGGCGTTGCAGTCGCTAGCAAAAGACACTTCGTTGCTGATGTGAGTTAGGTCGGATGATGATAGATAGTCCTTGACGTATTCTGCAAAATAAGCACCGTCGCCTACTGCGTTTAGGGTTTTCAGCATGGCGCGAGTAAGGGCAGTAACGCCAGTCTGCGTGAAACTCAAAACATTTTCTTTGGAAAGATTATTTTTTACGATTTTTTCAGAAACTTTATCTTTAGTTTCGGCAGGGTCTTTAGAATCGAAATGGAAGACGCGATATTTTGCGCCATTTTTGAAATCGTCAAGATAGTAGTAACCATCTAGTGGCAGGAGCTTAAATCCTGGAGAGAGTTGCTCAACTGGAATAAGAGTGGTTTCGGCCGTCTCGTCATAAAAGTCAGTAACTGGGACTAGGGTTTGGTAGATTAGATAGCTATCTGCGTTGACATTTTCCAAGAAGGAGGCATCCTCTAGTGTAGCAGAAATAGTAACATCATTTTTTGGTATGAATTTGAAAAGAGCATCTTCTACAAGAGCTTTTTCGGTATCGTTTAGAGAACTATCGTAAGTAATTTCTCCTTTAGGCAAGGCTAAATTTCTAAAAAAAGCTAATGAAATAAACACTGTCCCAGCCATCACGATAAAAACAATTAATAAGGTGACGGCTGCTTTGTTTTTGCTACGTGCTCTGCTCATTTTACTCCTGTTCTTTGGCTTTTAGATGCTTCAATCTTATTATAACATATGCTATAATAGGCTTATGCTAAAGTTTTTCAAGTGGCTTTTTGGACCAAAGAAAAAACGCTCCGTTTTTGAGAAAGAGTTATTTTCTCCAGATAAGAGAATAATATGTAAGATTACATTGAGAAATGGCCAGGTTTCTTATTCCGTAGCAAAAGATGGAAAAATCTTAGTCAGAGACTCAGGACTAGGGTTTGATCTCAGAGGAGACACACCGCTTAAAGACGATCTTGTGCTAGTTCGGGACATTTCGAAAACATTTGATGATACTTGGGAAACCAAATGGGGTGAGGAGCATTTTATTAGAAATAATTATAACGAGGAGGCTTTGTACCTTTCTGAAAATAGCGGGAAGATGAGACTTTTCACCTTGAGATTTAGAGTGTTTGATGATGGAGTAGCTTTTCGTTACGAAATACCACCTCAGCCTGAATTCCAGAGACTAGTTTTAGCAGATGAATTAACAGAATTTAATGTTGATATTAACGGGCAAGCTTGGCATATTCCTGCTTATCAGCCTGATCGCTATGAGTATAACTTTGAAAAGAGTTATATTTATGAGCTGGAACGTTCAGTTCATACACCACTTACTATCGAAACGCCGGTTGGATATTTTTTGTCTATCCATGAGGCGGCGCTTTATAATTATGGTTCGATGACTATCAAGGTGAATCAGCGAGGAACGCTTACTTCTGATATTACTCCACTTTCTGATGGGGCAAAAGCGTATGTTGAGTTACCGTTTAATACTCCATGGCGAGTGATTATGGTAGCTGATAACGCTCTGGAGCTTACAACAAACAGAATGATTTTGAATTTAAATGATCCGCCCAAAGATGATTTTAATTGGGTTAAACCGCTCAAATTTCTCGGCATCTGGTGGGCAATGTTTGTAGGCGAATGGACTTGGGCAGAAGGAGAAAGACATGGTGCGACGACGGAACACGCTAAAGAATATATAGATGATTGCGTGAAACTAAAAATTCCTGGGCTCTTAATTGAAGGGTGGAATAATGGCTGGAATGGTGATTGGTTAGAAAATGGGCCAACCAATGATTTCCTGCATCCAGTTGCCGGGTTTGACCTTGACGAGGTTTCTGTTTATGCAAAAGAAAAAGGGGTGGAGCTGGTTGGTCATCATGAAACTGTAGGCTATGTTGATAATTATGAGAGACAACTCGAAGATTCATATCGGTATTATGCTGAACACGACATACATTATGTTAAGCCTGGATATGCTGGTTCATATATGGTGATTCAAGGACGTCGCGAGTATCATCACTCGCAACTGGGGGTTTTGCATTACCAGAAGGCGCTCGAGCTGGCGGCTAAATATCACATCATGCTTGACGTACATGAGCCAATTAAAGGAACAGGTTTAGAGCGCACTTGGCCAAATCTCTTATCGCGTGAAGGTGCACGTGGGCAAGAATACGAAGGTGGTGCACTTTCGCCGTCTCACACTACGATTTTGCCATTCACGAGGCTGCTTTCTGGTGGAATGGATTATACTTCTGGAATTTTTGATCTGACTAATGGCACCAAAAGAATTGCCACAACGCTAGCTCGTCAGCTTGCTTATTATGTGGTGATTTTTTCTGGTATGCAAATGGCGGCGGACAGACCAAGATTTTATCTTGAAAAATACAAGGAAGCTTTTGAGTTTATCAAAGATGTTCCGATTTCCTGGGAAAAAACAGTACCAATTCTTGGGCAAATCGGGCAATACTATATTGTGGCCAGACAGGAACGTGATTCTGAGAATTGGTATGTAGGAGGTGTCACTAATGAGGAAGGGCACCGCGCGAGGCTCAATTTGGACTTTCTAGGTGACGGAGAATACGAGGCGATTATTTATCGAGATGGTGATAATGCGCACTACCGTGAAAACCCATTTGGTTTTATGATTGATCATCGAAAAGTTAAGCGCTCTGATAATATGGATATTTTCATGGCACCTGGTGGTGGTTTTGCAGTAAGCCTTAAGAAGATATAGTCGCCGTGATAATTAGACGGTGTGAATAGTCAGTTTCGGTGATTTGTTCGCCTGAACAAGTCATTAGAACGATAGTATCATCTTTTTCGGCTTTTAGAATTTCTTTCATTGAGATTTCGGTTTTTTCCTTTTGCTCGATATTATTTATAACATAAACTTTGTCGTTATAAATTATCTTGTTTTCCATTTTTACTTTGTTCAGATTAGAAAATGCGGTAGAAGAATGGCCGATAAGAAGGACCTTATTGTGGTGAGCGCTATAACTTCCGACGATCTGTTCTGGGACTTCGAGGTCGTTATCTTTGATGCCGATTGATACTACCGGGATGGTTAGCTCAATTTCTGGAATTTGTAGTCTAGTTTCCGCTACGGACGCTTCTTTAGCATAAGTATCCTCTGCGGAGATAGCGGGCTGTAACCCAAAGTAAAAGAAGGCATAACCGGCCACAAAATAAACAAAAAATATCGCGATAAACGTGAGTACCTTCTTAGAAAAAATGACCTTTTTTACCACACTTCCCATTTATGCTTATTATAGCACAAGTGGAATAAAAATTGGAAAAGATTATGGTTTTTAAATTGGATTTGCAACTACGATTAGGCGTTCGGAATTGTTGCCGCCGGCACAAGTTATTAGTTTTAGCTGAGCAGAGTTGATGGTTAGGTTATACATATCGACGTCGGCGATAGCTTGCTGGTAGATGCTGACGACTTGATAAGTTGTTCCGTAGTAATTGATGGTATCGCCGTAGGATATTTCTCCCAGGTTTTTAAATGCAGTGGCGCGGTGTCCTACAAGCAGATTGAAGTACCTACCTTTGTAGGAAGTCAGAGCACCTACGCCGTTTCCTGGCACAATGATGTCGTTATTTTCATTAACATAGGTAGGAATGATGTTCGTATATAGCCCGATGCTTGGAATCTCTAGAGAATAGGAAGGTCTTTTAATATATGCTTCGGTTTTTATGGCCTCCTCTTGGACTTTTTCAATAGATGATTTAGTATTTTTGATAGAATTTTCTGGCTTAGTACTTGTCTCGCCTACCATAACTTCTTCTGGGGAAATAGCGCTGGTAGTTGAAACAGGAGCAAAAATTCTTCCGGCTGAATATCCGATAACGAATGAGAAAATGGCTACAAGGCTGGCGAAGATGATTTTGGAGCTACGTTTTTTGCCGAAAAGCACACTTTTTTTCTGAAACTGCTCAGAATATCCGGCATGAAAATCAGAGATTAGAACACTCCTAGCCCTTTTCTTCCCTGTTTTCATGATAACTCCCAACAATAATGTATGCCTCTATTATACTACTTTTTATAAAAAATGTCAACAGAGGTAATGGTTTTATACGCCTGGCGTGAATTGCTTTAGCTTTCTGCGGTGCTCTTTGTAATGCTTGTCGTGACTCCCCACCTCTTCCCAGAAAGCCGGCGAATGGTCCATGTGATTGAGATGAGCTAGTTCGTGTAAAATGACATAATCACGCAAAAGCTCTGGAACTTGCATTAGGCCAATATTTAGAGAAATAGTGCGATTAGATGAACAGCTTCCCCATCTGGTATTGGCATGAGTCAGACGCACTTTGTCGTAATGATAATTATAGAGTTTTGCATAGTATTCTAGTCGATATGGAAGGTATTCCTTAGCGCGTTTCATGAGAATTTTCTTTTTAGCATCTCTAGCGCGTTGAGATGAAGGGTCCTTTATTGGTAGTTTTTCACGAATAACATCACGATTTTGGTTTAGAAAGCGTTTAGCTAAAAAGTTGCTGGTGTATTTTGGTACTGACATTTGTAAACGACCAGAGGTAGAGATTGAAAATTTTACCCCGTTGCTCCACGGACTTTTTCGAATAATTACTTCGCCGAACTCTTGGTCATTAATAATCATTGGCGCCTCAAAAAAATGCTAGATAGATAGTCACTTTAGAGGATTACTGATTAGAGCTGGGATAAAGTGTGTGAAAGCTGAGTCTCAAAGGTATGCTTACCCGAGAGAACAATTGGATTCTCCCCCTCGGACGGGGCCTCAAGCTCGGAGATTTTGGACTCGTATTCTTCTTTAGCTTTAGCGACTGATTTTAGACGGTTTTTGAGCCTAGACTTGATGGTATTAACGTCTGTTTGAATCCAGATAAGAGAAGGATTATACCCTTCTGCCTCTAGGAGTTTCCTGATTTCCTGACGATCGGCCTCGGTGTTCAATTCGCCTTCAATAATGAGGTTTTGACCAGTGCGAGCGATCAGGTCAAGAATCAAGAGTACTTTGTCTCTTGAGAAACCGTTTTCTTCTTTGATATCTGTTAGATTGTAATATGGAGCTCTAAATTGTTGCGAGAATTTCTCACAAAATGTTGTTTTGCCACTTGCCGGCGCTCCAAAGACTAAAATAGCCCTAGGCAGTGACAGAGTCGTTGATTTTTTACCTTCCATAATAGTTATATTCTAGCACAGGTTAGACCGCTTTGGCAAATTTTTTGGATTTTTGCGGCATTTTAGCAGGTGCACAGGCGATAAGAACTTGCGATGGTAAATAGAACATCCAAGCAAGGTAGTCTGCTACTGGGTGCAATGCACTGCTGATTGCTCCGGTGCTGGCGAGAAATGACACTGCAACCATAATGTCACAACAGAGGAATAGTAAGAAACCAATGAAGGACATATTGTCGCTCTTTTTGGCAAGAATGATATTAGCGATAAGTGTACTACAATAGATTGTTGCCAGTAGATAGTGTGCGTCGATTTTGAGGAGGCTTGATGCGGCAAGTACTAGGAGAACCCCAAGATAGAGTACGATAGAGATTTTAAGCGAAGCGTTTTTTAATCGAATGAAATGGGCAAATTGGACGAAGCAAAAAGTAATGACACCGGCGATAGAGGTGTTGTTTAATGCTAGGAAAAGATCTGCTAGGACGGTTAAGAGAAAGGCGAACCGTAGGAGCAAGCTTTTTGAGTAGAGTAATGTGTAGATAAGACAAAGTAAAATCCCAGCGAGCTTTAATGCGGTGACGATTTCTGAATTTGGAGTAATCAGATCTAGAATCAGAAAACCTAGATATAACGCCGCCCAGACGGCAAGGTATGATTTTTTGATGGGGATATTTTTCATCTTGGTTTAATTATACCTGATTTTGCGTCAAAAAACACTCCCTTTCTAGAGAGTGTTTTTCATACGCTGTGTGGCGGTATAGTTTTCCCAAGCCTACTATAACGCTACTTAGGCTTTTTTGGCAAGGGCTTTTTTGCCGGCATAGATGCCACCAAGGATAGCGGAAGAAGCTAGAAGTGTAGCTAGCGCGCTGGAAGTGACAGAAGCGGATTCTTTGGTTGAGCGACCAGAATCTGGAGCACCGATAGAAGAGTCTGAAGAAGTGGATTCTTCTGCGACAGGGGTTTCTTCGCCTTCGTCATCGCTAGAGCTGCCATTTGTGATAGTGACAGATCTTTTGGTAAGATAAACGGTTGGAACGAAGCTATCCTCATTCAGCTCAAAGCTACTGTCTGAGTAGGCTGCACCTGGTGCAAGGAAACTTGATAAGGTAGTTGTGCTAACTTCGTCATCCATTACTACGATTGGACCAAAATCCCCATC
Organism: Candidatus Nanosyncoccus sp.; assembly: GCA_045578525.1. Classification (GTDB taxonomy): domain Bacteria; phylum Patescibacteriota; class Saccharimonadia; order Saccharimonadales; family Saccharimonadaceae; genus Nanosyncoccus. The sequence goes on along the minus strand of JAZNKL010000009.1, from coordinate 105,377 downwards.
ATCTGAACCGGTTGCACTGTAAGTACCGCCAGACAGGGAAGCAGAGGTAGGAATACCCATTAATGAAAGACCTGCGCTTTTACCAGTGAAGGTACCGCCGGTGATAGTAAGAGCGTCTAGCTTTCCCTCTGCGCAAATGCCAAGGCTACCTTGGCTAGTGAATTTACCGCCATTGATGGTCAATTTGCCGCCATAGATATACATAGCATCACTAATAGTGGCGGTCGCTTCCGCGTTATTAATGGTGGCGATGATGTCGTCACCTAGGTTGATAGCACCGCCCATGCCGTTTGAGGTATAGGTTCCACCGTTGATTGTCAAAGTTACGCCGTTGGCTGAAAGTGTTCTGATGGAAGGGTTGCCATTGATAATAGTGGTAGTACGAGTGGTTAACTCTCCGCTCGTTTCATCCCATACGCCATTTGCAGAAACGCCTGCGGCATAGCCGGTGCTGGCAATGGTACCGGTTCCAGATATAGTGTTAGTGGTTGCATCAAGCTCTAATGCTGGAGCCATATCTGATGAGTTGATGATAGACTTGCCATTAAGATCTAGAGAAAAAGTTGCACCGCTAGTGAAGGCAGAACCTGTTCCAAGATTGATGTTTTCTCCTAAAATGTATTCTCCGGCAGGGATTTTGTAGGCGTTTGTACCGGAAAGGTCATAGCAGATAATTCCTTTTGCGTTTGCGGTGTGGTCATCGCAATCAGCAAATGTGAAATCAGCTTGCGTTAACGATATTGCTGCGGCGAAAACCGCTTTGGCTGGAAGACCCAGCGTTACAGCCATGAACATAGCTGCGACAAGTAGTTTGACTTTCTTCATTGAAAGACTCCCATTAATTATGATGCAAGTATAACACCACGGGTGGGGATATGTCAAGCTTAAGTTGAATGAATTTTACATAAAAAATCACCCGTGACTTTGTCATACTGGGTGTTTGTAGTCTGTATTTTCGGCTGTGGCAGGGGCGGCAGGACTTGAACCCACGACACCTGGTTTTGGAGACCAGTGCTCTACCAACTGAGCTACGCCCCTAGCTTCTGAAATTATAACATGATTTTTTATTTTTTTATAGATTTTTTCTTTCAAAAGCATAAGTATGATATAATTAGGAATGATGAAAATACTAATGCTTGGATGGGAGTTACCACCTCATAATTCTGGAGGTCTGGGTGTTGCATGTTTGAACCTCTCAAAAGCATTGGCGCGAGATGGTGTGCAGATTGATTTTGTGGTACCGTATACTGCTGAACACGAAGATATTAAATTTATGAATGTACTTTCGGCGACAAAATTAGACCCACTCCATCGCTATGGTATGGGGGCATATGATGCCGGTAGTATTGACCGTCCGATGGTGGGCGGAACGGGCGCAAACGGGAAAAACGGAGCGGGCCCAAACGGTGGCGCAGGCGCGAGTGGAGAAAACGGCGCTGGAGTAAACAGCTCGATTTCCATTCGAGAAATCCAACACGATTATTGCGAGTTTGTGAAGAAGTATTTAATGGAGTATAAACCTGATGTAGTGCATGCGCACGACTGGCTAACTTTTGAAGCTGGAGTGCTGGCTAAAAAGAATTTTGGCATTCCTTTGGTGGCACATGTTCATGCTACAGAATTTGACCGAAGTGGAAGCACTCACGGAAATCCATTAGTTGAGGCCATTGAAAAAGAAGGTTTGATGTTAGCGGATAAGATTATTGCTGTGTCAAAGGCCACTAAAGATATTATCATAGAAAAATACCACATTCCCTCAGAGAAAATTGATGTGGTCTATAACTCGCTTGACGAAGGTTTTTTGAAATCGGCATACAGGTATGACTCTGATGATTATAAATATCTTGAGGCTATGAAGTTACTGGGATATACCATCGTTTCTACAGTTGGGCGATTTACCATCCAAAAGGGCTTGATGATTTTCTTAAAGGCAGCCAAGAAAGCACTGGAGAAAAACCCAAAGTTATTATTTGTTTTTGCTGGTGATGGAGAACAGAAAGCGGAGTTAATTTCAAAGAGTGCCGAATATGGCATTTCGAAGAACGTGATTTTTACCGGCTTTGTCAGGGGGAAGCAGCTTCGTGATATCTACCAAATTTCTGATATTTTCGTAATGAGCTCTATCTCTGAGCCATTTGGACTCACTGCGCTTGAAGCAGCGCACCATCAGGACGTTCTAATTTTAACTAAACAATCTGGGGTATCTGAGGTGATACGCAGCGCTATGGAATATGATTTTTGGGACGAAGACAAGTTGGCAGATGAAATCGTGGCGATTTCCAAAAGTGAGGCACTGAAGAATACGCTAAAAGATGGCATTTCAAAAGAATACCGCAAAATTTCTTGGGATGATGTTGCGAAAAAAATTGAAAGTGTTTATAATAAAGTGGAAAAGCATAAGGAGTTTTGTTGATGCGCGCGATTTGTCTGTATTTACACATGCATCAGCCCTGGAGGTATCGCAGGTATAGTATTTTTGACGTGGCGCACAATCATAATTATTGGTACGAAAAAGACTATTACGATAAACAGAATAACGAACGTATTTTTAGGAAGGTTGCCAAAAAATCGTATTATCCGATGCTGGAGCTTCTAGAGCATAATTTGAAAAAGTTTCCTAATTTTAAGTTCTCACTATCAATTACTGGTGTTTGGTTGGAACAGGCACTCGAATGGGAGCCAGAGCTGATTGAGAGATTAAGGCATCTTGTTACGACTGGAAGGGTTGAAATTGTTGGTGAAACTTATTATCATTCACTAGCGTTTTTCTATAACAGGAATGAATTTCAAGCGCAGGTAAAGATGCACTCTGATAAAATTGCTGAACTGTTTGGTGTTCGTCCGACAGTATTTAGGAATACTGAGTTTGCTTATAATGATGAACTTGGCCGTTGGGCTGATGATATGGGATATACGGCAGTTCTTGCGGAAGGCTGGGATAAGGTGCTTGGCTGGCGTAGCCCAAATCATGTCTATAAAGTCGCAGGAGGCGAGAGGACCAGGTTGCTGCTTAAAAACTACCGTCTGTCTGATGATATTGCTTTTCGTTTTTCAGACAGAAATTGGAAAGAGTGGCCATTAACGGTTCCAAAATACCAAAGCTGGCTAAACGAAGATGCTCTCAATGGCAATCTGATTAATCTTTTCATGGACTTTGAGACGTTTGGTGAGAATATCTGGGAAGATACGGGTATCTTCGATTTCGTGAACGAATTAATCGGAAGCTGGCTTTCGGAATTTGACAACAAGTTTGTAACAGTATCTGAAGCAGCTGGTCTTGAACAGCCAGCAGATGCAATTTCTATGCCAGATACAGTAACTTGGGCCGATACCGAACGAGATCTTTCTGCATGGCTTGGTAACGAGATGCAACAGTCTGCTGAGCATGAACTCTATGCAGTGAAAAATAGCATAATGGAAACGAGAGATGCTGATCTGATTGACGATTGGCGCAGACTAACCACTTCTGATCACCCATATTATATGTGCACGAAATATTGGAATGACGGTGACGTACATGCCTATTTCTCACCGTTTGACTCACCATACGATGCTTTTATGTATTATATGAATGTAATCCGCGATTTTGAGTGGCGGGTTGAGAATCTAAAAAGAGACCGATAAGGTCTCTCGGTGAGCAAAAGTAGTTGATTCAATTCAGTATCTTTTGCTTCTGCTCGTTAGCTATATGGTACACCAGTTATTCTTTGATGTCAATTACTTTATACGATTTTGTGATGATTTTTAATCTTTTTATCCTGGAGCGTTCGTTCTTTAGAAACTCTTTTGTTCTAGCGATTGCTTGGCTGGCGCTCATTTTACTGCGCGATAAATCTAGTAGTATATTCTCTGACTGTGCACTCGCTACTCTAAGATTGTTTTGGATGGTATGTTTGCTATTTCCAGTTGGAGATTTCAGCTCCCATCTAATGTTCGTTTTTAAAATATATAAATCTGGTGTTTTGCTCGACATCCGACGCATAAAAACAATATCGCTCTTAAAATACCCCGCTAGAAATTTCGCAATAGGCTCTTCGTGTGGGCGAGGCTTTGATTTTCCAGTTTCTTCAATGTGCACCTTATAATTCATGTCTTAACCCTAACATGCCTGTTTGCCTCATGCAAGCATAAGCATGAAATTTCAGTTCGCATCACAAAAAGTCTAGCGAAAAAAGCACTTGCATGATGCAAAGTACTTGTGCTATACTAGGGGTAACAAGTTGGTCATAATGTCAGTTCTGCATGGATTTGTTGTGGAAAAAGTCTGAATCTGTTCAGCTTGATGGCATTTGATCATAACAGGAGGTAGAAAATAACATGTTCGTAAAGGGCAAAGAACACAAGAAAAATGATGTCATGGGGGGGGGGTCTTTATAAATATAAATTAGCAGCCCAAGCTGCTGGTATCTTCATTTTTGCCTTTATTACGACCTTTATTGCGAGCTCGGTTTTTACTCCTCAGAGCATTACTAATGCCGATACGCTTTATTTTAGCTTTACTGGTTCGGACTATACTGCTTCTGTTCATTCAGCGGATAATCTGGTGATTTCTCTTGAAGGAACGGCAGATGGCGCTCTTGGTGTGGCGCACGATACTATCACCACTACCACCAACAACCCAGCTGGGTATCAGCTGTATTTTTCGATGGATCAAGTTTCCGATTATGACGCCACACACCCTGGGAATGCATTGTATCAGGACGGGAATAGTACCAGTAGCAACTTTTTATCTCCCGCTACTGGTACCATTTCCGCTCCTGCTGCACTGACTAACAATACCTGGGGCTTTGCACTGCTTGGTGGGGCGAACAGACAGGCTGGCGTGCCAGACACTTTCGCAAACTTTGATCCAGTCTATATTGATAGTAATGGTAATTCTAGTGATGGAACTACTGGTGGGACGGTCAATCCTGGGAATAAATTCGCTCCAGTGCCGCTTCGCTCCGGTGCAGTCAAAGTACAGGAGATGAACTCTGCCACGAGCTCTGCTGGGCAAAACTTAGATGTTTATTATGCTGCCAAGGCTAATATTGCTTTGCCATCTGGCGAGTATTCTGGGGTGGTCAACTACTTCGTGGTATCTGACACCTCGGTTTCTTCCTTTGACACGATTTCGCCTTTCCCTAGCGTACTAAATTATGCCGGTGGGCAGGATTTAGTGATTGTCACCAGCCTACATTCAAATTACGCCTTTACTAGCTCAGACATCACTGTCACTCTGACCGACAAGAACAATAGCAGCAATACTGCGACTTGTCCTATCACCGATATTAATGCCGACTCTGGTAATGTAACAGTCACTTGTACTACACCGGCACTTGTAGCTGGTAATTATGACCTAGAAGTAGAAATCCCAACTTATGGCAAAGATTGGACTACGGATGTTCAGGTAACTGGTGTCACTCCAACCTTCTGGAACATTACCTACATGCAAGAGATGACTTCTGATATCTGTACTACTGCTACTACCCCAGCCAAGACCGCTACCCAAGCTGATACCGATGGCTCACACGCTGGTAGCTCTGCCTATGTCCCGCAACGCACGCTTTATGACTGGCGCGGAGCAGACGGTACTGGCACCATTAATAATAAGGTCGCTCCATCATCTGCTAATGCAAAGGGTTATGTTATAAGGAAGTTAGCCGATGGCAACTGTTGGATGACCCAAAACCTAGAAATCCCACTTTCCACTACGGCAGGAGTGGAAGTCGTCTCAAACAGCTCTGGCAATCTTGCCCCGGCTACACCTAGCTCCGCTACCCAGCAAGGCGCTATTACTAGTGCAGGTATCTGGACGCCAACTGGTTCTGGCGGTACTGGCAACGGTGCTACTCCAATGAACGGCAACACTAAAGCCGCCAATAACACCTACTACTACTCTTGGTATGCTGCTACGGCTGGTTCTGGACTTTCCTCTGATGTTAATACTGATGCTCCATTCTCCATCTGTCCTAATGGCTGGAGACTACCATACAACTATACGATTGATAGTAGCGCTACCTCCAAGTCCTATAGCAATATGACTAAAGCCTATCTTAATATCACCACCAATACTAATACCAGTACTGGTTATCAGACCTTAGAAGCATTCCCGCTAAACTATGCCCGTTCTGGCTATGTTGAGTCTGGGGCGTTCAATAATAATGGCCACGGCTACTACTGGTCTTCTACTGCCTACTCTTCTGCTACCGACGCCTACCTCCTGGTCTACTACACGACGCTCGTCCACCCCCAGAGCAACCACCTCGAGTACCGCGGCTTTAATGTGCGCTGTGTCGCCGTGTAGCCTATCTTGTTGGGTAACACTGCGTGAGGTTCGTAGACTCCGCGCATAGTTTCTCTAGCGGCTCGGGATACACTTCCAGTAAGTTCATTGTATTAAAAAACCACCTAGGGTTTTGCTCATAGGTGGTTTTTATTTAGCGTTTCTTCTCTTTGACTTCGTTTCGGCCGAGGTTTTTCTTAGTCTCGGTGAAGACGACGTGCTTTCTTAAGATTGGATCATATTTCTTTAGAGAAAGTTTATCTGGGGTGTTCATAGTATTTTTCTTGGTATAATATGCACGAATTCCAGATTCTTCAGAAACTAGTCCAACAAGTTTGCGCTTAGTATTATTCTTTTTTGCCATATTGGTCTATATTTTAGCACAGGTTGATATGTTTGTCTAGAGCAAAGTTAGTCGCTATTTTTATAAAATTCTCTCTTAAATTCGGCAAAATTGTCGTTTTTGATGGCTTCACGCATTTTTTCAGTTAGGCGAATTAGAAATCTGATATTGTGGATACTAAGCAAAGTCTTCCCAAATGCCTCATCGCATCTAATTAGATGATGAATGTAAGCTTTGGTATAGTGCTTACAGGCGTAGCAGTCACAATCTTCTTCGATTGGCGTAAAATCATCAGCAAACTGCGCGTTTTTGAGGTTAATACGTTTTTCTTTGCAGTCTTTAGGGTTTATGCTTTCTTTTGCGCTGCTTATGCTCTCTTTTGAGCTGTTTGTGCTTTCTTTTTTGACGTGTTTTACTCCCCATATTAGAGCGTTACCGTGGCGAGCAAGTCTAGTAGGTGACACGCAGTCGAAAATATCAACCCCTCTTGCCACGCACTCTACTAAATCTACTGGTTCGCCTACGCCCATTAAGTATCGTACTCTGTCTTCTGGTAGAAATGGTGTCGAGTATTCTACGGCCTTATACATAGAGTCTTTATCCTCGTCATCATTGGCAACTCCACCGATTGCATAGCCATCAAAACCAATTTTTACCGTTTCTTTGGCAGAATATTCTCGCAAATCTTGATGTGGGCCTCCTTGTACGATACCAAAGAGTGACTGACTCTTGTTTTTGTGCACTTTTTTTCCTCTTTTGGCCCATCTGATCGTTCGTTCCACGCTTCTTTTGAGGTAATTTTTATCGGCAGTTGCTGGCGGACATTCGTCAAAGCTCATTGCAATATCTGAGTCGAGCATATTTTGAATCTCTATTGACCTCTCTGGAGTTAGGAACAGTTTCTCACCATTTAGCTCACTTTTAAAATGTACTCCCTCCTCTGTAATATCTTTCTTTTTATTATGCGCAAGCGAAAATACTTGATATCCGCCAGAATCTGTTAAAATTGGGCCTTGCCAGTTCATAAATCGATGTAGTCCGCCAGCTTTTTTAACGATTTCCGCTCCCGGACGTTGCCATAGATGATAGGTGTTCGCTAGAATGATGCCAGGTTTTACTTCTTTCACCTGCTCTGGACTTAAGGTTTTGACAGTTGCTTGAGTCCCTACTGGCATGAACATTGGCGTTTCGTACTCCTGCTTTTCGCCATTTTTCGCCTCAAAAATTACATTGCCGTATCTTGCACCTGTAGTTTTGTCCTTGTGAATTAGTTTATAGGTCACTTTCATCTAAGCATTATTCCGTTTACTTTATTAGCATTGCATCGCCGAACGAGAAAAAGCGGTATTTTTCTTTAACTGCGTGCTTGTATGCCTCCATTGTGAGCTCTTTTCCTGCAAATGCAGAAACTAACATAATCAAAGTGGATTTTGGCAAGTGAAAGTTTGTGATGATCCCGTCTACAGCCTTAAATTTATAACCTGGATAAATAAAGATGTCGGTTTCTGCCTTTTCTGGTGTGAATGTTGAGTGATTTTTGAGATTTGACTCCAGTGTTCTAACAGATGTAGTGCCGACCGCAAATATGCTTTTGCCTTGTTTTCTAGTGTGATTTAAAATATCTGCGGCTTCTTTTGTGATTTCGTAGGCTTCGGTATGCATTTTGTGATCTTTGATATTTTCAACTTGTACCGGACGAAAAGTGCCTAGGCCAACGTGCAGAGTAATTTTGACAATTTTAACACCTTTTTTCTCTGCTTTCTCTAGTAATTCTGACGTGAAATGTAGTCCAGCGGTGGGGGCAGCAGCAGAACCAAGGTTTTTTGCGTAAACCGTTTGATAACGATCTTGATCTTTTAGCTTTTCGTGGATGTATGGCGGGAGTGGCATTGTGCCAATTTGACTTAAGTTTTCTAGAAGTTGCTGTTTAGTGCAGGTAAAGGTTAGATGAGTAATACCATCTGGCAAAAGTTCGTCAACATGAGCTCCAAAGAGCGGAGTGTTGTCATCTTCTTGCTTGAAAAAATAAAGAGATCTGTGGGTTTCAGCCCTTAGGCGCTTCTGGGGTTTGGTAAGACATTCCCAGGAGCAACAACCTGATGTTTTGCAAGGTATCTCCTTTAAAAGTAGGATTTCGATTTTGCTACCAGTGTCCGCTCGATATCCGTAAAATCTGGCTGGTAAAACTTTGGTTTCGTTTAATACTAAGGCATCACCTTCGTTTAAATAATCAATTATATCTTTGAAGGTGTGATCCTCGTAAGATTTTTGGTCACGATTTACCACTAAAAGTCGAGAATCCGCGCGATTTTCAAGTGGTGTCTGAGCGATTAACTCTTCTGGCAAATTATAATCAAAATCAGAGGTTTGCATGAGTATATTATAACATATTTTGGCTATAATTTAAGTATAGGTATTTTTCTAGCCATTTTTCATCAGAAACAGCGCCGTGTTCGTCAGTTGGTACGCCTTTTGCTAAATCATCTGCTAGTTCTAAAATCACATTTTTAAGTTCGATATTATCTCTATAATATTTTGGAATTTTTTCGTATCCGAGTTTTGCTCCCATGATATTTCCGGTAATCGCGCCAGTGGAGTCTGAATCGCCGTCATGGTTTACTGCAGCTACAATAGCATCTTCGAAACTGTCTGCGTGCTTGAGCGAACAGTAGATAGCGATAGCTACCGCTTCGTCCGCCACCCAACCATTTCCAAGTTGTGAAATAGCGTCTTGGTCTTCTATGTCTGTTTCTGCTAGCTCTATCGCTTTATTGAATAACTCCGAGAGCTCTGTTTTCTCATCTTTGTAACGAATTTTAATAAGTTTTTGGTTCTTATTAATACCTTCTGTCACCCAATCATTCATCTTTTGGATGGCAGTTTTTATGGCTTTTTTCAGTGGGTAATTAGACAGAGCGTAGTAGATGATGTAACCAAGTGTATAAGCAGATAGAATAGCAAGTGGATGACTATGCGTTAGTGCACAGGACTTGGCTGAAAAATCACCAATAACACCTTCATTAAGATATAAGGCAATCGGAGCAATCCGCATTACTCCACCACAGCCTTTACTATCGTTGATAGGTTCGCCAAGTGTGCCAGCTTTTTTCGATTCGAGTGAGTTAAGGCAAGTCATACCTGGATCGCGCAAAACATTTAGCGCCGGAATATCTTTAATCCATGAAACAGATGGATGTTCTTCGACTCTTTGCTGGGTTCCTAGCCAATCAAGATATGCAAGATGAATCGCCTCTGGTGGCAGCATGGCAATGCCCCTAAGGTGCCATCTAGTCTGTCGCCAAAGAAGTCCACAGGCCGTAAAAAGTGTCATTTGCGTGTCGTCTGAAATTATCCCGGTCTTACCGTTGAAGCGAGTAACCATTTTTGGTGTTACATTTTGTTGAAATTCTATTTGATAGCCGAGAGCGTCGCCGATTGCGCCACCAATCATAGAGCCACGGACTTTATCAATCCTCTCCTCGATAGAGTTTCCACTCATTAAAAATCCTCCAATCTTCCGTTAAAGTATCTAGCGATAATATTTCCGTGCGATATAACACTCATATCTACAATCATATCATTTGGATGGTTGGCAAGATATTGTTGATTAAACCTATTTATCTCGCGGTGAGCATCGTGAAAATCACGAACTTCTACTTCGTGGGTTGCACCTTGGCGAGTTGAGATAACTAGAACTGGCATTACAGGCCCCTCTCTTTCATCCATAGATGGACGGCTGATTGTACTTATTAAATAGATGTTTTTTTGAAATACCAATCAAGAATTGACGTAAAGCTTCTTGTGGTATGTTTTTCATATTTTTATTATAATGATTTTTGTAAAAAAGTCAACCGATAAAAATGGAGCCTCGAACCGGGTTTGAACCGGTGACCTCATCCTTACCATGAATGCGCTCTACCGACTGAGCTATCGAGGCATTTGTATCACAATTATACCAATATGAAAAAAATAATTCAAGATGCTTTATGTTGGACTTTATTTTTTGCGGAATTTGTGGTATAATAAAGAGATATTTCCTTTTTACGGGAGTGGCACTTTAAGGTTTCATTTATAGTTTTCCAAAATAGGGGGGTGGATTATGATGGAAAAACTAAAAAAGCATCTATTGTATGCGGGCTTTGATCGATCTCAGCTTGAGATGGTTGCTACGCCAATGAGTAAGGTCAATCGAGCAATGGCAGGCGCTCTCTCGACAATTGCGGCTCTGCTGATTGGGATAATGTTTATGTTGTCCTTTTTCATTGAAAGCGTGGTTCAAAATCGCATGGTTTACTTCGGTGGCATGGTCTTTTCAATTATCGTGCTTCTTCTTTCGCGCGCAGCAAAGAAGCACCGTTGGCTGGTTTGGCCGGTCGTCTATGCTTCTTACTCGATTTATTATCTCTATGGGATATTTATCGGGGCTATTACCGATCCGGGCAACCGAACGGTGACGTTCATCGTGATGCTGGTTTTTATGCCAACACTTTTTGTCGGTACACCAATCCAAGTTCTTACAACGACAGCCATTTATGATACGATTTTTATCTTATTGTCGTTTATGAATAAGACAGAGCCAGTGCTTTCGGTGGATTTAATCGATGCCACGTTCTATGGAGTACTCGGCGTGGTGGGTGGCTCGATAATTAACCGTACGAAGATTCGAAGCAGTCTTTCAGAGCAACAACTCCAAGAAATAAGTCGTATCGATCAACTTACGCAGACGAACAACCGCAATGCTTACGAACTCGATCTCTTTTCGATCTCCAGTAAGTGCGCTCATTCGCTAGCTTGTCTTTACATTGACGTAAATGGTCTGCACGAGCTGAATAACACCAAAGGCCACGAATACGGTGACGAAATGTTAAAATACGTAGCACTACAGATCAAAAACCAGTTTTCCGAGAAGTATACCTACCGAATCGGCGGTGACGAATTTGTAGTTTTTATACCTGATATGTCCAGAGCGGATGTAGGCGTAAAAACTGATCTTTTGTCTCAGAAAGTGGAAGAAGGTGGTTACCATATTGCCACTGGGTATGATCAGATGAACACTCGTCAGCTATCCATGGAGAGACTTATTCGTAACGCAGAGAATGCAATGTTTAAAAATAAGACTCAGTTTTATAAAGATATTGCTAGTCGTGGCGTTCGCAACAATGGAACCAACAACTAAATATCGAGAAAGGTCACCCTATGGTGACCTTTAAATTTTCTTCCGATTATTATTCTTCTTCGGACGATCATTCGTTTTCGTCTTCTTCCTCATGTTCTTCCTCGCTCCCGTTGTTTTCCTGACCATCTTTCATGATATGAACCATTTTTTTACCATCGCTGATGGTTTCTTTGAGGCTAGCTTTAGTGGTGGCGGAAATGATTTCGGCAGTACCAGCAACAGTGGTAAGTGCACCCATGATGATATAGCTATTGATATCTATTGAGTCGGAAGCGATTATAAAATATGGTCCCAAAATAAATTCTAGCACCATTAAAATTATCACGAATTTCCAACGGAAATCCTTATTGTCGCGATTTTTGAAAGTTGAGACTGCACTAAAAATTCCGTTTAGGGTGGTGAAAAATCCAGCCATAAGGTTTAGCGCTTTATTAGTAAACTCTTGGTTAGCGAGCAAGAATATTCCTAAACTAGCGACTGCTACGTAGACTATAGTTTCGATGAACTGCATCAGCAATTCTTTTTTTCTAACAACTTTTTCTTTGCGAGACTCTTTTCCCTCGTCAAAACAGGACTTGATGTATCCAAGCCGGTAAGCCGCCCACAGAGAAAGGATGGAGCCTACAAGTGTGATGATGATTGGTAAAGTCCAAGTGTCATTTCCTTTACCGTTGATAGCGGCAAAAAACATCATTACGCCAGATATAAACATCATCAGCGCCGCCATAAATTTGTTTTTCAAGAATATTTTATAAGCAGAAAGTCCTCGTTTCACTAATCCGTTCATGATTTTATTGTAGCACGAAATGTGTATATTTTTAGAATTAAAACAATAGGGGTTACAAGATATTGAGTGCTACTTTTGCATAAAAAAAGGCCGCCAGTACGGCAGCCCTTAAAGGTGCTCACGCTTCTCTCATTTGATAATCCTTATCAGAATCCATGAGATCAATCATGATTTTTGCAAATTCCGGATCAAACTGTGTACCTATACCTTTTTCTAGTTCGGCCCTAATTTTTTCCTTCGGCAATACATCACGGTAGCTTCTTTTTGACGACATCGCATCATAGGTATCGGCTACTGCAATAATTCGCGCGACTTCGGGTATCTCGTGCCCAAACAGACCATCCGGATAGCCTCTACCATCGTATCGCTCGTGATGATAGTGTGCCCCAATGGAAAGTTTCGGAGAGATACTGATTTTTGACAAAATGTCATTTCCGATAACCGGGTGAGTCTTGATGATATCGTATTCCTCATCCGTTAACTTGCCATTCTTGTTGATAATAGCATTTGGAATTCCAATTTTGCCAACATCATGAAGCAAGGCTATCAGATATAATTCCTCTAGCTCCTCTCTAGTCTTACCTGCTTTTTCACCAATCATCACCGAGTATTCTGCTACCCTTTTTGAATGGCCATTTGTGTAATTATCCTTCGCATCAATGGCCTCAACAAGAGCAAACGTAGTCTGTCTAACCAGCTCTATTTCTTTTTGGTAGGCGATTTTTACCAGATCGTTAGCGTCAAGGATTGAAAAGCAGTATAGTAACGCCACCATACCTGCAATCGAAATACTTGTCAACGAGATTTCGTGCGAGAAAAATCGCACAACCGAAGTCAGGAGTGGCGTAACCATGAATATAATAAATGGTATATACAAGCGCCTCCTGATACTCTCTCGGTGAGTGACAGTCGTAATAAGTAATAGTACAGTTGCTGTCATTGGAAAAAAGTAGGAGATGGCATAACCCGGCATTCTCAAGTAATTATTCTGTTCATCGAACTTGTAGTATAGCTCTGTAAACTGGGCAATTACTAATACTACTGCTCCAACAGAAAGCAGATATTCTGCTAGCTTGATTGTCTTCGGCGGCTCGCGTTTTTCCTCTTCCACCAGCAAGTCTTTAAGATATAGACAAAAGACATATACAAAAACGATATTTATGCCGTAGACTAAGAATTTGCTTACTCGTGTCATGACGAGACCGAGCATACTTGCATTTCCATTGTAAAAATCCGCCAACTGGTCTGAGATCGATTGAAGCATTACAGCGGCCGACATGGAAAATAGTAGATACTTTCGCCTCTTCGATAAGGAGTCTGTGATGAAGGTAAAAACCATCATGATAAGACAGGCTCCGATTGATATACACATAATGTATTCCTGCATTTTCACCCTCCCTTTTAAATGTAAATGTGCTACATATTTTATATGTTACCATATTTTTGCACTCATGTCAACTAACTGGCGTGGCGGTAAACAAAAAATGCTAACATGATTGTTAGCAGAATTTTTTTGACCTTCAACGTGGTGCTGGAGGTAGGACTCGAACCTACGAAGGCCGAAGCCGAGAGATTTACAGTCTCTTGTCATTGCCACTAGACGACTCCAGCAACCTTTGATTATTATACCAAAGATTTTTTCTTTCGTAAAGTTTTATCTTTCTAATGGTATAATTTATTTATGAGATTAAAAAATCTTCTTTCACCGAAATACGGCATTGTCCTCACCCCAATTATTTTTGCTTTTTCGCAACTAATTATCCTAGGGTATTACTGGATATTTGAAGGTTATGCCGGTAATTTTACTTTGACAATTTCCGCGTATGTAGGGCTTAGGCTTTGGACTTCGATATTTTTTGCAATATGTAACTTAATTATCGTCATCTTGATGCTACGCTACTACTTGTTTACTAGGAAAAAGCTTTCTGTGGTCTGGTTTATTTTTTCACTTGTTCAGACAGCTGGATTTATTGGCCTTTCAATTTGCCCGCACAATGTTTTTATGAGTGATGGGACGCGTGAGACTATTAATTTCATTCACATTCTTATGGCCAGGATGATGTTTATAGCAATGTTTGGCATGATGTTGGAAAGACTCCGTCTTGCCGGACTAAATAAATCGCTCTCCGCTAAAGCATGTCTGGCCTTTCTCGCCTATGGCGTAATTTATATAGTAAGTTATGCTAGCAACTGGAATGTTCTTTGGAATTTGGTTCTAATTTGGGAAAGTGGTTATATTTACGCTTTTATGGGCGCATTAATTTTATCAAGACCGAGATAAAAGGTTTACTAATCTCAAAAAGTTTGTTAAAATAATCTGGTAGATAAATGCCGTGATAGCTCAGTTGGTAGAGCAGCCGCCTTGTAAGCGGCAGGTCGTCGGTTCAAGTCCGACTCGCGGCTCCACGAATGAAATGCAAGAGAAAAATGCTTGCATTTTTTGATGCATTTCTGAGTGGAGCAAGAGCAGCCACTGCGTCTCGCGGCTCCACGAATGAAATGCAAGAGAAAAATGCTTGCATTTTTTATTGAATTTTCTTACGAATATTTCGTCTAACCTGAGTAGTGCGAGAATTGGAGGTTGGAACGGTAATCTTAGCTGGTTTTGATTTCGATCTTGACATCATCTGACGTCTTGGATAAAGCATCCGACGAGGATGAGCTTTTGCTTTCCTTTTGGCATTTTCTGCTATAAGAGCCTCTATTCTAGCAGTCGTCTCCGTGATAGCCTCGGTGTCATCTGCAGCTTCATAGAGTGCTAAAATCTGTTTAAGCGTGCTAAGACTATTGTCCAATTTAAAAGCTGATTCTAGTGCTGCTAACGCATTTTTGCGATTTCCCATTTTCTCTTCTGCCTTCGATAGTGCAATGTATCTTGCAGGTAAATCATCTTCAAGCTCAATTGCTTGTTTAAAGGCCATGGCAGCCTTTTCGTATTCGCCGGTTTCTAGATAAATCAACCCAACATTATGGAAAGATGACGCGTTATTATCTAGTGATTGCGCAATCTCAAAACATTCAATTGCCTCTTTATATTTCTGACTTTTCGCGTATAAAATTCCTAATCGGTTATAGGCCGCTGCGTTCTTCTCGTCTAATTTCAAAATAGCAAGCAAAGCTTTCTCTGCACGTAGCAGTTTTCTTTCACGCATTGATACTTGGGCTATACTCCAAAGTTTCTTAACTCGAATTGCGGTTTTTTCATCTGGTTTTTCCTCTGCTTTTTTGTGTTTAAATAGTGGAAAAACAAAGGCAATATATAAGCCCAGTAAAAGAATTGCAAAGATTCCTAACATAAGTTCTATTTTAGCATAAATCAGCTACAAGGTGAAGTTTTATGTTGCCATTTTGCTTGAGGTTGTCATAAAGTGCGAGGAAGTTTGGTAATTTTTTCAAAAGTTCTGGCTTTCTGGTCTGAAAATACGATTTATAGAGCATCTCAATCGCAGTTTCGACAATTCTCAGTGTGTAGAATCTAGAATTATTGGTTTTTTTGTACTCTTTTTCTGAGGTGATCTCTTTCATTATGGCACAGAGAGTGGTTGTTTTTGCTGTAATTAGTTTTTTGGCATACATTTTGATATCTTGTTCCTCGACCACTTGCGTGTTAAGCGAGTCTTTCTGTCTAAAAAAGTATATTTTTGCCCTTGAAAGTATCGTTTTTAATAAGCCTGATGGTTCTTTTACCAAGAAAACAATATGGTAGTTATCTTTCGGCTCTTCTAGAAGCTTTAAGATAGAATTTTCGGCAGATATGTTCATTTTTTCGGCATATTCTACAGTGATAAAACGAGATTCTGATTCTTTATTTTTGCAGATGTTGATTAGTTCATCTGTTTGTTCTTTTTTAATCTGGCTGTTCTTGCCAGGCGTTATTCTGATCTCGTGTGTGATTTTGATATCTTTCGGATTTGGCACTGCAAAAATTGAAAAACCAGCTTTTTTTGCGATTTCTGGAATTTTGTTCAGGTCGTCAAAAAACATTTTATTCTGCCGCCTTTTCTGCGGTTCCCATTTTAGTTGCAAATTCTTCTGGCAAAGGAGCAGTAAAAATCATTCTTTTGCCACTATCCTCACCTGGAATAGTGATTTCGAGCGAGCCAGCATGCAGGAAAAGCCTTGTCGCTTTCTTTTCTTGGTTATAAACCTTGTCACCAAGAATCGGACAACCGATATATTTTAGGTGGACGCGCAATTGATGGGTACGTCCGGTAATTGGCTTTAGCTCTAATAAGGCAAGATTCTCTGTGTCAGCTTTCTCCAAGACCTTATAGTATGTCACTGCGCTCTTTCCCTTTGGATCGACCATGAAAGTAGTAGGGTGCTTTAGATTCCTAGCTATCGGTAAATCAATCTTCGCTTCTTTTAGTTTTGGAATACCCGTTGTTATGGCATAATAGGTTTTGTGTGTCTTTCTTTCTTGAAACTGGTTCCTTAAATATTTTTGCGTTGCTTCATTTTTGGCCAAAATTACAACACCTGAGGTGTCACGATCTAGGCGGTGTACAAGTAAACCATAGTCCTCCAGAGTCGGTTCAGTCGTAAACTCACCCTTGGCCATTGAGAGAAGTCCAGCCGGTTTGTTGATTACCAGCACATTATCATCTTCGTAAATGATATCCTCTTTAGGGAGTTTTAGCTCCTTTTTCTTAGGAACATTCAGCTTGATTTCAATAGGATATACTTCTTTTTCGTCGTTTTCTGTGATACTTTTTACGATTTCAGTGTTCGGTTTTTTGATGACTTTGTCGTTTACTATTACATAGCCTGATTTGATAAAGTTTTGCAACGTGCTACGGTTATATTCTGGGTAGATTTTAACGAGTATTTGATCAAGTCGTTCTTTTTCTACAATGCGTTTTTCTGGCATGACAATATCCCCGTTTTTTACGCGGGACATTTCGGGTTTGCTGAATTTTTTGCCAGTGATAATCATAATGATATTATACTATAAAAAATATAACCTGGTGGAGCATAGGAGATTCGAACTCCTCACCTCTTCCATGCCATGGAAGCGCTCTACCAAATGAGCTAATGCCCCAAATAGGTTATTTCTATTTTACCATAAGTTGTGCTAAAATTGAAGTATGAAAACGATTTTGACTGGTATCAGAGTAAATAGTGAGCCAACTCTTGGCAATTTCCTTGGAGCGATGCTTCCGATGGTGCGTCTTGCCAATAAACATAGCAAAGATCATAATGTTAATATTTTTATTCCTGATCTACATTCTATTATCTCTGAGGTTGACGGTGATTTTCAAAAGAATTTAGTTAACTCTATTAAGATTTACCTGGCTGCTGGACTTAAAATTAATGAAAATGTTCACGTTTATCGCCAAAGTTACGTCCCAGCGCATTCAGAAATGTGTTGGCTTCTAAACTGTGTCGCTAATATGGGCGAAATGGGACGGATGACTCAGTTCAAGGATAAAAGTGAGGGAAAAAAATCTGTTAATGTTGGGATCTTTGACTATCCTGTTTTGATGGCAGCTGATATTTTACTTTATTCTGCAAACTATGTACCCGTTGGCGAGGACCAGTTCCAACATCTAGAGCTCACTCGAAACATTGCTATGAGATTTAATCATAAGTATGGAGAAATTCTTACTGTCCCAGAAAAAACCGAGGCTCAAATAAAATTTATGGAAGTTGGTGAGCCAATTAGAATTCGCGACCTTTCTGATCCTGCTAAGAAAATGAGTAAATCTAGCCTTGCTGAGAACAGTAAAATCATGCTAACGGATTTGCCTGAAAAAGCCGCCAAAAAGATTATGTCTGCAACCACTGATTCGTTTGCAAAGATTAAATATGACATGTTCAATCAACCAGGTATTTCTAATTTGCTCCAAATTGAAGCACTAATAAATGATAAACCGCTACAAGAAGTGATTTCCACTTGGCATGGCGAAACTCACTATGGTGATTTAAAGAAGCAAGTTGCAAGTTCTGTTGCAACATTCCTAACGCACTTTCAAGATAGCCTTAGCGCTATTCCAGACGAATATATCTATGAGCTACTTGAAGTTGGCGAAGAATACGCAAATGAAGTTGCCGATAGTACCCTCCTAAAGGTTCAAAAGGCATTTTCCCTACGCTAATTTATTCTTCTTACTCCTGCTTATGATATAATAGTTCTAAGTAGGAGGTTTATGAGTAGATCAATTCAAGTTGACACAAAAACATTTATTAGATTTTGGTTAGTAGTCGCGGCCATCTTGGTTATTATCTTGCTTCTTGGACAAGCACTTGGCGGGCTATTGATTGTTGGGGCCGCGCTTTTCTTAGCAATTGCTATCTGGCCGCTGGTAAAAAAAGTTGATAAAACTATAAATAAGAAAAAAAGTCGCCTTGGACTTTCTGCTGGATTAGTAGTTGGTGGGGTAGTATTGATCTTTCTGTTTGCCGTTATGGTAATTGCTCCTGCGCTTATTACGGAAACATCGCGAGTTGTGTCCACCGCACCTGAACAGATCCAAAAAACTATTTCTTCCTGGGATGGTATTAATGATTTTGGGCAAATGTTCGGTATTTCTGATGCTAAGACACAGATCATTAACGGAATTAAACAATTTTCAACGAATTTACTTCCTTCTATTCCACAAACACTTTTTGCGAGCATTGGTGCTGTCGCGAGTACAATTACCAATCTGATTTTGGTTGTAGTTTTGACCATTCTTTTTCTAACCCAAGGCCCAGGACTTATTGATTCTTTTTGGCATAAGATGGGTAATAAAAATAGCGAAAAAACCGCTCTCGCCCAAGAAATAACCGGTAAACTTGCCAACGTCGTCGCTAGATATGTCACAGGACAAGTGCTTGTCGCGATTCTAGACGGCCTAATTACGGGTCTTGCTGTATTTGTTCTTTCCTTGATTTTCGGCTTTTCTTCCGGCCTCGCCTTGCCTATGGGCATGATTGCGATGATTTTCTATTTGATCCCGATGTTTGGGCCAATCATTACAGCCATCTTAGTTTCTCTAATCTTATTCTTCTCATCTCCACTTGCTGCACTTTCCTTCCTCATTTTCTACGTTATCTACGAACAGATAGAAAACAATGTAATCGCACCAAAAGTACAAGGAAATTCTATGTCTCTTCCACCGCTCATTATCCTTTGTTCAATCGTCATAGGTATGTACATGTTTGGGTTAGTTGGGGCAATCATTTCTATTCCGATTGCTGGCTGTATCAAGGTGCTCATAGATGAATATCCAAAAATTAGGGCAGTAAGAAACTCTTAAAAACTACCGATTTTAGCCTTGGTCTTGATTTTTAAGCATAAGTGTGGTATAATATGTATATAGTTTTGTGTTCAATAAACTAAAGGGGGTGAAAAAATGAACAAGAACCTAACAACTGTTAATTATTATGCCTTGAGAAGCACGACTGCTTCAAATAAAAATCGGTATTTGAGACGCTTTTATCGTTTTCTCTATCGTCGCGTAATCAAACGCTACTGCAATAGTATGGAATGGAAAAAAATACTAAGGGAGCATGAGAATTCGATGATGATTAATCCTTATCCGTGGCCACTCTGTGACCATGACTTTGCAGATTGGGAGGAGGATGATACTACTGAGAATTATTCTCTCATCTCCGACCCTTCCGGAATGGTAGCAAAGTATGCTACTTCGTATTGTGCTTGCATGATTTATGCCTATACTCATAGGTGGATACAGTACGACGCAAGGAAGAGGGATGCAAACAACTGGGTCCTGGTGCTCGGGGAGAACGGTTTTAATAAAATCGTAAAAACTCCGGAATATGGCGGCAGATACGTTGGTATTCTGAAGGACGAGAATGCTGACTACGGACATGGGTTAGTGGTTTGGTTTGAGAATCGGAAAAACAGCCTAATCCAGTATTCAACTTATCAGGACCACACTTATCGCGTATCTCAAGACAGGGCGGTAAGATTTGTCTGGATAGAAATCTGCCCTCCTGATTCACTGGCATAATAGAAAAACCGGCGCTTTTCTTGCGTCGGTTTTTTAAAGATTAGTCAGCAGAAGTGATGTGCCAGGATAAATCTTGCGAATTAAACGCTAGAATATATCTTGCACGCCCTGCAACTACGTCAAAGAAATGGATGGCTACATTCCCCGCAAATTTTATGCGAGTGCCAAGCAGCTCTGTGACTTCGGTTTCACCTACCTGACCGCGCTTCTTGAATGAAAGCGGTTGGCATGGTGTCATTTCGTAACCGAAAAGCGCCATTACTTCGACTTGTTCTTTTTTGTTAATATTTTTCATAGATAACTCCTAATTTTGAGATAAATCTCTTAATTTACTAGAAGTCATTTATGCGAGCCTGATTTATTGGCTCCTGGCTAAGGGTATAAATGACGATGCCCAAAGCTTTTAATTTTTCTCATTGCCAGTGACCGAAGTGTAGCAAGATAGTTTAATTATAGCATAAACAGTAATAAAATGATGAAATTTTAGCTGAGATATTGCCATCTAGGGCCGTTTGGGGTGTCTAGAATGGTAATATTCTCGGCCGCCAGTTCATCTCTGATCTTGTCTGCAGCCCTGTAGTCTTTTGCAGCTCTTGCTGCTTCACGCGCTTCAATCTTATCGGTGAGTTCTGCAGTTTTATCAGGGGTGGAATTTAGGAGCTCTAATCCAAGTAATCTATCTACAAAGTCCCAATCTTCCAATTTCAGACAGGAATTATCAATTTGAGCTAATATCTCAGCAGAATTAAGGTTGTTTGATGCGGACTTCAGGGCTTCAATTTCGGAAAATCTTGGTTTTCTCGTGCTATCATCTGGACTGATTTCAATTGGATCACAAAACTCTTTAGATTGATAAATATAGGCAATGCGATTTCGCCAATTTAGCCTTCTTCTTTTAGCCGCAGCGAGATCTTCGAAGCTAAAATTACGTTCACCTCTGTAATGTCCTTGCAACACCCACATCTTAAAATCAAGTGGCGAAAAACCTTTCGCTTCCAAATCTTTAAGCGTATAAATGTTACCGAGCGATTTAGAGATTTTTTCACCATCTATGGTAATGAAGTTACAATGTAGCCAATAATTTGCTAATTTAGTATCGAATGCGGCCTCAGTTTGGGCAATTTCATTAGTGTGATGCACTGGAATATGGTCAATTCCACCGGTATGAATATCTATAGGAAGCCCAAGCTCAGTTTTAATAATCGTTGAACATTCTAGGTGCCACCCTGGGTAGCCTGCGCGTCCACGATACTGCCACTGCATGGCGTGATCTTCACCTTCTTTTACAAACTTCCAGACGGCAAAATCAGAGACATTTCTTTTTTCGCTACTGAATTTTACTCTGGCGCCAGCGCGCATTTGATCTAGATCAAGCCTAGCAAAGTCAGCATAGGTTTTAAATTTGCTGGTGTCAAAGTAGATGCCGTCAGATGTCTCGTAAGTGTACCCCTTCTCCGTTAATAGGTCGACTAATTCCATATCTTCCTTGATGTAATCCGTAGCTTTTGCGATCTTGTTTGGTTCTTTTAAATACAAACTTCGGAAGTCTTCAAGGAATGCTTTACCGTAAAAGTCAGCAATTTCCCAGACGGTTTTCCCTTCTCTTTTTGCTCCTTTTTCAAGCTTATCTTCACCATCGTCAGCGTCAGAAGCGAGATGCCCAACATCAGTAAGATTGAGCACGCGATTAACTTTGAATCCAGAGAGCTCCAGAGTACGAATTAAGAAATCCCAATAGATATAAGAGGTGAGATTGCCAATATGCGCATAGCTATAAACAGTTGGGCCACAGGTGTAAATCTTGACGTTATCCTTGTCAATTGGCTGAAATTCATCTTCTGATTTAGTAAGTTGATTGTATAGCCTAATCATAAGTTTTCCTTAATGCTCATTACGGCGTTTATGACTTCGTGCACGGTATCTTCATATGATAAATCATAAGTACGAAACCCTGCCGCGTAAGGATGTCCGCCCCCGCCAAAATACTCAGCGAGCTTATCTGCGTATGGAAATTCAGACGTGGTCCTAATTTTACCGGTAACTTTACCATCTGGGTATGTTTTAATAGCTACGGCTATCTCTACACCCTCCACCATTCGTAGCTCTTCTAAGATTAACACGTTAGGGTTATATTGATCAGAGTATTCAGTGATATCTTCCCAAGGAATATGTACTGTCACGAGAGTGTCATCTAGGTAGTACTCTACGCGTTTGATAAGATCAGCTTTGTAATCTAAGATTTTTGGGGTTTTCTTGGAAAAATCCCGTCTTTTGTCATCTAGTTTTGCAACTTCTAGGCCTCTTGAGACGAGGTCGGCAATCACTCTAAAGGTATCAGAGGTAGTGTTTGGTGAAGTAAGACCAAGAGTATCCGCTAGAATACCGTAGTAGAGGTATTCTGCAGCCTTTTTCTGCGTTTCATAATCTTCAGCTACACTGTCGAGGGGCTCCGCCGAAAGTAATCCTTGCTCCACGGCAATTTTATAGATTAAATCACAGCATGCAGGCAATGTTTGAATTAAGCCTTGATGTGCAAAATGCAAATCATCTTCAGTTTCGTGATGGTCCAGGACAAACACAGGGTAATTTTCTAGGCGATTCTTTATTGCTGAATCTTCTAGCAACTTTGAGAGTAAAATTTCTGCCGCTGTATCCACAATAATGTATCCATCAGCATTAAAATCAAACTCTAAAGAGACTCTTGACCAATCATCGTAATATCTGAGATATTTTGGTATTTCTACGGGGCAATAAAGGGAAATTTCATAATCTTTTAGGAGGTAATCTAAGGCAAGTGCAGAGCCTAGAGAGTCTCCATCAGGGTTCTCCGCTTGGATGACGCAAATTCTCTTTTTATCCTTCAAAAATTCAGAAAAAGTATCGTACATGCTTATATTATAACATAGTATGGGAGAAGTAAATTACAGTACTTTCTCCATCAGACTTACTTCTCTACGTCGATGTCACCAATCAGTTTAGTTGAGTCTTTCTCTGGTAAGGCCTCGACGTTTTTGAGCTTCCTTTCGATGACACGTGAAGTGGTAGCAGCTGATTCTATTTTGTTGGCGCTTTCAATCAGCTTCTTATGAGTAGCGTCCAGTAAATCTCCAAACTTACCGAATTGGGCTTTTACAGCTCCTAGAACCTGCCAAACCTCGCTTGAGCGCTTTTCTATCGCTACAGACTTAAAGCCCATCAAAAGGCCGTTTAACGCTACTGGCAAAGTGGAAGGAGAAGTAATGCTAACATGGTGCTTTTGGCGTATTTCATCTGATAAACCTGGAATGCGCAAAATTTCAGCATAAAGACTCTCTGTTGGGACAAACATAATGCCAAAGTCAGTGGTTGCTGGAGGGTCAAGATATTTAGTAGAAATTTTCTTTGCCTGTTCTTTCACGTCTGTGGCCAAAGCTTTAGAGTATTTTTCTATCTCCTCTTTATTGCCATTTTCATAGGCGGCAATGAGACGAGAATAATTTTCTACTGGGAATTTACTATCGATCGGCAGGTAGATAGTGCTTTCCTCATCTTTTCCAGGCATCTTAATAGCATATTCCACCCTGTCGGCCGATCCTTTCTTGGTGGCAATATTTTCTTCATATTGGGAAGAATTGAGAATGTCTTCAATGATACTTCCAAGCTGGACTTCTCCGTAAATACCACGTGTTTTGACACCCTCCATTACTTTCTTGAGATCACCAACACCAGTTGCTAGATTTTTCATCTCGCCAAGGCCCTGATAGACCTGGGTGAGCTGTCCAGAAATAGTCTTAAAACTTTCGTTAAAGCGCTTTTCAACGCTAGCTTTTAGCTTTTCGTCAACCGTCTCACGCATTTCCTCGAGTTTTTTAGTATTTTCATCTTGGAGAGTCTTTACTCTAGTGTCTACGGTTTTCTGAATAGTCTGCAAATTTTCCGAGATTTCTTTGCGGTTTTCCCTAAATTCGCCCGAAATTTTAGGTGTTAGTTTGTCCACCTCTGTCTCGATTCTAATCATGCGCTCGTCGAGTTTTTTAGTACGTTCGGCTACTTCGGCTGCAAGATTTGAGACGTCTTCTGTAGAATTTTTATCTTTTTTCATCAGGAGTATTATCAAAAGTATTAAGTTGATGCCTCCTAAAATTACTAATGCTATTTCCATGAGATAATTTTATCATAATTCTTTGACTTGAAAAAGAGCGGCAAAAGCCGCTCAATTTTAAATGGTAGTTGTTGTCTCGCATGGTGTAACCGCATTTTCTGAGATACACACCGTTGTTTCTGGATCAATAACCGTGTATAATGCATAGTCAATTGTGACGGGTTGATTGTTTAGCGCGTTGTAGAGCACCCTGTATTCTTGAGAGGTAGGTAAATTCTGCTCTTCACGATACCTAATAACTGCTTCTATAAATGGCCCTACTTTTGCTATATATTCTTTATGGTTAGGGTTGTAACCACCTTTTACGATAGCTTCAAAATACATATTGGGATCATCTCTGAATTGCAAAGCTTTTGCGTAGCATGATTTTTCTAGCAAATTGACGTAGAATGCGTCCCAACCTTCTTCATCTGATGCGAAATTTTTATTAGTGCCTGCTCTCCCTGCTGATATGCCATGGAAATTATGGCGTTTTATAGCACTATATGACGTTCCACCCTGACTTTCATAAATTGCGATTCCCATTGCCGTCTCCCATGGCAAATCATATTTTGCGCCTAAGCGCATCGCGATGTCAGCATATTTTGTGATAAACTCGATACGGCTAGCGTTCAGCTCTTGCGCATTTGCAGTCTTCGGCGTGACAATACTAAAAATAACCACTAAGATTACAACTACTACATTTCTCTTTAAAAAGTACATAGCCCCTCCTTTGGTACTACAACAGATACGGACAAAAGTCCAACTTGTCAATTTTAACATTTATTGGTTATATAGTCAAGACTAGATATCTGTACGATTTTCTAAGGCTGCTGATAAAGTGATCTGATCAGCGTAAGATAAATCCACCCCTAGGGGTAGCCCTCTCGCTAATCGTGTGATTTTGAGTTTTGGATACTTTTCTGAAAGGGTTTTTTGGAGTAAGAGCGCAGTTGATTCGCCTTCAACAGATGGATTTGTGGCGATAATCACTTCTTTTGCTTTGTCTTTCTCTACGCGAGAAATTAGCTCTTTAATATGTAACTGGTCAGGAGTGATACCGTCAATCGGGGAGATGGCGCCTCCTAAGACGTGATAAGTGCCATGATAACCCTTAGTCTGCTCTATCGCATATATATCCAGAGGTTCTTCTACTACTAGAATCGTAGCCTTATCTCTTAGTTCATCAGAATACAGTGGTGAAATTTCCTCTGCGCTATCTATCAATGCAAAAGTTATTGGACACGATTTTACGCCACTATGAAGCTTTGCCAACGATTCCGAGATGTTATTACTGAGGTTTTTGTTCGCACGAAAAAGATAGTACGCATAACGCTCTGCTGTGCGTGGACCTACGCCCGGGAGTGCACCAAGGGCATCAATTACATCTTGCAAAGCTCTAGGGAGCATTACATTCCTAGATTGCCAAGAGCACCCATGAGAGGCTTCATCTTGTCGGTGGCGATTTCTTGGGCTTTTGCATAGCCGTCGCGGAAACAGTTCTCAATCCAACGCTCTAGCTCGTGAATGTCGTCAAAGTCAATTTTTTCAGGATCTAACGTTACTTTTTTAACTTTTAGCTCCCCGT
Organism: Candidatus Nanosyncoccus sp.; assembly: GCA_045578525.1. Lineage (GTDB taxonomy): Bacteria > Patescibacteriota > Saccharimonadia > Saccharimonadales > Saccharimonadaceae > Nanosyncoccus. Next base: position 79,140 of record JAZNKL010000009.1, on the reverse strand, counting down.
TAATTTGCACAACAACGGCGCCATCACCGGCTTCAACCTCGACAATCTCGTTTTTAAGCTCTTTCTGAGCCTTTCTAAGCTGATTTAGCATTTTCATTTGGTCCATAGTCTGTCCCATATTATTTCTCCTCTTTTTTAACTCCTTCGTATAGGTATATTCTATCAGAATTTATAGATTTTGGCGAGGTAATAATGGTGGACAAGTCATATTCTAGCTTCGAAGGCCATTTGCCAAGTGTGGCTATTCTCTTTGAACTAGAATTGGAGTAGACATTTGAAACAGTTGTGGTGACAGTATAGCTAGTGCCATTTTCTAGTATCTTATAGAAATCGTAACTTAATGTTCCACCTTGGACCAAAATTGTAGTATCCTCTGGGACGTTTTTATAGATTAAGCTTAAATCTTCGTTGAACTCATTAGCAACAACTGGATTATAGCGATAGCCAAAGAGATAATGTTGAAGACTAGAGACGATCATCGTTCCCAAAATCACTGAAATTGGAATTAGTCCAAAAACGCGAGCATATGGGTTTTCTGGGAAAAGACCGTACCATTTTTCCAAAATATAGCGTACACCGTGAGCTGTTAGAATAGCGAACGGAACGATAATGAGTACGGCAGAAAACAGATTAAGCCCAGATAGCAAAACAGTAAACACGATGAAAATAGAGGCAATGGAGTTTCTTGAGGCAAAAAAACCTTTGGTTGTAGAAATAAGGCCGGTAAAGGCGAGCGCTAGAGAAGCTAGACCAATCATTGGCGACAGGAATACCGATTCGACATTGCCGTTCCAAGAAAAGAAAGGCAGGAACGCGTCTTTAATGTTTGCAAAATAGTGCCCCCACGAAAAATCGTCCATAAAAGCGAGCGCTTTCAGAGACTCTGGTCGAGTAATAAACTCATAAACAAATCCACCTGCAACCCCTAACGCAATTAAGATTGTTAGGATAATCAGGACTTTTGGAAGAGATTTAATCATAAAGCGGAGATGTGGGTGTAGTAGCGCGTAGAATGCTACAAAGGCAACGAAATAACAGAGATATGGAGTAGTTAAAGATAGTAAAGTAAAAATACCAAAGAAGATGGTATAGATGGTTTTTGGTAAGGTTTTTCCTTGTATTTTTGAACCAAGCCAGAGTAAAAGCGTCGGCCAGAAAACTAGCATAATTAGAGGTGTGCCAGAGCCTGCAATATACAAAAACGGTGCTGAAAGCACGGTAAGGACAGAGGCGATAATTGCTACATTATTCTTAAACCAACGGTTGAGAAGTAAGATTAGCAGTACCGCAAGGATAACCCCGATAATGATGCTTGGGAGCTTAACAGAGTATGCAGAGAGCCCAAAAAGACCAATGGAAAACTTTTGCAGGAAGTGATATGGCAAATCGACGATATTTCCCTCTGCGATACTTTCTATGGAAGTATTATAAGAAGTGACGGCAGATTCCATTTCCACCTCTGATAGTCCATCAGGAGAAATAAGTGGCATGCCAAAAAGCAACACGATAAGTGCCATAAATAGCAAAACGTAGCCAATCACAAAACGATGACGGTACAAGAACAGTTTGGAAATGGTTACTTTTTTCATTTAGTCTATTATAACAATTTATGCTTAGTTTTGTCCAGGGTCACTGAACGCTAGAGCTACATATCTTCGTCAGTGTGGTGTTTATCGAGCGTCAAGAAGCGTGAGAATTGCATCTGTTCGTACAGATCAATCTTGCCAAGGGAGCCGTGACGGTTTTTCTGAACAAGTAGTTCTGCGATATGAGTCTCTTCGTAGCCTTCCTTGTATTTATTGTAATAATCCGGACGGTGGAGCATCAAAACGAGATCCGCATCCTGCTCAATAGAGCCAGAGTCGCGAAGGTCTGACAAAACTGGCCTTGGGTCGTCACGACCAGTGACATTACGCGAAAGCTGTGCTAGGGCTACCACTGGGAGGTTCAGCTCACGAGCGAGCAACTTCAAATTTTGTGAGATTTCTGTTACCTCATAGACGCGATTACCGGCGTAGCGATCAGAACTGCTAATTAGCTGCAAATAGTCAATAACGATTAATCTGATAGGATGATCGTCTTTGTGGTCATGGACGGCACGACGTGCACGGTTTCTGAGCTCCAAAACTGTAAGGACAGATGTATCCTCGATATAAAGTGGGACTTCGCTCATTTCACTGAGTGCGTCACTTACTCTTGTGAATTCATCATCGGTAAGTTGCCCACTGCGAATACGGCGACTGTCGATTTCGGCAAGGTCTGAGACGATACGGTCAGAAAGTTCGCGTCCTGACATTTCCAAAGAGAAGAAAAGCACGCCCGCATTATTGATTGTGGCAGCATTATAGGCGATATTTTGAGCAATTGTAGTTTTACCCATGCCTGGGCGAGCTCCTACGACTACTAGATCGCCATTTTGAAGACCAGACACCATCAAATCGAGGTCTCTAAAACCAGTTTTAAGACCAGACACTGCGTCGCCGCTTTCTTTTAATTGTTCTAAGCGATCAAATGATTCCAAAGTAAGTGCCGACAAGGTCTTAAACTCTGATTTTGTCGACCTGTTTGATACTGAGAATAGCTCTTTTTCCGCGTCTGCTACTAATTCAGATGGCTTTTTACTTTCGTCGTAAGCATCTGTAGCAATTTTCGTACCGGTATTGATCAGATTTCTTCTTGTAGCACAATCGGCGACAATGTCTGCGTAAGCTTGAATGTTAGCGGCGGTAGGAACGTAATTAGTGAGTTCTGTAAGATACGGTGCGCCTCCTACGGTCTTGAGATTCTTCTCTGAGCGAAGTTCCGACGTCAAAGTCAAGAGATCGATTGGACGATGAGTGTTATAAAGCGTGGTCATGGCCTTGTAAATTAAGCTGTTGTTTTTATCGTAAAAATCTGCATCTTTGACCTTCTCTAGAACGTCTGGAAAATTTTCATCCGACAGCAAAATAGCGCCTAAAAGTGATTTCTCGGCGTTAATATCTTGAGGTGGGATTCGTCCACTATTTACATTGCTGTCGTTAGAACGGGATACCATTTGTTTCGACCTCCTGTATGTCACCCATTATATCAGAAATTTTAGAGATTTTTTCGTCTTTTTTAAAACTTGTTTCGTCTTCGGTGAATTCAAGGGTAATGCCACTTGGGAGAAGGCTTTTTAGTAGCTCCAAATTATTATCCGACTCCAAGATAGTACGGTCAAACTTGCGGGGTACGTAAACGATTAATGTTCCGTCTTTAAGCTGGTGTTCTGTGCGATTTAGAGACCTAGCGATGATGCTGTTTTTCTCTGAAACAGCCTGCTCGTAGACACTCCAATCGAAGACAGCAGATTTTTCTACCTGCGTTGGGGAGCTTTCTGGCGTCTTTTCAGCGTTATTTGGTGCTTCTTTGGTGTTTACGGGTGCTTCTGGGGGTCTTTCTGCTGGGACTGCCATAGAAGCAATATTCACGTTATTTTGGCTCAAAACAGGCTTTATGGCCGTCTGAGCGAGAAATGCTAATAGTAATTTAGCTTCTGGAAACGGTGCAGAGACCTCTGGAAGTTTTTCAAGCAGTGGTAAGAGTTCTGGCTCTGGCTTCTTAACAATCTGACTGATGATGTCTTCAGCTACTGTTTCCGACTTAATCCCTGAGTTTATGAGGTTCTGCAGCGTATCAGTTACGGCCGAAGTATCTCCGGCTTTGTATGCGGTTAAAAGATTTGCGATTTTTTCTTCCTCTGGGAGGCCGAGCGCGGATATTACTAGTTCTTTAGTGATTTTTTTATCGCTAAGAGAGGAAATTTGTTCTAAGAGCGAAATACTATCTCTAAAACTTCCACCGCCTTCTGAAATCACAACATCAAGCGCGTCACTTTCGATATTGATTGCCTCTTTTTTGGCTATTTTTTCTAGGTGACTTCGCATAACATCAGGAGTGGCGAGGTTAAAATTAAAGACTTGCGAGCGCGAAGTGATAGTCGCAGGAATTTTATAAGCGTCAGTGGTCGCCATGATGAAAATGACGTGCTTTGGTGGCTCCTCTAAAGTTTTTAAGAGGGCGTTGAAAGCGGATTTTGAGAGCATATGTACTTCATCAATGATATAGACCTTGTATTTTCCCTTCGTTGGGGCAATCAAGGCTTTTTCCTTAAGCTCCCTGATATTGTCTACCCCTGTATTTGATGCACCGTCAATCTCGATAATATCAGTATAGTCATCTTCTATTTCGTAGGGGAACTTGTTGACTTCATGAGCAAAGATACGTGCTACCGAGGTTTTACCACAGCCCCTTGGACCAATAAAAATGTAAGCATGGGAAATCTTGCCAGATTTTAGAGAGTTTTCCAGGGGTTTTGTTACCTGATCCTGACCTACAACCTCGCTTAATTTGGTAGGGCGATATTTACGGTATAATGCCTTCATTAGTTCTATTTTATCAGATTTTGCGCAAGATGGCGACCTAAACTGATAAGTTCGCAACAAAAAACGGCCATAAGTGAGCCGTTTCTTCTAAATCGCTGCTTCTACAGCCGCCCAGTTGGCGTCTTCATTGTTTGCTGGAATAACTACAGCAACTTGCTGACCTTCTTTAAGTCTAAAATAAGTCACTGAAGCGTAAAGAATCTCGTATTCTTTGCCAGAAACTTCTACAAAGTATTTATCATCGTGATGGTTCAATGTGCCAATCACGGTTTTTCTCTCTACTGGACCAATCTGCTTGTAGAGGAATTTACCTTCAGGAGTGATGGTAAGTTTCATAATGTCACCCTCAACCAGCTTAGATTTTGAAGCATAGTTTGCTGGCACTGGGTAGTTTTTGCCTTCCTGATCAATCATAATCTGCCCGTCAAAGACACCTTCAATCACCTTGCCTTCAGGAGTGGAAACAACAACATCACGTGGGGCAGTAATAGCCTCTCCGTCTCCTAGTACAGAAATAAGCAGTTCTTTAGCAGCTGACAAATTAGTCTCAGCCTCTGCAATAAGGCTACGTAATCTTTTTATTTGTTTTTCTGGTAATTCAGACATACCTCGCATCCTGTCTGTTAAATATAGTATTAATATTATATTATAACGCCATCACTTTCTTGTCAATATTTTTATAGGAAAAGTTTTCCACCGATTTAACAGAGGTGGTAGGTGTAAGTGTTGTAAATTTGACTATGAAAAATCCCTCGACCTTGTAATGCCGAGGGAAATTTTCTAAATTACTCTTTTAAGTAATCGAGAGAGGTGCGGATATTTCCTAAAACTCAATAGTTTTTGCTGTTTGAGCCAAAGAAGGAGAGCATAAAATCCGTAACTATTGAGCCCATGGATACTCACTATGTAGAGCGCCTTCGATGCCTCATCCCTGTAAAGTTCGACATATCTTTCATCGCTTTGGTTATGTGCGAACTGGCAATAGACCACTCCTTTCTCTTGTTCCCAAGGTGTCGGCGAGTCATCTACTATGAGACGATATTCATATTTCTTTACCTCTGCCATCTTTGGCATCACCCCATCGCATACGTCCGCACATTGTTCCAGACCTTCGCCGAGCGTAATCTGCTCACTTGTTTCAAAGAAAGCCCAGAGTTCTTTGATATCATCTGCAGTTTCATACAATGCTATCTCTATCTTATCGGTGTCCAAGAAATTGAATATCTTATCCATTTCCACCTCCTTAAAGTACTACGAAAAACGTTACTTGCCGCCATTATAGCAAATTTTCTCGGAAAGTCTAGAGAAGTAGATGCTTGCATTTTTTTACTTTTTGATATATAATGAATGAAGTTACCAAAGACAGCGACGGGAGATATCCTTAATTATGTCGCCGAGGCAAATGATTTCGGTTTAGAAATCTATCTTGAATTAGATTGGTAACGGAATTTAACAATTCAGCCAATCAAATAAATTTAAACCAAAGGAGCCGACATGGCAATTACAAAAGATAAGAAGAAAACTTTGGTTGCTGATTTGACAGAACTTTTAAGTAACTCTAAGATGACTGTTTTTGCCAAATATCAGGGGTTAACTGTTGCAGAGCTCCAAGAGCTACGCAAAAATGCCCGTGAAAGTGGTGTAAAAATTAAAGTCGTTAAGAACCGCTTAGTTAAGGTTGCGATGGGTGAAATCGCTGTCTATAAAGACACTGATACCACCGGCCTATCTGGTCAACTTCTTTATGCTATCTCCGATAACGATGAAGTTGCCCCAGCTAAGGTCCTCGCAAATTTTGCTAAAGAGCATGAAGCTTTACAGATTGCAGGCGCATTTAATGACGCCGGTAGTAATCTATCTGAAGATGAAATTAAGGCGCTTGCTTCTCTTCCATCCAAGAACGAGCTCATTGCTCAGGTCGTGGCACAACTTCTTTCCCCAGTCACCGATTCCATCTCCGGTCTTTCCGGTGGTCTATCCGGAATCGTTTCTGGCTTGGAAGCTCACGCTGCTTAAATCAGCAACTATTTAATGAAAGGAATAAATTATGGCAACTGATGTCAAAAAATTAGCTGAGGAATTGGTCAAGCTCACCGTCCTCGAAGTCAACGAGCTTAAAAATGTTTTAAAAGATGAATATGGTATCGAGCCTGCCACTGCCGCTGTTGCAGTTGCTGGTCCTGCTGCTGCCGCTGATGGTGGTGCTGCCGCTGAAGAAAAATCTGAGTACGATGTTGTCCTCAAGGACGCTGGTGCTCAAAAGATCGCAGTCATCAAGGCTGTTAAGGAAGCTACTGGTCTAGGTCTTGGCGAAGCTAAGGCTATCGTAGACGGTGCTCCTGCTACTGTTAAAGAAAAAGTCGCCAAAGACGAAGCTGAAGCTATGAAGAAAGCTCTCGAAGAAGCTGGTGCGACTGTCGAATTAGCATAAGTGCTTTGCGCTATCTAACAAATCTTAATTGGCTGAATTAAATTCATAAAAAGACCACTCCTATACTGGGTGGTCTTTTTGCTGACCATTACTAAATTTTGTTATAATATTTTTATGATTAGAGTAATTGCTGGGGGCAAAAAATCAAAAAACTGGGTTCTAGATGGACAAACCGAGTATGAAAAACGCCTCAAAAAGCCTTTTGACACTCGTTTTGAATACCTGGATGATGAAAAAATCGCCTCTATGGCCCGTAATTGGCCGTTTAAGCCCTCTGAATACGTAATCTTGCTAGATGAGCGTGGAGAGCAATTAACCTCGCCAGAGCTTTCTCATAAGCTAGAAAAGGTATTTGTTTCTGGTAAATCTGTTGTTTTTATCATAGGTGGCCCTTACGGCGTATCTGATGAAATTAGAAAGAGAGCAGACTTTGTGCTCTCTTTCTCAAATTTAGTCTTTCCGCATGAATTGATGCGTATAATGCTAGCTGAGCAGATCTATCGCGCTCAGGAAATCTCTAGGGGTGGAAAATACCACCACGAGTAAGGAGAAATAGTTACAACAGCCCTTTTCTAGGGACTCTCCTTGGCCAAGCGGCCTTGTCCCGCCCCTTGGGACGCGGCGAGCGAAGCGATGCGGTGTCCCAGAAAGGAGCTGTTGTCTATTTCTCTTCACACTAGTTGTAGAGATTTTCTACAGGTACGGATGGGCCCATAGAAGTGGTCAAAAATACAGATTTGACGTATTGACCTTTCAAAGATGCTGGCTTCTGGCTCTTCAAAGAGCTAAAGAATGCTTCTGCGTTCTCTAAGAGTTTAGCTTCGCCAAATGAGACTTTGCCTAGACCAATATGGACAATTGATTGCTTATCTACACGATATTCAACCTTACCAGCTTTTGCCTCTTTAACAGCTTTTTCTACATCAGCAGTAACGGTTCCAGCCTTTGGATTTGGCATTAAGCCTTTAGGACCGAGCAATCTAGCAAATTTACCTAATTTTGGCATGTATGCTGGAGTAGAAATGAGTACGTCAAAGTCGATAGTTCCTTTTTCTAGCTGCTTCAAAAACTCTTCATCTTCAGCGATGTCGGCTCCGGCACTTTTAGCCTTCTTAGCTTCGTCAAGTGGCGCAAAGACCGCTACGCGAACAGTTTTGCCATTACCATTTGGAAGGACAATAGTAGTACGGATATTCTGATCGGCCTGACGTGGGTCAACACCTAGACGAACGTGAGCTTCTAAAGTTGCGTCAAATTTGACTGGGCTAGTCTTGATAGCAAGAGCCACTGCATCTTTCAAGCTATAAGTCTTAGTGCGATCAATTTCTTTATGAGCAGCTTGATATTTTTTACCACGACGCTCAATGAGTGGGCGCACTTTTGGAGCTTCACCTTTTGGTTTCTTGGCTGCTTCAGCATCTTTTTCGGCTTTTTCTGCCTTACGAGCTTGACGCTCTTCTTCAGCTTTAACCTCTTCAATGTGTTTTTTGCTTTTTTTGCCACTTTTGGCAAAAGTTTCTTCTTTTGTCTCTGTAGCTTCTTCTGTAGCTTTCTCAACTACAGGAGCTTCTGCTTTTGTTTCTTCAGCCACAACTTTGGCTTCTTTTTCGGCTGCATTTTCTGCAGTTTCAAGTTTGGCAGTTTTTGCCATAATTTCCTTTCTGTGGTGCTTACGACCTCTTGTGAAGGTCTCCCATCAAATTAAATTTAATATGAATATTTTAGCACAAAAAGACCCTTATTACAAGGGCCTTTTTGGATTAAACGTTAATTAACCTTCGACTTCTACGCCCATTGAGCGAGCGGTACCTGCTACTACTTTAACGGCGCCTTCTAGATCTACAGCATTTAGTTGATCCATCTTAGCCTTAGCAATTTCTTCAAGTTGGGCTCTGGAAATTTTGCCAACTTTTTCAAGGTTTGGCTTGCCGGAGCCTTTCTGGATCTTGATAGCCTCGCGAATTAGATCGTCAACTGGCTGTCCAAGACAAACCCAGTCAAAGGTACGATCTTCATAGACCTTGATGTGAACAATCACGTTTTTGCCCATAAAATCTTTGGTGGCTTCGTTAAATGGATTGATGAAATCCATCATGTTAAGACCCCATTGACCAAGGGTGCTACCTACTGGAGGACCTGCTGTGGCCTTACCACCGGGGATTCTAAGCTTTAGATTTCCGATACATTTTTTGGCTTCTGCCATAATTATCCTTTCGATTAGTGTCGCTATTTAGAAGCTTTGCGACAAATCGTGCGTAACTTTTATATTATAGCGCAATAATTGTATTTTTGCAAGAAAAAGCGCCCTAGATTAGGGCGCTTTAGCCTATCCGTGCTCAACCTTGATTTTTTTAGCCTGACAAGCCCTTCTTGCTACATCGAGCATCATTTTTCTGTCGTGATATTTCCGTTCAGTCTCTTCGTACTCCTTTTTAAGAGAGTAGTATTTCTCCTCATATTCTGCTTTATATTGCGGAATATAATGTTTCTCTAGTAGTGATCTAGTAGCGAAATATGCTACAAGGCTGACTATGAGAAATATCATCAAGCTGACAGCTCCCTCTCTTGAAATGATATTTTGTAGGGCGACCTGGACACTTTCTTTGTAAAAGGTTCGAACAAATATTGCTGTCACGATTATGCCTGTTAGTATTCCATAGGCAAGATAGTTAACTCGATCTGCTTTCTTTCTCGTGTCAACGTACCTTTCGATGTCATCGCCTGAGTAGAACGAGGCCAGTTCACGGCTTAGCGTCCAGTATCTACTGGAAAGATTCTCCATTTCCCCTCCGAATTCATCCTTCAATGCTACATACACATTAAAAAGTTGTTCATCAGGGATGCCTGCATCCGCCAACTGTCTTTCATAGAAATCTCTCTCAGATGTAGGCTCTACCTTCTCCTCTTCGACGCTCAACACTTCGCTCAAGGTTTTAGCATAAATGTTCTCCATCATTCTTTCACCTCCCTATGATAGCTTTATCGAGTATAACATTTTTTCTCAACAAGCGCAATTAACTTTTGGTAATAAAAAAGCGCCCCTAGCTGGAGCGCAAGTGTACTTTTTCTAGCATATTGAATCTACTGCCCTTTGGTAGCGTTCACACTCTATACGACGCATCTTAAGAAGTTCCTCCTCGAGCTGTTTAATCTCTTTGCTCTTTTCCTTTTCTTCCTCATCTTTTTCCTTTTCATATTCGTCCTTCTCTTTACCTGTTTCTGAAAAAATCACGCTGAGAAAAATGAACGCGCCCCCCAACAAGAAAGCAACAATGAAAGCTATACCCCAAAGACTTATCGGTTTTGGCAAATCGTGGACCAAAAGCATAGCCAAAAAGAACAAAATACACCCACTAACGAACCGACTCAAGCTACTGGTAACACCCGTGGAGCTATTGCCAATAAACTGAAGATCCAACATCTCTTTACTAATTCTCTGTTTCTCTTCATCGAGCTCGCGCTGTAAAACCGTTTTAAGGGCGGCTTTACTATCGTTTGGAACGAAGCCAATCAGCCTTTCAAAATAGGCAATATCATCTTCACCTTCCCGCCTCTCGGCTTCTCTGATCTCAGTCTTCGTTAAATTTATAGCTGCAAAAGTATACATTTCCATCTTTTGTGGTAATCCATTCATTTTTTCACCCCCTTATTATGCTAGATTTTAAAGTACATAGCATTATTTTATCACAGTTTTATGATTAGTCAACTACGTGTAAATGTTTATTCTTAATCTGTTTCTGCTTGATTTTTCTTAGTTTTTTGTTATAATATATTAAGCACCTTAACATCCTAGGTCATTTTTCGCAAAGGAGGCTAAAATGATTAGCATATTGGACTACCTAAAGACGTCTGGCAGCCAGACGATTCAGGGGAAAATCCCCTATATCGAAGATGAAACAAGAGATTTTTACGATGACCAAACAAGAGTCCTGCAGTTTTTGACTCAGTCATCATTACTCTCCTCAGATGACGCTATCTGTATCTATAGAGAGATTACTAGCGAGATAGCATACAACGCTTCTCAAGTCGAAGAAATAACTAATGATAATTCAAAGCCTATCGACTTGGAGATTAAAGACCTGAGAAAGGACAAGGTTGCGCTGGCAAAATCTCGATTAAATGTCGATTTAGCGGGCTTTGTGTTGGTAATTTCTATCTTAATCTTCTTCTGCTTCCGTTTTTCACTCAAAAGTAGTAGCGATATCCTCTCATTATCCGCCTTTGGTATTAAGGTCTCGCTCTTCGGGCTAATACTTATTTTTCTTGATTCTATCAAGCCATGCTTGAATATTATAAAGTCAGGAAAGGAAGCCCGCATAGAGATTGAGATGAAACGAAAAAATGATACGGAAAAGCTCAAGATACTTGGCAATGAGATGGCAGAGCTTCTAACTTGCCGCTCGATTATGGAGTTATACAACCATATGAATGGATTATCGAACTCTGGGATTAATGCTGAGCACGAAAAGACCGCAACTACAGATACGGCTGAAAATAAGGCCGGAGAAGAGAATCGCTACGAATATGACAGTTATTGGTTGTAGTGACCTAGGACAAAAAAATGGCGTCCATCAGGGCGCCATTTTTATGTTTTGCGATTTTTTTTAGATTTTCTTTACTTGTAAAGCATCAAGTTCGACAGGAGTTTCGCGACCAAACATGGAAACCATCACTTTGAGCTTACCCTTCTCAGAATCGATTTCTGAAATTGTACCGTCAAAGCCCTTGAATGGCCCATCAGTAATAGATACAACCTCATCAATTGCATAATTGACAGAGAATTTAGGGTCTTCTACGCCCATACGCTTCTTAATCTTAGCGATTTCCTTCTCAGAAACAGGAGTAGGCTGTGTACCGGTGCCAATAAAGCCAGTCACGCCTGGGGTGTTTCTTACGATATACCAAGTTTCATCAGATAGTTTCATCTCAACAAGAACGTATCCCTGGAAAATCTTGCGATCAACCACCTTGCGCTTGCCGTTTTTAATTTCAATTTGCTTTTCTTTAGGGACGAGAGCATCGAAAATCTTGCCTTTCATCTCGATACCATCAACACGTTGCTTGATTGAGTCAGCAACCTTATCTTCATAGCCAGAGTAGGTAGAAATTGCGTACCATGCTCTAGTATCATCATATCTGTTTACTGCCACTTTATATCCTTTCTTTTATCCTAATATTAATCCAAATAGCCATGTAAATAATGCATCTAGGAGCATGATAATTGCAATGAATAAGCCGGTATAGATAAAGATTGCTGCAACCATTTTCCAAGTAGCTTTCCTTGACGGCCAACGGACTTGACGAAGCTCCAGCCAAGCGTTTTTGAAGTAGTTTCCTTCTTTTTTCTTAGCGACTTTATTATTATTTTTTAGGGCTTTTTTGTTTGTTCTTTCAGTTTTTCTGGCGGATTTTTCCGCTTTAATGCTGGATTTTTCCGCTTTTTTAGTGATTTTAGCAGGTTTTGCAGCTTCAACGCTGTCTCTTCCTACTTTGACTTTTTTAACCGTCTTAGGGGCTTCTGCGCTCTCCTCAGGCGATTTTCCTGGGTCGCTGGCCTTAATTCTTGTAATTTTAGCCACTTATTTCTCCTTTACTCCTATAAAAATAAGCCTAATCTCAGGCTTGTCAAGTCAAGTATAGCAAAAATTTACAAAAAGTAAAGACTTTTTCTTCGTAAAATATTTGCTATACTAGTGTCTAAGGTTAGTGGGAGTACATTTGAAAGCGAGGTGATTTATTTGAGTGCAGCAAAGAATTTATGGGGGAGCTTTGTGGCTTATTTTAACTTACAAGAGGTGATACGTTCTGGTTTTACTCGTACAGGGATATACGGGTTCTGGTTTGACCCTAACGATCCAGATGACAATCCCGAAGAGCAGGCAACTGCCCGGAAATATCTGATCAGCACCACGGGTGCTCATTCTGGTAGAACTGCTAATCTGCTTTCAGACATGATGGAGCTTTATCCAACGTCTTTTTCCAACGTTGACAAATATCTAGCCGTCAAGGTTGCGCTTTGTCATGATATTGGCGAAAGGGTTGTGGGTGATATCTCAGCGGATGGGTCAAAAGCTCATATCGAGAAAGAGGAACGCGAATGGCAGGCTGTGCTGGATTACTATGACCATCTGCCGGTGGACATCAGACAGCAAGTGGCAGAGCTTCACCGTGAGTTCGATAAGGGAACCAGTTTTATGGGGCAAGCCATTAGGGTGGCGGACAAGCTTGATGCGCTTGGCGAACTTATTATTAACGAAGGAAGGGGCAGAAAAGGCGATGTCCTTAAAAAACGCGAACCTTCTGAGCAAGATAAGTTGTATGCAGAAATCATTGGTTCGGGTAACTGCACCGACGAGTGGGCCTATGCATTCTATCAGATGATGCAAGAAGAAGCCTATTCAACGGCCCTGCAGATGATAGCACGAGATTTCTTGGCTGAAGGATTAGACTCAATCGGAAGAAAGTTTTATTACTGGTGGCCAAGATAGCCTCACTAACCTATGGGCTCTGGAGTATTCCAGGGCCTTTTTTCTATCATTTTTTCTTAAAACAGTATCCTTTCTTTTGTATGATATGCTATAATTTAACTAGTTATAAGGAGGTAAATTATGAGTAAATTCGACGATCAGTACCTTGACCTCTGTGAAAGGGTATTGATTTACGGAGAAAGGGTGAGCAACGATCCAGCAGTCTTAAAGAAGAAAATCAAGAAGACTACTGGAGCTAATATGCCAAATCATTACGCGCAGACAATCAAGCCTGTGACAACGATTCGATTGCCTCACCAGGTACTCGAATTTGACCTTGAGGAAGAATTTCCAATTCTTACGTCTCGTTTTATGACTTACAAAACTGCAGTTTTAGAAATGCTTTGGATTTATCAGGTACAGAGTAATGATGTGCGCTGGCTGCACGATCGCGGGATCAAAATCTGGAACGAGTGGGAGATTCCTGAAGACGGTAAATATATGGGGCGCGATTTCAAGAAACTCTATAAGGAAATTGGATTGAAAGAAAATCCGGCGCACACTATTGGTACAGCTTATGGCTGGATTGTTAATCGTTATCAGCTAACTCAAAGCCTAATTGAAACGCTAAAATCTGACCCAAATAACCGTCGAATGGTAATGTCTCTTTGGCAAAATGAGTTTTTGAATACTGCGGCGTTGCCATCTTGCGTGTGGAACTCGGAATGGAATATCACCGAAGGTAGGCTCAATGTTTTAGTGAATTCTCGTTCAACTGACATTCCACTAGGTCTTCCTTTTAATATCACTCAGTATGCAATGCTATGCTGTATGATTGCCCAATGTGTCGGCGTTAAGCCTGGCAAGATGACTTTTGTATCAAATGATGCTCATATTTACGAGAATCAGCTTCCTGGTATCCGTGAACAACTCAAGCGTCGCGAAGCACTACGCGCACGTGGGGAAGATTTCCCACCAGCGCCAAAAGTCTGGCTCAATCCTGAAATTCGTGATTTCTTCAAGTTTGACAATTCTAAAGACCTCAAGGACATCAGATTGTTGGATTATCATCATCTCGGTAAAATTAATATGCCAATTTCGGCGTAGGAGACATCAAATTGAGTTTTTCCATCATCGCAGCAATTGGTAAAAACAGAGAGCTAGGCCGTAAAGGTAAGTTGCTTTGGCATTTGCCAGAGGATTTGCAGTTTTTTAAAAAGACTACGCTAGGTCATCCAATTTTGATGGGACGGAAAACCTTTGAGAGTCTTCCTGGCATGCTTCCGGGAAGAAAGCATTATGTTGTAACCAGAGGTCAAGTTAATCGTCCTGGCCGGCGGATCTCCGCGACAACGGGAGCGGGCGGCGAAATGGGGCCTTCCCGTAACGACGGGACGGGTAACCGGTGCCGCCAACAGGATGACAACTTGACCGTGGTGCATAACCTATCTGACTTTGCCAAGCAACCACACGACGAAGAGATTTTCGTCATCGGCGGAGGAATGATTTATTGGGAAATGCTTAATTTTGCCGATACGCTATATCTAACAGAGGTGGATGCCGAAGCGCCTGATGCGGACACTTTTTTCCCAGAATTTAATAAAAATGATTTCAGAAAAGAAGTTTTAGGAAAGGGCTCAAAAGATGGTATAAACTATCAATTCGTAAAATATTCCAGGAAATAGTTTGCAACATTACTAGTTACAAAATTTGTTTTATTATAGAATTAGAAAAAGGAGACTTATGGCAAAAGATTTAGTATTTGATCTCTTAAAAGAAGAGAAAGATAGGCAGAGAAAAGGATTGGAACTAATCCCCAGCGAAAACTATGTTTCGAAAAACGTGCTTACTGCAATGGGGTCAATTCTTACTAACAAATATTCTGAGGGTTATCCTTCATTTGAGGGTATCTCGCCCAATGAAACTCTCTGGTCTGAACAAAAAATTGCGAATAAGGTGCTTCCAAACTATCGTTACTATGGCGGGCAAACCAATGTCGACAAAATAGAGCGCTTAGCAATTAGACGAGCAATGAAACTGTTTCACGCTGACCATGCTAACGTCCAGCCTCACTCTGGCGCCAATGCTAACGAAGCAGTGTATTTTGCCTGGTGTGAACCTGGCGATAAAATTCTCGCTATGAATTTAGCGCATGGTGGCCACCTAACACACGGCTCACCAGTGACACGTTCAGCTAAAATTTATAACTTTATCGCTTACGGTACTACCCCTGATGGTGATATTGACTATAAAGAGCTCGAGAAACTTGCCAAGAAAGAAAAACCAAAAATTATCCTGGTTGGCTATTCAGCCTTTATGAAAATCCCAGATTTTGACCGTGTTGCAAAGATCGGAAAGAAAGTTGGGGCACTTCTGATGGCGGACATGGCACACGTCGCTGGTCTAATCGCCGGTGGAGTACATCCTAATCCACTTGATCACGGTTTCCATGTTATGACGACTACCACTCATAAAACCTTGCGTGGCCCAAGAGGAGGTTTAATTCTTTCAAAAGGAAACGTAGCTTCTCCGCTTAAAAAGCCAGCTCACACTTTGGAAAATATTCCTATTTTAATAGATCGCGCAGTATTCCCTGGTACGCAGGGCGGTCCGCTTGAGCATGTGATCGCTGCAAAAGCTGTAGCATTTGGTGAGGCTCTGCAACCTGAGTTTAAAAAATACGCTAAAAACATCGTTAAAAACGCCAAGGCTTTAGCGAAAAGATTGTCTAAAAATGGTTTTGTATTGCAAGGTGGTGGTACTGAGAATCATTTAGTACTCATAAATGTCAAGGAAAGCTTTGGCATATCTGGTAAAATGTTCGAGAAGGCACTTGATCTTGTTGGCTTAACACTTAATGCTAATGCCTTGCCATGCGATGGTGCCGCAGCGTTTCGCCCATCCGGTGTCCGCCTTGGCACCCCCGCAATCACCACTCGTGGTATGGGAACTTTAGAAATGGAACAGATTGCTGATTGGATGAGACAGGTGGCGGATCTCTGCGTGGAAATTGGTGACGAAAAGAAACTACTCGACAAAAAATATGCACCTTCGTTTGAGAAAATTCATAAGCAAGTAGTTAAACTTGCATCGAAATTCCCTTTACCAACAGAAGGATAGGCCAAAAAAGTGCCCCAGAGCATCTGCTCTGGGGCTAGGGGGCTTAGGTCTTTTTATCGAACATCCGGATACATTTGACCAGAATGTATCCGGCGAGAAATATCGGCGCAAAAGCTACTATGAGCTTCATTAAACCTCTCCAAGGTCGTGCGCCTTGGTACCCCTCCATGATATTTCTCGTGAAAAGCGACTGTGTGTCGCCGTTTTCTTCGTTTTCTTCTTCTTCAATATCCATATCATAGAACGGAAGCGTAACGTACTTCCGATCTTTTTCGATTGGCTTCAAATTATCACCTCCCTTTTAAGATGCGCCCCCGTCTGACGTTATAAGAGATAACGCCTTATATTAATATTATATCACACATTGAAAATAAAGTCAATATGTGGTATAATTTTTAAGAGGGGACGTAGCTCATCTGGTAGAGCGCAGCATTCGCATTGCTGAGGTGGTGAGTTCGAGTCTCATCGTCTCCACCATGTAACTGTAGTATAGAGCCTAGCGTTATTGAACGCGGGCTTGTTCTTTAGGAGGTGATAATATGAGTGACAGGAATATCTTTCTTTCTATTATCGAGAACGACGACGATTCCATCTTAAGACCAGACACACTCTTCGCATATAATTCTAAATTACTTTTTCCCGATATCAATGTCGACGAGGTATACCCGGAAATCGAGCTCTTTGTAGAAACTTTAGAGAGCTTCTATCATGGCATGAGGGTGTTTCTATCCCAGCAGGTTCCTTATAGTATAAAAGCAAATCTGATGGACAAGTCAGAGGAACTAGTGCTCGGGGTGTCAAAAGTTAGTGGTGTTGGAGAGATGCCATGGTATCTTATTACCCCGCTAGGAACTTTCTATCTAGAGTTTTTGTCTTCAGAAAGTAATGCCTATATAGTACACCGTGAAACTATCTTAACGGATGAGATGAAGAAAGGGCTATTTCTTGTGCCGTGCGAGTATGAGTTTAATCCTGATTCTTCTGGCGGCCAATTGCTACACGTCTATGACCCTCATATGCCTTTTCCGCCACTGAAACCAGAGGCATATGTTTCTGGATCCTTACTTGAAAAACAGGCAAGAGAGTACTGGCGAATCCAAGAAATTAAGGAAAAACTTTACGAAGCAGCACAGTCAGTGTATGGCATAGATGACGACCCATACGTGGAACTTGTCGATGCGGAGGATGGCTCAATCACTAGACTCTACGGCGAGCCGGAAGAAATAATCAAAAACGCACAAGAAGCCGTAGCTAAGGGTGAAGCTTCGGGGTTTAGATTTTATGATTCTGAAAATGAAGACTTCTATTCTGAAGATGACGAGCCGGATCTCATTGATGAGGTACTGGAGGGATTTAATGACGAAGAAGATGACGACGAGGATGATTGGTGTGATGATGATTTATTGAATGAAAGAGACGATGACTGGCAACAGGCAGCACTTGAAACCCAAATTGATACTATTCATTACGTTATCAGACCGGAAGATTAGTATCAAAATACCCCCGATTTCGGGGGTATTTTCTTTGCAGTTTTTAACGCTTTGAGAACTGTTCTTTCTTCCTTGCGGAGCGAAGACCGTATTTTTTACGTTCTTTCTCACGTGGATCACGCTTGATAAAGCCAGCCTTCTTAAGCACAGGGCGAAGATCTGGGGCTTCTAGCGTAATTGCCTTAGAAATTGCAAGTTTAATAGCGTCTACTTGACCAGCTAAGCCACCGCCAGTAACTACGATAGTAATGTCGTAGTCTTTTTGTTTCTGAGCAACAGCTAGTGGATCGGTGATCTCTGCTAATTTTGATTTGTCTCCAGAGAGATATTCAAGAGCATCTTTACCATTGATGGTAATTTTGCCCTTACCCTTGTAGAGACGAGCACGAGCTGTGGCAGCCTTACGGCGACCTAGTCCGTAGATATAAGTATCTTTTGCCATTATTTAATCTCCTTTGGGTTCTGAGCAGCGTGGGTATGTTCTGCGCCAGCGAAAACGCGAAGACGAGACATTCTTTCTGCTTGTAATTTGTTCTTTGGAAGCATACCTTTTACGGCTTCTTTGATGGCGAGCCCAGGATCTTTTTCGATTACCTCGGCAAGACTTAGCTCCTTAATACCACCTGGGAAGCCACTGTGGCGATAATACTTCTTGTCAGTTAGTTTTTCTCCAGTAACTTTTAGCTCTTTAGCATTGATGACAACGACGTAGTCACCATTATCAATGTGTGGAGTGTAGGTTACCTTTGATTTTCCCATTAATTTATCGGCAATAACGACTGCGAGCTTACCAAGAGGTAAAGATTTCGCGTCAATTACATACCATTCACGGGAGATTTCTGATCCTTTTTGAGAATAAGTCTTCATTACTTGTCCTCCTTGATTTCGATATCATCTACGAAAGAAATGGTAGCTAGTTCAGCGTTGTCACCTTTACGGTTTCCAGCACGCTCAATGCGAAGATAGCCAGAATCGCGTTTAATTTGTGGCGCAACTACATCCATCAAGAAATCTGCTGCTTCGATACTATTTAAGCGAGAGATTAAAATCCTACGATTAGCTAGACCACCTTTTTTAGCGATGGTAACTAATCTTTCAGTAGAACGACGGATTTCTTTAGCTTTTTCTAAAGTAGTGGTGATTGATAAATTGACGATAAGAGAGCACTGCAAGCCCCGCGTAAGAGCGCGTCTCTTGTCGGTTTCACGGCCGAACTTGCGGCCTTTATATCCGTGGCGATGCATATTAAATATTTAACTCCGTTATCTTTTCTTTAACTTCATCTAATGCCTTTGCGCCAAAGCCTTTCAAATCTTTAAGATCTGAATCGGAAAGCATGACGAGGTCGCGTACGGTCTTAATGTCGTTATTAGTGAGCGCATTAGCGGTACGAGCAGATAGGCCAAGTTCCTCAATTGGGAGCATCAAGCCTGAATCTTCCTCTTCTTGATCATTTCCTGGAGCTGGAGCACTTTCGACTGTAGTGCCACCGGCAAGGGCAGTGTATTGGTTGACGAGAATTGCAGCTGCTTCCTCAAAGGCTTCACGAGGAGTGATGGTACCATCAGTCTCGACAGTGAGTGTCAGTTGTTGCAAATTAGTATCTTGACCAACACGAGTGTTCTCTGCTTTGTAGCGAACACGAAGTACTGGTGAAAATACCGCATCTAGTGCAATCATGTCTGAATGCACACGTTCTGCGCCAGATTTTTCAATAGTAAGGTAGCCACAGCCAGTATCGACGATGAAGTGCATCTTAAGAACGTGCTTTGGATCGTCAATGTGACAAATGACTTGATTTGGATTAGCGATTTCGACTTCAGCTGGAAGTTTGATATCGCCTGCCACTACGCGCTTGTCTCCTGCTTTTTCAGATTGCTCTGAGCCTTTGATCTCAAGATAGAGCTCAACTGGAGCATCAGAATGAGACTTAACGCGAATGTTTTTAAGATTCAGCATAATGTCTACTACATCTTCACGAATGCCAGGAATGGCAGTGAATTCGTGGGTAGAGCCTTCAATGCTAAAGGCGGTGATTGCAGCGCCTTTAACACTAGAGAGAAGAACACGACGTAGGGAATTTCCAAGAGTGTTACCATAGCCATAATAAAGAGGGCGAATGATGAACTCTGCGGTATTATTACCTAGATCATTGACTTCTTCTAGCTTTGCTTCATGAATAGCTTTTGTTGTCATATTGTTCTTTCTCCTTAGCGTGAGTAGTACTCAACGATTAATTGTTCGTTAATGCCCGCCTCTGCTTCTTCGCGCTTTGGCAAACCGGTTATTTCGATTTTCATTTTCTTGCCGTCAACTTTTATCCAAGATATAGTATTTTGTCCAGCAGCACCCATGATATTGTCGAGATTCTTGAAGTATTCAGACTTCTGGGACTTTGGACGAACCTCAAGGATGTCACCTGCACTCAGGCGAATAGATGGAATATCGATACGGCGGCCGTTTAATAGGAAGTGACCGTGAGAGACTAGCTGTCTAGCCTGACGACGGGTGGTGGCAAAACCTGCGCGATATACCACATTATCGGCACGACGTTCTAGAAATTCTAGAAGTTTTTCGCCAGTTAGTCCTTCTGCGCGGGTAGCTTCTTTCATTAATTTAGCAAATTGTTTTTCAAGTAGACCATACATGCGACGAACTTTTTGCTTCTCACGAAGCTGAGTGAGATATAGGCTTCCGCCTCTTACTCTCATGTCGCCGTGCTGACCAGGAATACCGGTCTTTTTGGCCATTACTTTATGAGCCTTAGGAGCGAGGGCATAACCTTCGCGACGACTCTGTTTTACAATAGGTGATTTATCGCGTGCCATTATGGTTTTCTTTCTCCTTTAGGACGTACACCACCGTGTGCAATAGGTGTCATGTCGGTGATGCTGTCAATTTTCATACCAACAGTAGAAACGGCACGGATAGCGCTGTCACGTCCAAGGCCAATACCTTTAACGTAAACATCGACGCTGTTCATACCATGATCTTTCTTGGCGATTTCGGCTGCTTTTTCTGCGGCGATTTGTGCTGCATAAGCAGTACCCTTCTTGCTTCCTCTAAAACCGTTAGCTCCTGCGGAAGAGCTAGATAGAATCTCACCCTTCTTATCAGAGAAGCTAATAATCGTGTTATTAAAGGTTGCTTGGATGTGCATTTGTCCAGATGTGACGATGCGTTTGCCTTTTTTGGCTTTCTTAGTTGCTTTAGGAGCTTCTGCAGCTTCTGCTTTTTCAGCTTTTTCTGCTTCAGGAGCTTCCACAGCTTTATTCTTAATTTCTTCTTCTGCCATTTATTCTCCTTTCTCCTAAGTCTTACTTGCTGCCTTTGGCTGTGCACCACCAACTGCGATAGCTTTACCTTTGCGAGTGCGTGCGTTCGTTCTGGTACGCTGTCCGTTGACTGGCAATTTCAGCTTATGGCGGACACCCTTATAAGAGTTGATGTCCTTGATGCGTTTAATATTGTTCGTCACGAGACGTCGAAGATCGCCTTCAACGTGATATTTGCTTGCAACTATCTCGTTGATCTTTGCTTCTTCAGCCTCGGTGAGATCTTTCACCCGAGTGGTAGGCTCAATTTTGGCCTCCGCAAGGATGGCTTTACTGGTCGTTCTACCGATTCCGTAAACGTAAGTCAGGGCAATCCAGACTTGTTTTTCGGAAGGGATAACAACGCTTGCAATTCTTGCCATGCTTAACCCTGCCTTTGCTTATTCTTTGGTTTATTCTTGTTGATAACACGAAGCACACCTTTGCGGCGTACAATGATGTCATCAGGGGAGATTTTTTTAACACTTGCACGTACTTTCATAAGTGTCAAAATCCTTTCCTTGTTACAGTTGTAAAAATCTCCCATTTCTACCTAAATTTCGGCGCGTTCGACTATTTCCGCCATTCTTCTAGGAATTGCTTCGAAATGTTGTAATTTTTACAACGTTTTATTAATCTTTGAGGCGAAAACTGATGCGCCCCTTAGTAAGATCGTAAGGGGTCAGTTCAACTTTCACCTTATCACCAGGCACTAAGCGAATATAGTTTTTACGCATTTTTCCGCTCATGTGCGCAATGATAATATGACCATTCTCGAGTTCAACCCGAAATTGGGTATTAGGCAAAGCCTCCACGACCTTGCCGGTGAGTTCTATCACTTCCTTTTGACTAGCCATAAATTACCTCTATATTTTATCAAAGATTTGTCAAGTTGTAAAGAGTTTTTTCTAGGGAAATTCACAAACTGAGATTTTGGCATTCAAATCTGTTTTTATGATGCTAGAATCTCAGTTTGTAAGAATTTCCCTACTCAGCGCTTTCTGACTCGTCTTTTTTCTCGTCTTCTTCTACCTTAGCAGGAGAGCCATCATCGGCACGCTCTACTCCTGTGTCGGTATGGACAAGTGTTTCCTCGACAATCACCGCGCGAACAAATTGACGAGAAAGATAAGTCTGTTGCACTTGCGACCAAACACCGGTACAAGTAATAATTGATAGGCTTTCCTTGCCTTTCTCTGGTGATTCTAGCATTTTTGACATTTTACTGTCCGCCTCAGAGAGCGGAACTTCCTCACTCTCGACCACTTGATATTTGAAAAACTTACCGTCGCCTCGTTCGATTGTAATGATGTCACCAATGCTTATCTCTGGTAAATGTTTAAACACACCTTCTTTAGTTGGGCCACCATTATGTCCATCTAGGAGTAATGTACCACCTAATCCCGGCTTTCCTGACGAACGATACCAACCAACATCATAAATACTAGCTGGAACTTGAAGCCTGCCAATGTTATTAAGGCCCACCTCTACCACACGTGCACGGTCAATCCCAAGTTTTGCTATCGATAAAAAACGTGGCTTATTTGGAGCAACCTTATAATTGTTCTTATCATCGTTAGTCACATCAGTTTCGTCAACTTCCTCGGCATCTTCTGGCGCAATTGTATTATTGATCGGCGCCATACGCGTTGACCCCTCTTTACTTGTATAATAGTTATGTTCCCAAATTATTAGTCTAAGTAATATTGCGACAAACAATATACCTATTATTCCCCAGATAATGGTTGAGCGGTATTTTTTCCAACTAAATTTTAGGGCCATTTATTTATAATCGTCATAAGTTATCATCAGCGCGCGTGAGTCTAGCTGACGGAGACTTTCGAGTGCCACCGTCACTACGATTAGAAGTCCAGTACCAGATATAGAGAGACCGATTGGGTAGCCCATCGTCACAATAAATACGTAATCTGTGATAAATGGCAGCATAGCAATTAATCCGAGAGCAAGTGCGCCAAAGAGATTAAGACGGTTAACTACCTTGCCTAAATAAATTGCCGTAGTATTTCCTGGTCTGACACCCTCAATAAAACCACCTTGTTTTTGCAGATTATCGGCAATCTCTTTCGTGTTAAAGATGATGGATGTGTAAAAGTAAGTGAACGCTACAACCAATGCAAAATACATTGCTGGGTATAAGAACCATTTAAGTGTAATGCCATCTGGGTACTCAGTAGCGAAATTAGAAGCAGAAGGAGCCGTAAAGATTGATACGAGAGCCTGCCCAAACCCATTGCCTGGATCTACCGACTGGACTAGTTGTCCAATTAATGCAGGGAGAGCTAAGAAACTAGTTGCGAAGATTACTGGAACTACGCCGGCCGCGATGAGCTTAATTGGTAAGATTGACTTAATGCCACCATAGGAACTATTACCATGTACACGTTTAGCGTAGTTAATCGTGATTATACGTTGAGCCTCATTAAGCTTTACAAGGAAGTAAATCACTATAACTAGAGCTACTGCAAAACCAAGAACAATCCAGAAGACAGTAGGATTGACCGGCAAGTTGAGCCAGCCAAATAGCGATAAGGAACCGTTAGTAGTGTCAAAAAGGCTGCTCCAGAGACTTGCCATAGTGGTAGGGAGTTGAGAGATGATACTAGCAAAGATTATCATTGAAATACCATTGCCAATTCCCTGCTCGGTAATCAATTCCCCTAGCCACATTAAAATAACAGAGCCGGCCGTCATTGCCGCAATCGCCAAAGTCCACTGAGCGGTAGTCATTTCAATGCTAGAAGCAGTGTTCGCAAGTGCTGACTCTTTTAGGATAAAGATATAGGCGAAAGACTGAACGATTGCCAGAGGTACAGTAAGAATGCGTGTCCATTGATTAATCTTTCTTCTGCCAGTTTCCCCATCTTGAGAAAGTTCCTCTAGCTTAGGGACAGCTTTAGTAATAAGTTGCACCACGATAGATGAAGTAATAAATGGCGAAAGACCAACTAAGATAATAGAGAAAGATGTCAGTCCACCTCCGGAAATCAAGTTGAGAAAACTACCAAAATCTGATTTAGAGATAAGATTTTCTATAGCTTCTTTGAAAGTTCCTGCATCGCCAAGAGGAACAGGTACGTGCGCTAAAATACGATAAGCGACGATAATTCCAAAAACAATCAGAATACGCTTCCTCATGTCTTTATTCAAAAATGATTTAA
Organism: Candidatus Nanosyncoccus sp.; assembly: GCA_045578525.1. Lineage (GTDB taxonomy): Bacteria > Patescibacteriota > Saccharimonadia > Saccharimonadales > Saccharimonadaceae > Nanosyncoccus. The sequence continues at coordinate 54,733 of JAZNKL010000009.1, read as the reverse complement.
AAATTGTCTTGAAATGCATATAAACCTTCTTACTCTATCTATAATAGCATAGATTTTGGGATTTGGGGAGGAAATTTCCATAAAACTACCACCCAATGTCGCACAGCGTACCTTGTACGACATTAGAGACCCTAAGCCCTATACTGTGAGGAAACTTGCGGATGGGAATTGTTGGATGGTTCAAAATTTAAAATATGAGCTATCCACTGGAAAAACACTTGTAGGTGCGAGCAGTACAACAGGTGAGCTAATCTTATTTATGGTGTTTAGTTGCGCGAGTCATGGTACATGTCCAATGAATAATAATACGGAATTTAGCACTAGTAGTCGGACGTCGGGGTATTATTGTTTTTGGTTTACTGCTACCGCCGGCAGAGGTTCGAATAGCACACCAAGTTACACTGACGCGCCCAATTCCGTCTGTCCAGCACACTAGAGGATGCCACCTACAAATAGTTCATCAACACCAGACAAATCTTACACTAAGCTCGTAAATTCATATATAACTGACGTTTGGAACTATGAGATACTGGAAAGTTTCCCTCTAGATTTTGCTAGAATTGGTGCTCTTTGGGACGGGGTCTTAGTGAATAATGATTATTCTGGGTACTTTTGACCACCAACAGTGGAAAGCAAGCACATTAATGGAGTATATTATACGTATCTGCTATATTATAGGGATGATGGGGTAAGTGCGGATTCTTACAATTCTAGGTCACAGGGATCTAGTGTGCGATGCGTTGCATTATAGTTATTAGATAGATACGCAACGTACGGATATTCCGAAATTCTTGCCATTGCCACTACTACTAACTTGATTATTTGGGCTAATACCGCCAGGACTGATGGCTAAACTATAAGCGTAATTACTATAACTAGTGTATGGCGTTGCAGACCAGTAGTGCCCTGCCTGATAGTCGATTATCGCATTGCTGAGTACGGCACCTGCGTAGGTAAAATCTAAAGGAGCGTTTTGGGACTTAGTAGAGCCTTCTAGATTACTTGGTAAAGCATACTTAGCCGTCAATAAATTGTAAAATGATTTATTGACCCCTGAGCCGCTTATCGGCAATCTCCACCCCTTCGGGCAAATCGATTGGGTGATAGATGGGTTGGCTGCACTTGTACCTTGTCCAGCTGTAGCTCCATACCATGTGTAATACCATGAGTTGCCACCATTTTTAGTGTTTACCTCTTCACTAAGACTTATGTTGGTCCAGGAATTTGGCGTAATAGCATAATTATAAGCATTTGCTGAAGTGGTGCTGTTTGGCGTCCAACTAGTAACACCGCCGGCAAAAGTCCCGACTTCGAGTGCAACAGAGGTAGAGAGAGTAAGTCTCATATTTTGTGTCATCCAGCAATTTCCATCAGCCAATTTCCTGACTTTGTAAGTGACAGCATTGGTTCCAGTAGCTGGATTGATAGCCGTACCTGTTCCGTCTAATCCTCTATAGTCGTACAGTGTAACTTGTGCGACATTAGGCGAAGTGTTATCAGACATAGCTTCATATTTTCCGACCATAGCAGCAATCTTATCAGTCATTACTGCGGCTGGCTCCGATAAGGCAGTAGCATTAGTTGGTGTATAGACAGAATTACAAATCGTAGACGTCATATCTTGCATATAATTAATCTTCCAAAAATCTGGCAACGGTTTCCAGGTGGCATAGAGGGTGCTAACTCCAGGGTTCGGTTTCTGGTCATCCGCTACCACAGTGTACTCCGCCCCAGCTGCATAGGATTCCCCAGTACCATCTGCTTTAGTATTCCAACCTGTAAACATGTAATTATTCCTCATTAAAGCGTTATTATTGTCGCTTGGATTAGGTAACGTAAAAACGTAAGATGAAGCTACCGTGCTAGCAGTGAGTGGGCTATATAGATTAGAGACAGTATCTGATGTTCCTGTATCTGGATCAACGTCGCCGCCTGCCCCATCCAAATTAGCGTTAAAAATCAGAGAGTAACCTATTGGTAGTGGATTTGCCACCGCAGTTAATTCTAGTTCGTTTCTGTACGCGCCAGAAGCTACCGCAGAAGAGACATTGGTACCAATAGTAACAGGTGTTAAGCCGTGGTTGGTAGCTGCGCTCTTGTTGTCTATCTGCCTGTTTTCTGTATTGGCAGGGATATCTCGGTAGGTAATAGTGCTTGTATTAGTGTTCTCTGTAATAATATTGGTAGTAGCACCAGATTCAGTAGTGGAAGTGATTGTTAGACTATTAGTACTGTATCCCCATCTATTTCTGTAGTTGGAGTTTTTTACTCTAAACTCTGCTTCAGTAATGGAGGTGGTACCAGGAGTAGAGGAGAAGTCTAGAGTAGGAATAGTGCCTACGCTAGACTCTACAGCACTATCTGTATTGATTAGAGCCGTAGTATAAGTAGGAGTAGGTGTACTATGGTCTTTGCCAATACTAGTTAGATATAACTTATAGCCAGTGGCATTAGAAGTACTAGCTTCTGCAATAAACGAATCTTTAGTGAAAGCGCCATTTGGCGTAGGAGTGATGTTTAGTACTAAATTATCTAGTTCAGAAGTAGCTGTACTATCTAGAATACGCAAACTAATAATATCTGCCAATGTTACCGCTACACGAGAAGTAGTAGAAGCAGTACCAGTAGTACTAGTTGTCGCGGAGACTAAGGATGGAGTAGAAATGGAAGTGAAAATGAGAGAAGTGGTAATAGTAGCAATGCCAAGAAGAGAAAGTACGGGCATAGCACTCAGTATGCTAAGCCTCTTTAATGAGTACCCCCCCCCCATAACTATTTTTTGACATTATACCTCCTTTTTCTGATATTATAGCACAAGCTGAATAGAATTTATCAAAAACCGGTCTAAACTGACCAGTTTTTTCTAATTATTCACACTAAAACTCAAAATGGGTATTGCCGGAATAGACCTTGATGTGACCGTCTTTAATCTGGACAACGTCGCATTTGCCGTCTTTTTTGTTGTCACAATCAGTAACGTCGATATCTACGCCTCTTAAAATACTCTGATAGACATCATAGAGAGTGCCACCGTTTCTCTGGGTCCAAATACTAGCCGTGATACAACTACCTACAAACATACTAAAGACTAGCACCACGCTGGCGATGATAGTAACGATAAAGACTTTACCAGCACGATTCCTGGTAAAGAAGTATGCTACACATTTACCAAAGATGATAAAACCTAGTACGGTGGACAGAACTAATAATACCGCTAGCAAAACGCCAGCCGTAATTAGCAGCCCGGCGTCTGATACATCGGTGGAAAAAAGTGCTGCAAAGCCGTAGCTTAAGGTTGGAACTAGCACGATTGCTTTGACGATGTTGTAAAGCAAGCCAAAGATACCTACGATGGGAAGTGATATTCTTAAGCCCTCTTTGGCTGGAGTTTATTCTTCTTTCTTGCTAACCATAATTTCTCCTTGATTAGATACTTTCATTATGACAGCTTTATTCCGGTTTGGGAAAATTATTCTACACCATCAAAAAGAGCTCTTTTTGGAAGAGCTCTTTTTTCCAGAAATCTTATTTCTTTTCGCCTTTTCTGCTATCTTCTCTAGTTTTTCTAGTAGGAACGGCAGCTTTCTTGAACGTACCGCCGGCCTTTTTGATAGCCTCTACGGCAGTCTTAGAAGCAAATTGAGTTTCAAGATCAATCTTAGCAGTAAGCTCACCTCTAGAGATGACTTTTACCTTAGCATATGGATTCTTGATAAGTCCAGCATCATAAAGTGCGAAGTTGTCAACTTTACCTTTCACGTCATTCAAACGATCAGTGTAAACAACTTCTGCCTTTGCATGAATAGACTTGAAACCTTTAAGTTTTGGTACAGCCTGCATAATTGCACGCTGACCACCCATAAATCCAGCTGGCATTTTGCGATGACCAGTACGAGATTTTTGACCTTTAGTGCCACGTCCAGCGGTCTTACCCTGGCCAGCGGAGATACCGCGACCCTTACGAGTAGGACGAGTATTTGCAGTAACGTTTAGATCATTGTACTTCATTATTTAGCCTCCTTTTTCGCAGCCTTCTTAGCGGCTTCTTTTTTGGCTGGCTTAACAGCTGATTTTGCAGTCTTAGCGGTTGCTTTTTCTGCTTTAGTACCAGATTTAGCCTTGGTGGTTTCCCATTCTTTACGAGGAACCTGAGCACGTAAACCTTCGACTACTGCGTAGGCGATGTTGACTTTGTTGGTACTGCCTAGTGATTTAGAAATCAAGTTCTTGACTCCTGTAAGGCCAATAATTGAGCGGACTACGCCACCGGCAATAATACCAGTACCAGGAGCAGCTGGTTTCATCAATACATCTGCGCCAGTTACCTTGGTTTCTACTTCGTGGCAAATAGTTTCTCTATCCATAGAGAACTCAATCATATTTTTCTTTGCCTTGGCGGTGGCTTTTGCAACGGCTGACGTAACGTCATTACCTTTGGCTACGCCTACACCGACTTTGTTCTTGTGGTTGCCGATTGCGACTAGTGCTTTAAAGCGCATACGACGACCACCAGCAACAGTACGAGAAACACGGTCGATGTTAATTGTGACCTCGTCGTACTCTTTTGGAGCAACATCGGCTTTAATACGATTTCTGCGACGATTATTGTGGCGATCAAATGGGCGACCACCAATATCGCGAGACTTTCTGGTTGCAGCAGTCTCGTCAGTCATCTTTAAAGTTCCGGACTTGTTGATGACTTTTGGTTGATTTGCGTTATTTTCTGCCATATTAGAACTCCAATCCTTCCTTACGTGCAGCGTCTGCTAGAGCAGATAAATGACCAGCGTAGGCTTTGGAACCGCGATCAAAGACCACTGTTTTGACCTTAGCTTTTTTCGCTTTCTCTGCAATTTCTTTACCGATAGCAGCAGCCTTTTCTGTCTTTGTGCCAGAAAGTTTTTGGCCAACGGTAGTTGCATAGGCTAATGTTACTTTTTTATCGTCGTCAATAACCTGAGCGGTAATATGTAAATTACTTACATGCACAGATAGACGAGGGCGTGCGCTAGTGCCATGAATCTTGGCACGAGTACGATTTGCACGATATTCTGCTTTCATTATTTCTTACCTGCCTTTCCGGCCTTGCGGATGATATGTTCACCCACATACCTAATACCTTTACCCTTGTATGGTTCAGGTTTCTTTAGACTTCTAATTTCTGCTGCGACCTGTCCGACCTTTTGTTTATCGATACCAGATACGATAATTTCCATCTTATCAACCTTTAGTTCGATGCCGTCTGGAGCAGTGTATTTCACTGGATGAGAAAAACCTAGAGCCATTTCAATTTGTTTGCCACCACCTGAAAGGCGGAAACCAACGCCTTGAATCTCTAACCTTTTTTCAAAACCTTTTGTTACGCCAATTACAGCGTTATTGATTAACGCGCGCTGAAGACCGTGCCAAGCTCTTGATTCTGGCTCGTCATCTTCACGAGTAACAACAACTTTACCTTCTTCAACGGCAGTTTTAGTGTTCTGTTGAACTGGAACCTGGAGTGTGCCTTTTGGGCCTGCGACAGTAATTTCACTCTCGCCGACCGTAATTGTCACGCCTGCAGGAATTTCAACAGGTAGTTTTCCGATACGACTCATTTTATTCCTTTCTTAAAGATGTTCATATTATAACACATTTACCATACTTTGACTAGGATTTCACCACCTAGGCGAAGTTTCTTAGCCTCTCCACCGCTCATAATACCTTTAGAGGTAGAGATAAGTACAATACCACGACCAGATTTAATAGTTGGGATATCATCGGCTGAGGTATAGACTCTACGGCCAGGTTTAGAAACCTTAGTAATCTCATTAATATTGGCGTTTGTGCCTTCCTTATTGATAACTACGTGTAAGATATCACGTGGATGTGACTTCTCGATTTCATAATCTTCGACATAGCCATCTTTCTTTAGTCCCTCTACTACTGCTACTTTAAGCTTGGAGGTTGGGACTGATATTTCGTTCTTACTTACCTGAATAGCGTTGCGGATGCGAGTAATCAGGTCAGCAATTTGATCAGTAGATTGTAATGACATATTTACTCCTTCCTTTCTACCAGCTACTCTTTGTTACACCAGGGATCTCGCCCTTGCTTGCTTTTTCACGGAAGTTAATACGAGATAGACCAAATCTGCGCATATAACCACGTGGACGACCATCTAACATGTCACGATTTTTTAGTCTGGTTGGGCTAGAGTTTCTAGGTAATTTTTGTAATCCCTCTAGATCTCCTGCAGCCTTTAAACTAGCACGTTTATCTTTATATTTGTCGTACATCTTTTGCCTTTTAATGTCGCGGAGGACAGCTGATTTCTTAGCCATATTACTTCTCCTCCTTCTCAAAAGGCATACCCATAAGTTCTAGCAACTTGGTGCTCCCTTCTTTTGAACCGTTTTTAATGATAAATGTAACTTCTAGGCCATGGAGCACTGCTGCGTCTTCAAAGGTAATCTCTGGAAAGACGGTTTGCTCGGTTAGACCTAAGCTATAGTTCCCTTGATTATCAAAGCTGTTTTTCTTAACACCGTGAAAATCACGAACATGTGGAAGCGCAATATTGATGAGACGATCAACGAACTCGTACATCTTTGCACCTCTTAAGGTTGTAAGATAACCGATTGGAGCGCCCATGCCCTTTCTAATCTTAAATGTTGCAATAGATTTTTTAGCAAGACGTGAAGTTGTTGCTTGACCAGTAATCTTAGCAATAGTCAATTCTACAGTCTCAGTAAACCTCTTGTCGTCACGCTTCTTGCCAACGCCAGCGGAGACGATTACTTTTTCTAGCTTTGGAACTTGGTTGATATTTTTAATTCCAAGCTCTTTCATCAAAGTTTTGACAATTTCCTTGTCATATTTCTCTTTGAGTCTTGGGGTATATTTAGCTTCAGTCATTACTTGCCCTCCTTCTTTAGATTAGACAAATCAATGCCGACATGGATAGTCTTCTTACCGCCGGCTGGATTAAATTGAGTCTTTTTCATATGACGTTCGCGAATCTCAATCCCTTCAACCATAGCTTTATGATTCTTTCTATCCATTTTTACAATTTTACCGGTTTTACCCTTGTTGTCGCCAGAAATAATTTTGACGGTATCATTAATCTTCAAATTCTGTGCCATTTTAGAGTACCTCCGGTGCTAAGCTGATAATTTTGGAAAAACCGTGCTCGCGGAGCTCTCTTGGGACTGGTCCGAAGACACGAGTACCCTTTGGAGTCTTATCGTCATTAATAAGCACTGCGGCATTATCATCGAAACGGATAGTGGAGCCATCTGGACGACGAATCTGTGCACGAGTACGAACGATAACTGCACGAACAACAGCTTTTTTCTTAACGCCACCCGTAGGTGATGCATCTTTAACACTGGCGGTAACGATATCGCCAACGTGAGCATAGCGGGCACGAGTCCCACCAAGGACACGGATTACACCAAGTTCTTTGGCGCCACTGTTATCAGCAACTTTTAATCTAGTTTCCTGCTCAATCATATTTACTCCTTCACCTCTTTGGAAGATTCTTCCTTCTCGACTTCCTTACTGGCAGCGTCTGCGCCAACTTTTTCCGGAAGTTCAACGGAATTTACGTCTTCTTTAAGAGCTACTAGTCCATGTGATTTCTCTAGAACTTTAACCAAATTATAGTTAACAGTCTTCGAGAATGGACGACATTCGACGATTTCGACTTTATCGCCAACTTTTGCTTCATTCTTCTCATCGTGAGCAGTATATTTACGTGTCTTAGTGTACTGCTTACGATAGAGAGGGTGCGTTTCACGACTTGCGACGGAGACGGTAATGGTCTTATCACGCTTGTCAGAGGAAACGAGCCCAATGATAGTTTTAGCCATTATTTCTCTCCTTTCTCTTCGGCTTTAGCAACTTTTGCCTTGGCCTTTGGCTCGCCTGCGGCCTCAATTTTGGCTGCGTTTTCAGCGGTTAATTTTCTAGCAATTTCCTTCTTAATGCTTCTTATTGCGTGTGGATTAGTAAGTGTACCCTCGTGCAAACTTTTTTGAGCGATTAAGAGGTCGGCTCTTAGCTCTGCAACAGTTTTGTTCTTATTATCTGCCTTGGTTTTTAAGACTTTGGTCTTGGTTTTTTCTTTGGCCATAATTAGAACTCCTCTCTCTTAATAATCTTGCAACGAACTGGAAGTTTGTGAGAGGCAAGACGCAAGGCTTCCTTTGCTTGCTCATCAGTCACGTCAGCAATTTCAAACATTACGGTGCCAGCTTTCACTTTTGCTACGAAGAACTGTGGTTCGCCTTTACCACCACCCATCTTAACATCAAGTGGTTTCTTGGTGACAGGCGTATGTGGGAAAATACGAATCCAGATTTTACCACCACGCTTAATGTAGCGAGTGATAGCTTGGCGGGCTGCTTCAATCTGACGAGAATTAATACGCTCGTTATCTAATGAAACTAGTCCATAGTCGCCAAAGTCTACACTGTTACAACGAGTGGCAACTCCTTCGTTTTTACCTTTTCTAACCTTGCGGTGAGTAGTTTTCTTTGGAAGTAAAATAGCCATATTATTTCTCCCCCTTATAGATCCAGACCTTTACGCCAACGATACCTGCAGTGGTTGGAGCGTGGTGACAGTAGAAGTCGATGTCGGCGCGAAGTGTATGTAGAGGAACTGACCCCTCAATAAATTTCTCGCGACGAGACATTTCTGCACCATTCAAACGTCCTGCAACTTCAATACGTACACCTTTTGCGCCGGCAGCCATAGTTGACTGACATGCCATTTTAACAGCACGACGAAAATTCATACGCTTTCCAAGTTGGAATCCGATATTTTCGGCAACAAGTTTAGCATTTAGTTCTGGTTTCTTAATTTCTTCAACATTGATACGAACTGGTCCAGAGGTGAACTTCTCAAGTTCTTTCTTAAGCTCATTGATACCAGCTCCTTGTTTGCCAATGACTGCGCCAGCCTTGGCGGTCAAGATCGTAATAGTGATAAGATTTGGACTTCTTTCAATATTGATCTTGGCGATAGTAGGGCGACTCTTAAAGCGCTCTTCAATTGTTTCACGAATTTTAACGTCTTCTACTAACCAGTTTCTAAAATCGGATTTCTTGGTAAACCATTTAGAAGACCAATCTTTACTGATTTGAAGACGGAAAGATCCAGGATTTACTTTCTGACCCATTACTTTTCCTCCTTCGAAGCGTTTTTCTTCTCTTTTTCCTCTCCAGCAACTTCGACAAAGATGTTGGAGGAAACTTTTTCATAAGGTAAAGCACGGCCACGAGATGCTGGCTTGTAGCGACGAATACGGGTACCAGCGGTTACTGAGATGCGTGCAATACGGATCGTTTTTGGATCGATTGATGCACCAGAGTTTAATAGATTTGCTCTAGCTGAATCAATCGCCTTTGCAACTGGTCTAGCTGCACGACGTGGAGTGTTCTCCAAGATTACCATCGCATCAGCCACATAACGATCACGAACGAGGCTTGCTACAATACCGGTCTTTCTTGGCATGCTGTCAATACCTTTAATATATGCATGTGCGAAACGAGTTTCCATTATGCATCTCCTTTCGCAGCGGCAGCTTCGGCAGCCTTCTTACCGCCATGACGTTTAAATTTACGAGTTGGAGCAAACTCACCGAGTTTATGACCAACCATATTCTCGCTGACAAATACTGGAACGTGAACCTTGCCATTATGGACGGCAATGGTACGACCTACCATTTCTGGAGAAATAGTAGATTGTCTGGCCCAAGTTTTAATCACGGTACGATCGTCAGCAGAGAGGGCTTCGATTTTCTTTTGTAGTTTTACATCTACAAAAGGTCCTTTTTTGAGACTTCTACTCATAGGCTATTTCCTCTTTCCTTCGTGGCGACTACGCACGATGTATTTATTAGTTTTCTTATTGTGACGGGTGCGATATCCGAGTGTGAGTTGACCCCATGGAGAACGTGGAGCTTTACCTGAACCGTGACGGCCACCATCACCACCACCATGTGGGTGGTCGGTTGCGTTCATAACAACACCGCGAACAGTTGGACGAATACCTTTTCTGCGGTTTCTACCAGCTGCGCCCTTCTTAATGTTTTGGTGTTGAACATTACCAACAGTACCAATACTTGCTTCGCAGCTAGCTAGTACCTTTCTAACCTCGCCTGATGGCATTCTTAAGGTGGCATAGCCATCTTCTTTTGCCATAAGCTGAGCAGATGAACCAGCTGCACGTACCATTTGAGCACCTCTGCCTGGGGTAATTTCAATACCGTAGACGAAAGTACCGACTGGAATGTTCTCAAGTGGCATACGATTCGACTCTTCTACAGCTGAGTCCTCGCCGGTGGCAAAAGTTTTACCTTTTTCCATACTGGTATCGGCCAAAACATAGTAGAAGTTACCATCTTGATCTTTTACTCTTGCGATACGAGCAGAACGGTTTGGGTCGTATTCGATCTCTTCAATAGTTAATTTAAGGTTTTTTGGTAGATTGTGAGTCAACAATCTGTAGTGACGTTTAACGCCACCGCCTCTGTGACGAACAGTGATACGTCCTTGATTATTCTTTCCAGCCTGTTGTTTTTTAGCTCTGGTCAAAGATTTGAGAGGTTTACGAGTAGTAATCTGATCAAAATCTTGGGTAGTTTTTTGACGCTGAGCTGGAGTTACTGGACGATAGGCTTTAACTCCCATTACTTATCTCCTTTCTTTTCCGACTTCTTGTCGGCCTTTGCGGATTTTTTTGCGTCCTTCTTTGCGGCTTTTTCTGCTTTTTTATCGACTTTTTCAGCAGCTTTCTCTTCTTCTTCGAATACCTTGATCTTATCGCCTTCTTTTAAGGTGACGTAGGCCAGTTTTCTATCACGACGATAGGTTGTGCCTGGATAAGCGTGTTTGCCTTTAGAGAAGCGAGTTTTCTTACCTTTTCTAGTTAAGACACGAATTGATGTTACAGTAACACCAAATTGCTCTTCAACCGCAGATTTGGCAGCTTGCTTGCTGGCGTTTTCTGGGACTACGAAAACATAAGTGCGTTTAGCTTGCTCAAGATAAGATTTCTCTGTTGCGCGTGGATAAATTTCCATTATGCATTCTCCTTTCCGAGTAGCCAGTTCTCTGTAGCCTTAACCGCATCGGCAGTCATGACAATTGCGTCTGCATTCATAATGTCAAAGACATTAAGATAGGTTGCGCGAGTGATTTTGACATTAGCAAGGTTATTCATGCTTCTGATAATTTCTGCGGTCTTTTCAGGAAAGACTGCAAGTACATTCTTACCTTCTAGCTTTAAATCTTTTAGAGACTTAGCAGCATCTTTAGTCTTACCGGTAATTTTAATATTAGCGACAATGACTGCTTTTTCCTTGTTCTTAAGAGATAGAGCTTGGCGGATAGCCACTTTTTTGCTTTCTCTTGTAATTTTCTTAGTGAAGTTTTCTTCACCAGTGCGACCAAAGGCCACACCACCATGTCGCCAAATAGGGTTTCTAGTTGAGCCGAAACGTGCACGACCAGTACCTTTTTGTTTCCATGGTTTCTTGCCGCCACCGCTTACTTCGCCACGCTTTAAGGTTTTTGCGTGTGAACTACGGGAGTTAGCAAGATATGCATCATAAGCAAGTTTGATTAGCTCGTGGCTCTCAACGGAGAGGCCAAAGACATCTTTTGATAATGTTACGTCTGCCATATTACTCCTCTCCCTCCACTGTTATGATACCTTTCTTAGGGCCAGGGACTGCTCCCTTTACACCTAAGATGTTATTTTCTTTGTCAATATAAGCAACCACCAAGTTCTTTACAGTAACTTGATCGTGTCCCATACGACCAGGCATCTTTTTACCTTTAAATACTTTTTGTGGATACATCGAACCAATAGAACCAACACGGCGGATATTTCCTTTGAAACCGTGAGTATTTCTAGATTCGTTGAAGTTCCAACGCTTGACAGTACCAGCGTAGCCCTTACCCTTAGATACTCCAGTGACAGTCACCTTGTCGCCTAAATTAAAGCTCTCAACAGTAAGAATATCTCCTACTTTTGCCTCAGGCAACTCTTTAACCCTAAACTCTCTTATGACTTTAGGGGATACTTTTTCTCCAGCCTTTTTGACATGGCCTTGGACCGACTTGCTCAGATTCTTACCCTGACCAAACCCTAGCTGCACTGCATTGTAACCGTCTGATTCAGCGGTTTTTATCTGAGTCACAGTGGCTGGTCCGGCTTGAAGCACAGTAACTGGGGTTACTACGCCATCTTCGCCGATGATCTGGGTCATACCAACTTTGGTGCCGATGATGACTTGCATCTTTTTCCTTTCCCTTAAATTTTATTGATTTGCATTATAGAAACTAGACTTATGGGCAGTATCTCCGTTAATGCAAAACCGGAGACTTACTCCTTGCGTCTAGTAATTCTGGGTTTATTTTAGCATACAAAAAGGGGTTTTGCAACCCCTTTTTGCTGTTTTATTTTTTAGGCTTCAGCGATTTCTTCTTCAGAAGGTTCGTTTTGTTCCTCTTCGTCTTCAATCGGAGTGATGCCTGTGCCTACAGGAATCTTACGACCGATGATAACATTTTCCTTCAGACCATGTAGGTGATCAACACGTCCTGCAATAGCAGAGTTGATAAGTACACGAGTCGTATCTTGGAAGGAAGCTGCTGAAAGGAAGGAATCTGACCAGATGGAGACCTTGGTGATACCAAGCAACAGATGGGTATAAGTTGCTGGTTTTTTGCCTTCAATAATCAACTCAGAGTTTGCAGTCTCAACTGCTGATTCTGAGACGATATCACCAACGACAAACTCAGAATCGCCAGCTTCATCGATAATCACTCTGGAGAACATCTGACGAACGATAATCTCAAGGTGCTTTGCAGAGATCTCATGACCCTGAGCTGCATAGACAGCCATCACGTCATTCATGATATAGCGTTCTGTCTCCTCTTTACCCTTGTATTTCAAGAGATCTTGAAGATTAAGAGAACCAGTGGTTAAACGATCGCCGGCGGTAACTTTATCGCCACTCTTTACGAGAAGTTCTGCTTCGCCTGGGATTTCTACTCTGACTGGAGCGCCAGCATCTGCTACCAAGATAATAGCGTCTTCGACGAGCTGTGCGTTACCGTTGAATGGAGCTTTGATTGGGCTCTTACCAAGTTTCTTAGAAGCGATGACATCACCAGCCTTAACAGAGGCGCCATCTTTGATTTTAGCTTTTCTGCCCTCAAGTTCGATACGCTCTTTATCTCCGGAATCAGGGGTGATCTGAACGATGAAATGATTGCCATCTTCCCAAAGTTCAATTAGACCGTCAACAGGAGAAACGTAAGCCTGGCCTTTAGGGGTACGAGCCTCAAGAAGCTCTTCTACACGAGGAAGACCTCTTGCGATTGCACCAGAACCCGCGACACCAGAACCGTGTTTAGTATCAAGCGTTAGCTGTGTACCTGGTTCACCAAGAGATTGTGCAGCAATCACGCCTACTGGTTGATGAGGAGCAACTAGCTCACGGGTAGACATATCAATACCGTATGCCTTTTGTGGGATACCCTCGACAGCGGTAGTAGTAAGTACAGACTGTATTTTAACAGATTCAATTTTGTCATCTTCAGCAATTTGATTAGCCATATCTGAGGTAATCAATTGATCTGCTTCTAGGTAACCTGGGATAGGCTCTGCTGTGTAGCGGCCAGCGATACGAGCAGAAAACTCGATGCCGGTTTGCTCAGTTTCTGATTTGTAGACGCTAAATCCTGGATCGTCTGCTACCGTGTCGGTAGTAAACACATCTTGTGCCACATCAACGAGACGACGTGTAAGGTAACCAGAGTCCGCAGTACGAAGAGCCGTAGAAACCTGACCCTGACGTGCACCACGGGTGGCGATGAAGGACTCAAGTGTATTCAAGCCTTCTTTATAGCTTGACTTTACTGGGAGCTCGATTTCATTGTTGTTAATATCGACCATAATACCAATTTCTGCACTTGCAAGCTTGATGTTAGAAACGGAACCACGAGCACCGGAGTTAACCATCACTGCGATATCGGTGTCCATTTCGGAAAGTTTGCTCTTCAAGAAATCAGAGATCTTATTGTCGATATCACGCCAGTTAGCAACCGTAAGATTATAACGTTCTTCTTCGGTTACAAGGCCTTGGTCAAATTGTTCTTGAATGAGAGCAGTCTTAGCATCACCTTCGGCGATGAAGTCTTGAATCTCTGGATAAGTTGGATAATCATCCTTAGCCGTAGACACAGAAGCGATAGTCTCATACTCAAAGGCTAAGTTCTTGAGCTTATCGGCAATTTTAACGGTAGTTTCTGCACCGTACATATCGAAGATGTTAGCCATCACTTTCTTGAGTTGTTTTGAAGTCTGAACAGAGTTATCAAATGGGTAATCCTCTGGTAAGATTTCGTTAAAGATAACACGCCCAAGAGTGGTATTCCTAATTTCCTTCTTTGCAAACACGCGAATTGGAGTCTGTAAATGGATTAAGCCTTGGTCATAGGCCATCTCTGCTTCATAAATAGAGCTATATGGCTTAACGTCATCAGTGGCAGTACCTGGCTTATCATAAGTCAAGTAATAGATACCTAGAACGACATCCTGATAGATAGAAAGAACTGGAGCACCATCAGCAGGTTTAAGAAGGTTCTTGGTAGCAGACATCAGTTCCCTTGCTTCGGCTTGAGCATCTTTAGATAGAGGTAGATGTACAGCCATCTGGTCACCATCATAGTCAGCGTTAAAACCAGTTGCTACGAGTGGATGAAGCTGAATTGCTTTACCATCGATTAGTTTTGGCTGGAAAGCCTGAATTGATAGACGGTGAAGAGATGGAGCACGGTTTAAGAGGACATATTTACCCTTAATTACCTCATCGAGTGCATCCCAAACGATATTATCTCCTGCCTCAATCTGACGAGTTGCAGCACGAATATTAGCAGCATGCTCATGTTCCATCAACCAGCTAATGACAAATGGCTTAAAGAGCTCAAGTGCCATCTGTTTTGGCAAACCACACTCATTAAGCTTTAGCTCTGGGCCAACCACAATCACTGAACGACCGGAGTAGTCAACACGTTTACCAAGGAGGTTTTGGCGGAAACGACCTTGCTTTCCTTTCAAGAGATCAGAGAGGGATTTCAGTTTTCTACGACCGTTCTGAGAAGAAGCGGTGCGATTACCGTGAGAAGCTGAGTTGTCGATTAGTGCATCGACAGCTTCCTGGAGCATACGCATCTCGTTTCTACAGATAACCTCAGGAGCGTTAAGATCTAGAAGCTTTTTCAAGCGGTTGTTACGGTTGATAACACGACGATAAAGATCATTAAGATCAGAAGTTGCAAAGCGGCCACCCGGAAGAGCGATCATTGGCCTTAGATCTGGTGGGATTACTGGAATGACTGTGAGTACTAGATCTGATGGGCTAATTCCAGCAGATTTCATACCCTCAACTAGTTTCAAACGCTTAGAGATTTTCTTCTCTTTCTGGCCTTTGGCTTCTTCTGCCTCAGCAGATAGCTCCTCGATCATCTGATCGACATCGATTTCGTCGAGCATTTTCTTGATAGCGGTAGCGCCCATTTCTACCTCAATCATATCGGCATATTCTTCGTGTTCTGCTTCTAGATTGCGATAATCTACCTCTGATATTACGGCACCTTTTTTGAGGCCTGTCAAAATACCTTTACGTGTTTCGTAATCTGCATTTAGAGCATCAAGCTCTTTAGACTCCTCATCGGCTAACTTCTTAGCGTCAGCATTTTTGTCTTTAGCCGCTTCTTTGTAACGAATCGCAATAGCTTGACGAGCAGCATCGGTCTGTGCCTCAAGATCGTTCATTGCCTTTTCGATTTCATCTTCTTTAGCATCAGTGATAAGATATGATGCGAAGTAAACTACTTTCTCGATGTTTTTAACTGTAAGATTCAAGAGTAAGGAAATTGCTGATGGCGTACCACGCATAAACCAGATGTGTACCACTGGCGCAGCAAGAGCGATATGACCCATACGCTCACGACGAGAGATAGACTTAGTAACAAGGTTACCGTCCTTATCTACTGCGGCTTCACGGGAGCGTACGCCTTTTAGCTTACTGTCATGCGGGTTAATATCCTTTACTGGACCGAAAATACGTTCACAGAAAAGACCATCACGCTCTGGTTTTTGTGTTCTATAGTTGATTGTTTCCGGCTTTAAGACTTCACCATAGCTCCAGTTTAAGATGTCATCTTTTGATGCAACACTCAAACGAATGGAGTCAAAGTCAGAAGCTGAGATAAAATTATCCATCCAAGCCATATTAGAACTCCTCTCCGAGGTCGACAGTTCCGTCGTCTTCCTCGTCTATTAATTCGTCATCACCTTCGACTTCTTCATCGGTGATGTCCATTTCTTCGCCATCTGCGACTTCGGAAACTTCTTCATCGCTAGCGTTATCTAAATTATTTTCAGTATCTTTAGCATGTTGAGCATAGATTAGCTCGTCATCTTGAGACTTCTCAATTGCCTGAGACACTTCCTCAATTGCCTCTGATGCATCAGTCGAATCACCATGATCTAGAAGGTCAACTTTAAGACCAAGACCTTGTAATTCCTTCACGAGCACATTAAAGCCCTCTGGAAGCTTTGGTCCTTCAATTGGGAGACGCTTAATGATGGACTCGTATGCCTTAGCACGTCCGTAAACATCATCCGATTTGATAGTAAGCATCTCCTGGAGCGTGGTAGCTGCACCATAAGCTTCTAGTGCCCACACCTCCATTTCTCCGAAACGCTGGCCACCGTTTTGAGCTTTACCACCGAGTGGCTGCTGAGTAACCATAGTGTATGGACCAGTGGAACGAGCGTGAATCTTATCGTCAACCATATGGTGAAGTTTAAGCATATGCATCACACCTACAGAGGTTCTTTCTTCAAATGGTTCACCGGTGAGGCCGTCGTAAAGCTGTACGCGACCATCCCTGTTAAATCCAGCTTTTTCTAGCTCTTTGCTGATAATCTCATCTGGTACACCATTGAATGATGGAGTAGCGACTTTGTAGCCTAATGCTCTTGCTGCCATACCAAGGTGAATCTCAAAGAGCTGACCTAGGTTCATACGTGAAGGCACACCCATTGGAGAAAGAATAACGTCGATTGGAGTACCATCTTCCATAAATGGCATATCCTCTACAGGAAGAACACGGGATACCACACCTTTGTTACCGTGACGACCGGAAAGCTTATCGCCTACGCCAATTTTTCTAAGTTCAGCGACATAAATCTTAATCTGCATCAAGACGCCTGCTTTTAGCTCGTGACCTTGTTCACGAGTGTAAATACGAACGCCGACAACTTTACCAGTTGAAGAACCATTCATACGAACAGATGTATCGCGAACATCTTTAGCCTTTTCGCCGAAGATTGCGCGAAGCAAACGCTCCTCAGAGCTGAGCTCTTGCTCACCTTTAGGAGTAATTTTGCCGACAAGAATATCGCCATTTTGAACTTCGCTACCCACGGCAACAATACCGTCTTCGCCAAGATGTCTCAAAGAATGTTCAGAGACGTTTGGAATATCACGAGTAACCTGCTCTGGGCCGAGTTTTGTTTCACGAACCTCTACATCATAATCCTTGATGTTGATAGAGGTTAAAGTGTCATCTTGAACTAATCTGCTGGAGATAACAATAGCGTCATCCATGTTGTAACCACGCCATGGCATGAAGGCAACAAGGAGATCACGTCCGAGTGCGAGTTCGCCATCATTGATAGAGGCGCCTTCGATAAGGATATCACCTTTTTTAACCTTTTGACCACGTTTGACCTTTACGCGTTGATTGTAACAACGGTCATCATTAGTCTTTTCGAAGTGGATAAGTTTATATTCTTTGTCTCCATCTTTATAAGTGACAATTACAGATTCGCCATCGGCTTTCTTAACTTCACCAGCACCCTCTGCGACAATTAGCTGAGAGGTGTTTCTAGCAACCTCGCCCTCGATACCAGTACCAACAATTGGATTATCTTGGCGAAGCAGTGGAACTGCCTGTTTCTGCATGGCGCAGGCCATCAAAGAACGGTCAACACGGTTCTTTTCGACAAATGGAATTAACGAAGCTGATACACCAAGAATTTCCTTGTGTGCAGCATCGATATGGGTAACTTTCGATGATTCTACCTGAACTGGGGCCCCGTTAACACGCGCAGAGACGCGAGCATCAACGAACTTGCCGTTTTTATCAAGTTTCGCAGAGGTATCAGCGATAATCATGTTTTGTTCGGTAGCAGCATCGACGTAGACTACTTCATCAGTAACTTTGCCGTTTTTAACTACACGGTATGGGGCTTCGATGAAGCCATACTCGTTGATGCGAGCGTAAGTTGCTAAGTTCAAAACTAGACCCACGTTAGCACCTTCTGGAGTTTCAACGGTACAGATACGGCCATAGTGAGTTGGGTGAGTATCACGTACGTCGAAACCAGCGCGTTCGCGAGTGAGACCGCCTGGGCCCATAGAACTTAAGCGGCGCTTATGAGCAAGTTCTGAGAATGGGTTAGTTTCGTCCATTAGCTGAGAAAGTTGTGATGAGGTAAAGAATTCTTTCACAGCGGCGGTGACTGGACGTGCATTAATTAACTGAGACGCAGTAACATCTTCAACACTAGCCATAGACATACGGTCAAGAATATTACGCTGAAGTCTAAGCATACCTAGGCGGAATTGACGCTGAATCAATTCGCCGACCAATTTAATGCGACGATTTGAAAGAGAGTCGATGTCATCTGGAGCTTCTTGAGTATTATTCAAACGAATAATTTCCGCAATAATCGCAATCAGATCTTTCATCTGGAGAGTACGATTCTTGCTGACATTAGGAGTATCAAAACCAAGACGTTGATTAATTTTGAAACGACCAACACGTGAATAATCATAACGCTTGTAATCGAAGAAGGTGCGTTCGATCATTGACCTTGCGTTCTCAACCGTAGCAAGATCACCTGGACGAAGTCTTCTATAGACTTCAATTAGTGCTTCGCTTTGTCCAGCGGTGGTGTCTTTCTCCAATGTAGCATCGATGTAGCTAATTTCGCCCTCATCTAAGCCCTTGAAGGTTTCCTTGATTTCTGACTTCTTAGCAATGCCAAGCGCACGAAGGAAAGTTGTTACTGGAATCTTACGACGTCTGTCGATCTTGACGTAGATAGCACCAGATGTAGAGGTTTCAAACTCTAGCCAAGCACCACGGCCTGGAATTACCTTAGCACCATAGTAGTTGCGACCATTGATATTGTCAGCGATGAAGAACACTCCGGCAGAACGAATAAGTTGGGAAACGATTACACGTTCGGTACCATTGATAATGAAAGTAGCTTTATCGGTCATCCATGGATATTCACCAAAGAAGATGTCCTGCTCTTTCTTTTCTCCGGTTGATTTGTTTTCTAGTTCTACTAGTACGTGCAGTGGACGCTCGTAAGTTGCGAGGTTGAGTTTCGCTTGGTGCTCATCCTCCTTTGGTTCACGGAATTCATAATCTTTGAACCTTAATGATAGTTTTTGTCCGGTATAGTCGTCAATCGGGTTAAGCTCATTGAAGACTTCGCGGAGTCCATTCTTGACAAAATCGTCCCAGGAATCTTTCTGGTGAGCGATCATATCAGGAATAGGAAGTGCTTGGTCGCCCTCAGTAAAGAATACGCGACTATCACTTGTATTCGCAGTTTTCACTTTATACCTCTTTTATTTAGTGTTGATAATCTTTTGACCCCTAAAAGGTAATACCTCATTTACCTCGGGTTCACAGCGCCGAAGATTACTGCCATAGTTTTTATCTCTAAAGTCGCCAGCTTTAAAGACGCCCAAAAACTTGACACACTACTTCTTAGTGTACTATTTTAACTTAAGATTTACTGAAATGCAAGGGTATTTTTCAAAAAAGAGCAGCTTTTACTGCTCTTTTAGTGTGTGAGGTGGGTCTTAGATATCCAAATCGTCCATGTCGGCGAGCTCGGCACGAGTTTTCTCGGCGAGATCAGATGCGGCATCTTCAACTGGAGCTTCAGTGACTTCCTCAGTTACTGCTTCCTCAGTTGGAGTGTCTACGACTTCTACGGTTTCGGTTTTCTCTACTGGAGTTGCAGTCTTTTTAGGAGCTGCACCTTCATCAGTGTTAACAATTTTAAGATTAAAACGAGCGTCATTCTTAGTACCAAGTGCACGAAGCAGGGTACGAATTGATTGTGCTGTTGCACCACGACGACCGATTACGCGGCCAACGTCCTCTGGATCAACAGAGAGAGACAAGAGAACGCCTTTTTCATCAATCTTGCGATCTACTACGACTTTGTCTGGGTTATTTACTAAGGTTTTTACGATATATTCTACGAATTGCTGGTCAATGGTTGCCATTTGAATTCTCCAGATTAGTTGTTAATGGCTATATTATAGCAAAAAATGGGGATTTTTTCCAGAAAAATTTTGGAAAAGTTCTCAAATGTTTGTTAATACTACATATTTTTGGAAAAATTCTTGAAAAAAGTCTTGACGCGGTCGTTTTGCTTATGTTAAACTAAAAGAAGCTCGTTTTGAACAAAAAGCTTACTGCGAGTCAGCTTACACAAGTTGAGAGCTTATCTGTTCAAAAAACCACCCTTTAAGTGTAGGTGGTTTTTTGGTGGTTTATTCTGCTTTTTCTTCAGCTGGTTCGGCTGGTGCCTCTGTCGTCTCTGCTTCTGCCGCTGGAGCTTCAGCTGGGGCTTCAGCTGGAGCCTCTGCGGTTTCAGCTGGAGCTTCCTCCTTTGGCTGATTCTTGCGGAGCTTATCAGCGTGTTTTGCTTTGGCATGCTTCTCTAGAGGATCTTTGACCCATTTTGGAAGAGCAACCTTTTCTGCCTTCAAGATGCGAATAACGCGAGAAGAAGGTTGAGCACCATGCTCCAAATAAAATTTAACTTTTTCTATATCCAAAGTAGTAACTTTGGTAGTAGGGTTGTAATGGCCAATTTCTGCCACAACGCGCCCAGAAAGAGGGTGACGCTGCGCTTCTTGGACGATTATCCGATACACAGGATTATGTGTTCGGCCATTACGCTGCAAACGAATCGCTAGCATATTGTCTCCTTAATTTTTAACTTATCTCATTATAGCAAATTTTTGAAAAAAGTAAAGGCCCTGATTACTCAGAGCCTTTGTTTTTGTTGCGCCTTGCTCGATTCATTTGATATCGAGCTTCTAAATCTTTTGGTGAGAAGACCTCAAGGGTCTTCTCCGCACGGACTTTGGTGATTTCGCGCTTAATATAACCGCGAAAAGCCGTCCGCCGCTTGGCATCACGGTAAGCGTCATCCAGCTTGGCATCGGACACTCCTGCTGCCCTAGACGCTTCCTGCCACCGCTTGACTGCTACCTTCATCCAGTAGTTAGCCTTCTGCAGGCGGTCCTCTAAGGCTGCCATATCATTGTTCATGTGGTAATAAAGAAACGTTCGCGCAGATTTTGAAGGATTATCCGATATGAGCGAACACCACGGCCCATAAAATTTATTATAGATACCGTAGCGGTTCAGTACGTTGAGGTATTCCTCATAATACTTGATAATAGACTTCCTCAGTCTACCCTCGTATTCGAGCTGAGCAGTGTTATCCACCACTAGCTCTGTGCCTCTTGCAATAAAGCTGTACTGACCAGGTATCTGGTCATCCTTCTTAGTAGACTTTTTCTGCCAGCGGCGTTCCCTGACCGGCTTTTCTCTGGATAAGTTTTCCCTACCTTCGCTCAATCCTTCGCGACTATTCCCAACTTTTGACATAGTATCACCCCCTTATCATGTCAAAACTTAAGTTGCGCCCCAATCTTTTTCATTATAGCACAAAAAGTCAGAAAAGTCAATGTTGACCCCTGTCATGTTGAAAAAATGATCGATACTATTTAGTAATACACTGGATATAAAGTTTAATGATTCCTAACTCTGCTTCGCTGGCTGCGTAAGAGATAGTTGGTTGAGTTCTTGGAACGCTTCTGGGTGCGACAGGCGATACTGTTTAATTGCCTCTTTGGCGGCAGATGACTGCGCTTCTTGCTTGGAATGGCCAGAGCCAACTCCCTTTAGCTCAGAACCAACATAGACAGCGATAGTAAACGTCTTATCGTGATCAGGGCCGTCCTCTTTAAGCATACGGTAATTTGGAGTAACCCCATCAATATGTTGTGCAAGTTCCTGGAAAAATGATTTAGAATCACGCCAAGAGCCCTCTTCGATTACTGCATCTATTTTGCTTAGGACGTGTTTTTCAATAAATTGTTTCGCAACGTCATAACCTTGGTCAAGATAAATTGCGCCAATCACTGCCTCAAAACAGTCCGCCAAAATCACGCTGTGCGCACGTTCAGTTCCCATTTTTTCTCCGTGGGAAAGGCGCACCAAGGGAGCATAACCAAGCTTAGCTCCTGCGTCACTATTAGCTTCGGTCCGGACAAGAGCCGAACGCCAAGCCGTCATTATTCCTTCTGGCTGGTCAAAATTGCGATAAAGAAAATCAGAAACCACCAATTCTAGAATTGCGTCACCCAAAAACTCTAGCCTTTCATTATGCTCCAAATCAGCGTTTTTATGCTCGTTAACATAACTACGGTGAGTAAGGGCGGTAACTAGTAAGTTGACGTCATTAAATTCAAAACCAAGCTTTTCCCTTGCAAAATCCTGATACTCTTGCATCAATTCTCCGTTCATAAACCTCCTTAAAATTCGCCGTTTCTGATTTTCTTTCTGGCAATCAGCATTAGCTTTTCAATATCATCATATTCGATAGCCTCTA
This sequence comes from Candidatus Nanosyncoccus sp., assembly GCA_045578525.1. Classification (GTDB taxonomy): domain Bacteria; phylum Patescibacteriota; class Saccharimonadia; order Saccharimonadales; family Saccharimonadaceae; genus Nanosyncoccus. Next base: position 31,939 of record JAZNKL010000009.1, on the reverse strand, counting down.
AAGCGTCAGAAAAGCTAAACCATCTGATGCCATTCATCCATTTTTCCTTCTGTGGCTTCTCAGTCTTATCAAGTGCTCTAACTAGATAAATCTGCGTAGTCATCAGCACTAGCTTATCTTGGCGACGGTATTTGAAATGAATTTTACCAAGCCAAGTTAGCACCTTAACATGATGAAGTCCTGATTCTTCACCGATTTCACGAACCGCAGTCTGCTTAGCGGTCTCTCCTGGCTCGATATGTCCTTTCGGAATAGTCCAACGATTTTTGGAATCTTGTATTAGTAAAATTTCAATGTCTTTCTGGTCTTTCGTCATACGATAAACAATACCACCAGAAGTTGGCTCGCGTACAATTTCCTGAATCGCCGGCTTCTTATGGAATATTCTAGAAAATTTTGATTCTTTATATTCTTTGGTAGGTAAAGCCTCTGGGATCTTTAAAGTCCCAGTTGTCGTACGATATGTATAATTAGGCTTCAGACTTTTCTGGTTGCTCTTCTGGTTTTTGACCAGCGCTTCCCTCGCCACCTTCTGTCTGCGGCTCTGTTTTCTTTGATCCTGATTCTTCATTTTTACCTTCTGTAGCAGCTTCTGGATCTATCTGACGGAAGGCTGTGCCAAGTACGCCATTGATAAATCTAGAAGAATTATCGGAGCCGAAAGCCTTTGCAAGCTCTACAGCTTCGTTGATTGCAACTTTTGGTGGCACACTGTCTTTACAAAATTCTAGCTCATATAGACCTATGCGAAGGACGTTTCTATCAATCGCCGCAATAGAACTTATTGGCCACTCTGGAGCTAGAGGCTTTAATTCTTCATCAAGAGATTTAGCCTTCTCTACCACTCCGTGAGTGAGACTGTAAACAAATTCGGTGTCACCGAGAGCCTTTTCGTATGGCTCAATATTTTTAGCGATAATGGTATCAATATCGGCCGTGGTATCGCCCGCCTTTTCGCGAAACTCGTATTCATACAAGCTTTGCAAAGATATAATTCTGCCTAAGTGCCGATTACTTGCCATTATTTGCTACTCTTCTTATTAGTAGTTTTCTTTACCACTTTTTTAGGTGCGGCCTTGACAGGTTTCTTAGCTTTTTTAGCTACTTTTTTAACCGTTTTGACCTTAAGATTTGGGGTCTTTTTACTTGTTTCGAAAGCCTTAACAGGGGATTTCTTGTTAACACTACGAGCAAGTTTCAAGCGAAGATGACTACGGCGAAGACCGGTCTTTCTTGGACTGCTCTGTTTTTTAGGTTCAGGCATAATGTGCTCCTTAAATTGATATAAATTTGTGTATATTTTAGCACAATGTCTTTTGTTTGGCAATCATTGACTTTTTGCATAAAGTATGGTATAATGCTATTATGACTTTATGTCAGTAACTATTGTTGCGCTATTAGCGCTAGTTCTTTTACACAAGGGGGTGTAAAAAATGAAGTATGGAGTTGAATTCACTAATAAGGGCACCACATATTCTTTCTCAGCCAATCGACCTTCAAGGGCGACGCTAGACCTCTTCTCAGGATCGGTAGACCACGTTTATCTCACCTATAATGGTGACAAGTGGAACAATAAGGAAACAAAGGAGGAGGTACTCCTGAAGCTTGACAAGGGGGAGTACAGTGTTTGCCCTAGATTTACCATCGCCAAGAGATCCCCAAAAGGGGAGGATGTACCAACACTAATTTTTAGGGTCAAGCATCCAAGTGGCGGGAAGGTACGACTGTACATCAATCTGAAGGAGAATAAGTCTATTTCCTTTAACTTCTCTGAGAAGCTTACAACTGAAGAAATGGATGGAGAAAGTCAATTCCTTGTTCATTCCGTCGATATCCTGAAGATAAACAATATTTGTTTTGTTTCAGAGATAAGCAAGGTTCCGACAGAAGAGAATGACACTTTTTAACTTCAAAGCCACCTTTTTCAAGGTGGCTTTTTTCTAACTGTAAATATTCCAGATTTGCGTTTAAGCCACGATATTTACAAGATGGGCTTTTTTCACGAAAATTACCTTTTTGACACCATTTTTGGTGAAATTTTGAACATTTTTTTCAGCAAGAGCTAGTTTTTCGATTGCTTTTTGATTGTCTAACATGGAAACATCTACATCTAGTTTGGCACGGAGTTTGCCATTAACCTGAACAATCACCTCTACCTTATCAGATTTAAGGTATTTTTCTTCCCAGGTTGGCCAGATGTCATCAGAATCTAATTTTTCTAGCATCTCCGAGGCAAGGTGTGGAGCAAAAGGCTTGAGTAGCTTAGCTAACACAGTGAGATCTTCAGTCGATGTGCCTTCTTTATAGAGCTCATTAACATATTCCATTAAACTTGCAACTGCGGTATTGAAGCTGTTACGATGTAAATCTTCAGTGACCTTCTTAATGGTTTTATGACGAATCGCTGCAGTCTGATCTTGTTTTGCTGGCTTTACTTCTTTTCCAAAACACAGAGTATAACAACGGTTTAAGAAGCGGTAAACGCCACCGACTGATTTAGGATCCCAGGCTGCATCAAGATCGTATGGGCCGATAAACATCTCGTAAGTACGTAAGGTGTCAGCACCGTAACCCTGATCGATGATGTCTAGTGGATCGATGACATTACCTTTGCTTTTACTCATTTTCTTACCATCTGGTGCATTGATGTAACCATTATAGAGTAGCGTTTTTACCGGCTCACGGAATGGCAAAAGACCAAGGTCGGCGAAAAATTTACACCAGAAACGAATGTAGAGCAAATGCGCTACGGCATGGTCGGCACCCACATAGACATCGGTCGGGGCCCAGTATGAGATAGCTTTTTGATCCCATGCTTCTTTGTTATCTTTTGGCGAAACATAGCGCCAAAGATACCATGATGAACAGGCGTAGCCATCAAGAGTATCGGTTTCGCGAGTAAGTTTCTTTTTAACGTTTTTTCCAGTTTTTGGATCTTTTACTTCCATCTCGAAATGTAGCCAATCAGTCGCTTTGGCAAGTGCGGAACGTCCGGTATTATCTGGCTTATAATCCTTCACCTCTGGGATAATTACTGGTAGTTGATCTTCTGGAATAGGGTATTCATTACCATCTTCATCATAAGCAATCGGGATCGGACAACCCCAGTAACGCTGTCTGGAAATCAGCCAATCACGCATTTTGTAGGTTACACGAGCTTTTCCTACACCCTGTTCTTCCAACCAAGAGACGACCAGTTCACGAGCATCAGAAGTATTGGTACCGTTTAGATGGCCGGAATTAATCAACTTACCCTCGCCGTGATAACACACTTCTTCATCTTTAGAGCCTTCATCTTTTTCGATTACCTGCTTAACTGGTAAGTCAAATTTAGTAGCGAATTCGAAATCACGCTCGTCGTGTGCTGGCACAGCCATAATCGCACCCTCACCGTAGCCCATTAAGACATAGTCGGAAATCCAGATTGGGATTTTTTCGCCAGTGGCAGGATTAATTGCGTAGCTACCCGTGAAGACACCTGTTTTTTCTTTATTTTCTTGACGCTCAATCTCTGATTTTTTAAGTGCATCTTCACGATATTGATCAACTTTCTGCTTAGTCTTGTCGGTCACTAATTTACTAACTAGTGGATGTTCTGGTGCTAGCACCAAGAAAGTTGCACCGAAAATCGTATCTGGACGGGTCGTGAAAACTTTGACGGTTGTTCGGGACTCTGCTGTGTCATCTTTCGATTTTTGGCCACCTAACACTTCAAACTCAATTTCGGCTCCTTCTGAGCGACCAATCCAGTTTTTCTGCATAGTTTTAATCTTTTCTGGCCAATCAAGCGCGTCGACGTCATCTAAAAGCTCATCCGCGTAGTCAGTAATCTTGAAGAACCATTGTTTCATCTTCTTTTTTTCTACTTCTGAACCACAGCGCCAACAATCGCCATTCTCCACCTGCTCATTAGCTAACACTGTTTGATCGACTGGACACCACCATTGATAGCTCTCTTTACGATAGGCAAGACCTTTTTTATAGAGTTGCAAAAAACACCACTGAGTCCATCGATAGTATTCTGGATCAGAGGTATTAATCTCTCTAGACCAATCAATCGCAAAACCGAGGCGCTTTAGCTGTTTTCTAAAATTATTAATGTTAGTCTCGGTAGCTTCTTGAGGCGAAATGCCAGTTTTTATCGCATAATTTTCGGCAGGCAAGCCAAAGGTATCATAGCCAAAGGGACGAAGGACGTTCATCTCTTGTTGGCGATAAAAACGCGCAAGAACATCTACGATAGTAAAGTTACGAACGTGACCAACGTGAAGACCGGCGCCAGAAGGATATGGGAACATTTCGGCAACGTATTTTTTAGGAGTTTTCTGATCTTTTGGCAGGTTTTTTCCCTCTTCACAGGCGGAAAAAGCCGCTGTTTCTTCCCAGATTTTTTGCCATTTTTGTTCAATTTTTTGGGGGTTATATCTGTCCATTTTCATCCTCTTTTATTTCACGTCACGTTTCTCGTGTTCTTCAATTTTCTTATTTTACAACAGATTAGAAGTTTTGGCAAATCTTTACTTGTATTAGTGTTTATGTTATAATTAGATTACTGGGGGCGTTCTTTGAAAGGATGGTGATTATATGAGATTAGATTATAGAGCAATTATTCATCAGTATTATAGGATATTTGAGAATGAGGTGGGTGAGTATTTCACTAAAGAGTTACTTCCTCCTCACGACCAAGTGCGTTTACAGGGATATAATAACGCGATGATCTGGTGGATAGCAACGGAAGCCGAGGCGGGAGATGGTGCCACCTTGGAGCGTTGGCGACTTGACAATATGCAGGTAGCTAAAAACAATATTGAGCGAATTAAGCGGCTAAAACATACTTGCACGATTGTGCTATTATTCGTAAGGGGGCTAGTGACCCTAGGCACCTATAGTTTCTTTTTCGCTTTGGGCTTTTTCGTATACCTTTTGGCTGCTTCAATGGGAGTTAAATCATTTTTAGTACTCTTACTCCCTCTTGCGATTTTCCTGTTCGCTAGTATCTTCTGGGTGGTTTCATATCTAATTATCATGCAACAGCTTGAGTCGTCGTTTTATTACTACGGCTTTGCCGAGAGAGTTATGCATCTTTCTGATCGACATAATGTTCTCGGTGAAGCAGACTTATCCCCCCTAAGTCGACGGTTCTAAGTTGTTTTCATCACAGGAGCGGCTAGGCTGACCAGTAGGCGGCTTGGTTGTTCATTTCGTGGGCCCGAACACGGATGTTTGGGCCTTTTTCATTCTTGATTCCATTTCCCATTCTTTTTTCTTAAGAGCCTCGTCTAAGCCTTTTAGGGCAGAAAACGGCGCAAATTGTTTGGCGCGATCTTCGATCGACATCTTCTCACTGGGCTTTTTTGGCATATTTCTCCTTTTTTAGCTCTTTAATACTTCTATTCTTTAGCTGAACTGTTCGCTTCTCCTCTTTTGCATTACTTTGGTGCCCACCAATTAAACCACTTCGCCATTTGAAAGTGCTAGCCTCCTCTAGATCTTCCCCGCGCATAATCGCAGTTTTTCCATATTTTTTCTGAATATCAAGTACAGCCGCTTGGATTTTACTGTCATCCGTAGCCTTATTATCAAAGAATGAGGTTTGAATAAGAGTAGTATCAGGGACGATGCGATTGGCATTAAGATAGATGCGGCGGTATTCATCGTCTTGTTGTGCAATTTTTTGGTATAGTTCGTCTACTTTAGAAATCACAACAGAGGTAGAGCATGTAGGACTATCAAATCTGATTGTGCCGTGAGGTAGTCCTTTTGTACTCCTTGCAAAGCTGCCCTCCATTTTGAGGCGCTCTTTCTCCCTTGCGTAAGAATAACCTAGCGTTAACGTCAACGAGCTCATTAGCTGGTGTTCGTGACTTAACCTCAGACAGAGATTTCTAGCCATTTCGTGGATAGCAAGCATAGTTTCATCAAAGCTATAATTCCTGGGTAGAACCTGTCCTTCAGAATAACTTTTTTCTTTAGTGTTGACATTTTTAATATCTCTGATCGTCACCGGCTCTCTACCCCAGGCATGATCAATCAAAAGTTCAGCATTTTTGCCAAAAATAGAGTAAAGTACATCTTCGTCGGCATGAGCTAACTCGCCCATTGTATGGATGCCATGCTTAGCTAAATTCCTAGAGATACCTGGACCAATACGCCAAAAATCCGTCAATGGCTGATGATCCCAAAGAGTGTCGCAATAAGACTGCTCGTCAAGCTCACCGATGAAATCCTTAGCATGCTTAGCAGTAATATCAAGCGCTACCTTAGCAAGATAAAGGTTAGTACCGACCCCCGCCGTTGCTCGCACGCCGACTTTTTCTAGCACCTTAGCCATCAGAAATTCCGCCATCCCACGTGCAGTTTTCTGATAATAATTTAAGTAATCTGTTACATCTATAAAGACCTCGTCAATAGAATAGACATAGATATCCTCCTTGCTAATATACTCAAGATATACTCCATAGATTCTAGCGGCATAATTAATGTATTTCTGCATCTCTGGCGGAGCAATAATGGTGGTTTTCAAGAGATGCTCTGGAATTTCAAAAAGACGGCAACGATTTTTGACGCCTTTCTCCTTCAGTGATGGGGAAACTGCTAGGCAAATTGTCCCCTTAGTACGTTTTTCGTCAGCAACCACAAGATCGGTTTTCATTGGATCAAGGCCACGTTCTACGCACTCTACCGAAGCGTAGAAGGACTTCAAGTCAATGCATAGGTACGAACGCGGTTTTGCCATAGCCGCCTTAAAACGCTGTTTTAAGGCCGTAGAGAGCAATTCCAGTGGCGACTGAGACATTAAAGCTCTCTTTCTTGCCGACCATCGGAATCTCTACGAAAATATCAACATCGTCGTATAATTCTCGGTCAATACCTTGAATTTCTTCGCCCAAAATTAACACGGCTTTATCTTTTAGTCTAGAGAGTAAGGTGGGCGAGCCAAGTGTATATTTTCTACCGTCATCAATACGATTCTCTAGTCCAATGATTTGCCAGCCATCCTCTTTGTAACGCTTTAAAAGTTTACGTAGATCGTCGGTCCAACGCACCGGTACCAGTTTTTCTGCGCCGAGAGCAGTTTTAGCAATCTGATTGCCAATCTTATCTGCAAGGTGTGGTAACAGATTAGGATTAAGCGGGCTAGGGGTGTACCCTGAACAAATTACCTCTTTTATGCCAAGCCCCTCCGCCGTGCGCATGATAGCGCCCACGTTATAAGTTGATCTGATATTATGAAGGCAAAGTATAATCTCCATATATCCTCCTTGATTTTATTATAGCACAAAAGAAAACTCCGTGCGAGCATGAGCACTTCTAAAAGGGGTGACTACACTATCTTTACGCACTCTTCACCAAGTAAATCAGAGAGAGGCTTTCTTAATCCCTCACTAGCATCTACCCTAAATGGCATTTTGAGCGGTTTTTTGCCAGATTTTTCTTCTAAAACCAAGATGATTTCTTGCAAGCCAGGGTGCTTATCACAGAGGTGGCGAATTTCAGTTAGGGTTTCCGTATTATCTGGTTCTTTGACTAAGCAGAAAAGACGTTTGTGAATATCTACAGGGGTGGCTGGTTCCTGACTCCCTGAATCACCTGCGTCTTTAGAAGCCGCTTTCGTGACATTAGAAGTAGTGGTACTGCGTCTGACATATTCTGCAGAGGTGCGGTTTGATTTTCCGCGGCCAGGAGCGTTCTTTGGAGCGGCAATTTTTTCACCGGTACTTTTGTAATTTTCTAATACCTCGTCTGAAATCACTTCGACGCTCTCAGCCAAAACTTTAGGATCTGGCACAATATTGCCATTTTTATCGGTGCAATTTACCTTGCCTGTAACCTTAATGACATTATCCTGGACTAATTTTCCGCCATACTGCTCATATGTGCTTGGGAAGATGATAATTTCTTGCTCATCGGTCTTATTTTCAATCTTTACGAAGGCCATCTTACTGCCAGATTTGGTTAAAATCGTACGTACGTCGGTAATAATTCCGCCAATAGTAACGACTTTATTGTTGTTCTCTTCGCAGACAAAAGAATAGGGGTGAGTTTGTTCTTCAAAATAGGTATCGTATTTATCTAGCGGATGTGCGGAAAGATAGAGACCCAAAAGATCTCGCTCCCAGAGCAGTTGTTCTTTCTCTGTAGCACTAGCGGGAGCCTTTTTGATTTCTGGTTCTGGGATAGCGCCGGCAGAGCCAAATGCGCCAAAGAGGTCAGTCTGTCCAGCAGCGACATCTTTTTGACATTTTGCGCCGTAGCCCTGAATAGCTTCCAGATTAAAGAGTAAGTCTGAGCGCTCGCCAAAACGATCGAAAGCACCAGTTTTAATGGCCGCCTCCCAAGAGCGCTTATTAAATTTAGTAGAATTAACTCGTTTTGCAAAATCACAAACAGAGGTAAATGGCCCATTTTTGTCGCGTTCTGGAATAACTTCTTCTTCTACAAGCGCCTTACCCATACTCTTAATACCAGAGAGGCCAAAACGAATGGTCTTTTTACCCTTAACAATGGCAAAATCGCCATAAGATTCGTTGATATCTGGGCCTAGAACCTTTATGCCCATTTTCTTACATTCAGCCATCTCAATAGCCAAACGATCCGTCCAACGCATATCGGAGGTCATAAGCGCTGCCATGAACGCGTCAGGGTAATGAGCCTTGAGATAGGCCGTCCAATAGGCGATTAAAGCATAGCACGCGGCGTGAGACTTGTTGAAACAGTAATTCGCAAAGTCAAGTAGCTGGTCCCAGAACTTTTCGGCGATTTCACGAGTTGCGCCACCTACCTTGATTGCGCCCTCAATAAACTCTGGTTTGACTTTCTCCATTAAGTCTACTTTTTTCTTGCCCACGGCCTTGCGCAAAGTATCCGCCTGCCCACCGGTAAAGCCACACCAAGAGCGAGAAATCTGCATGAATTGCTCTTGATAAATCAAAATGCCGTAGGTATTCTTCAACGCGGGTTCAAGCCCTGGGTGTAAATAGGTAATTTTTTCTTTTCCGTGCTTCCTACGAATGAAAGAATCAATAAACTGCATCGGCCCAGGACGGTACAGTGCCACCATAGCGATAATATCCTCAAAAGAGGAGGCCTTAAGGTCTTTTAGATATCGTTTCATACCGGCAGATTCAAGCTGGAAAACTCCAGTAGTCTCTGCACGTTGCAAAAGCGCGTAAGTCTCTGAGTCATCTAAAGGCAGAGAATACATATCTAAGTCTACCCCATAGACCTTCCTAATCATTCTGAGCGCATTATTGATAACTGAAAGGTTGGAGAGCCCCAAAAAGTCCATTTTAAGAAGCCCTAGCTCTTCGACTTGAGTCATCGGGAACTGAGCAGCTAACACTTCTTCACCGTCGGCGCCTTTTTTCTTGGCGACTTCAAGTGGTAAGAATTTTACCAAATCATCCGGGGCGATAATAACGCCACAAGCGTGCACGCCGTGTGAGCGAATCGTTCCTTCTAGTTTAGATGCAAAGTCAATAACTTCTTTAGCAGTAGGATTGTGTTCGTACTCATTTTTAAGGTCTGGCACATCTTTAATGGCATCCTTTAGGTGGACGTGATGTCCCATCACAGGATCCGGTACGAGCTTAGCAATACGATCTGATTCCGCATACGGTACCTCTAGCACGCGCGCCACATCGCGCACGGCGTTTTTCGCCATCATTTTGCCAAAGGTGACAATGTTCGACACTCTACCACGACCATATTTTTCGGTGCAGTACTTAATCACTTCGTCACGGCGAGTATCTTGGATATCGGTATCTATATCTGGCATAGAAATACGATCAGGGTTTAAGAACCTTTCAAAAAGTAAATCATATTTCAGTGGGTCAAGCTCTGTAATTCTTAGTGCATAGGCCAGAATTGAGCCTGCAGCTGAACCACGCCCTGGGCCATAAACAATGCGCTGTTTTTTACCCCAGTTAATAAAGTCCTGAACGATTAGGAAATAACCGTTATAGCCCATTTTATCCACCACGGATAGCTCGTAGTCAATACGTTCTAGAACGTCCTTTCGATCAGCTTTTTCTAGAATCTTACGACATTCTTCGACAGATAAGTTCTGCGCCTCTTTCTCTGTTTTTCCACCGTATCTAAATACTAAACCGCGAAATACAAGTTTGTCAAGATAAGATTTTTCGTTATCACCTTTCGGAATTCCTGGAAACTTCGGAATTAGAATACGTCCAAGTTGCAAATCAACGTTACAGCTTTCGGCAATTTTCTTAGTATTTCTGATTGCGTCAGGAAAATCTTTACCCCATCGCGCAATAATATCTTTTGGCGTAATAACGTAAAGTTCAAAATCTTTTAAAGTCATTCTGTTCTTATCTGAGAGGTTCGCTGCTGTACCTATGCAGAGCAAGATTTCGTGGGTATCTTGATCCTCGTGTTTCAGATAGTGACCATCACAAGTTACCACGAGTGGCAAACCAGTTTCTTTGGCTAGTTTCTGCAAGCCTTCATTTACTCGCTTTTGAGTTTCGTCATGAGTTGGGCTATCTGGATGGCCGTGGTCTTGCATCTCTAGATAGAAGCGATCCTTAAAAACTTTAGAGTACCAATCAACCAACTTTCTGGCGCCATCAAAATCATCTTCTCTAAGTTTAATTGATATCTCCGAAGACATACAACCCGAGAGACAAATAATCCCCTCGTTATATTGCTCCATCAAATCGTGGTCGATTCTTGGCTTGTAATACATGCCGGTGAGCTCTGCCTCCGTCATCATTCGGCATAAATTTTCAAAGCCTTTTTCGTTTTGAGCCAAAAGTGTAATATGAAAACGCTCCTTATCATGCGCTGGATCCTTGTCTGTGCGTTTTCTAGCTGCAACGTATGCTTCAAGCCCTAAAACTGGCTTAATGCCATTCTCTTGTGCAGTTTTATAAAGCTCAATTAGACCACTCATAGTACCGTGATCAGTTACGGCTACTGCTTCCATACCTTCAGACTTAACAAAATCGACTAAATCTGGAATTTTAGTTAAGCCATCAAGAAGTGAATAATGAGTGTGGTTGTGAAGATGTACAAAATCAGAGGGCTTCAAATCTTGCCCTTTTGAAGTAGGACTTAGTACCTCCTTATGCTCCATAACCCTATTATACCAAAAAACGCTCCACTTTTGGGGGCGTTTTTTGTTGTTTTGTCTTTATTTCGTACGCAACTTCTTAGCACCTTTTTCTAGGGTTCTTGCAGCACTGTTTCTAGCTTTTTTGATGTCCTTATTAGCGGTACGCTTGACCTTATTTGCAGCCACCCTAGTGTTTTTGCTAACAGTTTTAGCGGTACGCTTAGCGGAAGCACCGACACGCTTGGTCTCGCGACCGATGTTTTTAGCAGCTTGTTTACCTTGTGCTTTTACAGTTCTGGCAGCTTTCTTGCCTTTGGCCGCCAATTTCTTCTCTTCGGCTTTAACGGTCTTTAGTGCTTTTTTGCCTTTTTTCTCTAGATCTTTTCTAGTTTCTGCACCCGATTTTGGTGCGGTCAAAATTCCAGCTACGGCTCCAGCGACAGCGCCAAGAGCAGCACCGAGTACAAATACCCCACCTTTTCCTGATTTCTTCTTAGATTTTGCCATTTTGTCCTTTCTATTTGCTAGTTTTCTTCTTATTATTACCATCATTATACTTGTCAACGAAGTTTTTGACAAGCCCACCAACTGAGGTCATTCCTTTTACGTTTTCGGCAATGTCGGCGGTTTTATCGGCAATATGCTGTCCTTTATCAACGATTGCTTGTGCTCCCTTAGAAATCTTGATGAGTTTAACTAACAAGATGATGCCCAAAATTAAGAAAATCAATAAAGTTACTGAGAGAATTATTACTAAAATCCAAGTTGCGAGTTCCATTTTGCTCCTTTTTAATTATCGCTTACAAATTTTTTGATATCTTCATAGTAATCTTCATAGTCCTTAACATAACGCAAATGTGATAGGAAATAGTTTTTCGGATCGCCTGTAGTCATCCAAGTACCAGAAGTCTTTTTGACGTATACTCTGTCGGTCGGGATAAGCTTAGCAATTGCATCAGCCGTCCAAAGCTCCCCATCTAAACCAATGTTCTTTGGGTCAAGATGTTGAAACACCTCTGGAGTGAGTAGATAGCGGCCGTATGAGGCAAGATCGGACGGAGCGTCAGCTGGATCTGGTTTTTCTACTAATCCTACTAACTTGTCACCATCTAAAGAAATAGAGGCATATTTTTTAATTTCCTCGTGCTCTACAGGCTGGCCTGCAATAATTGCAGCCGCTTCAGGGTGCTCTTTTTGGGCATCAATCAAATCCTTCACGGCACTCTTTCCGAAGACTACATCATCCGAGTAAGCAACGATAAAAGCTTCGTCGTCGTTAATAAAATGCTTGGCCGATGCAACTGGCGAACCGTTGCCGTAAGGTAAACTCTGATCCTGTTCAATTACGGTAATATTGGCAAGATTAATAGCCTTTTTCACTGGCTCAAAGCGATCATCTTTCCCCTGTTTATGAAGCTGAGCCTCAATCTTTTCTACTGGATTATGAAAATAATCTTCGTAAATTGCTTTTCCTTCTGGAGTAGCAACGATAATGATATCCTTGATGCCGGCCTCAACACATTCTTCTACTACTAGTTGCATAATTGGACGATTGCCAAGCGGAAGCATGGCTTTTGGGATAGTCTTAGTAATTGGAAGATAACGACTGGCAAAACCAGCGTCAGTGATGATAGCTTTAGTAGGGGTTTTATAATTCATAAATTCTCCTTGAATATCGGAATAGATTATAAGTGTTCCTTGAAACCTTATTATAGCATAGAACACTTACGTATGTCGAATTTTCTTTCTGATAGTCTCGATAGCCTTAGTCTTCAAATAGGATGCCGGTTTCAAAACTAAATCATGGGCTGGTAGATATTTGAACTCGTCTCCGCCAAAACCACGTTTAAAGAATGACACGCCGTAAAAACGGTGATTTTTTTCGTCCTCACCGACAATTCCCCAGAGGTTGTAACGATGAATGCCACGTTTTCTAGCATCACGCATAGCTTCAACATGTAATATTGGCGAACCAGACAACTTAGTCCCAAGCTCGGTTGACACTGCGTAGTGGTAGCTCGCTTCGTTACCGTAAAAAATCATGAAATTCTGAGCTAAAATCTGGCCTTCATACTTAGCGGTATAGAGTACTGCTTCGCCATTCTTAGCAAAAGCCTCAAACTGTTTAGTTAGAAAATCCTCTGAGAATGCAACGAACTGTTGTCTTCGGGCGGTTTCTTGCTCTATCCTATAAAACTCATGGATGTCTTTTGGATTGGTGGATTTCTCGATGGTGAAACCTTTATTTCTGGCATTATTGACCGCATATCTGATACGACGATGCATTCCCTTAATAATTTCCTCCTCACTCTTCCTAAGATCTAGGATGGCAGCGTATTCCACCGAAAGGAAAGTTGGGGCTTTTTTAAGACCTAGTGCTTTAAACAATTTGAAAGCTTCTGCTGTACGCTCTAATTGTGGACGCACCCTAACAAAAACGCATTTTCCTTTTTCGCCCATGGTTTTCATATCGGCAAAAACAGCCGAGACTAGCGCGTCGTTTTTCCAATCTAAGATTGGGCCACCAGCAATTGCCAGGTGTCTTCCGCGTTTAGCGTTCTCAATCACACCAGCGTAAGCACCAATAATCTCCCCCTTCTCATTGGTGGCGATTCTTCTGACGATGCTGTTTCCACGAGCCTGATGAAACTCGTAAAAATCCCAGCTCTGCAAGAAATTTGCTTCTTCATGTGAAGTGACAAAAGTATCCCATTCTTTTTTCGACTTCGCATCATCAATTGCAATCTTAATTGTTTTCTTGGTCATAAAATATTTTCCTATTTTGTCAATGTATTAAACGTGCCTACGTTTCTTTCTAATTTTTTCGATTACATAATCTGGAGCATATTTTAAGTGACTAATAATGATATCGTGAGCTGGAACATAAGAAATAGCATCACCACCAAAACCTTTTTTGAAAGTAGTTACACCTGCAAATTTATGGTTCGGCTGACCTTCTGGTGCAATACCCCAGAGGTTGAAGCGCTTTATTCCTTGCTTCTTTAGATCTCTGATTGCCTGCCATATTAGAGCATATGCTCCCGGAAGCTTGCGGTTAAGATCAGTGCTCGCCGCTTCATAATATTCGCCCTCGTCACCATCAATCAGTATTAATCCATAGGCAATCGGTTTACCATCCTCAGTTTTTGCAACGTAGATATTGGCATTTTTGCCGAATGCTTCTCTTTCTGCTTTCAATGTTTTAAAATCTGGCGGTATAAAATGTTGACGCTTTGCAGTCTCCACCTGTACTTTATGAAATTCTTTGAATAGATCTTCGCTATTACCTTTTTCTACCTTGATTTTCAGCTTATCAGCACGTCGAACTTCATACCTTGTTTGGCGGCGCATGTTGGAGAGTAGTTTTTCCTCAGACTGGTTCAGATCAATAATCACCGTATGCTCGGCCGCTAAATACCATGGAGCAAGTTTTGCGCCAGTTTTCTTCATGATTTCACGATTGTGAGCCGTATCTAATAGCTGTGGGCGCAGGCGTACAAACCCACAGCGGTATTTCTTAGCGGTTTCGCGTATCACTTTAGTTGCCTCTGCTATCTGTCCATCATTCTGCCAGTTGATAACTGGACCACAAGGAATTTCCATGAAACGTCCACGCTTAGCATTTTTGACATACATTACCATGTAGCCTTTTTTACTTAGTTTTTTAGAGATAACCTGGTGCCCAATTGCAGCATTAACCTTTGCCCAGGCTTCACTTTGTGGAAAATTTGGCGATTCATATTTCTTTAAAGCTTGGTAGTTTTCTTCCATCGCACGGCTTGGTCCGTCTTTAGTCATTTTCATACTCCTTAATAATCTCTAGTGCTGGCTTTAAATCTTCTGCTTTGTAGTAGGTTGGTAGATTGATGATTTTCTTTGCCACCTTAGTTGCAACCGGAAATTCTTTTTCTGGAAAGTTCATTTCTTTATAATATCGAACTGGGGAGATTGGGACATCATACCATATTTCTCGAAAATTGAAGCCATTTCTTGCCAATTTTTCGATGAGCTCAGCACGATTTTTAACGAATTTATGTGTGCGAATTGGCTTTGCGCCTTTTTCTGGAATTTTTTCAAGTTGCTTTAAAATTAATTTGTCTTGCCAATAAGCCGGCCGTCTTTTTAAATCTAATTTAGCATCAACCGCGCGCTCAATAAAATGTATCTTGATTAGTGGCCCGTACCAATATTTTTCTAGATGAATTCTAGACAAGCCTCGTCCCACACTAGCAAGTACTGGGTACCATCTAGCCCTCAAGGTATCAGATAGTTTTGGATGCTTCTTGACAGATTTCAGCATTTTAAGATGGCGATCATTAATTACTAATGCTCCACCGGTGATGCTATCGAGAGACTTACCCTTCCCAAAAGATAATGCCGCAACTACACCAACTGAGCCGATCTCTCTTCCGTCTGCATATTTCATGCCGGTACAGTGAGCTAAATCTTCAATCATTACTAGCTTATTTTCCTCTGCAACTTTTTCTATGGCTTTAATGTCCATCGGAATACCGAGGGTGTTCTGCAGGATAATTGCTTTGACATTTTTGTGATCTTTTAGGGCGTCTTTCAAAGTCTCCGCTGTAAAACTAAGCGTTTTTTCGTCAATATCTGCATAAACTGGTTTCATACCTGCGTATTCTACCGCCTGAACCACTGCATAGCATGTAAAAGCATTGATAATCACTTCTGAGCCTTCTGGGATCGTTAATTTTAGGCCGGCGGCTAGGGCTGAGCGACCATTATTCATCAAGTGCACTAAGCTTTCTAGGGTAGTATACCTTTTTGCTATTTCGTATCTTAATTTATTAGCACATTTTCTTGACCCAAAAGCAAATGTATGTTTTAATACATCTTTACCCTTGTAGTTACTGGCTTGACCAAGAAATAACCTAGAAGACACTGCGCTCCTCCTTCTTACCTTGCTCTAGTTCCCTTTTTAACTTTTCCCTATCAGAAAGTTTTTCTGGAGCAACTCGCATACCTGGCATAGAATCAGAGCTTGTTTTTGGCTTCTTTATCTCTGTTTTTTCCACCTTCTGTTCTTTTTGAGCTATAACAGGCTTAGCAGGTTCAGCGGAAATCGTCTCAGTCAATTTCCTTTCAGCACCAACTTCTTTCTTTTCAGTACGAATAGGTCCCTTTTTAGTGGTATCGTTTTTCTTCTCGGAGTTAATTTCTTTTTCTTTGGCTTTCTCCATTGCTAGGAGCAAGCCAGAATCGTCACGCTCTTTGGATAACTTTTCACGCTTTTCAAGTTCTTTCTCCTTCTTATCTTCGGCTTTCTTCTTTTTCGCTTCTTCTTTTAGCTCGGCCTTCTCTTCGCGTTCTTTCGCCTTCTCTTTTTCGAGCTCCTCTTTGGTCTTGGCACTATCTTCCTGTTTCTTTTTCCTCTTTTCTTCGCTCTTTTCTTTGGCGGCCTTTGCAACCTTCAAAACAGCCTTTGGCTCAAGTTTGGATAATTTCTCTTTAACGGCCTGCTCGCGCTTCTCTTTGCGCTCCTTTTTTCTGTTTTCAATCTCGATTTCAAACTCTGTCTTTTCTCTGGCTTTAATATCTTCAGCGGAAATTTCCTCTGGGTCAATCAAATGAGCTTTGATAATTTTAAGCGCTGGCTTCATATCTTCCTTGTCATACCAAGTCGGTACATTGACAATTTTCATGGCCACTTCTGATGCAACCGGGCAAGCATCTGGATGAAAATCTGCTTTGTGGAAGTATCGTTCTGGAGCAACTGGAGTCTCATACCAGATATCGGAGAATTCAAAACCGGCTTTAGCAAGCTCTGCTAAGACCGCATCCCTATCATCTACTAGGTAAAAATCACGAAGCGGTTTTCTGGCACGGTGTGGTAATTTCTTAAGTTTTCTTAAAACTACTTTACATTGCCAAAAAGTAAGTCTAGTGTTCGGATCGATATCGCCATCTGCAGAACGTTTAATCGCATGTATCTTTACAAGCAAAGTAGTTATTCCGCGTCCGAGTTTGCGATTTAGATGATATCCACATCTGATTATGCTAGAGAATAGTGGATAAAACCTAGCTCTAAAATTATCCTTAAATACTGGTGGCTCTCCCGGTTGGGTAACTGGTGGATCAAGTGGGTTAGAGAAAACGACTGCGCCACCAGTAATACCGTCAATCGATTTTCCCTTGCCAAAAGATAAAATCGCTGCCCGGCCGACCGTACCAGCTTCCCTACCATCAGCATACCTAACCCCGACGCAGTGTGCCAAATCTTCGATAATAATCAATTTCTTTGCGACTGCTACCTCTTCGATGCCGGCCATATCGGCTGGGATTCCGAGATTATTCTGAACTAGCACTGCTTGGACATTATCTTCTCCTTCCAAAGCTTTTTCTAGCTCCTTTTTTCCAAAATGTAGCGTCTTCTTATCAATATCGGCAAAAACTGGGACGCAGCCAGCGTCTTTAATTGCTTGGATAACTGCATAGCAAGTCATACTAGTAACTACAATCTTACCACCTCGTTTCATTAGAGCTTTTATTGCCATATTAAGTGCAGTGCGGCCATTTGAATAAACAGCAACGTGGTCGTAAGTTGTGCCATAATGAGCAGCTAGAAATGCTCTTAACTCCGAAAGATCGTACTCTGACCCGGTTGCAAAAGTATGCCTGAACGTATCTCCAGCTGAGTACGTAGAAGAAAGACCTAGAAAGTATCGTTTCATTATGCTTCCTCCTTCGTATTTTGCGGACGATTCTCAGCTTCTTTTAGCGCGGTAATAATGGCACGGGCTAGGCCTTCTGGATCAACAATATATGGTGCGTGCGTCCAATTCTCATAAAACTTGATAGTGCTATTTTTAAGAAGAGAATGCATCTTTACAGCTTGGCGTGGCGGAGTAACGGTATCTTTCTTACCCCAAAGAATGGTGGCGGGAGTAGTAATGTTATCAAATTTTAGTGACTTATCACTGTTTAGCATATTTATTAGGGTTTTTTTCATATTCTCAGGGGCGTGATCGTAGTCGGAAGCTCCCAAAATCTTATGAAAAACTTTTCTGAGTGGCTTAATTTTCTTGAGTGGGGCAAATGCTTTTGACACAACCCTGGCAGCATCACGCTTCTTAGACTCTTCATAAATACCAGCTGCGTCTAGCAGGATGACATGTTTCAATTTTTCTGGTTTTTCGCTAAGTAAGTTTAGTAAAATTCTACCACCGTTACTGTGCCCTAAAGCAATTGCTCCGTCAGGGATATTCTTATTAGCCCATTTAGCGTATTCCTCGATAGTCCAAACCTTATTAGATGGCTCCGTAAGCCCTGGAACGTGTAACATTTCCACACTGACCCCACGACTTTTCAGAATCTCTATTGTGGTTGTCCATGGGGCAACAGTATAAGTCCAGCCGTGAATAATATAAAGTTTTTTCATGAGTAAAGCCCTCTCTTTTCCCTTCTTTTTACATAAACTGACTCGCGACGTGGCAGCTTCTTGGCATCATTGGGATTTTCCAGTAGTTTCTCAACTAACCACTCAAGGTACTGGCTACCCTTAAATACTAAAACCTCTTTTCCAGTGGTGTGTTTTTCGATAAATTTGAGTGCCTCTTTAACGTCGTCAAGTGCCACAACATTAATTTTATTTTTTTCAAGAACAGGCTTAGTATATTTCTTGGTTCTTCTGCCTACAAGAATAACCTGTTCAGGGCGACTTTTTATAACCGCATCCGCAAGTTTAGTATGCTCCTCCCCCTCAATTTTACCTTGTTCAATCATATCGCCAAGCACTAGCCAAAGATGCTTTTCTTTCATTTGAGTAGCCATCTCTAAAATTGATTCTACACTGATAAGGTGTGCGTTATAGCTGCTGTCAATTAAAGTTAAGCCACCTTTGCCCCTAAAATATGAGCTTCTTCCTGGAGGAAGTGGCATATCAGAAAAATCAGGATTTAACTTAACCTTGAGATACTTACAGAGTTTTTCAAGCATAGTGAGCTGGATAGCCAAATCTCTGGGCTGAGGTGAGGCAAAATGAAAAGTGGTTTTTCCGATAATATAGTCTGTACTGGTAGGCGTAATAACGTAGCCCTTTAAATCTGACTTGTGACATTCAATTACTTCAGCCTTAATGTGATGGTGCTTCTTGATTTTCTCTAGAGCTTTGGTCATTAAATAGATGTCGCCATCGATATAAATTTTCCTACTCGTGTGCTCTGGAAGCATAGCGAACTCATGGGTGATAGCGCGATCAATGTCTTCAAATTCACCACTTTCTACCTGATTTTCATATTGCACTGCGTGTGAACGGCCAAGAGAAATCCAAAGAGTAGCTTCCGGCTTCAACCACTCAGCCAAAAATTCAGTTTCATGCGGACGCTCGCCATCAATTTCCACCACGTAAAACTCACCCTTTCTAGTGAAGAATAACGATTTTATTGGCACCATTACAATCAGCCAAAGCCACCTCAATTTACTACCCGTCACTCCGTGCGTGCCAACTAAGTCAAAAGCGATAC
Source organism: Candidatus Nanosyncoccus sp. (assembly GCA_045578525.1). Taxonomy (GTDB): domain Bacteria; phylum Patescibacteriota; class Saccharimonadia; order Saccharimonadales; family Saccharimonadaceae; genus Nanosyncoccus. The sequence continues at coordinate 12,379 of JAZNKL010000009.1, read as the reverse complement.
CAAAAGCGGAATTTGCATCATGTGAATAATGCGCTCTATCTCCTAGCTGATATTCCATCATGTGAAGCATGGTAGTTTTACCGACTGAACCAGTAATCGCTATCACCCTAGGGTGCCAACGCTTAAAAGATAGGTTCGCAAAAAACCGGAAATATCCGGCGGCTACAAAATAGAATTTCTTCTTTAGTTTTGCCGCAAAACTCATGCTTCTATTGTACCATAAAAAATGGCGCATTGCGCCATTTTTAACTACTGCTTACAAGCTTTTATTACATCTTGATTTCTGCATCAACACCTGCAGGAAGTGAAAGATTCTGCAAAGAATCAATAGTCTTTGGAGTAGCATTCAAAATGTCGATCAGACGTTTGTGCACTTTCATTTCAAAAGCTTCGCCACCAGTCTTATAGACATGTGGGGATTTAACTACAGTAAATGTACTGCGCTTGGTTGGAAGAGGCACTGGGCCAGACACCTTAGCACCAGTACGAATTGCGGTGTCAACGATCTGTTTTGCACTCTGGTCAATCACACGATGATCATAAGCTTTCAAGCGAATACGGATTTTAAGACCTTCGCTTTTTTCGGTCTTGGCGGTTTTTGCAGTTTTTGCTTCTGCCATTTATTTCCTTTCTTGTCAAATATATGTTTTAATATATTTGCCTTTTGCTCTATAACCTCAGATGGCATCTAGACGTGCTGTCCATGAGTTTTTAGAGACATGTTAATTTAATGTAATTGATATTTTACACTATGCACACAAAAAAGTCAAGAAAAATCCCAGAGCATTTACTCTGGGATTGTTGCAGTTCGTTAGTCCTCGATCGGGCCCGCAGATTTCGGAGCTTCTGTTGCACCCATACGACTATTCAATTGATCGCGATTGTAACGATAAACGTCTTCGATCTCTTCGCGATGACGAGCAACTTGACTTATAGCGTCACTTCTAACATCTGGCGGAACGTCGTTAGAAACGCTCTCAAACAGACATTCCTTTACGCGAATAACTCCGTATTTCTGGCCGTGCAAAGTAAGATAGCAGAATGGATTTGCTAAAACATACTCCGACAGATTGTTAGACGTCTCGATCTGCCACCCCGCATCAATTGCGACTGTATAAGTTTCCATTTTCTTTCCCCCTTTCTATTTCTAAAACGGTTTTTTACCAGGTCCATAGACCTGTCTTTTCGCTCCCTTGATTAGTATCCTGGCGATGGCGTCATAGAAGTCGTAGTCTACTTTACCGCCCTGCCTCGCAGTACAAGGGTACTTAGCAGCCATCTGATCAGGCGATAGCGGCTCCTTACCGTCGAGTCCGAGATAATCTCTCAAGAAACTGTAGGCATAGCAGTTTGCACTATGTTCCTTCTTGATGACATCATCAAACTCATCTGCCGTAACAATTACTTTGCGACTTGGTTTCCTGCTACTATCCGGCGATATCGCCGTCAAATAATATCCAGGACTGACCGCAAAGCGAAAGCTCTCAAGCTGGTGTAGGGCATTCTGAAATTGCTGGACTGATCCAGCCCGTTGCGACGAGCCCCTACCGCAAGCTTCCTCCATGAGCAGTGTAAACTTTTCTGATTGCTCTGCTTCTCTGATTTTACGAATTGCATTAATGTCCATCAATAATACACCCCCTTCTTATAAAGTATTATGTAACTAATCTATTATACCACATTTTCATAAAAATGTGAACCCTCCTTCTTGATAAAATAGAGAAAGTGTGCGATAATTGAGTAGTAACGTTTTTTTGTGTTGCCAAAGTACATTAGGAGGGTGAAAAATGAATAGTACAGAAAGAATTAACAATTCGATTAATCGGTCGTTTAATGGTCCAATTCCGCCACAGTTTATAACGATAAAGTTCTCCGCCTCTCACCCGGATCAGATGGTGATAGACGTTGATGCCGGAACTCGGTCATTTGCACTCAAAGAGTGCCTCGCAAGACAGCTTTTTTCGGTGGTAGACGATCAGTTTAAACCGACAGTTCTACCCGATCTTGTATTTATTGCGTACGATAGCAAAGACACTAAGTGGGTTCTTAATGTACCGTTCAGAGAGACCTTGCTCAAGTTGATAGACAATAGCTCTATCAGTCGTGCGCTCTATGGCGCAGAACCTAAGCACGGAAAGCCGATCAAGATCGAAGTTTACGACCCAAGCACGCCTCGGGAAACATTACTTACCACACTCTATCGTGACGAGATATCAAACAACGGCGATGAGCCGCTTTACTCCACATGGGTGTTCAGTAGGTTCCACGCTCGATGTGATGAGTTCATGGCCTTTGTTCATGAAATGCACATGTTCGCAGATTACGATTTCATTGATGATCAGTACGACGAGGACTTTATGACATTCGTGCATGACGTATCCAGGATGGGAGTAGCGAGACCGTAAACACCTCCAACAATCAAAAAAGCCCCTATTTCTAGGGGCTTTTTTCTGTCGCAAAAGATTATTTTACGATCTTGGTGATAACACCTGAACCTACAGTTTTGCCACCTTCGCGGATAGCAAAGCGGTCGTTGTTGTTCATAGCGATTGGAGCTAGAAGTTTGACCTTGAAGGTAACGGTATCACCAGGCATGACAATTTCCTTGTCAGCTGGAAGCTCAACTTCACCAGTAACATCGGTGGTGCGGAAGTAGAACTGTGGCTTGTAACCCTTGGAGAATGGAGTGTGGCGACCACCTTCCTCTTTCTTCAAGATATATACTTCACCTTCAAACTCGGTGTGTGGGGTGATAGTACCAGGTTTTGCAATAACCTGACCACGTTCGATTTGTTCACGCTCGATACCACGAAGAAGTAGACCAGCGTTGTCGCCTGCTTGACCCTGATCAAGAGTCTTGTGGAAGGCTTCAATACCAGTAACAACTGATTTCTGAGTGTCACGAAGACCAACGATTTCAACTTCGTCGTTAAGTTTGACAACACCCTGCTCAATACGACCAGTAGCAACAGTACCACGGCCTTTGATTGAGAAGACATCCTCGATAGGCATGAGGAATGGCTTGTCAAGATCATGCTCTGGAATATCGAAGTATTCATCCATAGCTTTGACAAGATCCATGATAGCTTGTTCGTTCTCTGGATCACCCTCAAGAGCCTTAGTAGCAGAACCCTTGATAATTGGAGCGTTGTCACCATCGAAGCCGTACTTGTTAAGAAGTTCACGGACATCCATCTCGACTAGCTCAACTAGTTCTGGATCAGCAAGATCCATCTTGTTCAAAAATACAATGATTTTTGGAACGTTTACCTGGTGAGCCAATAGAACGTGCTCACGAGTCTGTGGAAGTGGACCATCGTTAGCTGCGACTACGAGGATAGCACCATCGATCTGAGCAGCACCAGTAATCATGTTCTTGATATAGTCGGCGTGGCCTGGCATATCGACGTGAGCGTAGTGACGCTTCTCTGATTCGTACTCTTGGTGAGAAGTAGCGATGGTAATACCACGAGCTTTCTCCTCTGGAGCGTTATCGATTTGGTCGTAAGCGACTGGCTTGTTAACTTCGGAAGGAAGTTTCTTTGCCAAAACTGCAGTGATTGCAGCAGTAAGAGTAGTTTTACCATGGTCGACGTGGCCCATAGTACCTACGTTAATGTGAGGTTTGGAACGGTCAAAATCTGCCATTCTTTATTTCTCCTTTTGTTATTAATTGTCTGTCGCACTAATAAAAACCAGCTCCAGACACTTGTATCTATTTTATACCACTTCTTCAGCGTTGTAAAGGGGGAAATTAAGAGGAAATTAGCCAAAGTCCCAATTTCCTTCCTCATTCCGCTTATGCTTGCAATGCTATAAAAAGGCCGCTAAAATAAGCATAGAAACTTATGGTTTAGCTCGTTAGGAGGGAAAAGATGGAAAAAAAGATTGATTTAGGATGTAAAAGTATCGGGTCATATCAATTCCCCCTAGCCTGGGAGAATTCAGTTGATAAATTGAGGGTGCACCTTGCCGACTTAAGCTTTTCAGAGACGCCAATACGGATTCGGATTTTTCATGAAGATCCGCAAAATAAAGAGTTCGACAAGCATCACCACGGAGCGCACTTCACACTAGACCATAGGGAATCTAGCTCGCTAAAGGTCTACAAAGAAAAGTACGGAAACGATCTCCCCAAAGATTTGATTGTGACTGAGGCGTTCTGCCTGGATCCTTTCCGTTCGTTATTTGGTGAAGGCGTTGCAAAAAACTTCGATAGTGAAGTGTTAAAAAATCCCAAAGACACCGAGATTAGTGAAGAAACTGTTATGCTCAAAGCTATGGCTACACAGTTTTTGGATGGCACTATGGAGATGTCGGCCGACATACTAGCGTGTAAGTACACTAATACCGGAGAGAACTATAGTGATAGCTATGCATTCTATTTCCGGCCAGACGAAGACACTGCGTTCTCTATTAGCATAAAGATGGTAACCACGCCCCGGCAGAGCAATCATCTGGATGTCTTGATACCAAGCTACGATATGACATATTGTTTTTGCATCTAATCCCAAAGAAAATACCCCCAGTTTCTGCTGGGGGCATTTTTAGGGGGGGCTAACAGTCTGCTTCAAGCAGATTTCTATAGTAATCGTGATACTCCGGAATTAGTTCATAGAGGTCAAGAATTTCGCCTCCCTGATCAGACTCGAGAAGAAGTACATCTTCTGCGCCATTGGTTTCACCACAGAAAATGTACGCCTCTTTGTTAGTCTTCTTAATGCTGAATCCTTCGATCCCTTCATTCTCATACTTTATCACCGCGGTAAGGGTTTTGCGATAGAGCACGAGATAGGAAAAAGTACCGGGTGTCGGCAAATCTTCGCCAGAGATTGGTGATGTCTTGATGACAATGTCGCCGCCTTCCGGTTTTGGAAAAATAGCAGAATAGGCATATTCTTCCACTTCACCATCTTTCCCTACTATCGCGATGCGGTCGTGATGGATTTTGACCATTTGTACATCCGACATAGTCGGAAGTGCGCGGCGTACGCGATCGAACACCTTCATAGTGATCTTGCCCTTACGCTGTTTCGGTGGATCGAGCGAAATGACAATGCCATCCTTAGTTAAGGTCGATAAATTTAAAGTATCCATATATTCCCTCCTTTTTAATGTACGTCAGTCTAAAACAGAGGCGCCCCCTAGCCTCTTGATACAATCATTATATCAAATTTATTGCTTTTTGTCAATATAGCTGGTACTGCTATTGACTTTTTTATTGTTTGTGGTAAAATATGGATATAGTACTTTAACGGTGGTTAAGAAGTGAAACAGCTAGATTAAAGTTAGCGAACTTTACTTCTTACCTTTGTCAAAATAAGGGGGTGTTATTATGACAGAGACGACGACAATCGGCAAACTGGTAATGCTGTATCGGAAATATAAAGCGCTTGACGTAAAAGATTTCGGCGCCAAAATGTTTCTGACTGGCGACACAGCGACAAAGCTGGAGAGTTCGAGAGACGATGAGCTTTCGGATTATTCGCTATTTAGATTGTATCAGTTCTTTAGTGCAACCGCAGGAGTCAAAGATCTACGGGAGCTCAAGGCGATGACCTTGATTGCCAACACGGTGCGCGCGGAAATGAGAAAGCGCGCCACTGCGAAGGTGGCCAGCGAAATGGTCGACGACGACTATTGATAGGTGTCTAACATTAAAAGCCCTTGAACAGAAGTTCTAGGGCTTTTTCCTGTCGCAGAAATCACATCGATGAATAAGAAACAGCGCTAACGCTATTTGGAAGTGTTACGCTCTTCAATAATCTCATTAGCGACATTAGGTGGAACTTCCTCGTAAGCAAAGAGCTCCATGGAAGAAGCAGCACGACCCTGGGACATTGAACGAAGATCGGAAGTATAACCAAAGAGATTAGCAAGTGGGCAGAAGGCTTTAATAAGCTTAGCACCACCTTGTAAATCTTCCATCTCGTCAATGCGACCACGGCGAGCGTTGATATCGCCAATTACATCACCCATGAATTCTTCTGGAGTGGTGATTTCTAGTTTCATCACTGGCTCAAGCAAGACTGGGTTAGCTTTCTTGATACCTTCACGGGTTGCAAGAGCACCTGCTAGATGGAAAGCGAGCTCAGAGGAGTCAACATCGTGGTAAGAACCATCATAGAGGGTAGCTTTGACATCAACTACTGGATAGCCAGCAATCACGCCGCCGTTCAAGGTTTCTTCTACACCCTGTTGGACAGGCTTACGATATTCCTGAGGAACCACACCACCTTTAATCTGGTCGATAAATTCGAAGCCTTTTCCTGGCTCGTTTGGCTCAAACTTGATCCAAACATCACCATATTGACCACGACCACCAGACTGCTTGATGTGTTTACCTTGAGCTTCAGCGGTGCCACGAATAGTTTCACGATAAGCAACCTGTGGAGCACCAGTATTTGCTTCAACACCGTGCTCTTTATTGAGACGGTCGATAATGATTTCTAGGTGAAGTTCGCCCATACCGGAAATAATGGTTTGACCAGTTTCTTCATCGGTATGAACACGGAAAGTAGGATCCTCTTCAGCGAGTTTGGAAAGTCCAAGGGCCATTTTTTCCTGATCGGATTTAGTCTTTGGTTCAACAGCGATAGATACTGGTGGTTCTGGGAACTCAATAGATTCTAGATGAATTGGGTGAGCTGGGTCACAAATTGTGGTACCAGTAGTAGTATCTTTAAGTCCAACTACAGCGGCGATGTCACCAGCGGTGATTTCCTGAATTTCCTCACGTTTGTCAGCGAACATACGGACAATACGACCAACGCGCTCCTTGCTACCGGTAGTAGCGTTTAAGATGTAAGAGCCAGAGGTGAGCTTACCAGAATAGACGCGGATGAAGATAAGTTTACCGACGAATGGATCAGTTGCAATCTTGAAGGCAAGAGCGGCAAGTGGCTCATTATCGTCGGCTTTTCTGACAACTTCATCGCCAGTCTTTGGATTAGTGCCAACGGTTTGGCCCTGATCACGATCAAGTGGACTTGGCAAAAAGTCAGCCATAAGGTCGAGCACCTTCTCAACGATCACACCACGACCATCACCACCAGTGACTAGGAAGAAATCACCATCAAGTACACGCTTTCTTAATGCAGCTTTTAGTTCTACCTCAGAGATAGCTTCTTCGCCTTGATTGAAGTATTTCTCCATCAAAGCCTCGTCAGCAGCCACAGCTTCCTCAACAAGCATCGCGCGGGCATTCTTGGCTTTTTCTAACATATCTGCTGGGATTTCGCCAACAGTAAGTTCGTGATCGGTGTAATCCTTGTAAGTGTAGGCCTTCATATCGATAAGATCAACTACGCCACAGATATCTTTCTCAAAACCGATAGGTAGGTGAACGGCAATAGCGTTTTTGCTAAGGCGCTTGTGAATACTATCTAGAGACTTGTAAAAATCACCACCGGTCTGATTAATCTTGTTAACAAAACAGATACGTGGAATACCGTATTTGGTAGCTTGGCGCCAAACAGTTTCAGACTGAGCCTCGACGCCCATCTTACCGTCAAAGACCACGACAGCGCCATCAAGCACACGTAGCGAACGCTCCACCTCAGCGGTAAAGTCGATGTGCCCTGGGGTGTCGATGATATTAATCTGATGGCCCTTCCAATAGGCAGTCACAGCAGCAGAAGTAATGGTAATACCACGCTCCTTTTCCTGCTCCATCCAGTCGGTGGTAGCACCACCAGTGTCGCCCTTAACTAGGTCGATTTTGTGCTTTAAACCGGTACGATAAAGAATTGCCTCTGATGTGGTAGTTTTTCCAGCATCAATATGGGCGATAATACCGATATTTCTAAGTTTTGATAGGTCTTTGACTTCAGTAGCCATCTTATTTCCTTTTACATTAAAAATTAAACTCTTGGGGAATATTTTAGCACAGGGGGGCTTCTCTAGTCAAGATTTTGTTGATATTTTACCGCAATAATTTTGCGCAAGAAAAATGCCCAGAGCGTAATGCTCTGGGCGAAGTTTCAAGAAAAAGAATAGTGAATGTGTTTATGTCCGAGTTCTCTTAGTGAGTCATCCACCATTACTCCGTCTGTTACCACGCGGACATCATTTTTGAATATGTCCTTAAAGCGGTAAAGGCTTTTTCCGTCCCTACTTTTCCCGATATACTTCGGGAAAAGTACCACATTTCTGAATTTGCTGATATTTGCCATCGTTTTATAGATGCCATTATCAGCTACATAATATGTGTCTTTCTCCGGAGTCATTGTTGTAACTAACTGGTTGTCTGCAACCGGTTCCGGCTTCAGACACACCATCTCACCAGACGTCCCATAACAATACATCACTTCTCTTGTAAGGTTCTTTAACCTCAAAGTCTGTTTTCCCATACTTTCACCCCCTCAGATTAAATAGAGAAAATCAACTATAAGTTACCATTACAATTATAGCACACTCAGCTCAAAAAGTCAATGCTTATACAACATTATTTCAGTTTCTCACGGAGAATCTGTTGAGCGGCGCCAGGGTTGGCCTTGCCTTTTGAGGCTTTCATCACTTGGCCAACAAGGAAGCCGATGACTTTTTCGGAGCCAGCCTTAAAATCGGCCACCGCCTGAGCGCAGGCAGGGTCAGCTAGGACATCGTCTACTATTTTCTCAAGTGCGCCAGTGTCGTTCTCTTGAATGACATTTAATTCTTTGGCGATATCACGAGCAGATTTTTTGCTCATCTGTGGGTCAAAGAACTTCAAAAATACCTCTTTTGCACCAGTGCTAGAGAGTTCCTGCTTCTCTGTCATTTCCGCAAGCTCGTTTAGCTGCTCAGCGGAAGGCAAATCGTTTAGCATCTCGTAAGATTTTTCTTCAGCTAAGAGTACACTAGCAAACCAGTTGGCGATACGCTTAACATCATTTACCTCTGACAACTTCTCCATCAGCGGCTGATAGTCAAGTAAAACTTCCAAAGTGTCGGCCGGCAAGCTGCCAGAGAACTTCTCGCGATATTCTTGTGGCAAGAATGGCACTTTTGATAGCTCAACGGAGATAAATTCCTCCGATAGACGGATAGGCGGGATATCTGGCTCTGGCATATAGCGGTAATCTTGAGCCTCCTCTTTCGATCTCTGGAAAGTAGTCTTGCCGGTGGCGTCGTTCCAACCACGAGTTTCCTGACGGACTGGCTCGCCTTTATCAAGCAACTTAGATTGCCTCTCATACTCATATTCTACGGCACGTTCAACCGAACGGAAGCTATTCAGATTCTTAATTTCCGCACGCTTACCAAGCTCAGTTGCCCCCTCAGGAGCCAGAGAGATATTCACGTCAAAGCGCATATTACCATTAAAGAGATCACCGATAGTGACTCCGGCGTAAGTCATGGCACGCCAAAGCTCTTTGCAATAATCATGTGCCTGTTTAGCCGAATGAATATCTGGCATGGAGACAATTTCAATCAGTGGTGTACCAGCACGGTTTAAATCTACTAGTGAATAAGTATCGTAGTGGTTGAGCTTTCCGGCATCTTCTTCCATGTGGGCATGCTCGATGCGTACCTTGGTTCCATCTGGGAGGGTAATAAAACCCTCGCCGATGATTGGATGATAAAACTGGGAAATCTGATATCCCTTTGGCAAATCTGGATAGTAATAGTGTTTGCGGTCAAAGCGAGAATATGGATTAATCTTCGCATTCATCGCCTTACCGGCACGAATAGCAAGTTTAATTGCCTCTTCGTTCAATCTTGGTAGCATTCCTGGAAGTGCATAGTCAACAGGGGAAACGCAGGTGTTTGGCTCTTTGTCGCGCGCATCGTTATCAACTTCAGAAAAAAGCTTGGTTTTAGTCGCTAGCTGGACGTGACATTCAATGCCAATGGTAATCTCGTATTTCATCTAAATCGCTCCTAAATCTTTTAATGCTTGCTTAAAACTCGCTAGAGCGTGCTTTGCCTGATTGTAATCAACGGAAAAACCATGCTCGTGAGCAATCTGGTTTCTAATCTTGTGAGCATACCAAACGCTGTTTACCTGAGAAAAATAGCCACCGGCACGCTTCATGCGCTCGCCCATAGTTTTGCCAGGAAGACCCATCTCGTTTAAGGCCTTATCAAGTAGCTTGTCAGCATCGATAACAGCAGAGTTATAAGATTGCTTATTGTCTTTATCAAGGGAGTTTTCAATCTTCAGCCAGTCAGTCTGGTAATCTTCTTTGTCGAAAGAATAGCGTCTTTTAGAAGTGATGGAAATTGCAATAAAGACCATAATGCCAACAATGACAATGGCGATTAAAAGAAAAATTATCGATGCGTTCATTATTCATCCTCCCTTTTAGCAATACTGCTTGCGAATGCGAGCAATTCCTTGTCACTTCTTCTTGGGCCAATCAGTTGTAAGCCAACCGGAAGGCCATCCTTAGTCTCACCGGCCGGAATTGCTAGGCCGGGAAGCCCAGCGAGGTTCAGAGGCACACTCATGACGTCCTCTAGATACATTGCCACTGGGTCACTGACTTTTTCTCCAAGCTTAAAGGCTGGATTTGGCGCAACAGGGGTCAAGATAAAGTCACACTTTTTAAATGCTTCCTCATATTCTTTGATAATCAGAGTACGCGCTTGCTGAGCCTTAAGATAATAAGCATCGTAGAACCCACTTGACAAAACGAAATTTCCTATCATAATACGGCGCTTGTTTTCTGGCATAAAGCCGTCTGAACGTGACTCTCCATAGATTTCGTCAAGGTTTTTAGCATCTTTGCTACGGTAGCCGTATCTGATACCATCATGACGAGACAAGTTGCTAGAAATTTCTGCTGGAACCACGATATAATAGACCGCTAGAGCGTATTTTAAGGTCGGCATTTCCAGCTCTACGATTTCATAACCTGCAGATTCCAACTCTTCTACCTTGGAGGTCATCGCAGACTTAACCTCTTCACTGACACTATCGTTATCAAAATCCTTAATGATACCAATTTTTTGCGGTTTAGTAGCTGGTTTTTCGATGTTGTAATAATCTGGCAGGGTAGTCATGTCTTTTTCGTCTCGGCCAGAGGCGATAGACATAAGAAGATCAATGTCTTCGGCGGATTTTGCAAAAAAGCCAATACAGTCAGTAGACGAAGCCATCGCCACGACACCATATCTAGAAATCGTACCATAGGTTGGCTTGAATCCATAAACACCGTTAAAACTGGCTGGCTGGCGGATAGAGCCACCCGTGTCGGTACCAGTTGCAAAAGGCACAATATCTAGCGCTACCGCAACAGCGGAGCCACCGGACGAACCACCGGCAACACGAGTTTTATCGTGAGAGTTTAAAGTTGGGCCAAAATAAGAGTTCTCCGTAGATGAACCATGCGCAAAAGCATCAAGGTTAGTCCTGCCAATGACGATGGCACCCTCGTCTTCTAGCTTTTTAACAGAGGTGGCAGTAATTGGACTCTTTAAAGGCTCCAAAATCTTAGAAGAGGCAGTAGTGTTTCCAGTTGGGCTTAAGAAATTATCCTTAATCGCAAATGGTACGCCAGCAAGTTTGCCAGCGTTTTCGCCGTTTTTAATCTTTTCGTCGATGATTTTGGCCTTTTTTAGTGCGCCATCTCTATCTAAACTGGTAAAAATATTGTAATCCTGATATTTTTCTGCTTTTTCTAGAGCAGAACTCACCAAGCTCTCGGCGGTAATCTCTTTAGTAGCAATCTGCATTTTTCTCCTTTTCCGCGTTTTCTATGTCTTTTTCTTCCGCTGTCAAGATATCCAGCTCAGAACTCGTATCGCTTGCCATACTATAACACCTTTGGAACTTTAATTTGGTAATCTTTTTCTTCTGGGGCAAGTGCTAAGAGTTGTTCTCTGTTCGCATCTTGAGGCTTGATTTCGTCCTCTCGCCAGACGTTCTCCATCTCAAAAACCTGATAAGTTGGCTCAACGCCCTCAGTATCTAGCTCATTTAGCTGAGAAATATAGCCAATGATGTTTTCTAGGTCCTGGCCAAGACTTGCTTTTTCCTTCTCGCTCAGAGAAAAATTAGAAAGCATGGCAAGATGATCAATTTCCTCGCAGGTAATTTTCATACTGACTATTATAGCACAAAATCTGGTTTTATACGGCGAATGTTTTAATGTCGCACAACGCACATTGTACGACTATAGAGGGGCTGATGGAACAGGGACGAGTACTAATAAAGTGACACCAGACTCGGCTAATGCGAAGTCCTACACTGTGCGTAAGCTCGCCGATGGCAACTGTTGGATGACCCAGAATCTAGAAATCCCACTCTCTGCTGGTACTACTATTGAGGCTTCCTATAATACCTCTGCTACGGCCTACAGCTTCACTCCAACCTCTTGTGGTAGTAACGGTGCCTGTTCTATGAATGGTAACACCGCCTACAATAGCTCTACCAACACTCGTTACTACTCCT
>JAZNKL010000008.1:0-16235 GCA_045578525.1 Candidatus Nanosyncoccus sp. | reverse complement strand
GTAGCACCTAAGTCTATAGTCGTACTGAAATCTATGGCAATACTAAAGTTGACGACGGCAAAAGTCTTTTAGCCAGTAACCTGCTACTTTTATAGCGCCCACTAGTGGGCGCTATTTTAACAAACAAAAATGGCGGAAGCGACAGGATTTATAATCCTCAGTGCTCCCTTCAAAAACAAAATACGAGAGCAAGCTCTCGATTTTATTTTTTGGCGGAAACGAGAGGAAAACTATTTGCACGCTTCTACAAATGCTTGAAAGATTGCATTTGCATAGTAGTCCTCTTTATAAACGCTCTCTGGGTGGAACCTAACTCCCAAATAAAACTTCTTCTCTCTAGACTCAATCACGTCAGCATAGCCGTCCTCACAGAATGCCACTTTTTCTAAGCCAGGACAATCTTTTACTGCACGCCGATGTCTGGAATTAACCATCATTTCTGTAGTTTTAACAATCTTATGAAATCTTGAATTTTTATCAATTGTGATTTTATGAACATACTTATCGTTTGGACGCATGTGTTTCTCTGGATTTGGGATTCTGTAAGTAGTGCCACCAAGTGCTCGGACCATTACATTCTGGCCACAGCAAAGACCTAGCGTTGGGATGTCATTGTCATAACAATATTCACATGCAGCCATTTCATAATAATCACAAGCCGCACCACCCTGAAATATTACGCCATCGCACAAATCTATCTGAGTAAATAAATCCTCTCGTTCTTCTACTGATAAATTATCCTCCCACTCGTCCCCATTAACATAAGTAACCTCGTCTCGCGGTAACGTGATTCCAATAGCAACGCCACCGTTATCAAAAACTGCTTGTTTTACCTCATCACGAATATACATATCTGGCCTAATAGAAGTTTCTTCCGCAAAATGTTTTGTTACAATTCCAATTATAGGCTTCTTATTCATTTTATTCTTCTCGTATCCCTAGAAACGCTTCGCGTTTCTGTCGCTCTTTTGGCTTGGCGGAAGCGACAGGATTCGAACCTGCGATACGGTTTCCCGCATACACGCTTTCCAAGCGTGCGCCTTCAACCACTCGGCCACACTTCCGTCTCTCTGAATTATATCAGAGCCCATTCTTTTTCGCAAATTCCAACGTTTTTCATCAGGCATCGTTCATCAAGCTCAACTTGTCAGCATCAGCTGGCTCATTTTTCTTGCCACCCCTGTTAAAAAATGGTATAATCAAACTATGAATATCCTAGCCATCGAGAGCTCTTGTGATGAAACTGCCGCCGCCATCGTTTCCGGCGACCCCTTTTCTGACATCCAACCGAATTTGCTCGCAAACGTCGTTGTTTCCCAGATTGATATTTTCAAAGAGTACGGTGGCGTTATTCCAGAAGTGGCTGCACGTTCACACCTCGAAGCGATTCTCCCAGTTATCCATCGTGCATTCAGTGAAGCGAAATTCATCAAAAACGGACAAGACGACTGGTCGAAAATCGACGCCATCGCGGTCACTCACACTCCAGGGCTTCTTGGTTCCCTGCTAATTGGCACTCTTACTGCTCGCACCCTCGCTATCTTGCATAACAAACCACTATATGCCGTCCATCACCTAAAATCTCATATCTATGCCACTTGGCTAGAAAAAGAAAACGCCCCTTCGTTCCCTCTACTAGCCTTAGTCATTTCTGGTGGCCACACCCAGATTATCTATATGAAAAAACATAATTCCTTTGAAATAATCGGCACAACCTTGGATGATGCCGTTGGAGAATGTTTTGACAAGATTGCCAAAATTCTTGGCCTTCCCTACCCAGGTGGCCCGTCAATTGCTAACGCTGCCAAAGGTATTCTGCCAAATAACCAAACATCGTCAAATAATGTTGCAGAAAAAGCACAAGCAACAAGCGAGAAAGCAAAAGCAGTAAACAAAAAAGCACAAGCTTCATCAAAAAATAGCTCTATAAGGCCCGGAGACCCACATAAATACCGATTTCCGCATCCAAACGCCAAATCACTCGACTTTTCTTTTTCCGGCCTAAAAACAGCCGTTCTGCGCGCCGTACAACAAGAACTAGGAAAACCGATTTCTTTCCCTTCTCACGAATTAGCACCTTTGCTTACTCCTCAGCAAAAAGCAGACTTTGCTGCCTCATTTGAAGAAACAGCATGTGACATTTTACTAGAAAAGCTGAAAAAAGCGCTAGAAGAGCATCCAGAAGTCAAGTCAGTCGTCGTCGCTGGTGGTGTTTCCGCCAATGAACAGCTTCGGTGGAAATCTCAAAAGTTTTCCACCGAAAACAACGTCGATGTCTTCTTCCCTGTGCAAAAATATTCTGGCGATAATGCTGCCATGGTGGGAATCGCTGCATTTTACGAAATAAAAAGCAAAATCACCCCTACCGACCCCTATAAATTAAACATTCTTCCCCGCTCAAAAATTAAATAGTCGTAAAAACAAATATCCACAAAATAATATTGCATTTTCAGAAAAAATATGATAAAATAACATCATTCTTTAGTTCTAGGGGTAAAGAAACCGTTGACAGGCTAAAACAAGCAACCATATATTGTGTTTCGTAAATTATCCTAGATGCACCTTTAAATCTTACCACTAAAAGTACCGACTTATCGGACATTGAAAGTTAGCGAAAAGTAACATAAACCGAAAAATAGATATGACCATAACCGATCATCATTTATCCCTTACACATGGAAAAACAGCTATCTTTCGGGGTATTGCTCTCTAGTACGACTCTCCCTCTTTAATAAAAATGAACATCGGTTACCGCTGAGTCTGCTAGCGACTGATAAAAATGCTTTTGCGAAATTCGCAAAACTACAAACGCGCGCAAGGTGAGTAAGATTTAAACAAGTGGGCGCCCACAGTGGCGCCCCATTTTTTATCTCTGTTTTTTATCGAAATTTTCCAAAGAAAACAAGGAGCTCTTCCCTTCATCAATAATTCCCTGCGCAGTGCGAAGAAGTCTTGTAAGCATTTTTTCATTAGATGCAGAACCCACATGTATAGTTTTGACCACTTTACCGTGTTCTTTATAACAAACCTGAACACCTGTAGCTCCAGACCCAGTTTTGAACTGTCTAATATAAGCCATATTTTCATTTTATCATAATCTTTCACAAACAGTGCAAAAGAAAGCAATAGCATTTCCCTTTTATTATAGAAACCCATTGACTTAGCAACCCGCATATGTTAAACTAAAAATAAGCAATTATCCATGTGGATGCGAAAAATGGAGTAAAAACGGTGGAGGATAATTGAATAAACATAATTAGTATTCAATGTCAATGCTAATGCTAAATTTTTAAAAAAACGCAAGCAATTTCACAAAAAATCGTGCGTTGGTGGTGTTTTTGATACAGAAGAGGGAATCAACCCTTATTTTTAATTTGGAAGTTTTCAGAAGACGTTGTCAAAAAGAGGTAAAAATGCTAAAATTATAAGAGAAATTCTACCAGGAATTTCGTTATTTAACGCCAATTTGGTTACGATTAATTCTGACGACTAAGAAAGGGGGATCGTAAATGGAAAAAATTGTAATAATCATGGGTTCTGCAAGTGACGAAGAAAAGGTGAAACCTGCAATTAAACTCCTGAAAGAAGAATTTGGGATTAATACAGGCGTATACTGCATTTCAGCGCATCGCGCTCACGGTAGACTAATGCAATTTATTAAAGAAATGAATAATAGCGGGCGTACCAGTGTTGTCATTGCTGCTGCTGGTCTATCGGCCGCACTGCCGGGAGTAATCGCTGCATTAACAACCATACCTGTTATCGGGCTACCGCTCAGTGGATCAACTCTAGGCGGGCAAGAGGCACTCATTTCTATGGTAGAAATGCCACCTGGAGTGCCGGTTGCTGCGGTTGGGATCGACAATGCCAAAAATGCTGCACTAATGGCAGCCCGTATTGTTGCAAATGAGTTTCCAGAAGTCGGCATGACATTGCTACGGTATAATGAAGCGCAGAGCAAAAAAAGTATGACAACAAACGATGAGATCCATAATCGATATGCATAAAGCATGTTATTTATTGACCAAATGGCGCAAATCCCCCTATTATTTAGGGGGATTTTTTCCATTAGCGAGTAAGATTATTTTTGCGTAGCCACACTGATGTCTCACCCCTGTTAGTCTCTACCCCTGTTTTACCTCTGTTACATTTATCCTTAACTAAGTCTATCATTTTTTAGTAGCATAAAAATAGAAGGGAACTAAAAACACGACAAGTTGCAAAACTAAATTGCAGCTCGTTCTAGTTTCAGACGTTCAATCAAACCTTGCTTTTCAGCAATCGAATCCTGTGTTTCTTTGACAAGCTCAGCTGGCGCTTTATCAACATAATTTGGATTCATCATTCTCATATTAAGTGCATCAAGTTCCGCACCCACTTTCAGAATCTTTTTATCTAGAAGATCTGCATAGGCGGAAACCACCTCCGAAGAAACGTCAAGATAAACTTCAGAATTAGCTACCGCAAGACGTAGGCCGCGAGGCGTGCCCTCACAAGAAATTACCGATTTGACACGAGCCAACGATTGCACTAGTAGGGAATTATCATCTACTAACGCATCATCACCATAAAGCAGGGTAGTCTCACGGGAAGAAAAGCCCTTGTAAGCCTCTGAGAGGCCCTGCAAGGTGCCTCTAGTGTGCGACACGATATTCATAAGCTTTTCAAATTCAGAGGCGCTCATCGGGTCAAATTTGAAGTCAGACGGCCATTCTGCTGAAATAATGAATCCATTAGTCCAAGACAAGTTCTGCCAAATCGCCTCTGTTACAAATGGCGCAAACGGATGAAGCATCTTCAAAATTGCCTCTAAAGTTTCCATCAAAAGGGAAGTGTTCTTATAAATCTTTTGGCTCTCAATAAACCAATCAGCATACTTATCCCAAATCAGAGAATGCAAAGTTTCCACTGCCTCAGAAAAACGATAGTTCTTCATCTGTTTTTCAATCTGCCATCTAGCTTCGTTAATCTCTCTAAGGATCCAGTCTTCACCCATATTGTCGTTGGTTGCAGCCACTGTCGACGGTTCTTTGTCCACCATTTCCTGGATAAATCTCGAGACATTCCAGAGTTTGTTACAAAGATTACGTCCAGCTACCACCGACTGTTCAGAAAATGCCTGGTTCATTCCAGCAGAACGTCCACGCAAAATTCCCAACCTAAAGGCATCTGAACCATATTTAGAAACAAGGTCCATCGGATTAATTACATTGCCTTTAGATTTACTCATCTTTTGCCCGTGGGCATCAAGCACTAAACCGTGCAAATATACCTGCTTAAATGGCACCTCGCCGGTCACATAAAGCCCCACCATAATCATACGCGCCACCCACGCAAACAAGATATCCGCCCCTGTTTCCATCACGTTTAATGGATAATATGGGTTTACCACCCCTTCTTCCCAGTTCGTACACACAATTGGCCAATGTGAAGAAGAGAACCAGGTATCAAAGGTGTCTTCATCTCTCACATACCTTACACCACCAATCTCTATCTCAGACAAATTGGTACGCGTATCAAAAATCCATTCATCACTATCCACCCTACGAAACATTGGAATCGCGATACCCCACGGAATCTGTCTAGAAATATTCCAATCCTTTAGTCCTTTGAGATAATTAATCAAAACCTGTTTTTTAGAGGCAGGGAAGAACTCAATTTCGTCCGCCTCCAAATGTTCTATTGCAACCTTGGCCAGTTTTTTCACATCGATAAACCACTGCTCTTTAAGCATTGGTTCAATCACCGTATCGCACTTATAGCAATGTGCCACAGCGTGAGAAATCGTCTTCTCGCCCCTAAGCAACCCCGCTTCTTTCAAATCATGTAACACTTTTTTACGACATTCAACAGTCGTCAGGCCTTCATATTCTGGGCCACAGATAGGGAGCATCTTTCCATCGAACCCAATCACTTGGATACGTGGCAAATTATGTCTTTCACCAACCTCGAAATCATCATTATCATGCGCTGGAGTAATCTTCACGGCACCAGTACCATACTCAGGGTCTGCGTGTTCATCTGCTATCACTGGTATATTTCTATCAGTAAGTGGTAGACGTACAGTTTTACCAACCAATTTCTTGTATCGTTTGTCTTCCGGATTCACTGCTACCGCCACGTCGCCAAAAAGTGTCTCTGGGCGCGTAGTAGATACTATAATCTCACCATCATCATAAGGATAAGCAATATCCCAAAGTTTACCCTTTTCTTCCTTATGCTCCACCTCAATATCTGCAAACGCCGTCTGGTGCTTCGTGCAATAATTTACTAGCTTCTCGCCTCTGTAAATCATGCCGTCGTTCCACATTTTCTCAAAAGTCGCATAGACTCTACGGACTACATTCTCATCAAGCGTAAAAGTCAAATCTTTCCAAGAACAAGAAGCACCCAGTGCTCGTACTTGTAGCTCCATGTTCCCTCTCTGTTCTTGCACAAAGTCCCAAACTTGTGCGTACAGCTCATCACGCGAATACTCAAAACGCGTGTGTCTATTAGCTTCAAGCACCCTCTCATAAACTACCCATGTCTCAAATCCAGCATGGTCTGCTCCAGGAATATACCAAGTTTTTTCGCCACGCAATCTATGGTACCTAGTCAAAGAATCTTCTATAGCGATAGTAAGTCCATGCCCAATGTGAAGATTACCATTTGCATTTGGTGGTGGCATCACAATCGAATAGGTCTTTGGGTCATTATCAGGATCCTCGTCAAATAATTTGTCGTCTCCCCCTACTTTACCACCAGGCAAAAATTCATCCGCCGCTTCCCAAGCAGCATAAATATCTGGCTCATATTCCCCCGGTTCATAAGAAGTCGCAAATTTCATCAAAATCTCCAAAAATTACCCTTTTTTCTATTATAGCACATCGTTATGGTAAATCGTTTGCGATAAGCCCATCGCGGCTCACCCGCGCCAAAAAGCCCGCTAAACTCTTAGCAGGCTTTTAGATACAAAGATTACTTAGTTTTCTTTTCTTGCAGCCTTCTTAACACTAAAGACCGCGCCAAGAGAAAGCACTACGCCAGCCATCAGAGCAAGCACGCTAGCACTAGCACCACTGTTATCACCGATGCTCATTGCCCCAGAATCAGGCGCTCCAACATTGGCACCAGATTCCTTCAAAGCAATCATAAATGGTGAAAGGGAATTAACTACAATGCTAAAAGCACTGTCCTTGACCTCTGCCTCAAACTCTTCAATACTACCATCAGCTTTCTGGTGTAAAACCACTACCGTTTTACCTTCGTAGGCCGCTCCCAGTTCAAAAGTCAATGGATATTTTCCGCCATGTTCACCTTGGAGTGTTAATTCATAGCCAGCAATGATATTTTTGTATCCTTTGGCAATCATTTTGTCAGCCAACTTTTTGTAAGTTTCACCTTCTGGATTTAGATTTTGAAAGGTCACAGGCGCGCCATCAGGAAGTTCCAAACCAAAACCATCAATAACTCTGATTTTACCCATTTCGTATACAACATCACCCTTTGTGCCATAAACAGTAGCAAAGCCCAACGTTTCAAATCCTTCTGGTGGCATTCCACCCATCATCGCAGCCTGCAAAACTATCTTAATCGTTTTGTCATTTAATCTTTCTGTCATCTTGGCAGTCACCGTTTCTTCTTGGAACTTCCAGAATTCTTCTCCATAATCAGTCGAACCAGAAGAACAGCTATTACCAGAACAGGAAGATTCGTTTACTTTCTTATAAAAAGCACCCGGATCGTGCATCACATAAACAACTGGTGCATTTTCAAAGTCCGCACCAAGGTTCATTTTAGTTTTAATGGCAGCGCGTTCAGCTTCGGTTACGCTATCAGTATTTGCATATTTAATCTTGATGTCTTTAGTGAAACTACTGCTATAGTCCTTCGTGTAAAGAGAAATGTTGCAATAATAGATGCTAGCAGTACCACAATAGACGTTCAAACTATAGTCATCCATATCTACGCCTGCATCTGTCAACATGCCAGAAACAGCGGTCTGCACAGCTTTATCCACCTCTCCACTCATATAATTATCAATAATCGCACTCTCTTTAAGGGTCGTATTTATTGGGCTCGTCACAGAATCAAGCGGTGACGGTCCAGTAGCAAAAACACTTGGCATAGTCGCAAGCGCCCCAGCAATCGCAAAAGCTGGAAGAGTGATTTTAGCAATCTTATTCATTTAACTCCTTCCCTTTTGGGTATCTAATTACACCTCTATTATACCCCCCCCCCAGAATAGTCAAGCATTTTGCAAAAATAGCGCACATTTCTTGACAAAAAGGAAAGTTTATCATAAGAAATATTGACATTTTGTGCAAAGTATGATACAATATAAACATAACTATTGTACAGGGTGTGCGACCCTAGATCTTTTAAAAAGGAGTGGTGATTATGATCAGAACTTATAGAGCGACAGAGGAAAAGAAGAACGACTTAACTGGTTTTCACAGGTTCAGCGAGATCCCCGAGAGGTGGAGTTTTAACGAAAAAACTGGCAAACTCATCATGTTGTTCCACGGCAAAGGTGCGAGATATCTTCTCGTTGTTAAAGCAAAACTGAGCCGTGATTTCGGATTTCTCCGTTTTGCATTATCCAATGACGGTATAGAGTACGAACTCTGGACCGACAACATGGATTTACCCAAAGAAATGATTGCATAAACACCCCTGCGACAGCTGGCTTCCCCAGAAAGTTAAAGTTTATTCCAATGGACTTAACATATATCGCCAGCTATCGCAAAATCCCCTAGGCGCGAGCTTAAAACCTCACGCCTTTTTTCTTACGCAAGAATGAACAACCCAGCATCAGCACCTCTATGGCACTGACATTTCCTTACAAAATTAAAACTTCAGCTTTTCCTGCATCGCTCGCATCTCGTCCTCAGACATCTTCACCTGTCTGCCATGAGTCCATGTCGGATCATAAGGCAAAAGATGCACATGCGCGTGCGGCACATCTGTCCCGATTACTTTCATCAGAGTACGCGCGCCCAGAACCGATTCCATATGTGCTGCCACTTTTCGCACTGTATCCCAAAGCGCAACGTAATCTTCTTCTGACAAATCATACACTTTGTCAACTTCTACCTTCGGAATCACCAAAGTATGCCCAGGCGTTTCCGGTGCAATATCGAGAAACGCCAATGTTTTATCATCCTCGTAAATCTTATAACAGGGAATCTCACCCGCTACAATTTTAGAAAAAACCGATGCCATAATTAACTCCTCCTTCACTAGTATTGTACCGTCAAAACAGGTACAGCTTCTATTCTACGTAATTACCGTTTTCGTCAAATTCAAGCATCTCGCTAGTATTACCAGAGCCATAAGCCTTGACTAACGCAATGATAAAATCTACCAGTGGCCAAATTCCAAGTGTCAGCCAACCGAATAACAACTTGCACACACCAGCTCCAATCTGTCCACGAATAAATCTATCTACACCAAATCCGCCGAGAAAGAAAGCAAATGCCCAAACAAAAAGATGCTTATTTACTTTGTGATCACCAATCAAGTCTTCAGAAGAGAAAGTCCCTGTAGTCTTGTTTACGATATAATTTTTTCCATCCTTATAGACTTTTACCTTGTCACCAATTTTTGGATTTTCAAATTTAATCGCTGCAATCGGCACAGTTATCACCGAGCCATCCTCTTGTCCAATTTTTACTTTATCCCCCTGAATATCAATTATTTCTGCCATATAATTCTCCTTTTTTCTAATTGTACCACAAAAGTAATTATTGACAGACCCCCCCCCGTGCTATATTTGTGCAAAAGGAGGAATATGAGTGAGTTACTAAAAAACAACCAAGAAACTATTGGTTCTGATAACGGAACTAACTGGCAAGAAGTCATGAAAGACGCTCCCGCGTTCAATGGTGGCAGAGTAGACAACATAGAAAAAGCTAGAGCAATGGCGAACGTAGAGAATAGTTATCATAACAAAGCTACGCACATCGCAAAACTTGCGAAAGAAGATCGTGAAAACGGTAATACCTTAAACGCAGAGACTATGGAACAATGGGCAAAGGATACTTTAGCCGAAGGCAACGCCGCAGCGGAAAAAGAAGAAAGATTCTACGACAAATTTGGTCACGGCTCTGAAGATCCAACTATTCATCCAAATCAAACAGCCAAAGAGATGGAAGATGAAGAATACACCGATCTCGTAGCAAAAGTTAAACCCGAAGATATCTTATCTGGAGATTATCAGCCAGGAGCAGGCTATAATTAGATTAGTAACTAAAAAGTATACATATCGCTCAATATGTATTGACAAATGTATACATATTTGCTAATATGTATACATGAATACGAGAGAAAAAGTATACATATTGCTAAAAAATAGCAAAAAAGAGCTCTCCGTCTCTGATATTGTCCAGAAAATCGCTAGCAAAAATCGCACCTACATTAGCAAATGCTTGTCCGAGCTACAAAAGTCTCACAAGCTTGAATCGAGAAAATCTGGTCGCCAAATTTTTTACAAAATCTCCGAGACCGAAATCTATTATGAAGAAAACCTCGACTTCAAATCCATTCATGATGAAGAAATCTGGAAAGCTATTAAGATTTCTCTGCCAGACAATATTTCAGAAAACTCCGAAAATATCCTCTTTTTTGCTTTTTCAGAAATGTTAAACAATGCCATTGACCACTCCAGGTCCAACTACGCCTACGTCAAAGTCTGGAGAGAAAAAGACACCGTAAAATTTATTGTGGAAGACAAGGGTATCGGTGTTTTTAGAAGTCTGATGAGCAAAAAGGGATATAAAGACGAAATTGAGGCTATAGGCGAGTTGGTTAAGGGAAAAGTTACCACCGCACCTAAATGGCATTCGGGAGAAGGAATTTTCTGGACTTCAAAGATTGCAGACAGGTTTTCTCTTTCAAGTTTTAACTATCGTTTAACTGTAGACACTATTATAGATGATTATGCAATTGAAATCCTAGACGAATCTGAGAGAATCTTTGGAACAAAAGTCCAATTTGAAATCGAACTAACCACTAAGAAATCCCTCATGCGCCTTTTTGAAAAATACTCTTTAAACCACGATACTTATTCTTTTGACACCACCATGATACCAGTTAAACTCTACCAATCTGGCGAAGTATGGATTTCCCGTTCCCAAGCAAAACGGATTTTAAGTGGGCTAGAAAAATATCGAAAAATCATCTTTGATTTCAAAGGTATCAAGATAGTTGGCCAAGCATTCGTTGATGAGATATTCCGAGTTTTTAACATCCACCATCCAGAAATAGAATTAGAGCCAATTAACATGAATAGATCCGTCAAAATGATGGTTGAGCGAGCTCTTTCAGATCAGACTGGTCGCGACTAGCCTTAGGCTTCAATTTCCAAGAATTTCTTTGTTCCGACTTTCTTAAGATAAATTGCAAGAATCACGAAAATTACCGCATAAATCAACACACCAGTAGCAATCACAAGATCCATTGGCGCACCATTAGACATTACAGTAATCAACAGATATGCCGACACTATCGTAAGCCCCATACCAATAAACGTTGCTACCATCGCCGAAGAACTCTGTTTCACTACTTCTGCATCCGAGCTGGCATTCATTTTTGGATATTTCAAATTCACAGCAATACCAATCATTTCTGCTACAAAAGACAAAATTACCGAAGCTAATAAAATCATCAGCATTTCAAGAACTGAAAACTCAAAATTGAGGAACATGATAATGTCGCCAAGTAGGATAAATGGCAACATCACAGCTACTGCCGCTGAAACTTTGCTCATCAAAATTGTAATTGGTTTTACCGGAATGCTTTTTAGGATATTGTAAGCTCTCCCCTCGAGTGAGATTACTGAACTCGTAATAGAAGACATTAGCGTTGCCATACAGAGCAGTCCAAACAGAACTGCTGGTGCATATTGCTTTACCATTTCGGAAAGGTCAAATGATTCTTCTACACCATAATTTTTCAATATTCCTGAAAGGCCTTCGAAGTTAACACTTAGCACTATTGTGCCTACTACAAATAGCACCAGTCCAAATCCCGCATTAATTACGAAAACTGGGGTGTCGATGAATTTTTTAAGCTCTTTCCTGACAATTGCCATCACTACGCTTCTTTTCTGAATTTTTACTACCCCACGGTGCGTAGATGTTTTGACAGTTTTTGCACGTGAATTAATTTTAAAATATACTTTTCCTAGAATTAACACTGTCACCGCAAAAATGCCAACGTTAACTAATGTGAAAATTGCCAATGTCAAAACGTTAAAATCTGTCACCATGCTAACATAAGCACCAGCTGGATAATATAATTTAGTAATCACTTCATTGATAGATGTAGCATTTTCTGCAATTTTCGCGAGTGCCGTATCAAGATTACCAACTACATACAACACGCCAAGAAGCACGACGGTTGTAACAACAATCTGCACTAAGTTTTTCATCTTGAAATGCGACGAAATCGAAGACGTCACTCCTCCAACAATACAAGATATTACTACTGGAATTACTGGCAAAAACAAAAGCGCCAAAACTGAGGAGAGATAGAACGTAAAGTCTACCTCTATCCGCATTGCATAAGCAAGCATCGCTGGTGCCAAGAAGATCGCATTATAGAGCACCTCAAACAAGTAGAATTTAAATATTCTAACGAATAATACCGTAGATTTTTTGATTGGCAAAGAGAACATCAAATTATCATCTTTGCAGTTAAATAGCAAGCTCCCTGATTTGTAAACGCCCTCCACTAAAGTCAGAATTGCTGTGACTAGTACAATTAGTGTCAACATCACAAAGCCCATTCCCGCTTCCACTAGGGAATCAAGAATCATATTCGCATAACCCCAAACTGCAAAAGCAATGAAAAACGCCAATACAATCGGAAGTGCCGGACTAGCTTTTTTGCCATTTTTGTTTCTATTTCCAAGTGTAAAAAGATTCATCCCTTCGCTCATTGATGCTCTAAGTAAAGAAACCAATTTTCCCATCATAACCTCCTATTGTTGCCTATTTCTCTAACTCCAAGAAGATTTTTTCTAGCGATTTATCACCCTTCACGGCTTTCATACTACCGACTTTTAAGATTTCCCCCTTTTTGATGATTGCTACTTTGGTACAAAGTTTCTCTGCCACATCTAGAATATGAGTAGAGAAGAAGATAGTCTTGCCATTTTTAGCCATTTCACGCATAACCTCTTTCATATCGAACACCGCTTTTGGATCTAATCCCACAAACGGCTCGTCCATAATCAACACCTTTGGCTCATGTGAAAGTGCCGCCATCAATGCTACTTTTTGTTTCATACCATGAGAAAACGAGTTAATCGTATCGGCAAGTTTATCTTCGATTTCAAAAATTTTCGCGTATTTTTTAATGTTTTTCTCGCGTACTTCTTGCGAGACATCATACATATCACAGATAAAATTAATAAAATCTATCGCTCGCATATTTTCATATAGTTCAGGATTATCTGGCACATAGGCTATTTGAGATTTACAGGCTATCGCATCAGTTTTAGTAGACTTACCATTAATTAAAATCTCGCCCTCATCAAAATCATGAATTCCAGTAATCGCCTTAATCAGAGTCGTTTTTCCAGCTCCATTATGCCCAATAAACGCAAAAATCTCCCCATCCGAAACCTCAAAAGAGATATTCTTTAGCGCGATTTTATCGCCGTATTTCTTGACCACATTACGAATCTCAATCATTACTACTCCCTTGCAAATATTTTACCTAATTATAATTAAGTACGGTCTACAAATCAATTGTCGCGCCAGTCTAATTAAAATGAAATATTGTCGAGTACATGTTATAATACAGGTAGTAGTTTAATCTAGAAAGGGAAGGACTATCTTTAATGAATAATAAAGAAATATACAAAAAGACGCTTGGATTTTCTATCCGCAAACTAGGCTGGGATGTCTTAGCGATTATAATTTTCGTAATTTTCTCAACACTAGGGTTTATCATCTTGGACAAAACCACTAATATGGGTTTGCTCGGACTCGGTATCGGCGCTATCGTTGGCGGTATTTTTATCTCTTTTCTCTTACGCTACGTTAGCTACACCTGCAAGGCTGGTCAAATTGCCATGATGACCGAAGCCGTCTCTAAAGGTAAATTGCCAGATGATGTCATCGGTGCAGGTAAGAAAGTAGTCAAAGAACGCTTTACTACTGTCGCTGCATACTTTGCTGCAACTGGAATTATCAAAGGCATTTTCAGACAAATCGGTAATGCCATCACTGCTGTAGGCAAGGCCATTGGCGGTGATAGCGGCAATGCAGTAGGTGGTACAATTTCCAGTGTCATCAATACCATTGTTGATTATCTCTGCGACTGCTGTCTTGGTTGGGTATTCTATCGTAGCGATGAAAAGGCTAGCCGAGCTACACTAGAAGGTGCCGCTATCTTCTTCAAGCATGGCAAAACCCTCGCTAAAAATCTCGGTCGTATCTTCGGCATCGGACTGCTCTCATTTGTAGTTGTCGGTGGTATTTTCTTCGGTCTTGCTTGGCTAGTCATGCAAGCTTTTCCAGATTTGTTCTCCAGCCTCAGTGCAGAAATCATAGAAAAAGGTAATAATATTAACGCTAATGTTCCAGAATGGGTATCTAATGTCTCTACTCTTACGCTTACTTGCGCCGGAATCTTCGGTGTCGTAATGTGGGGTATCATTCATTCCGCTTTCATTCGCCCATTTGTTCTAGTTGGCGTTCTTAGAAACTTTATCGAATCAGGTAAGCAAGACAAGCCAACCGAAGAATCCTTTGATGAGTTAGACAGTAAGTCTCAGAAGTTCAAAGAGCTTCACGAAAAACTCGAAGCTAGCGATTAAAGTTAGTTCAAATAAAATAACAGGCTCAGATAAACGAGCCTGTTATTTTATTAGTTTCACTACTACTGTATTCTGGTCTTTGTCAAATTGATATTCTTGACTCCAAACCTGTCTGCTACTATTCCTGCTGGTTTCTTTTCTATGACCAGCATTTTTACGGCTTTTTCTTTCTTGGAAGCGTCTGGACGAAGTTCGAGTAAAAATGATAGAATAGTTTTATGAATAGATTCACTGGCACTTATGTAGAATTTGGTGAATATCTAGCGAAAAAGCTCGCCGAAAGAAACCATAATTTTGATACTAGAGTCAATCGTCGTACCCTAAACAAACAGTTAAAAATCTACAGAAAATTCTGGCCAGAACTTTTAGATGAGTCAAAAGCTATCTTTCTAACGAGATAATCCCCCATGATATAATAAAAGATATGAAATTAATCGTTTTTTCTGATCTGCATTATGCTGATAAAGGGCATTATGAACCAAGAGGGCAAAAACTATCACAATATTCAGAAATTTTAATGGAAAAGCTTATTACCTTAGCAAATAATGATGTTAAACCAGATGCCTGCATATTTTTAGGGGATTTCATCGAAGACGCTAATGATCACGACCTAGATATGGCATTTTTAAAACATGCGCTTAGTTTATTTAAAGGTTTCAAAATGCCTGTGTATATGATTCCAGGCAACCACGAATTTAAAACTTTGAGCAGGACGGAAGTAGCTCAAGTTATGCACCAACGTCATCCAACATATTCCGTCACCCTAAATGGATATCATTTAATTTTTCTTGGCTTAGGAGTAGAAGAATCTCTAGCCTCACATAATGGCAGCATTGCTCGATCAAGATTTATCACCAACGACGATATAGCTTGGCTTGAACGAGATTTAAACTCCAACAAACAGCCAACACTCATTTTTCATCATTATGGAATTGCTGAAGACGACATGGAATCAAACTATTGGTTTAGAAAAGAAAAAGAGAGAGCTCTGCTATCAAATCGTAACCAGCTCAAACAAATTTTTAACAAGCATACAAACATTATGGGGGTCTTTTCTGGGCATCAACATTGGACAAAACATCTTGTAGAAAACGGGATTGATTACTATGTTGTTGGTTCGTTAGTGGAGAATATTGACGGCTTGGGTACTCCAGACGGGGTTTGTTACATTGCTAATATCAATGGCAATAATCTAGAAGTTCAAGAGCATCATATATCCTTATAGTTATACCTACTTACGGCTCTTATTCTATTTTAGAAGCTGGAATACTTTACTTTTAGGGAATTATTCCTAAACGCTGGCAGAATTCTTGGGTACTTAATTCTCATGCTTTTGGCTTTGTTCGGTGTGGTTTCAGCCGCCATCAACACCATGTTTATTGTGGTGATTATCTCTATAATTATCATGTCTGGTCTAATCATT
>JAZNKL010000007.1:0-77147 GCA_045578525.1 Candidatus Nanosyncoccus sp. | reverse complement strand
TGGCTCAGCGGCATCACTTCCACCTGTGCCGGTTGGAGTCCAATCTTCGGTATAGGTGCTATTGTACTTGGCACGTTTGACGGTGACCGGAGCGCTAGGAGTACCAAGGTTGAGCTTTAAGTTTTCACTCATCCAACAGTTGCCATCGGCGAGTTTTCTGACCATATAAGTATTATTATCTCTATAGTCGTACAATGTACGTTGTGCGACATAAGCCGTGTCTCCGTGGTGAGAACCGTCAACGTCAGTCTGGGCAGCTGTCTTATCTGGAGTAGTCACTGCAGCACAAATTTCCGGAGTCATATCTTGCATATATTGAATATTCCAGAAAGTAGGCGCTTGAGCCTCTACGACAATTTCCTTTTCGTACGTTTTGCCATAAGTTGGGATAGAAAGAGTGACATTGTAAGTACCAACAGAAAGAGCAGGAGTAGTACATTTGGCAATGACGCTACCAGACGCCGTACTGACATTTGTTACCGTACAAGTACCGGTATTAGTACTATCGTTTGTATCGGTCAAAGTAACTACAACATCGGAATTTGAGAAATTATAGTTCGTATGCAAACTTGTAGCGAGAGTAAGTTCTTGACCACCAAGAGAATCGATAGTGGACGGGGAAAGATCCATCAGGTCGGCTAGAGAAGCGCTGCTATCCGCCATTACAAAATAATTAACAGTTCCAATGTAGCTACCAGAAGCCAATGCCGTGTTAGCGTTTACGCCATAATAAACTGCTAACTGGTCTCCAGAAGATGAAGTGGCGGTATCTTTCTCTTGAACAATAGCAGCAGCAGAACGAAGAGGTACAGCAGCAAACTTATTGCTAGGATTAATGATTTGGCCAGCTGAGCCATCACTAGAATCACCATTACTATCAACATAGACGGGGTCAAAGTTGGAGAAAGTATCTGGCACGCCGGTTTGCTTGCTAGCTCCCCCAAGCAGAGCAAAACCCCAAGAGTTATCTGCTAGTGCAGCAGGAGCGGAAATGGTACCAGTAGTGGGAGATAGAAAATTACTACTGGTACTATTTCCGTCCTGATACAAAGCATTACCCTTGTGGGTACTATCATAATCTTGAGCTTGTTCCATAGAAAAGTATAGTTTATAACCTTCTGGATTATTAGTAGTGGTAGTTATAGTATCGCGAGCAATACCTACGGTGCCGGATGGCGTAGCGGCAATGGTTATTTCTACGTTATCAGCGGAAGATACGGAGGCAGAATAATCAGATGCCCCAACGTTGAAAATCATTGTGTCAGCATTAGTAGTGCTTTGCGGAGCAAAAACGGAGCAGGAAATGAAAGCAACAGAAAAAGCGCCAAAAAAAGTGAAAATAGTACCAGAAATTAACTTCTGATACTTAGACAGATTAACGCTATTTTTTCTATACTCTATTTTTGACATGGTACCTCCGTTATTCTACTCGGGCCAATTACAAAAAGGCGCTACGAGGTGGAATATCTACGGGAATTTCCAAAAACGAGTCTCAGAAACCCAACGCGGACGCTCGTAACGCCTAGATTGCACATTGGGCTCCGACGTAATATACGTGTCTTTAACGAAAAAACTCGTTTTGACAACTCCTGTAGATATTCCACTTTCTATTTTAGCATAGTCTTTATGTTTTTTGCAACATTTTTCTAGTAAAGAAGAAAGATGTTGTACTTTTTACAACATCTTTCCCTGTTATTCTAGCCTAAAATTGCGTGCTTTGACCAGAAGACCGGAAGATTACCAGCCTACTAGCGAGTATATTTCTCGTTCAAGTCAGAATAATCATAGAGTTCGTCTTCGTTGAACCAGAGCTTCAACTCTTTTTTGGCTTCTTCGGGGTTAGCAGAAGCGTGGACTAGATTTGGCACACCTTGCTTTTTAGCATCAGAGTAGCCATAACTCATGTGAGCGAAATCGCCACGAATTGTACCCATGTCTGCAGATTTTGGTTCGGTTGGACCAACGATTTTACGGACTAGTGGAATTGCCTCAATTCCCTCTAGACACATAGCGATAACTGGTCCAGTCATCATGTAAGCAACATTGTAACGGAAGATATCCTCACCATGACGAGTAATCATCTGACCGACGTCTTCATAGTGCTTATAATATAAGTCTTCACCTGGCATAACCATCTTCATACCAACGATTTTGAGACCCACGCGCTCGAAACGATGAATAATCTCACCGACAATTCCACGCTGGACAGCGTCTGGTTTTAATACTACTAAACTTCTTTGGATTAGATCTTTCTCTTTTCCCATATAACTCCTTTTTAAAGATTATACACTACTTTTTCAAAAAGTGGTAATATCGCCTGGTTGGCGCATAAAAACAAGATGGATGAACTGACTTTACGTCGTAAAATGTGCGGTTTTTTTCATTTTGCGACATTCATATCAAAATAGTATATAATTGAAATATGAGCACGCAATACGTCAGTGATTTAATACAAGATTTCCTCCAACATCTTGAAATCGAGATGGGCCGTTCTGTTAATACTGTACGGAACTATGAGCTATATCTAATGCGCTTTTACGAAATGGCTTCGGAGGGACTGAATCACGAAATGGTCCCCTCCGATATAACCGAAGAGGTGATGAGAAAGTATCGTTTGAAACTTAATCGCTACATTCCACCAGAGCATCATGAACGTTTAACACCTGCGACACAGTCTTATTACTTAATTGCTCTGCGTGGTTTTTTGAAATACTTGGCGCGCCGGGGTATTGATTCCCTGGACCCAGCACTAGTCGATTTGCCGAAGACTCACCGCCCGCAGGTAACTTTTTTACATTTTGATGAAATTCAGGCGATGCTTGATGCTATTGATCTTGATAGCGAAACTGGCTTACGTGATCGCGCGATTATTGAACTACTTTTTTCTGGTGGCTTGCGTGTATCAGAACTTTGTAAGTTGAATCGTGGCGATATTAACCTTTCCAAATACGAATTCGTGGTGCGTGGTAAGGGAAGCAAAGATCGTCCGATTTTTATTGATAAATCTGCTGCTGAGAGAGTGCGCGATTATCTAGCAGTCAGGCACGACAGTCTACCAGCGCTATTTTTAAACAACAGTAAAAACTCTGGTATACCCGATACGAGTGGTGATTATAGGAGACTAACTCCACGCAGCATTCAACGTATTATTGAAAAATATACTCGTGCTGCGGGTATTACCAAACATGTAACACCACACACCTTAAGGCATAGTTTTGCAACTGATCTTCTAATGAACGGCGCTGACATTCGCTCGGTGCAATCATTACTAGGACATAGTAATATTTCTACAACTCAAATCTATACACACATTACCGACCCACATCTAAAAGATGTGCACAAAAAGTTCCATTCAGAAACTAATTAAACTAATCCAGCAAACAGAATTGAAAGCCAATTTTGCAAGGCGTATATGACGATGAAAGCAAGGACTAGAAATGGGCCGAAGGGAATGGTTTTCTCCCCTTTTCTTGTTTTTAAAATGATACCAACGATACTTGCCATGAAATTTGAAAGAAATAGCGCTAGCAAACACAACCACCAGTTACCGAGAATAAGGGAAATGGCCAGCGCTAAAAGCCAATCACCACTGCCAACGAGTTTTTCGTCAGACATCTTATACAGTAGGTAATATATACCTGGAAGTAGTAATATGCCGATGCCAAAGCCTGGCAAAAAAGCAGTGAAATCTTGCCAGAAGGTGCCGGCAAGGGAAAAAGAAGCTAGGCGTATTCCAAGACAGATAACGGCTAGAATATTTACTATGCCCAATAATTTCGTGGGCAGTAGCTTCCATTTAGCATCGTAGATAAGGAGAATCCACATCATGGTAACGATTACAATAGTAAGGAGTGTAGTAATTAGTTCAAAAGAGAGTTGCAAGATATCATTCCCTGCGTTTATTATTTCTGGCCAAAGAGACGCGCCAAGCGCCGTAAAACTGAGTGCTAGACCAATTTCGCTTAGTAGCTCTAAGACCCCAATCTTGGCTCCACATTTCTTGCACTTCCCTTTTTGTATCAGCCAGGAAATAATAGGGATATTTTCTATTGGGCTTAAGCGTTTTTTGCACTTTAGACAAACAGACCATTTCCCAAGATCTTTTTTCTTTTCTTCTTTGTAATAAATTCGCCAAGCTTGGCAACAGGCAAAGCTTCCAAAAATCGCCCCGAGGATAAACATCATTACAAGGAAAATTATTTCCGGAAAAATAAAGTCAGATGACATATATATATTATAGCATGATTTTGCTTGCATTTTTTCCGCTTATGTTATAAGATAAAAATAAGCGTAATAAAATAGGCTTAAATTCTATAGCTAAAGAAAGGAAATTATGCCAAAAAATCTAACAAAATCAAAAAAAGGCTTTACTATCATCGAGGTGGTGCTGGTGCTTGCTATAGCCGGCCTCATCTTCCTCATGGTATTCTTGGCGTTACCAGCACTTCAGCGTTCACAGCGTGATACTCAGCGTCGTGACGATCTTGCTCGCTTCCAAACATCAATTGCCAACTATCAAACAAACAACCGTGGTAAAATCCCTGGAAACAATGTAGCCTCTGGTTCTTCACAAGCAGCTTATCGTGATGCCTATGCCAACTTTATGGTAAATTACTTATGGGTAGGCGGTGATGAATATGTCGACCCAGATGGTCAAGTTTACGCAGTTGGTACTGTTTGTCCAAACCTTGGCAACAATACCGGCGGTGCTGAATGTCAAAGCTTAACCGAGCGCTCCGCTAATGAAAACGCTCAGATTAATACCTTCGAGTATGAAGGTGGCAATATTACTGCACAAGATTTACTTCCAGACGATCCAACTTATGGTGGCAAATTCAATCATATGATTTACATCTTCCAGAACGCAGCCTGCGATGGTGAAAATGTAGTTCCTTCTACAGGTGTCCGTAAAATCGCTATCCAGTTTAAGCTCGAAAGCGGTGGTATCTACTGTGGTAATAACTAATAGCTACTAGCTTACAAAACCTCCCAACGGGAGGTTTTTTGATGCGAAATATATTGATAAGCAACACGAAATAAGTGAAATAGGTTACGGAATTTACAATTTATATTTACAGTATTTATTTATCGCCTGGCTTTTTCAGACGATAGTAAATCGATGGAGCAAAACGAATCGGCGCTAGAATAGTTTGTGCACCTTTTTCCATGCGAATAAGATTCTTGGTTCCAAAAACCTTTTTGAGACCCTGGGAACGGAAATTAGAAACTGAAAGCACTTTATCGATGTCAAATCCAGTATCAATAAATAGGTTCTCAATATATCTTGGATGATAGTTGAAAAATCCGTCTTTGTCGATTTCGGAAAGATTGGCTACCCTTCTGCTAAATGGACTAACCTTGGTCTTACCAGTAAAGTAACGGATGATGCGAGGGAGAGTACGTTTGTTTGCGACTTCAATCACAGCCACGCCTCCTGGCTTCAAAACACGGTAAAGCTCGGCAAGTACTTTATCCATATCCTTAAAATGATGCGTTGCCCTAATCATCATTAAGCTCGAAAACTCACCATCACGAAAAGGTAGATGATAGATATCTCCTTGTTTAGTTTTGAGCTTCTTTCCGTATTTTTCTTCGGCTTGCTTTAGCTCGCTTTTGCTGAAGTCGAAAAGAGTAGCGGATTTTGCACGTGGCAAATACTCATCAGCTAGGCGTCCGTAGCCACCGGCAATATCAACAAAATTCTCCATATGCTTTGGTAAAAGTTTTCTAATCGCTATACGATCTGCAGCATCTTCGTATTTCCTATCAGCATCTTCCCAAAAGATTTTTTTATAATCGTATCCGTTATAATCAGAAATAGATTTCGCAGTTTTTTTCGTTGTTGTCATAATATATATTATACTATAGATTTAGACATTCCTAAAGAGGAGTTTCTTGATTTTTTGGACAATCGGTTCAACTTCAGGAAGACCCAGGAAGTATCCAGAAACAATATATGCAATAATGCTTACGAGTGATATCAGTAAGAACTTAGGAAGAGTAGCGAGAATTGAAACATCTGTGGAACGCAGAGGGAAGAATTTAGTCATTGAATAAGCGATTGCACCTGTGATGACGGTCGCAATTAGCATCTTATAAAAACCTTTCCAGAATGATTTAGAGAGAAGTTTGTTTTTGCTTCCCTTTTGCAATAAGCCGATAAGAATTACAATTTCTAGCAGGGCGCCGATTGACTGGGCATAGCCTAGACCTTCTGGGCCAAACCCCATCATAGTGAATAATACTGCAAGGAGCGTAGACAAACCGACTGCTACTATACTTACAATGAATGGCGTCCTAGTATCTTGTTTGGCATAAAAACCACGCGATGCGATATGGAAAACTGATCTTGCGAAAATTGCAATCACCAACGTTCCGAGCACGGAAGCGATTAAGGTATCACCACCATTTTTGATAAATGACACAACGTAACCACGTGCGAAAAATGCGATAACTGCCACGGGCAGGGAAATCCAAATAATTGAACGTAGCGCCGCCCTAAAAGTAGCGTAATATTCGTCTTCTTTTCCCTCGCCTAATTGCTCGGTCATTTGTGGAAAGAAAGCGGTAGAAATTGCGACACCAATTAAGTTCACTGGCATTTGGTGAAGACTTGTAGCCTGCTGATAACTCCTCATTGCACCTGCGCCCATACGAGAAGAGAGATTAGTGTTAACGATAGTATTTACGTAATCAATTCCCTGGTCTAAGGAGCGAGCCGGGAGAAGCTTCAAAACGCCACGGAAACCGTGATTCTTCCAGTAAATCTTAAACTCATAATCTACCCCAAGACCAAATAGACCAATTAGGGAAATAATCACCTGTAGAATAGCGCCAAAGACCACGCCGATAGCAACACCCATGATGCCACCATCGAAAATTTGTACGCCAAAAATATTGATTCCATTTGTAAAGAATAAAATGCCGATCAGAATTCCGATGTTGTAAACCGCTGGCGCAAGTGCATAGAAAACAAAACGCCCGACTGCTTGCTGAATGCTAGAAAGAACTGTAGCAATAGACATCAGAAATGGGTTAATGGCAATCACGCGCATCATATTAATGGCGAGAATAGTGCCAGGCTCATCAAGACCTGGGCCAACTACATAACGAACTAACGGGTCTGCAAAAATCATAATGAGAATAGATGCTATTAAAGTAGCTAGAGCCATTAAATTGAGTACACTGGAACTGAGCTCCCAAGCAGATTTTTTATTGCCAGTGACTAAGCGTTGGTTAAAAACTGGAATAAATGATACCGCAAGTGCGCCAGAAGTAAGGATAAAGAACATGAAATCTGGGATAGTAAATGCAGCAGTATAGGCATCAATGCCAGTTGGATAAGTATCGAGATAATATGAATTCAAAAGCCTATCACGAAAAATACCAAGAAGAGCGGAAACTAAAGTTGAACTAGCCAAAATTACAGCAGATGCTTTGATTGAAAATCTCGCATTTGCCATCGCAACGATAGACTTAAACTTTGGCGCTTTCATTACTAATAATTATAGCATAAAAGCCATCTATATATCTATAATTAATGTAATTTTGCGGAGGCTGGAAGAACAGCACCTTCCATCAGTGGAGCAATTTGTTCTTCTTCTATAGTTTCGTTTTCTAGAAGAGCTTTCGCTACTCTATCTAAAACTTTAGTGTTAGCTTTTAATACTATCTCAGCACGCTTAGCGGCCTCATCAGAAAGTTTTTTGATTTCGGCATCAATCAACTCAGCAGTTTTCTCAGAGTATGGTTTGCCAGTCGAAATAGTGTAGTAGCCCATGTTGCTATTTTCTGGAAATACGAGATTACGTGTGTTAGAGCCCATGCCTTCTTCTACGACCATTTCCTTAGCAAGCTCAGCAACATTTTTAAGATCGGATGATGCACCAGTTGTGACATCATCATCACCGAAGATGATTTTTTCGGCGATACGACCGCCCATTGCACGAGCAAGTACGTCTTTTAGTTCATAAATATTCTTATAACTTCGATCTTCTGGTGGCAAGAACCATGTAACGCCACCTGTCCTACCGCGTGGGATGATAGTAACTTTGTGCACTGGATCAGAATCAGGAAGAACATGCCCAACGACAGCGTGCCCTGCTTCATGATATGCAGTAAGTTTGCGCTCATATTCATTCATCACTTTGCTCTTTCTTTCTGGTCCAATTGCGACGCGCTCAAAGGCCTCGGTGATATCTTTATTGCTAATTTCCTTGTGCCCTTCACGAGCGGCCGTGATTGCCGCTTCGTTAGCAATGTTAGCAAGATCTGCACCGGATGATCCAGCAGTTTTGGCGGCAAGATCTTCTAGCTTAACGTTCTTTTCGGTTGGCTTGTTTTTGAAATGAACCTTCAAAATTTCCAAACGATCTTTTCTTTCTGGAAGAGTAACGTTGACATGGCGATCGAAACGACCAGGACGGAGCAACGCTTTATCCAGCATATCTACACGGTTAGTAGCGGCCATTACAATGACGCCGGAATCATTATCGAAACCGTCCATTTCCACCAAAATTTGGTTCAAAGTTTGTTCATCTTCGCGACCAGCGCCACCACGCGCGTCACGCTTATGCGCAACAGCATCGATTTCGTCAATGAAGATGATAGATGGAGCGTTTTTCTTGGCTTTAGCGAAAAGATCACGAACACGAGATGCACCAACACCGACGAACATTTCTGCGAATTCAGAACCAGAAATTGAGAAGAATGGAACATTAGCTTCACCAGCTACTGCACGTGCCATTAATGTCTTACCTGTGCCTGGTTCGCCAGCAAGTAGAACGCCACGAGGGATTTTTGCACCTAGCTTCTCGTATTTTTTAGGGCTTTTCAAAAAGTCTACAATTTCCGTCAAGTCTTGCTTAGCAGCCTCGTTACCAGCAACATCTTCAAATTTGACTTTCTTTTTGTCTGGACCATAGAGTTTGGCCTTGGCTTTTCCAAATCCCATGGATTGGTTATTCATAGATTGTGCTTGTCTAAGCAGATAGATGAAGAAGCCTGCCATAACAAGCACTGGTACTACGATAACTGCAATGTCGAAAATCGTGCCCCAAATGTTTGAAGGTTCAGTATATTCAATGACTGGGTACTTTTCCTGACAAGCTTTTAAATCGTCACCTGATTTGCCTTCACATTTATTCTCTAGTCCTTGGTCATAAAGCGTGCCAGACGTATCCTTTCTAGAAACTTGAGTAGGCTGGTCTTTGTCTTTTAACGTGATTTTTAGCTCTGAGCCAGAAACTGTGATTTTCTTAATATTACCGTTTTCGTCGTTAGCCCTAGTGACGACCTCGGAAAGGGGAACCTCTTCCAATCTTGTTTGAGGTGTGAGCAAAGCAAAAAACGCAAGACACATCAAAATAGCAATAAAAACAAAAGAAACGCGGCGAGCACTATTTGATGCATCCTGTTTGCCTTGTTTGGTTTTTTGATTATTTGAACTTGGCACAATAAAAACTCCTTAACTAGTTAGATTATACCATAGCACGCTCAAAAATCATACTCTAAACTTAGTCAAATACTGGGCCATCATCAGGGAATGGATCGTCGTCAAGCAACTCTACGTCGTCTTTCCAAGGATCAAATTCCGTTTTCCTAAGCGCACCAGAAGATCCACTGTAGTCATTCGAACCGTATGGATTGAATCCAAGCTCAAGCAAAAAGCGAGACGGGGAAGTGTAACCACGTGAGCCAAAAGTGAATCGCGATTTAGCGTAACTTAGATGTAGCTCTTCCTTAGCGCGTGTCATACCAACGTAAGCTAGGCGTCTTTCCTCTTCGAGCTCAGCCTCATTGTCAGAGCGCTCGCTAGGGAAAAGACCTTCTTCCATGCCAACTATAAAAACTACTGGAAACTCCAAACCTTTCGCGGCGTGCAAAGTCATAAGTGTAGTTGAGTGTCTATCTGACACTTCGTCCGCAGATGACATCAATACTGCATCAGCCAAAAATTCGTCTAGTGTTTCATAGTTTACCGCATTTCCAGATAGAACACTAAGGTTTTTCAGGCGATCTTCTCCACTTGGAGTGCCATCATTCAACAATTCTTCAAAATCAAAATATTTAATGGTTTGATTTATCAACTCAGAAACTGTCCTGTCTTCAGAACTTGCTAGCTTTAAATAATTCTGAAGTCTTAGCAAAGAGTTTTTAGCCTTACCAGAAAGTACCTCTGACAGCATCTCTGAAATTAATGGATTATCTTTGGGCGAGCTACTAATTAGCTCGTCGAGCTTAGTAAAAATCTTCTTAAGGCTAGCATCGCCGATACCAGAAAGTACATTTTTTACTACACGTTCAAGACTAATCCGATCAAGTGGATTTACAACTAACTTTAAAATTGCTAGCGCATCCTTCACCTCTTTGCGATCATAGAATCTAACACCGCCGATAATCTTATATGGTATTTTTTCAGAAATAAAAGCTTTTTCAAAAGCATAGGATTGGGCATTGGTGCGGTAGAGAATTGCAAAATCAGAATACGCACGACCGCTATTTTCTATTTCCCTTTTGATTTTATTTGCAACCCAAATAGCCTCCATATTTTCATCTGCCAGTGCTTCGATTTCTATAGGCTCACCATTCCCCGCTTCGGTAAATAATTCCTTATCAGTTCTGGTTTTATTATTTTTGATAATTTTCTGCGAGGCTTTCAAAATGTTGCCAGTGCTACGGTAATTCTGCTCCAATTTGATTACTTTTGCTTCCGGAAAATCTTTTGTAAAATTTAGGATGTTAGTAAAATCTGCGCCACGCCATGAATAAATTGACTGCCAGTCATCACCCACCACGCAAATATTCTGGAATTCATTAACTAGTGACCTTACCAGACGATATTGTACGGCATTAGTGTCCTGATACTCATCAATCAAAATGTGTTTAAACTTTTCCTGCCATTTTTTTCTAATATCTTTGTTCTTGGCGAAGAGTTTTGCAGTCTCAAGCAACAAATCGTCAAAATCAAGTGCACTCGATGCTCTTTTTTCTTTTTCATATTCAGCGTAGATTTTGGCCGTTTGCTTAAGGTTATCATAGTAGGCTTCTTTTTCTAAATCACTAGGAGTTTTAAACTCGTTTTTACATTTACTAATGATTGATTGGATGGATTTTGGCTTTAGGTTCTTATTATCGTAATCTCCATTTTTGATAATACGACGGATTAAAGAAACCTGATCGTCTGTATCATAGATAACGAAATTTCTGTCCAGCGTTGCGGCTAGATATTCGATGCGCAATATTTTGACACAGATACTATGAAAGGTCCCCATGTATGGCATGAAATTTTTAGGTGGATCGACCCCCTCGTTAGAGCTTCCGCCCTTTAATAGTTTCCATAAACGTTCACGCATCTCGCCAGCAGCTTTGTTAGTGAAAGTCACTGCTAGAATATTCTGAGGTTTTATGCCATGAGCAATTAAATTCGCAATACGATGTGTTAAGGTTTTAGTCTTGCCACTACCTGCGCCAGCTAGTATCAGAAGTGGGCCAGAAAGAGTATCTACCGCATCTTTTTGAGCCGGATTTAGACCTTTTTTGATTGAATCGTTATCCGCTTCAACGCGGGAAATAATTTCTGGCTCATTCTCCACTTTATTCATTATTTCATTATAGCATTAAATGCCAGTAAGCGGAGCGATATCTGCGCCAAGCTGACGAAGTCTGGCAGCAAAATCTTGATACCCACGGTCAATCGAATAAGTATTTCTGAGAATTGAAGCTCCAGGCGCCGCGAGCATGGCAATTAAAATAACTACAGCTGGCCTTAGTGCTGGTGGAGCGACAAGTTCAGCTGGGCGCCAATTAGTTGGCCCTTCTACATAGACGCGGTGCGCATCAAGTAGCTCAACCTTAGCATTTAATTTAGTAAGATCCGTCGTGTAAACAGCGCGATTTTCAAAAACCCAATCGTGGAGCAAAGTTCTTCCTCTAGCAGAAGCAGCAATTACGGAGAAGAAGGGAAGGTTGTCAATATTAAGTCCCGGAAATGGCATAGGATGAATCTTGTCTGCTGGAGCGATAAGGTCAGTCTTTTTAATAGTTAAGTCTACGAGTCTAGTCTTGCCATTGTCGGCAATATATTCTTTACTTCTTCTAATGTCGGCATTCATAGTTTTTAGAATCTCTAGTTCGATTTCCAAAAATTCGATTGGGGCACGACGAATTGTAATTTCTGAATGCGTAGTAAGCGCTGCGGCGATGAAAGACATCGCTTCGATCGGATCCTCAGAAGGAGAGTATTCGATTGGCTGGTTGATACGTGATTTGCCAATAATTTCCAATGTAGTGGTTCCAATGCCATTGATTTTTACACCGAGTTTTTGAAGAAAGAAACAGACATCCTGCACCATATAATTTGGGGAAGCCCCAATAATTATCGTCTTACCTGGATGGAGTGCTGCTGCCATCAAGACATTTTCCGTTACCGTATCACCTCGTTCAATCAAAACAATTCTTAGATCTTTATTGTCCGACATATGTCCGACTTTAGCATTATAAAATCCACTTTCTTTTCTAGCGTCTACTTCTAGTCCAAAACTAGAGAGCGCACGAAGGTGTGGCTCAACGGTACGCACACCGAGAGAACAACCACCCGCATAGGGAAGTTTGAAACTACTAAATTTATGAAGGAGTGGTCCTAAAAACATAATGATAGAACGCGTTTTTCTTGCTGCAATAATATCGAGGTTCTTAATTTTTAATTCACGTGGTGGTATAATTTCTAAATCACGGTTACGATTAGTCCAACGACATTTGACACCGATAGACTCTAGTACTTCAATAATGCGAAAAACTTCTTCAATACGGGCCAAATGTCTTAATGTGGTTTTTCCAGAATTAAGAAGCGAGGCGCAGAGCAGACCAACTGCAGCATTTTTGCTGGTATTGATTGCTATTTCACCATGCAGTTCTTTACCTCCTTCAATAAATAGGCTCTGAGAAACAGAGGTATTGACTGACAAAATAGGGCTCCCTAACGCATGAGAAAGCTTCTTGATCATGTCTAAAGAAACATTTTGGACGCCTTTTTCAATACGATAGATAGCTGGCTGGGAAGAACCAACAAGTTTGGCTAACTCAGCTTGCGTCAGGCCACGTTCTAGACGCAAATGCGCTACAACGCTACCAATTTCCTGCTGATAGGTCTTTTTTTCCGCACTCTTTGACATAAGCAAATTATATCACAGAATGAATAATTTGTGTAGTCCTATTAGCCTCTACAAACTACATCATTAGCGTGAACCCAACCCTCCAAAGAGCCGCCGTCCAAATACTCACCATCGGTTTTGGCAGCGCGCATGATTCCGCCTTTTTCTATATAGGAAGCAAATGGATCAGTAATCATATACTCTTGGTCTAGTGGTCCAAAATCATGATTATGAACATATTCTACTATCTCTTTCAATAAATCTGGTGAAATAATATACTTTGACACTGAAGCAAGACCGGTAACTTGTTCTGGCTTTGGTTTTTCAGTAATTTTAACAATCTTCCCATCTTCAATAGTGAGTGCACCGCCATTTAACAAAGCGGATTCTGGTTTTGAAATGCCAATTAGCGCAGATTCATTTTCAGATTTTACTGCCTTAAGCAGCGACTCAGCAGAAGATTCTCCGTCAGGATTCCAAATAAAGTCATCTCCCATGAAAACAAAGACTGGCTCATCGATATTATATTCCTCTACGGCTAAGCAAACTGGGACTGCGGTACCATACTTACCGGACGGGTCCTGAGAGACGTAATGAATTTTTACGTTGTCTGGCAAAGTTTTAGCGAGCTCTAAGCGATCAGTTTTGCCACGGTCTTTTAAGTATTCGTTTAGCGCTAAATTGTCCTTGTAAAATTCTCTCACCTGGCAAGGTTCTACATTGGAAATCACCATATAAATATCGGTAACTCCAGCTTTGATTAATTCTTGAACGGAATAATCGACCAAAGGACGATTGCCAACTGGTAACATTGATTTCTCAATGATTTTAGTAATTGGTAATCTTCTTGTGCCCCAACCCGCAACCGGGATAATAGCTTTTGTAATCCGTGACATATAACTCCTTACTTTGCTGGAACACCTTTTTTTGCTTTGTTCCATATTACTTTAATAATACTCCAAATTTCTCCAAGTGCAATATAAATGAAGAAGCCAGAGATGAACGAGAGTAGCGTCGGCAGAAACGGAACTAACGCGTCACCAACAAAGAAAGAGAGAACTGAAAATGGTACCAGAACTAAAGCCGAAATAATTTGTATCTTTGCTATGGTTTTTGGAGGCATTTTTGATCGAATCATGATTGAAAAATCGCCAACTTCTTGAGGAATTTCGTGAGCGGCGGTGGCAAGGGAAGACGTGATACCTGTAGATAATCCAGCGGCAAAAGAAGTGCCAATTACAATGCCATCCATCACTGTATGAAGGCTGTCCACGATTATCATGGCGTAAGCTTGCTTTTTGTCTTTAAAGGTTTTTTCTTCACCATGCTTGTGAAAATGTCCAGCCAATGAACTAATGACAAAACAAATCACAACACCAGAGACAGAGAAGAGCGCAACTTGCCATACTGGAAGTTCCCCATCTTCTAATATCTCTGGAATGATATCGCCAAACGCAGCGTAAAGCAATACAACTGCTGCAAAAATCGTACCGGACTTCTGAAAAGTTTTTGCGAGCTTTGACCCACTAAGCAGTAAGAAACCACCTGCTAGGGAAATAATTGCAGTTAAAGAAGTAATCAAAATAATTAATAATACTTCTACCATAATACTATTTTATATATGTTAGATATTTCCGTCAATAGGGGAGATTAGAGGCTGACGCCATGATTCTGGATAATCACTTAACCCTAAGAACGTAGTGATTGTAGAAGCGATATTAGAAAGGCCTGCATCTTCAATTTTAGAAAGCTCATATTTATTACGATTGTCAGTATTGTCATAAATGACAAATGGAACTGGGTTTGTAGTATGAGCGGTTTTGGCATGGCCTTCACTATCGGTAAGCTCTTCGGCGTTACCGTGATCGCCAGTAATAAGTAACACACCACCCAAACGATCAACTTCTTTAGCAATGCGTGCGAGCTGAATATCAATTGCTTCAATTGCAGTAATCGTTGGTTCAAGTTCAGCGAAATGCCCAACCATATCCCCGCCAGGGAAATTAAGACGGATGAAATCGTATTTACCCATGTTTTCAATGACAGCATCAGTGATTTCTGCAGACTTCATCCAAGGACGAGTGTCGAATGGCTGAGTATCTGATGGAATCTCAATATGGTCTTCACCAATTGCTTTTTGATAACTGTTACCATTAAAGTAATAGGTGATGTGTCCAAATTTAACTGTCTCAGAAACCGCTAATTGATGTATTCCGCGAGAACCAAGGAACGAGTTTAGGGTGTTTCCGATAGTAATTGGCTCTACCAGGCGATGCTCCGGTACATGCGTGTCAGAATTGTACTCTGTAAGTCCAGCGAAGTAGATATCCGGTTTGTTATGATAAAGTGTGCCATCTTTGCCATAATAAGTACGGTCAAAGTAAGGGAAATCATTATAAGTCATCGCCATAGCGAATTCCACTGCGCGATCAGCTCTGAAATCATAGTAAATAAAAGTGTCTCCGTCTTCAACGCGACCAACCGGTTTACCATTTTCCACGATTACAAATGGTGGAATATACTGGTCCTGAAGGGAAGGGTCCTTTTCTCTAAAAGTATTGATAGCGCTAGTTGCTGACGCGAAGCGATGATAAGCCTCGCCACAAACAATCGCGTCCCAGCCAGCCTTAACAATATCCCAATCACTTTCGTAACGGTCAGCTACAAAAACCATACGGCCACCGCCAGAAGCGATACGATAATCTGGATGGTCAGGGAATGATGCAACGAAAGCTTCTAACTCTGCAACATACTGAAGCGCGGACTGT
Source organism: Candidatus Nanosyncoccus sp. (assembly GCA_045578525.1). Classification (GTDB taxonomy): domain Bacteria; phylum Patescibacteriota; class Saccharimonadia; order Saccharimonadales; family Saccharimonadaceae; genus Nanosyncoccus. Next base: position 61,228 of record JAZNKL010000007.1, on the reverse strand, counting down.
GGTGGAGTGTCTCGTCCATCGAGCACAATATGAATACGAATACGAGAAATTCCTTCGGAATGTGCTTGATCAATCATACGCTCCAGATGATAAATACTGCTGTGAACGTTGCCATCAGAAAAAATACCCGCAAAATGTAGGGTCGAATTTCTCTCCTTGGTCTGTTTAATAATTTCCTGCCAAGCCTCAGATTTCCAAATCTCTCCGCTATTAATAGCTTCGTTGATCTGAGCAACCCCTTGTTTGACAATTTGTCCTGAGCCAATAGCGTTATGTCCGACTTCGCTATTACCCATATCATTTGGCAAGATTCCTACCGCTTCACCTGACGCTTTCAAACTAGTGGTTTTATAATTTCCTACTGCATAATTCAAAAATTCAGTATGAGCTTGCTTAACGGCGTTGCCCATTAGGTCACGCTTCAAGCCAACACCATCAAGAATTGCTAGTACAACTGGACCATTATAATCTAATTTCATAAGTGTTGCCCACTCCTTTTAATCAATTATGTATCTATTATAGCATATGCTAAAGTTTAATGTAACACTATTCTTGAGACGACCTACAAAATCGGAAAAGTAAAGGTCTAAAGACCGTTGACTTTTCCGATTTTTCCGGGATATTGTCTCAAGAATAGCGTTAATTAAGCTGGCTTGCCCAGCAGCTCGAACATATTTTGTTTGTAGGTTTCGACGCCTGGCTGGTCGAAAGGATTCACGCCAGAAATCTTAGCCGAAATGGCGCAAGCAAGCTCAAAGAAATAAATCATTTCACCGATACTTCTTGCGGTCAAATCAGGAATTTCAATTTCGAGGACTGGTATTCCACCGATACGATGAGCTCTAATAGTAGCTTCCTCAGCTTTCTGATTGATGAAATCGAGATTTTTACCGGCAAGATAATTAAGATTGTCTAAGTTTTCTGGATCGTTTGGAATGACAATTGAACGAGCGTTAGGTGTTGTAATTTTTACAACTGTTTCAAAAATATTGCGGCGTCCTTGTTGGATATACTGACCAAGCGAATGTAAATCGGTAGTATAAGTGACTGAGGCAGGGAAAATTCCTTGTCCGTTTTTCCCTTCGGATTCACCAAATAGTTGCTTCCACCATTCAGCAAAGGTCGCAAGACGTGGCTCAAAACTGGCAAAAATCTCTGTCTCCTTCCCTTGTTCTCTGTAGAACATTTGGCGCAAAATAGCATATTTTGAAGCTTCTCTCACGATTGAAGCGGAAGTATCTACATTCGCAGAGCTCATAGTAGATACAAATTCACTTTCAGTGCCAATAGAAGCCTTGCGAGCGCTATCCAAAAGCTCATCAATATTGACTCCAGCAACCGCCATTGGTAAGAGACCGACGGCAGTCAGGACGGAAAAACGTCCGCCGATATTATCGGGTACAACAAAACGCTGGTAACCTTTCTTAACTGCTTCATCGTGAAGAGCACCTTTGTTCGCATCGGTAGTAGCATAGATACGTTCTGCGGCACCTTTTTCGCCATATTTAGCAATTAGTCCAGCCTTGAGTAGCCTGAAAGCGATTGCTGGTTCAGTAGTCGTACCAGATTTCGAGATGACGTTTACAGAAAAGTCAGCCGTCCCGATTTCTGCAAAAAGTTTATCGAGCGCCGCTGAACTTAAATTGTTGCCAGCATAGACTACTTTGGTTTTGCTAGTATTTCCCAATGCATCAATTACAGCTTTATGTCCAAGGTACGACCCACCGATACCTACGCAAATTAAGAAGCTAGAGTCGCTAACAATTTTAGTAGCCGCCTGCTTGATGCGAGTAAGCTCGTCTTGGTCAACTGGAACATTAATCCAGCCCGCCATCGAATCGGTTTTGATCTCAGAAAGTGCAGTTTCTGCTGCAGAATAATCAGATATATGCATCGTCGTGTCTGTAAGAACTCTTATCATTTTTCCTCCAAGTTATGCTTATACTTATTATATACCAATTGCGGGCTCATTAGGACATTTTTCTAGAACTTTCAAGATTGCATCCTTTTCCGCCTCAGTGACCCAAAGGTTATATTTATATTTCACGGAGACTTGACGTGCAACATATTGACATCTAAAGGCCTTGTTAGGTGGAAGCCATGTAGCAGCATCACCATCCGATTTTTGTTGATTGGTAGCTCCATCTACAGCAATCAAATTAAGTGGATCAGTAGCCATAGCATAACGTTCTTCTTTAGTTTTATATTGCGCTCCTTTTTGCCAGGCGTCGGAGAGTGCTACGATATGATCGATCTGTATTTTGTTGCTAAAATCAGACTTCTGGTGAAACACCATTTCACTACCAGTATATGGCTCAATATATTTTCCTCCAACTACATTACAACCGTCTAAAACAGCTGCGTCACCCAACTCTCTTTTGATAATGACTTGGCGAAGACTACATCCGTCAATGTTTGGCCAATTAGAATAAAACTCGGTCCTAGTATAACCAGTCTTTGGGGCGCGGCCTTTTACCTCCAATTTCTCTAATATCGTGCTTGCTAGATTTTCTATGTCAACAGTATTAGAAATAGTTCCGAGTGGTTCAGTAGAGCCAGAAGCTATCGCGTCATTTTCTGGGATAAGCTCCTTTTCGTAACTTGCAGGATTTAAAATCAAGAAGCAAGTAACGCCTAAAAACATTACCAAAACAACGACGATTCTTCTGACTCTATACGGCACCTTCATATTCCTAGTGTTTCACAAAAAACTTCGCTATGCAAGCACTAGTGGCATTATTTGTCATCTAAAGATTCCAGCCCTGGCAAGGATTCCCCGGCAAGAAGTTCAAGAGCAGCCCCACCACCCGTAGATATCAAACCATATTTTAGGCTATTGTCAAGCTTTTCTAAACCTTCCACAAAACCAGTTGTGTCACCGCCGCAGATAACCGTGTATGTTCCCTGTTTTTTGCCTAGGTACTCGGCTAAAGTTTTCGAACTTTTCGCAAATTCTGGATTTTCAACATACCCTAAAACTCCATTCCAAAGTACGGTTTTGGCACCATCAAGAAGCTCCAAGATTTTTGTAGTCGACTCTGGACCAATGTCTAATTTTGTACCATTTTCATCTGTCTTAAAATCTGATGCCAGATAAATCTTATCTGAAGAGGTTAAGAGTTCCCTTTCTTCATCCGATAGCTTTCCGTCTGAAATATCTGCAGCGATCTTTCCGCCGACGATAATTTTGTCTGCAATTTTTAAGAACTTTGCGATGAGTGGTTGCTTGTCTTTAACCTTAGCGCCACCAATTATCACTACGAATGGATGGGCTGGGTTTTCAGCAATTTTTGACAAGCTCGTGACTTCCCTTTCAAGAAGTGGTCCAGCGACAGAAGGCAATTCAGAGGTAATAGCTGAGGTAGAGGCATGCGCACGATGCACTACGGCAAAACCATCTTGCACGAACACGTCAGCGTGAGTAGATTCGGCGATTTCTCTAGCAAATTCAGTAGCATTCTCTTCCTCACCTGGGAAAAACCTCAGGTTTTCGAGTAGTAAAATTCCTCCCACAGGCAATTTTTCTACTGTTTCCTCAACGTCTGGACCAGCCACATCTGGAGTATAGAAAATTTTTCTATCTGGCAAAAGCTCTTTCAGCTTGTCTGCAACAGGTTTTAGAGATAGCTCCTGGACTTTCTTTCCTTCTGGGCGGCCAAGATGAGAAATTAAAATAATCCTTCTAGCACCTTTTTTCTCCAGAAGTTCCAGAGTTGGGATGGTCTCGCGGATGCGTAAATCATCAACTATCTCTCCGTCTTTGATTGGCACATTATAATCAACACGTACCAAAACCGTTTGCCCACGAACGTTAGTTTTTTCTAGGGTTTGCTTTTCAAACATTTTACCTCCATTAATTCTATTATATCAGAAAAAACTATATTCTAACTATGTGAATAGTATCTGTGCCACCCTCCGTATCCTTATGCCCAGAAATAATAACAGCAAGGATGTCGTTTTTCTCTTCACGAGTCTGTAAATATCCGCTTTCTTTTAGTTCCTGGGCAAGGTCTTGTCCGTAAGTATCTGAGTAAGTACGCACAAAAGCAGAATTAGCATAAGTGAGTGCTAACTGACCCGCAACACGAGGATTACTCGTGACTGTAACGATTGGGAGTTTCGGACGCTGAGCAGCGATAGCGGATGCTGTGGCTCCAGAGGCCGTTTGACAGACAATAACATCTGCATCAATTTTCTCGGCTAAATTCACTACGCCTGCAGCAATAGCATCATAATTCCTGTAATTCCCTGTCACTTCGTGATTAATTGGTGAAACGTGAGAATGATTTTGTGTATAAAGAATTACTTTCTTCATAGCTTTGACAGTTTCTACTGGGTATTTACCGTTGGCAGTTTCATCAGAAAGCATAACAGCATCAGCTCCCTGGATGACGGCATTCGCAACATCGGAAACCTCAGCACGAGTTGGCTCTGGGTTATCCACCATTGAGCTCATCATCTGAGTTGCGACAATACAGAGTTTAGAATGTTCGCGACACATAGCGATAAGTTTCCTCTGGACAATTGGCACAACTTCTGCGCCTGCCTCTACAGCCATATCACCACGCGCCACCATGATACCATCAGTGGCTTTAACAATCTCTTCCATAGCCTCGTCAGATTCGATAGCTTTTTTGGTCTCAATCTTCGCAATAATCCGAGCAGTTGAACCGTGGGAAAGTAAGATTTGTCTCAATTTTTCAATGTCTTTTGCAGACTGAACGAATGACAGCGCAACATAGTCAAAATCGCGAGACGCGCCGAATTCGATGTCGGCCATGTCCTTCTCGGTAATAATGTCACCACCGAAATCAGTATCTGGAAGGTTGAGTCCTTTGTGACTCATAATAAAACCATCATTCAAGATTTTTATTTTGATGGCAGTACTTGACACAATCTCGGAAACCTCTGATTTAACTTTGCCGTCGAACATGGAAAGTGGCTCGCCGACTTTAACCTTTTCTGCCAGATTGTATTGCACCGGTATGATATTGCTCCCATCGTGACTATCAATGGAACTATCAAGAATTAGCTCGTCGCCAGCATGGACGTCCATGTGATTATCCTTGATTTCACCTAGACGAATTTTAGGGCCTTGCAAATCCTGTAGAATGGCTACGGAACGGCCTTTTTTAGCGGCAGCATTTCTAATCCACTCAATCTGCTGATCGCGCTCAGTATAATCTCCATGCGAGAAATTGAGCCTACAGCCATTAACGCCAGCCATAATTAACTCTTCGATTTTTTCTTCGGAAAAAACTGCTGGGCCAATTGTGGCTAAAATTTTAGTTCTTTTAAACAATTTACTCATATCTTTTATTTTATCATAGAAAATGAGCCCGCTCAAAATATTTATGGTAAAATATATGGAAGAGGTTTAGAATGTCAAAGAAGAAGGTGGTTTTAAAACGATATTACTCTTACCCAGAACAACCTACGCCATTGAGCTTTCCAATGGAGCCAATTGCGCACAAATTTTCTGTTTTCGTAATAATTTTATGTCTAGTGCTCGTCTTTGGAAATGTGATTGCGCATATTGTATTCAACCCAGAAACTGCCGCTAAGAGAGAGCTAGAACGCATCGCAAAAGATTATTATGAGAACTACTATTATGACATTTTCACTGAAAACACCCCGGAAGACGAGCTAGCGATCGCTTTACAATCATACGCTGATTATGGTTTTCCGCCAGTTTATCTAAGACAGCTGCTGCTTTTTGACGATGGTCGCCACGAGAATTCTAGACCATATTTCTCTGGCCAGTATTTCTGTAATACCAACCATACTTCAGTTATATACATGCCTTATCCACCATATGGAAAGACAGATTATTCAATCAAGTACATGTATGATTGTTGGTGGGACGAAGAATAATACTATAAAATAAAACGCTTATCTTTGCGATAATACACTCTTAGTGATATATTATTAGTAGTGGGCGTCTAAGGAGCGCGCACTTTTGTTTTGCAACAAGTACTTTAACATTGATAAGGAGGTAAGCAAATGATAGTTTATTATGGTATTATCGTCATCTCCATCATCGCTTTCACCTTTATCTTTCGGAACTTTAGGGATTTAAAGAACCACGATGAAGGAACAGAAGAAATGAAGGAGATCGCTGGTATTATTCGCGCTGGAGCCAAGACTTTTATGCGTCGAGAATATCGCGTCATTATCCCCACAGTTGTAATAGTGGGTGCAATTTACTCGTTGTTTATGGAAAGAACAGCTGGGCTCTCTTTCATGTTTGGATCTTTGCTGTCTAGCTTGGCAGTAGTTATCGGTATGAGGGGGGGCACCTACGGTAATGTTCGCACTACTAATGCGGCAAGGGTTACTAAAGCTATGAGTAGAACCATGCGTATTGCCTTGATGGGCGGTAGCATCAGTGGATATTCAGTTCCGGCCTTTGCATTGCTTGGAGGTGGAATAATACTGGTAGTATCTGGCGGAATCAAGCTTGATGCTAGCGGACATGGTTTTCTACTTAAAGTTATATGTAATCCTACAACTATGCGGCTAACAACGTATTCCCTCGGGTATTCTGTTGTGGCTATGTTTCATCGTGTAGCTGGCGGTAATTACACCAAGGCTGCCGACATCTCTGCTGATATCGTGGGCAAAAATGTCCATGGTTTACCTGAAGATGACGCGAGAATGCCAAATACCTTGGCCGATTTCATTGGCGACTGCGTCAATGATATCGCTGGCAATATCTCTGATCTTTCGGAGTCCTTCATCGCTACGCCTACAGCGGCTATCTTGGTGGCGACACAGGAGTTCAAAGACAGTATTGGCGCTCTCAATGCTACCTGTATGTACCCCTTTGTGCTTGCGGGCGGTGGTCTGATTGCAAGTATTATAGGTGTAAACTACATCATCTTGAAGAATCGCAAACAGATTAAGAATGTCGACGGTAAACTGGTGGAGGTTTCACGCGAAGACATCGATCCGGCAGAAGAACTGGATCGTGCAACGTATCTTTCGGCTGGTATCGTAGCTTTGGTAGGAGTTATTGGAGCAAAAGCTATTTTTGACAACGCATCCTTGCCGGACTCATTCCTGCTTGGTTGGGTATCGCCATGGGTTGCAGCAGTATTTGGTATGGCAAGCTCAGTTTCTATCGGTAAACTGACGGAACTCTACACAAGCTATAAACATCATCACGTGAAAAGACTCGCCAATATGGCAAGAGAAGGTGTAGCTTATGAGCAGACGGAAGGAGATTCGATTGGCAAACGTTCTGTTATGGCGCCGTGTGTCATTATCGCTGTATCAATAATAGTATCATGCGTAATCTGCGGAAGCTATGGAGTAGCAATTGCAGCAGTGGGTGTACTTAGCTTTATTGGAACTACAGTATCCATCGATGCGTTCGGCCCGGTAGCAGATAATGCTGGAGGAATTGCCGAAAGTTGCCACCTTGATCCGAGTGTCCGCAAGATTACTGATGAACTTGACGCAGTAGGTAATACGACTGCAGCCATTGGTAAGGGTAATGCTATCGGTGCAGCAGCGTTTGCAACTGTATCACTGGTGTTATCCTATATTGGCTCGTACGATATAGCAAATTTCTTTGGATCTCCGAGAGCGATCATTCTGTCTATAGTAATCATCATTGGTGGCGGGCTTATCGGCTCTGCCCTCATTGATTATTTCTCAGCAATTCTGGGACATAATACTATAGAAGCAGCTAAGAAGCTGGCAGATGAAGGTGAAAGACAGCTTAGGATTCCTGGTGTCCTGGAAGGAACAGTTCGTCCGGATTACGAGCATGTTATCACTATGGCAGCAGACGAAGCACTAAGCTACATGTTAACACCATCAGTCATTGCTTTGGTTGTTCCACTTTGCGGATTCATCCTTGGACCAAACTTTGTACTTGGTGTACTTTGTGGCTCGATCTTCGCAGCAATCAAGGAAGCCCTTTTCATGGGCAACTCTGGTGGAGCCTGGGACAATGCCAAGAAGATGTGGGAAGCAGGGATGGTGATTCTGATCGACGAGAATTGGGAGCCTATTCGTGATGAGAATGGTAATGTTATCGTCCTTTCCAAAGACGATGCGGCGAATATTGAGGCTTACAAAGCAGCCGTGGCATGCGATACAATGGGTGACACCAGAAAAGATGTTATAGGCGTCTCGCTTGATATCTTCATTAAGATAATGTCGACAGAGGCGAACACGCTTGCGCCGCTCTTTGCTACGTATAGTTTGTTCCCGGTATAAATAAATACTCCTTAGAAAGCCCCCAGCTTGTGCTGGGGGCTATTTTATTATTCTCGGAAATAAAATAAACCCTACGGGTTTATTTTCTTTCGCTCAAAGCTTGGTGATCTCGAGGAGAGTCGAACTCCTATTGACGGGATGAAAACCCGTTGTACTAACCGTTATACTACGAGACCGTAATCTCGCTTGAACGAATTGGTACTACTATTTTATCAGATTATGAAAAAAATCGCAAGTTTTTATGTTATAATATGATTAGCCTGCTAAAAAGCAGACTTTTTGCCCCGGTCGTTCAACGGATAGGACATATCCCCTCTAAGGATACAATGCTGGTTCGATTCCAACCCGGGGTACCAAACCCCCAACTACTGCGGCGCTATTTGGATTTATAATTGAGAAAAGAAAATCTATACAAATTGAAATAATAATGACTATTAATGCCATAGTCATTATTTTTGAGTCTAGTTTTTTGAATAGCTTATCGAGTTTTGGCACGATAAAATAGACTACCAAACAAGCCACGATGGCAAATACCAGCAAATACTCCAAGCAAATCTTCCCGTGTATATTGAAATACAGCATACTGTAATCCCACCATTTCGCACTATGCAATAGCTCGAGGAACGTTGCTGTAAAATATTCTAACAGTCCACTAATCAGAAAAGCGCCGATAAATAATTGCCAAGGTTTCTTAAGCTTTTTAGAAAGAATAATAATAGCAATACCACCAAAACCATAAATTGGCGTCCAGGGGCCAAACAATGTTCCTCTATTTACAAACCCGCCGCTCGTGATGAAACTCAGAAATACTTCCCATAGCCATCCCAGAAAAGAAAACATGACAAAATAAAAAGCAAGTCGTTTGAGTTTATAAAAAACACGTTTCCCTTTCATAGCTTATGTTTATTATAGCATATTAAAGGCTCTCTGCCCTCTCGTGTAAAAACTTAGACTGGCGTTTAAGGGGAAAATATAGTATAATAGGATGTGGAAGGGTGGCCGAGTGGTTGATGGCACTGGTCTTGAAAACCAGAGATGGAAACATCCGCAGGTTCGAATCCTGTCCCTTCCGCCATCACATAAAAAAACGAGAGCTTGCTCTCGGTTTTTTATGTACAAGTAAAGGTGTATACGTAGCTTCCTGTCCCTTCCGCCAAAATTCTTAAATAAGACACCCCCCTATGCAGGGGGGTAGACCCTTTAGAAATGTCCAGTTTTTTCAAGACGTTCTACATCTTCTGCGCTCGCATGAAAGCCGCTGGCAAGTAAAAAGAACAGATACCCTATGTCAGCGAGTCCATCCAGTTCTTCCTCACTTAGTTCTTCGACGTCGACATCCGGATATAACACTTTGGCTGCACTACTGGCAAAACTACGATCAACTGACTCGAAAAGCTCGGCTGTATTGCCATAGTACTTATCATCTGGTATGGGCATTTCTTCTTCAGCTACTTTTTTTTGAAATAGCTTTTTAAAAAAATTTTTGAACATTATGTCACCCCCTTTCGATAATATTCCTGGACTTAAGTTACTAAGCAATGCCTATTTTTCCATTATACCATAGATATCTTAAATAGTCAATACTTTCCTTTTCCTGTCCAGATGTGTTATAATGTACTAAGTGGCAACGTAGCTCAGTTGGTTAGAGCGTGGGACTCATAAGCCCAAGGTCACTGGTTCGATCCCAGTCGTTGCTACCATTTTTGTTACGTGATATAATAAACTTATGAAAAATAAATCTGGTTTTACATTGATTGAGCTCATTATCGTAATCGTATTTGCAAGTCTTGCACTAATACTTTTTTTCGTACAAAAAATTAATATAGATGCTATGGACCGTGACGATCATCGTAAAATTGCAATAAATGCAATGTATTATGGTCTTGAAGAAGGGTTCTTTGACAAAAATGGATACTATCCAGAAACGATTTCTGAAGAAAACCTGACTGTAATTGACCCTAATCTATTTACTGATCCCTCCGGCGTTATCTTGGGAGAGACCGGCTGTTCTTATACCTATGAAGCTGCAAACTGCGAAGACGGAAAATGCAAAGAATATACCCTTCGCGCTGTGTTAGAAAAAGAAGAAGATTATATCAAGAAAAATCGCAATTAGTTATTTCTTTAAGGCTTGATTAAGCTCTTGGATGCTTTGCGGCTGATTAAGTGGTTGCGGAATTGGTTGAGCAACTTGCTGATTGTTAAATGTTTGCTGTGGCATGGTCGGTTGCTGTCCGGTTGGTATCGGCATCTCTTCGTCAAGATCCTCATCATCGTAATAACGCTCCTCATCAGGACGACGGTGGCGACGCTTGGTTTTCTCTTTCTCAACGTGAACTAGATGCGTAATCGCATCAAGCTCGTCCTTTGGGGTATTTACATATTTAAAAGTATACGTAGTCTCATCTCCGACTGTAGCCATACGGATAGTGCCAAGTTTAAAAATATGGTCAGCAATATTATCTTGCTTGAATGAAACGTCCTCGATAGAAACCAGTTCGATGATATTAACTGACTTAGAGAAAAGTGAATTTGCCTGGTGATGGATAAGACGCTTATTGGTAACATAGAGACGATTGCTCTTGTATACCTTATTACCAATAAGTGCAGCAATAGTGATAATACCAAATAAAATAAGAATAATAAGATATAGATAAGATTTTGCAAAACCATTTAGAGCAGCAGACGCGGGCGCACTATTTGCGTTAGTTTCTAAGAAAATTAACGCGATTAGCAACGACACATATCCAATACAAGCAGCAGTCCAAATAAAAATAATACCCAGACGAGAACGCTGGATAGCTAATTCTACATACTCGTTCTCCTCGAGTTTTAACTCAGGAAAATCCTTCTTACTACGAGCGTGATGAAGTTTGACGAGTTCCTGTTTCATGCTACTTTCCCTTTTCTTTATTATACCACATATTGACAAAAATTGGAAGTATTTTATATAATCATAATATGATTGCGCATATAGAAGGAATTGTTGCAGAAAAGTTTGGGAACTCCATTATTGCCGATGTTAATGGAGTTGGTTATGAAATTGCTTTAACCTCTCTTGACTATGATGACACAAACTTGAATGATAAGAAAAAATTTTACACTTATCATAAGATTTCTGAAAATGCAGAAGAGCTATACGGATTTTCTACTCTTGCGGCTAAAAAGATTTTTGAGCTGTTAATTTCTGTGAATGGAGTTGGCCCGAAGGCTGGCATGGCAATTTTGTCATTGGGCACACCAGAAGACGTGAGGAATGCCATCGCAAACGGTGACACAACTTACATTTCTAAAGCTTCCGGTGTAGGCAAAAAGTCTGCCGAGCGCGTGATTGTAGATTTGAAAGACAAAGTTGGTCTACCGTCCAAATACGGTACAGCCGAAGTATCTGGCGTCGCTAAAATCCAAGAGGGAGATGAGGCCTTAGATGCTTTGATGACACTTGGCTTTACCTTGAAAGAAGCAACCGAGGCGCTGTCTGATGTCGATCAAAAGCTATCCACTGAAGAGCGCATTAAGCTGGCATTGAAGAAATAGCGCAATTACCTTTCGTTAGAATTTGAAGAATAGAAAAGTCCTATTATTTTTTTAAATGTTTCTTGGCTTTTTCCGTGATTCTGCGTCCACGTGGGGTACGTTCGATAAAACCAATTTGCAGTAAATATGGCTCGTTGTAATCTTCAATCGTGGTAGCTTCATCACCAGTAAGTGCAGCAAGAGTATTAAGTCCGACCGGACGATCACCGTAATTCTCTTCCATCAGTCTCAGTAAGTTTCTATCCGCTGGGTCTAGTCCAAGTTCGTCAATTTCCATTAGGCTAAGCGCTTCTTCTGCAATTTTGTTATCGATAATACCATCACCATTTACGTCAGCATAATCTCTCACTCGACGTACTAAGCGGTTCGCAATGCGAGGCGTACGACGAGATCGCGTTGCTAAAAGCTTGATAGCACTTGGCTCGATTGTGGTGTCCAAAATATTTGCTGTGCGCGAGATGATCTGTTCAATTTCGTTTTCTCTGTAATACTCTAGTCGATGCAACATGCCAAACCTATCTCTAAGTGGTCCAGCAAGAGAGCCAGTACGAGTAGTAGCGCCAATTACAGTAAAGTGTGGAAGGTCTAAACGCATTGAGCGCGCGGCGGGACCTTTGCCAATGGTAATGTCTAATTTAAAGTCCTCCATTGCAGAGTAGAGCACTTCCTCAACAGCGCGACGTAACCGATGGATTTCATCAATAAAGAGTACATCTCCATCCTGTAAGTTCGTCAAAATACTTGCGAGGTCCCCCGCGCGCTCGATTGCTGGCCCCGAAGTTACTTTCAGATTCGCAGACATTTCATGCGCGATAACATTTGCCATCGTAGTTTTGCCAAGACCTGGAGGCCCATATAATAATATATGGTCCAATGTGCTTCCTGGAGTGTCAGTTTCTCCATTACTTTTTCGTTTCTTGACCGCGTCAATTGCAATTTTTAAATTGCTTTTCATACGCTCTTGGCCGATGTATTCATCAAAAGAAAGTGGACGAAGCGATTTTTCAATAATTTCTTCTTCGTTGTCATTTTCGGATAATTCTGTGCTGACAATTCTCTCGATTCCCATATATATATTATATCACGCGTGTTATAATGAGAAAAAGGAGAAATATGACGGAAGAATTTAAGAAATCAAAGACTTATAGAAACTTGCAGGCCGCTTTTGCTGGTGAAGCCCAAGCTTTTACTAAATATTCTTATTACGCTAGCAAGGCGAAGAAAGATGGCTTTGAGCAAATCGGCGCGATTTTTGAGGAGACTGCCGGAAATGAAAAAGAACATGCAAAAATTTGGTTCAAATATTTGCACGATGGGACAGTTCCGGATACTTCTGAGAACTTGAAGGACGCAATTGCCGGCGAAGAATATGAATGGACTGACATGTATAAAAAATTTGCAGAAACCGCAAGAGAGGAAGGGTTCACTGAGATTGCAGAGAAAATGGAAGGTGTCGGAGCTATAGAAAAAGAGCACGAGGAGCGTTATAAAAAACTACTTGATAATGTAGAAAACGATGTAGTTTTTAAGAGTGACAAAGTCACCGTCTGGAAATGTCGAAATTGTGGATATATCTTTGTCGGTGAAGAAGCACCAGAAATTTGCCCAGTTTGCGCCCACCCTCAAGCCTTCTTTGAAATTCGCGCTACTAACTATTAAAACTTGAGATTTTTTTCGGACAAATGTCCAAAAATGTCCATTTACTTTCCCTGTTTTTGAGCGTAAGATATAGTTTATGAAGGTCTCAAAGTTAATTGTTAAGCATCGTATTTTGATATTAATATTGTCTATTCTTTTGATGATTCCGGCAGCGATTGGCATGATTGCTACTCGTGTGAATTATGACATGCTAACTTATCTTCCATCGGAAATTGATACAATGAAAGGCCAGGAAGAACTGCAAAAAGAATTTGGAAAAGGCGCCTTTTCTTTAGTCGTTTTAGAGAATATGTCCGCTTCTGATGTAGATAAACTAAAGGGAGAAATCGAGAAGATAGATAATGTCGATTCTGTAGTGTGGTATACGACCGCAGCTGATCTTTCTATTCCGATGGATATATTGCCAGATAAAATATATAACGCCTTCAACACAGATCACTCTACACTAATGGCAGTATTCTTCAATGGTAGCACTTCCGAAGATGCAACTCTCAGTGCAGTCAGTGAAATACGACATAAAGCAAACGAGCAAGTTTTCGTGTCCGGAATGTCTGCACTAGTAGTTGATTTAAAGGAACTTTGCGAACGTGAAGAAATGATTTATGTAGCGATAGCTGTTGTTCTAGCAATAGTTGCAATGCTAATTTTCCTAGACAACTGGTTGACACCATTTATTTTTATTATCTCTATCGGCATGATGATTTTGCTAAATCTTGGTACAAACATTTTCTTTGGGGAAATCTCCTTTATCACTAAAGCTCTTGCTGCAGTTTTACAGCTAGCTGTAACGATGGACTACTCAATTTTCTTGTGGCATAGCTATAAAGAAGAGTGCGAAAAAGAACCAAGTCGCGAAAAAGCAATGAGCACAGCAATTTCTAAAACATTTACTTCTGTAGTAGGAAGTTCAATCACTACCATTGCTGGGTTTATGGCGCTTTGCTTTATGTCATTTACGTTAGGCCTCGATCTTGGCGTTGTAATGGCTAAAGGCGTAGTACTTGGTGTGATCGGTTGTGTAACGGTTCTCCCTGCACTAATCTTAATTTTTGATAAAGCCCTGAAAAAAACATCCCACAGACCACTATTGCCAGACATGACTAAATTTTCTAAAAGGCTGCTCAACATCTTTCCGGTACTTTTAATTGCTTTTGCAGCCATCGCAGTTCCAGCTTACATTTTCAGCAAACAAGCACAACAAGAGGTTTATTATGATATGGGTGGTTCCCTCCCGGAAGATATGGACGTGGTGATTGCTAATAGTAAACTAAGAGACGATTTTAATATTTCTTCAACGCATATGGTACTCATGGAAAGCACAACGAAAGAATCCGATGCGCGTAAAATGGTGAAGGAGCTGGAAGAAGTTGATGGCGTGAAATTTGTACTTGGACTCGAGACATTAGTCGGCGAACGCGTACCGATAGAAGTGCTACCAGAATCAGTGACAGAAATACTAAGAAGCGACAAATGGGAACTCATTTTAGTTGGTTCAGAATATCGCACAGCGTCTGATGAGGTAAATTCTCAAATTGACAAGCTGAATGATGTTATAAAGAAATATGACGCTGGTGGAATGCTGATTGGTGAAGCTCCAGCGATGCATGATATGATCAAAACCACCGACACCGACTTCAAAGTAGTAGATGCAATCTCCATTATTGCTATATTCATCATTATTGCGTTAGTAGAAAAGTCTTTCTCTTTGCCTTTTATCCTGATTGCCGTAATTGAAGTGGCAATCTTTATCAACCTAGGTATCTCACACCTTACAGGCACAAGCTTGCCGTTCATTGCACCAATTTGTATCAGTACTATTCAACTTGGTGCAACGGTTGATTATGCAATTTTGATGACCACAAGATACAAAACCGAAAGAATTGGCGGCAAGAATAAACACGACGCTGTACTAATCGCACTTTCCACGTCAATTCCTTCCATCATCGTATCTTCTGCAGGCCTGTTTGTCGCCACACTCGGCGTAGCTATCTACTCTAATATCGATATGATTTCTGCAATTTGTTTACTACTTGCACGTGGCGCCATCATTAGCATGGCAATGGTAATTTTGGTACTGCCTGCACTATTTATGTTATGCGATAAATTAATTTGTAATACAACAAAGGAGATGAAAAAATGTCTAAAAAATTAAAAATCGTACTCGCCTCTGCCGTAATGGTTTCTGGCTTAATTGGGGCGACGGCTGCTTTAGCAGTTCAAGGGATTGGTAATAATTCCATGTCGGTTGTTAGCTCCAACACATCATCTACTACGTCCTCTTCATCAAAATTGGTTGATGAAACTGTGTATGTTTTCGCAAAGACTGACGGTTCAACCCGCAAAATCATTTCTTCTGACTGGACACGTAATCTTGATGTCGATGAGTATCTGAACGTTCGTGACGACAATAAAAAAACACCGGTCGATTTGAAAATCACCTATACACTAGATGGCGAAGAAGTTTCGGCTGAAAAACTGGTTGGAAAATCTGGCAAAGTGACTATCCGCTATGACTATACTAATAAAAACACAGTTAGTGGCTATTATGTTCCTTACGCAATCGTTTCTGGTCTGATGCTCGACAATGAGCATTTCAAAAACGTTGAAGTAAAAAATGGTAAGCTCATTAATGACGGTGCACGTACTATTGTTGCCGGCTTAATGATGCCAGGTATGCAAGAGAATCTAGGAATTTCTAGTGCTGACTTCGAAATACCTAGCTATTTAGAAATCACTGCGGACACTTCCGATTTTGAACTCGGTATGGCTGTTTCTATCGTAACAAACGAAATCTTCGACGATCTAGACTTTTCTGGATTAAACTCCGTTGATCAACTCGCATCAGAGCTCAACAAGATGAGCGCCGCAATGGATCAACTAGTGGGAGGATCAGCCGATCTTACTACAGGAATTGAAAAGTTATATGAAAAGGCAAGTACTCTTCCAGAAGGAGTAGCGAAATTGTCAGCTGGCAGCTTAGAATTGAAAACTGGCACTGCCAAACTCGACAGTGGCGTTTCTACCCTGCAGGAAAAAGTAGAGACAAATCTCCAAACGGGCGTCAACACACTTGTAGGCGAAAACTACGCCAATAGCACTGCTCTAGTTTCCGGAATAGAGAGCCTCGCAAATAGCGTCAAAACATCTACGCTTGAAAAATATAATTCTCAGTTTGTTGATTTGATGCCACTATTTCAGGCGCTTAATCTACCGCACGATGAGCTAACAACTAGCAACTACGGTGATGAGCTTTCTACCTGGATAGCAGCAATGGACAATCCGCAAATTAGCGCAGCTCTCTCTAGCTATGGCCAAAATGCAGCCGCACTTAAGGCCCAGTTCTCCGCACTTAAATCCGGTCTAGATGAAAACTTTGTGAACCTTGATACGCTCGTTGCCAAGACTAAAGCTTACGTTGGGGGCGTGAATCAAGTCGCAGCAGGGATTAATACCGAACTAGTTCCAGGTATTAGTGAGCTTAAGGCTGGCACTGAAAAAATTGCAGCGGGTTCATCTATACTTTCGGACGGAATGGAAACATTGAGTGGCTCCACTCCAGCACTTGTCGATGGTATCTCTCAGCTACGCGATGGCTCCACCAAACTTTCCGCGGGATTAAAACAATTTAATGAAGAGGCTATCCAACAGTTAGTGAGTGTTTACAATAATAATATTCGTAGCCTCGTTGATAGGTTACAAGCAATCTCCAACGTTGCAAAAAACAATAAGAGCAATACAAAATACATTTACCGCGTTGATGAAATCAAAAAGTAGTTTCAGGGTGTTATAATGTAAGTATGCGAATACTTGGAATTGACCCTGGAACTGGAATCTGTGGTTTTGGCGTAATCGACGTCGTACGCAATAAACCTTCGCTTGTTGATGCTGGCGTAATATCTACTCCGCCGCATACGCCACTTCCAGATCGACTTGAAGATATTTATAATTCCCTTAACGAAATAATCAATTTAAACAAACCCGATGTGGTGAGTATTGAAAAACTATTCTTTATGCAAAATATCACCACTGGTATTTCTGTAGCAGAAGCACGTGGAGTTTGTATTCTAGTTGCTAAGCAAAAGAATCTGCCAATATATGAATATTCACCAAATGAAATTAAAAAAACTATGACCGGCTATGGACACGCTGATAAAAAACAGATGCAGGAAATGGTACGTTTACATTTAAAATTAGATGTGGTGCCTAAACCTGACGATGCGGCTGATGCCTTAGCTGCAGCGATTTGTCACTCACTTCATGTACTTAATTAGCGAGTCGCGTAAGTCTTTTGCCGGCAAGACAAACTTATCCTTAATAGTGGCTGGTGCAATTGCGTGCGTAAATCCAAGCTTCTTTGCCTCAGCAATACGTTGATCTGGACGAAATGCGGAGCGGATTTCTCCACCTAAACCAACCTCGCCAAATACTACATATTTTTCCGACAGTTTACGTTTGGCCAAAGCTGAGGCGATCGCCATACAAACAGCAAGATCTGCCGCAGAATCTTGAAGTTTTATACCTCCAACCACATTAATGTATACGTCTTTATCACTTAGCTTGAGTTTCGTGCGTCGTTCAATCACAGCAATCAAGAGGTTGAGACGATTAATGTCAAAACCAGAGCAAGTTCGTTTCGGATAGCCAAAATTAGTTGGAGTAACAAGTGCCTGTATTTCAACCAATATAGGTCTCGTCCCTTCTACTGTCGCTAAGATAATTGAGCCATCTGTATTCTGGCGTTCTGCAAGAAGAGCTGCTGACGGATTTTTAACCTCCGAAAGTCCTTTGTCGTTCATCTCGAAAATTGACACTTCCGAAGTGGAACCAAAACGATTTTTAATTGCCCTAACCGTCTTGAACCCACCATACCTATCACCTTCAAAATTTATCACTACATCCACCAAATGCTCAAGTACCTTTGGCCCGGCAAGCGTGCCTTCTTTTGTAACGTGACCAACAATCACCACTGCAGTATCGGTAGATTTAGCGGCGCGAATTATTAGATTACCACAATTAGTGACTTGAGATACTGTTCCTGGCGCAGAAGTCAATTCATTAAGTGATAATGTCTGGATGGAGTCTACTACTACAAATTTAAAACTTCCGCTTTCAATAGTCTTGGCAATATCATTACCGGAAGTTGAAGAAGCAAAGGATAATTCTTCTGAATTTGCGCCTAGACGCTTTGCACGAAGTTTAACTTGCCCGGCAGATTCCTCGCCAGAAATGTACAAAACCGGGGCTTTTTTAGCGATTCTGGCACAGATTTGCATAAGAAGCGTAGATTTACCAATCCCTGGCTGTCCAGTAAGCAACGAGACCGAACCAGCAAGGAATCCACCACCTAATACTTCGTCTAAATCGGAAAAACCAGTAGTAAGGCGCGCTTTAGCATCTGATGGTTCAATTTCGTTTATTGAGCGAGGTTCAAGTATTTTGCCTGAAATTTGACCCTTGGCGATAGCAGTTTTCGCACCAGATTCGTTTTCGAGAATTTGTTCTGTAAGCGTATTCCATTCATCACAATTACTACACTTTCCTGCCCACTTGGAAAAGGTCGCGCCACAATTGCTACAAACGTAAATCGATTTTGTCTTCGCCACTTGACTTTTTACTCCGCTTATGCTATAATGACATTATTCGGTTAAAAACCGTTGGTATTTTACTTGATAATTTCGTCTATTATACCATACTTCTTAGCCTCTTCGGCTGACATCCAATTGTCACGGTCCATATCTTTCTCAACCTGGCTTAGGTCTTTGCCAGTATTTTTAGCAAAGATTTCTGCAAGACGTTTTTTAAGATAAATACCTTCCTTTAAAGCAATTTCCTGGTCTGTAATTTTTCCTTCAGTTCCAGAAGAAGGCTGATGAATCATGATGCGAGAGTTTGGCAAAACAAAACGTTTGCCTTTAGTGCCACAGGACAAAAGCATCGCACCCATCGATGCTTGAAGGCCAATGCCGATAGTCTGCACATCTGGTTCAATATAGTTCATCGTGTCAATAATTGCTAGCCCATCATAAACACTTCCACCTGGAGAGTTGATATAGAACTTGATATCTTTCTTTGGATCTTCGTGCGCTAGAAATAGCAACTGCGCAATTACCAAATTGGCCGTATGCGGGTTGACATCCTCTCCTAAGAAAACAATACGATCAGTAAGAAGCCTTGAATAGATGTCATAAGCACGCTCGCCTTTCGCTGTTTCTTCTACGACTGTTGGAACTAAATAATTCTTTGGTTTGTTCATTTTATTCCTTTCCTATTATTTTATTTCTTCCATTTCCGAATTCGAGTTGATTGCTTTTTCTAAAATATCTCCTCGAATTACATTTTCATTGTACTCAGTAACTAACTCGTTATATTTTTCAACAAGTTCGTTCACTTCGTTGAATTCATCATTTAGCGCATTTTGGGCAGATTGCAAAACGTTTCGTCTGCTGTAGAAAATACCATCTGTAGCGAAGCAACCAAATGTTGAGGCGCAGTTATTAAACTCTTCTATCTCTGCTGCTAAGCGGTGCGCATTTTCATAGTAAGCTTTTGATTTTTCCTCTATTTCTGAATCTAGTTTCTCAAGTTTAACGGACAAATCTTCAATCTCTTTTGCCAATTCTCTGAATGGTTCAATGTATGAGTTATAAAAATCCACTACTAAATCTTGGTTTGCAAAATATTTTGCGTAATGCTTTTCCAATTCTTCAGGCAGATCCGCTATCTCTGTTCCAATGCGAGAATGCAACTCATCGATACGTTCTAATTCTCCATAGTTTTCTAAATCTTCGGCTAGCAAGCTGTGGTATTTGTCATCATTATAAACTTCAAGGAGAAGCTTGGAGATGCGATTCTTCTCGCCATTTTCCATTCTGCTCCACATAGCATGCAAAAGCTCGTGTGCGGCAGTAGACTCTATGATACCATTTAAATCTTCGTTATCAATATTATATAAATAGATGCGCCCACCAGTATAACAACCTAGCACAGAAATATCCTGATTATGAGACTTACAATGCTCATTAAAAGAATCGCGATTTTCAAGGTTGGTATTGACGGCGGAAAAAATTAATTGACCATAATTCGTTAAACCAATACGCTCCTCTACTGCAATTGCTTCTGGTGATAATTTAGAAAAAAGCGAGGCTATACTGTCAGAAATATATCCGCGATTAAACCAAACACACACGCCAACTAATATCGAAACAACAATTATTAATATCGCTGTAGATCTTAGTTTTTTGGTGTCGTTCATTGATTATTCCTTCCCTATTTTTAGTTTTAGGTTTTGCTTCACTAAATCGACTGTAACAATATCTCCGCCTTTTAGCTCGCCCGAGATAATTGCGTCAGATATCAACGATTCAACATAGTCCTCAATCGCTCGGCGAAGTGGTCTTGCACCATTTTTTGGGTCGTAGCCGATATTGATTAACCACTCTTTCGCTTTGTCAGTCACTTTGATACCGAGATGCTTGGCGGCTAATCTTTTTCTTAAATCCTCAATTAAGGTATCAAATATTTGTTCTACCTCACGCTTTGTTAGCGAGTGGAATACAAGAACTGCATCCAAACGATTGATAAGCTCTGGGCGCATTACTTTTTTAAGCGCTCTTGTTGCAGCCTCTTTTTGACGCTCATATTCAGCATCGCGCTCTTTTTTAGTCTGTTTTAGATGCGCAGAAAAGCCAAAGTCATCATCGTCATACATTGCTTCCGCGCCCAAGTTGGATGTTAGAATAACGACTGTATTGTTGAACTTGACTTTATTGCCTTGGCCATCAGTCAAGACTCCGTCTTCTAGGATTTGCAGCAATAAATTAAATACATCTGGGTGCGCTTTTTCAATCTCGTCAAATAGAACAACTGAATATGGACGACGACGAATGGCTTCGGTCAGCTTCCCACCATCATCATAGCCAACATATCCAGCAGGTGCGCCTACAAGTCTGGAAACATTGTGTTTTTCGCCAAATTCTGACATATCAATTTTAATTAAAGCATTTTCTCCGCCAAAGACTTCGCGTGCAATTACACGAGCCAGCTCAGTTTTACCAACTCCTGTTGGACCCATAAAGATGAATGATCCTATCGGGCGATTACTATTTGCAATGCCGGAGCGTCCACGTCTGATTGCCTTAGCTACGGTATGGACAGCTTCGTCTTGACCGATGATTGCCTTATCAATATGTTCTTCCAGATGCATCAGAAGCTCAAGCTCGGAGCCATGGACCTTAGATACTGGAATACCAGTTTTAAGTGATACAGCTTTTGCTAAATTCTCTTCAGTCAGAGTTGGAGTTTTAACCTTTGACACACCAGCTTTTTCTAATTTTTTGATTTCTTGCTTCAGCTTCTCTAAGCGAGTTTTATAAAGTGCTGCTTTTTCAAAATCCTCAGATTCAGCGGAGCTTTCAACTTTCTCTTCCAAATCTTTTTTCTCAATTTTTAGTTTCTTGTATCTACTGCCACCTTTTTTATCTTCAGCAACTTTTGCGATGGC
This sequence comes from Candidatus Nanosyncoccus sp., assembly GCA_045578525.1. GTDB lineage: Bacteria > Patescibacteriota > Saccharimonadia > Saccharimonadales > Saccharimonadaceae > Nanosyncoccus. Next base: position 39,303 of record JAZNKL010000007.1, on the reverse strand, counting down.
AGATGCCTCATCAATAATATCAATAACTTTGTCAGGCATGAAGCGATCGTTGATATAGCGATTGCTCATATTGATGGCAGTTTCTAAAATGGTGTCAGGAATTTTCACTCCGTGATGTTTTTCGTAATGTGATTTAATACCCTTAAGAATGCGAAGCGTGACTGCGTCACTTGGTTCTTCAACCATCACAGTCTGGAAGCGACGTGAAAGCGCTTTGTCCTTTTCGATATTTTTGCGATATTCATCTAGAGTCGTTGCGCCGATTAAGTGGATTTTTCCACGCGCGAGTGCAGGCTTTAAAATGTTGGCTGCATCCATAGTTCCTTCGGAACCACTACCAGCGCCTGCTAAAAGATGAAGTTCATCAATAAATAGGATAATGGTTGGATCGCCACTAGCTTCATCAATTACTCCTTTGATGCGCTCCTCAAATTCTCCGCGAAATTTTGTACCGGCAACCATAGACGATAAATCAATTTGATAAATACGCTTGCCAATTAAAAGCCCTGGGACGTCATTTTTGGCAATTTTAGAGGCTAAGCCCTCAATAATTGCAGTCTTGCCAACGCCTGCTTCGCCAATCAAAACTGGATTTGATTTCGTACGGCGACAAAGCACGGTGATTGTACGGTCAATTTCTTTGTCACGACCGATTACTGTATCGAGTTTTCCCTCTTTTGCCAGTGCAGTCAAATCTTGGCCATAGCGTGATAACCATTTAAATTTTGGTTTGTTAACATATTTCTCTTTTTCTCGTGATTTTTTTGCAGCTTCGGCTTGGTCTTCTGCTAGTTTTTCAATGGAGTGAGCAACTTCAATGATATCAACTCCAAGTTCCGATAATATTAAAGCAGCTCTGGAATTTGGCTGGGTAACTAATGCGTACAAAATGTGTTCTGTGCCAATTACGTCAACTCCGTAATCTTTAGCAAAAGCGGCCGCCATACGTAAAGTTAAAACTGTTGCTTCTGATAATGACATCATCGCCATCTGCGAACCTGGTACTTCAACAGCAGTTTGCGTCATCTTCTTTTCAACATCAGAAAGCTCTATGCCTTCATCCGCAAGAATATGCGCCCCAGTTGAAGCATCCATATCAAGAATACCAAGCAGTAGGTGCTCAGTACTCATATAACCACTATTATATCTTTTAGAAAAAGTATCTGCCTTCTGAATCGAAAAACGTGCGTTCTCCGATAAACGACTCATTACTTCATTAAAATCATCTTGCATACCTCTATAATAGCAAATTAGCACTCGTTAGTCAAGAGTGCTAATTCTATGTCTCAACAGGGGCGTCTGAATTAATTATTTGCTTCATTTAGCATTTCTGAAGCTTCAGATTCGGTACTTGGTATTTCAATATGTTCCACAACGCGGTTTTCTTCGCGAACGTTCTTCAGACGATTATTAAACTCCGTGAAAGGAATCTTAAGGGATACATAATTTACCCTAGAATCTGATTTTTCATTTAGTTTTACAATATAATACGCGTCTCCACCCAGTGACAAGAAAATATCGCTGATTTTCCCGGGCTCAAGACTGTAAGCCACGTTTGACCTACCACCGTCAACATTCATAACATCAATTAGCCCACCAGTTTCTTCATACTCAATGCCAAGTTCTTCAGCAACCGCCTTAAAATCGCCACCATTTGCAAGTACTTTCTGTCTTGCTTCTTCAGCCTTTTTATTGGCCTCGCCGTCAATTTTTTTAGCAACTTCTGCCTTTATTAATGACAAATAAAGCATTCTGCGATATTCGGATTCGGAAAGACCAAAATTATCTTTAAGCACGCTTAAGAAGTTTTCCTTACTTCTGTCGGTACCGCCGATTTTACGATGGTCATCAAATGACTTATCAATCATCTCTTCCGTGACTTCAATTCCTAGTTGTCTCGCAAGTTTGATAGCATAAGTATAGTCTTCTGCTGCATCTAGAGCGAATCTTTTGTAGGCATTTTGAATGTTGTCAGCATCTTCGCTGTCGGTGGAAAAGTCGCCATTTTGCTGAACGACTGGTGCGATGCTGCTTCTATAAATCATCAAGTAGTCGCTGTATTTTACATCTTCACCATCAATTGTGGCAACCGGAACAGGAAGCACAGTAGTTAAACGATATAGAACGTCACCAGTACTCTGAGACTTATAAAGCAAGAACCAACCAAAAAATCCAGCAAGCACCAAAGCGACAATTGCAATAATGATCGTCATAATTACTAGCCTGTGTTTAGTAAACTGCATAGGATATTTAAATTTACGCCCCTTTGCTAGCACTTCCTCGCGACGTTCTTCAAATTTTTCTTTTTCAGTCTTAGTACCCTTATCTTTGCCAATGAGCGGCAGTCTACTTTTAAGACTTTTTTCTTCTTTACTCACTTTCTGCTTCCCTTGCTACATTTTGTAGCTTATTATGAATCTTTTCTGGTTTTGGAACTTTAGAGATAATCAAATCTCCTACGCCAGTTTGAATTAAAATGGTTCCATATCCCATTATACCAGCAATTAACCCTGGTGTGTTGACAGAAATACTCTGGATCTTGTTTAAACCTAAGTCAACAACCGTTTTTCTGAATAATCCTCGTTGGCTAATCTGACGAATGCGCTCATTTGTCACGATGTACATTGAGAAATACCAGAGAACATATGCGTATATTAGTCCAAAAAGACCGACAATAACGCAACCTAGAAATATCCAAAACATTCTACTGTCGCCTGGCCATAAAATCATTGGCACAACGCCAACCACGATCATAAATATTAAAAAGAAAATGCCTTTGTTCGCGGTAGAGATGTGCCGTCTAAAAATAAACTTGACTTCTTCCCCTTCACGTTGCCCATCAAATGAAAGTCTAGACATTTTACCTCGCTTAATAATTACTGGTAGCCCCGGCGCGAGTCGAACGCACAACCTTCTCCTTAGGACGGAGCTGCTCTATCCATTGAGCTACGGAGCCATAGATATATTATAACACGAAAATTTTATGGTATAATAGAGATAATAAGCGAATATCGTATAACGGCTATTATGTGTCCTTCCCAAGGACGAGATGAGAGTTCGACTCTCTCTATTCGCACCATTTTTTAACGAAAGGATTCGTCATTAATCTTAAAATTGGAACCTTGAACTTTTAACCCAATATACGACCACATATGTACCGTTCTCAACTAAGTTAAAACTACCAAAACCAGACCACGGAAAGTGTGGTTTTTTTGATTCGTATATAAATAAAGTAAGAAAAAGATTTACGGGCAAAATATAGATTTAGTATCAGGCGGTATTTAATTATTTTTTAAATCTAGTTTAAAAATATCTGTAACAAGAATAGAAACCGTAAACCAAATATGGTATAATTAAATTGTTCTGAATTTCAATTCTATTGTAAGTTGCCCTCAAACAAGGCACGCAAAGAATTAAACCCTGTGTGGAGCACTCGCTCCAGTTGGTTTAATTACTTACTGTAGAAAATGAAGTTCAGAACACTCCATAGCGAGTGTTCCACTTAGTTATGGGGGCAAAATAGCAAGAAGAAAGGAAACGCTAGTATGGGATTATTCAAACGAGTAGAACGCAATATCAACGCTCGAAAATACGATAAAGCCATTGACGAAAGCTCTGGATTAAAGAAGATTTGTCTTATGGTCAGAAATCAAGGAATTGAATTCACTCTTGGGCTTTCAAAAGGAAGTGGTGGTTCTAATTTGTCATTAGTAATGATGCACGTGACTTCAGCACAGATGACTTTCGCTGAAGTTTTTTATATGACTCTATATGATTCATTCGAAAAAGCTGGAGGTTCTACGGATGAAATGTTCGAAGATTTAGCAATGGAACTGTACGGGGACTATAATAAACGCAGATTAATTGCCGCGCGCCTTTACGGTATCACTCTTGCAATTTTCATTCATAAATCCGCCGATATTTCAAATACCAAAGTCAATACAAAAGAAGTTATTAAGTGTATCGAATCTAGTGATGTAAAGGAAGATTTCAAAAATGCGCTTAAAAATAATTTTTCACGCATGATGGACTATTATAATGACCCGATTACAGGAGCAAGAACGGAAGGTGCAATGGTTTCTCGCGACCTAGGTGTTCTAGCATATTCTTTAGTAGACATGAAACTCGGAGAAGGTCATTACGCTGACCCAATGTATACAATGGCGATAGCAACTGCAGAAATGCTGACTTACAGAGAGACGAACACCAGCAAATATGATGTTGACAGTCTAGAGAAAGCTAAACTTCTCGAGTAGGATGCACGCAATGAATCTATCTAAAGAAATAGAAAACGCAAGTAAATTTGAACAGGAATTTAATAGGCGAAAAGCTAAAATTAGCAATCTGTCAGCGATTACTCACGAAACAGTAGAATTAGTTAATTTCGCTGTCAAATATGAAAGAGACAGATATTTAAAACAACTCAAGCACCTTTTTATCAGCAATAGAGGGCTATTAGAAGAAACGGCATTTACGCTCGAAGGAGTTGCGAAATGATATGACAAAATTCTCACTTCTGATGATATTGGTAAATGGTATGACGACAGTATGCTAATGGCGGAATGGAGACAGTTTTTATCCCAAAGATGGAGTGGGCATTAAGCAATAATAAGAGAAAGACCTTGCAATTTTACGGAAAACAACTTGCCACGGTTGGACTCATGAAAAGATGTTTGTGGTATAATTTATTGGTAAACCCTCTATATATTCACTCCAAAATGCAAGAGGTAAAAGAGGAAAATCAATATTTAGAAGAAACCGAGGGAAAAAGCTCGCAAAGCGCGTAAAAATAACCCCTTGGGGTTCAGGCAAATGTTTATTCAAATGAAAGCCCGCCAATTCGCTAACTTTCACTCTACAGTTTACTACTCAGCGACATCTATCGCGGGGCAGTCTGTCGGGTGTTAAGCGAATTGGTATTCGTAGAATAAGTAACCAACTTACTCAAAACCTGCTCATCTCGTTGGTTAGACGGAGTGACGGGCAATCTCCAAAAATTTAGCCATATTGGACCTCCTTTTTGAATAACTCCATTATAGCACGCACAGTTTAATTTACCAAGCATAAACGCTTATCAATAATCTATAAAAATGATATAATAGAATTCATAATAACAGATATCACAGGTTGGTTATGAATTTAAAGATTGGCATTGTCGGATTACCAAATGTAGGAAAGAGTACTCTTTTTAATGCCCTAACCAATGCTGGCGCCCTGGCTGCTAACTATCCTTTTGCTACAATTGAACCAAACGTTGGCATCGTTCCAGTTCCAGATGAACGTTTAGATGTTCTTGGTAAAATGTATGAAACTGAAAAAATTGTCCCAGCCACAGTAGAATTTGTAGATATTGCAGGGTTGGTGGCTGGAGCTTCAAAAGGAGAAGGTCTCGGTAATAAGTTTCTCGCACACATCCGTGAATGTCAGGCGATTTGTCACGTGGTACGTGCTTTTATAAATGACGATATTGTCCGTGCCGACGAAAAAATGGAAACCGATATTATTTCTCAGGCTAAAGACGATATTGATATTATTAAACTTGAGCTGCAACTTGCCGACGATGAAACTAAAGAAAAAATTGCCGCTAAAAGGAAAAAAGATCCTGCTGATGAGAATATTCCATTTTTAACCGACAAACCAGTAATATATATGTTCAATGTGGACGAAAAAGGTCTTATAGACAAAGACTTACAATCAAAATTAAAAGCGCTTGTTTCCCCAGCAGAAGCGATTTTTGTAAATGCAAAGCTTGAAGAAGAAATGGCTGACATGAATCGCGCTGAAAGAAAAGAATTTCTAGAAAGCTATGGCGCAAGTGAAGATGCTCTGGGAGAGCTGATTAAAGCAGCCTACAGAACTTTGGGACTTCAAAGTTTCTTGACGGCCGGTAAAAAGGAAGTACGTGCTTGGACGATTAAGCAAGGTGCAACTGCACCAGAAGCAGCTGGAACAATCCATACTGATTTTGAAAGGGGTTTTATTGCTGCACAAATTTGCAACTATGACGATCTTAAAGAGCTCGGTTCAGAACAGGCGGTAAAAGCTGCTGGTAAGTTACGCACTGAAGGTAAAACCTACGTAATGCAAGATGGCGATGTGGTGGAATTTAAATTTAATGTCTAGCGCTGTGATTCTGCAATGAATGAACCCACAAAAATTGATCTTGATTTAACTCAATTAAATAATTGGCTGAGTGGTTTTATTAATTTTAAAAGACGTCCAGAAGATAGTTTACTAAATCTGCAGACTACTCGCATCATCTGTGAGAAACTTGGACATCCAGAAAAATATTGTCCTTGCTTTCATGTTACTGGGTCAAAAGGAAAAGGAACAATCTCTGCAAATATTGCTAGTGCTCTAACGGAAGCGGGCTTCAAAACTGGCGTGCATGCTTCTCCACACGTTCTTCACTTCGTAGAACGTACTAGCACTGGAAGAGAACCTTTCTCTATGGACGTATATGATAAAGCTTTTGGCGAGCTTAAAAGTGGCGTAGAAGAACTAATCCAGAATGATATTATTCTCAAGAATAATATTACGTGGCACGAACTCACAACAATCTTCTCAATGCTATGTTTTAGAATTGCCAAGGTTGACTATGCAGTCTTTGAAGTCGGTATGGGCGGGAGGCTTGATCCGACAAATGTCGTCACCCCGCTATGCTCCGTATTTGGGCCAATAGAATTAGAACATACTAAATTTTTGGGGGATACGCTCGAAAAAATTGCGACAGAAAAAGCTGGGATTATTAAGCCAAAAATTCCAGCTGTTTCAGTTTGGCAAAAAACTCCAGTTCGCGAGACGCTTGAAAGAGTGGCGAGCGACAATCAAACCCGTGTTGAGTTCGTGCCATTCTTAGAAAACTACTTAGAGCAGGATGCAGCAGTTGCAAAACTCGCTCTAGAAAGGTCTGGAATCGACCTTACTGAAACTCAAATTGAAAATGGAATTTCAAAAGTCAAGCTTCCTGGCCGATATGAAATAATAAAAAGTGTTCCAAACTATCCAAATATTCCCTATCTCCTAATAGACGTAGCGCATACGGAAAACAGTATGGCGCAAGTATGTAAAAGAATCACTAAAGAACATTTATCTGGGAATGTAATATTTGGATGCGCTCTCGGCAAAAACGTTAACTCAATGGCACGAATTATTACAGGTACTGGAGTATTTAAAAATATATATGTTACGAAGCCTGGAGATTTTAAAAAGTCTAGCCTTTCGCAGATGGAACAGGCATTTGATGATACCAAAGTACAATACAAATCTAATGAAGATTTTAAATCGATAATTAAGCAAGCATTAAAAGATGCAAACGACACAAAGACTCCACTTTTTGTTCTAGGCTCTTTTTATTTAGCTGGCGAAGTAAAGAAAATTTTAGGATGTTAAAAATTGTGAGTTATATAACTCTGCATAAAAACCATCTTTTTCTAGTAGCTCGTCATGAGTCCCAGATTCAATAATATCTCCATCTTTCATAACCAAAATTAAATCAGCATTTTTAATTGTCGAAAGACGGTGCGCGATAATGAACGAAGTACGTCCTTTCATTAATTTATCCATTGCTTTTTGTACTAATTCCTCGGTACGAGTATCGACATTAGAAGTTGCTTCATCCAAAATCAAAAATGGTGCATCTTTAATCATGCCACGAGCGATTGTAATAAGTTGTCTTTGGCCTGCAGAAACTGAATTATCATCGGAAATATTACTACTAATTCCCTCTGGAAGAGTTTTAATAAAATGCGTCAACCCAACTGTCTCGCAAACTTTATCCACTTCTGCATCAGAAATGTCTGCATGATTATAGATAATATTATTTTTAAGTGAGTCAGAGAAGAGCCAAGTGTCTTGAAGTACCATAGTAAACATCTCGTGTACATTCTCGCGCGAAAGGTCATGGATTGACACACCATCGATTAGGATGTCGCCGCTATTTACATCATAAAATTTCATCAGCAAATTCACCATCGTGGTTTTTCCAGCTCCAGTAGGTCCCACGATAGCAATTTTTTGTCCTGGCATTGCTTTAGCTGAAAAATCTTTAATAATTATCTTGTTTTCCGTATAGCCAAATTGCACATTCTTAAATTCTATTTCGCCTTTCACCTTGTTTTTATCCAAATGCATCAGTGCATTTTCTTTAGGCATTTCTTTTTCGTCCAAAAATTCAAAAACTCGTTCTGCAGCGGCGGCTGAAGATTGCAAAAGATTTAGTGATTGGGCAATTTGTGTAAGTGGCCTAGTAAACATTCTAACATAGACAATAAACGCTACTATTACGCCAAAAGTGATTGCATTATTCGTCACTAGAATCGCACCAACAACACAAACCGCTACATAACCGAGATTACCAATAAAGTGCATCATTGGAGGCATTAAACCAGACAGAAACTGACTTTTGCGGTTAGCTTCGTAAACCCTTTTATTCAAGTAATCAAATTTTTTGCTCGCTTCCTCTTTGGCATTGTAAACTCTTACTACGTTGATTCCTGAATAAATTTCCTCAATGTGGGAATTAATTTTACCAAGTTCTTTTTGACGCATAGTAAAGTATTTTTGTGAACGGGATAAAATCAATGCCACAAACACCAGGCCAGCTATTCCAGATATTATCGCTGTAATGGCAAGTGGAGCACTCGTAACAAACATCATTACAACTACGCCTATGAGCATCAGGATATTTACAACGATCGCAGCAAGAGAATCGGAAAGGCTGGAGGCCAAAGTATCAACATCGTTCGTCACGCGTGAAAGCGTGTCACCAATTTCATTTTTATCGAAAAATTTAAGTGGCAGACGATTAATTTTTTCAGAAATTCTAGCACGTAAATCTTGAGCGAATCCGTTGGCAACGTCGGTCATTAAGAAGGACTCAATTATTTCGAAAATTGTGCCCAATATATATAGCGAGAAGATAATTAAAACAAATTTCCAAACGATTGAAAAATCGACACTATTTCTAAGTCCTGTAGCAATTGCGTCGGTCAAGTCAGAAAGAAGATTTGGTCCAGCAATGTCTATGGCTGTTCCGATAATCGCCATAGTTGCTGAAACGATAATTTTTACGCGGTATTTTTTTAGCTCTTTAATTAATCGTTTCATAGCTGCACCAAAATTTTTGCTTTTTTCTGGTACACCTTTGTTTCTTGGACCCGGCATATTATTTCCCCTCCAGTTCTGATTTAGCAAGTTGCGACTCGGCGATTTCTTTATATACTGGACAGTTTTTTAATAATTCTTTGTGGGTACCTTTACCAACGCATTTACCTTTATCTAAAACAATTATTTGATCTGCATTCATGATAGTTCCAATACGCTGTGCAACAATTAAGATTGTAGCATCTTTGGTGTATTTTTTAAGTTCTCGCCTTAAATTTGCATCAGTTTTATAGTCAAGTGCGGAGAAAGAATCATCAAAAATATATATCTCTGGCTCTCTTGCAATCGCACGAGCAATACTTAGCCTCTGTTTCTGTCCACCGGATAAATTAGTACCACCTTGTGCAATATGGCCGTCATATTTTTTGTCCATTTTTTCTACAAACTCAGTGCCCTGGGCAACTTTCACAGCTTCTTTAACTACCTTTTCCGTTTTTACACCTTTACCATTACTGCCGAAAGAAACGTTACTTTTGACGGTGCCACCAAATAGTACTGCTTTTTGTGAAACATAGCCAAGTTTATTATAAAGACTTTCAAAAGTGTATTCTTTGACATTGATGCCATCAACTAAAACCTCGCCCAAGGTTACATCGTAAAACCTAGGAATGAGGTTAACAAGAGTTGATTTACCAGAGCCTGTTGAACCGATAAATGCTACTGTCTGTCCTTTTTCAGCCTTAAAGGAAATGTCGTTTATGATAGCTTCCTGAGCATTTGGGTATTTAAAGCTAACATTTTTAAACTCAACGGTTCCGGTTTCAGTAGTAGCGACAACATTTCTTTCGCCTTCTTTCAAAGAAATTTTAGTATCAAGAACTTCGTTAATACGATCGGCGGAGACTTGTGCACGTGGCACCATCATAAAAACGATTGCAAGCATTAAGAATGACATTATGACTTGCATGGCATAAGACGAAAAAACAATCATGTTAGAGAAAAGTAGAAGCTTTTCTTGTTGATCCCCTGCTCCATCAATGAGATACGCGCCCACAAAATATATCACAACCGTTACCATTTGCATAATGAAGAACATTATCGGTGAAAAAATCGAAAGTGCTTTTTGGCTAAAAATCTGCGTATTAGTTAAATTGTTGTTTGCCTTCTCAAATTTTCGTTCTTGATATTTTTCAGCATTAAATGCACGAACGACGCGAATACCGGTGAGATTTTCCCTCACGACAAGGTTTAACTTGTCTGTTAATTTTTGGATGATTTTGAATTTAGGAATAACAATTGCCATTAGTGTGACTACAAGTGCAAGTAGGATCACCACCGCTGCACCAGTGACGGCGCTCCATTCCCAAGACTTATCTAGAATTTTGACAATCGCCCATACTGCAGTGATTGGGGCTTTAATCATCATTTGAAGACCCATCACAATTAACATCTGTACTTGCGTGATGTCGTTAGTGGTTCTAGTGATGAGCGAAGCAATAGAAAATTTGTTGATTTCTGCCATACTCAGATTTTCTACTTTACTGAATAGCTTTTTTCTAAGACGCATTGAGAAGCTGGCGGAAATGTTGGCAACCAAATAACCCACTATCATCGCCGCGCCCATGCTGCCAAGAGCACAAAGAAGCATCTTTGAGCCAGCAAACAAAATCTCTGAAACTTCAGGGTCCTCCGTATTAACTAATTGTGTTATTTCAGACATATAGTCTGGAAGTTTTAAATCTAGAAAAACTTGAAAACAAATTAGTGCAATCACTAATAAAACAAAGAAAATATCCTTTTTAGGAAAGTTTTTCAAGAGTTTGAACATGATATATATTATATATGGTTTTGGGGGGTTATTCAAGGGCGTCTAGAAATAACACTTCGACATAATATGTACATTACTTAACTGTGAACCATTTGTCTAAATGATAATCTTCGCCCGACACGCTGGCAACCGCAAGTACCGGTGACGGCAAATCTTGAAGGCTTTTATTAAGTTTTTTAGTTAAAAACTGCATAAACGACTCTGCAGCATAACTCATTTGTTTTTGTTTTTTCTGATCAATAAAATCTAATGGTCTCCCGTGAGTAAAACTACTGCGATACTTCACTTCAGTAAAAAAGATATGGTCTTTAGTAGCAGAAATTATATCGATTTCATAATACTTTGTTTTATGATTTCTAGCAAGAATGGTGTGGCCATTTGTTTTTAAATAATCGGAGACTTTTGCTTCAGCTTTTCTCCCAATTGAAGTAGTATCAGCTTTATTATCTTTATTTATTATGAGGTGTTTTGACGAGTCTTTAGTGGCTGCTATTCCCTGCTCATCACTGATTATTTTTGCTATCGGCCTAAAACTTTTTCGATGTTCTGGACAAGGTCCAAATTTTGCTAGTGCTTCTTTATGTTTTTTCGTGCCGTAGCCAACATGCTTCTCAAAACCATACTCTGAATATTTTTCGGCTAGCTTTATCATATAGTTATCACGTGCAACCTTGGCAATAATTGACGCTGCAGATACCTCTTTGATTTTACTATCAGCTTTTGGCAGAATTGTAGTAATTGATTCAAGGCTCGTTCCATTCAAAAAGTTAATGGTTCCGTCGATTACTATTTCAGAGAATGGTAGTATGTTAATCTTTTGAATTATCTTGTCAAAATCTGCAATATATTTTGGTAACTCTACCTTTAGAGCGTCACAAATTGCGCGCATTGTCGCTAATTTTAGAGCTTCTGATAGGCCTATCGTATCTATTTCTGATGCTTCCACCCAACCAAGGCCGGTTGCCTTAGCATTCCCTAAGATAAGTCGGCTCTGCTGTTCCCTCTTTTTTGCGGTTAACTTCTTAGAGTCATTTAAGCCCTCCCACGTTTTAGCCTGTGGATCACCTAAAACTACTGCGCCGATAACCAATGGCCCAGCCCATGGTCCACGTCCAACCTCATCAATCCCGAGAATCATCTACTCGGATTTTGTTTCTTCAGCTTTTGCATCTTCAGCTTCAGCGACTGGCTCTTCTACAGCGACATCATTGACAGCTGCGCGATCAAAATCAGTAGCGGCAAGACGAGCAGATTTGCCAGAGCGCTCACGGAGATAGCTCAAATTGTTGCGACGTACCTTTGAACGTTTAACAACTTCAATCTTTTCGACAAGTGGGCTGTGAAGTAAGAAAGATTTTTCTACACCAACGCCAGACGCAATCTTGCGAACAGTGATGCGAGCAGTATGTGATTCTTTGCGATCTGCACGAATAACTACACCTTCAAACACCTGAAGACGGGATTTATCACCTTCTTTGATTCTCTGAGTGACTTTGACGGTATCACCAGAACGGACATCTACAACAGCTTTTTTCTTCTGTTCGTCACCGATTTTCTTTAGAATAGAAAAACTCATAATTTTACCTTTATATTAACGCTTGTGATACATTATACCAAGAAACGATAGAAAATTCAAGAGCTAAATTAAGGGGTTTTCTTTTTTTAGTTTATCTGGTATAATAAGTAGAGCAAGTTTTTCTTGCGGCTTAATAATTTGAGTGGTTGGTACGCACTTCTTCGTAGCAATCATAGTTTGGTCCGGTAGCTCAGCTGGTTAGAGCACGAGCCTCTTAAGCTTGGTGTCGAGGGTTCGAGTCCCTCCCGGATCACCATTACTTGACATTACGCAATATCATTGCGTAATTTTTATATCTATTGCTTTTTTCTTCATAATATAGTAAAATGTTTACAAATAACCATAAAAGGAAACAAAAAATGACAAAAACTACTTCTAAAAAATCAGCTAAGACCAGCGCAAGAAAAGGTGTTGGGAGAGCTTTATCCGCAAAAACCAATGCTCAATCTATTTCTGCCTGGGGAAAGATTTGGCGTATTGCGCTTTGCATAGCTGTCCCTCTCGGTGGTGGGCTTTTAATATCATTATTGACTGGCGATGCAATGTCTAAGTTCGGCAGCTTCAACCAGCCGCCTCTTGCCCCTCCTGCTTGGCTATTCCCTGTCGCGTGGACTATTCTTTACGTCTTGATGGGACTTGCAAGCTACCTAATCTGGGCAAAAAGCAAGAAAGGCACAAACAAAGAAATTCTAATCCTTTACGGATTGCAACTTGCGATGAACTTCGTATGGACTCCGTTATTCTTCCTAGCTGAACAATACTGGTTTGCGTTCGCTTGGCTCGTAGCAATGTGGATTGTGATTATTATGATGATGGTGAAAACCAAAAAGGTATCCGTTGCGGCTCTTCTACTACTTGTCCCATATATTCTTTGGTGCACTTTCGCCGCATATCTTAACTGTGGTATTGCAATTTTAAACTAATTTAAGTTGTGAGTACTAAAATGAATGTCATAGAGTTTGCTAAAGGCACAGAGAAAATGATTGATCCGATTAAGGTCGGAACTCTCCATCATATGCAGCAAAAGTTGAAAAATTTACCTGCTTTTATTGAGAGAAAAATCGTAACCTCAGCCGCTAAGAAGGCCGATAAAATGGGTTTTGTGGTAGAACCCTATGCATTCTTTTTAGTATATGAAATAGATGACTTGGCTAGATTCCAACGAGATCTGCCAGATGGTTTTGTACCGGCGAAAGCTAAAGTTTTTGAGGGCGATGCAGAAAAATACATCGGAATAATTTGTATTTTTCGGGCGCATACCAGCGCATTCTGGGGATCTCGTGCAGAATTTTATGCTATCGCTAAAAATGAAGTGACTGGGCTCAAAAGCTGGATAATACTAGACTATCTTTCCGATACTATTTCTTTTGACGAAAAACACGGCTTACGTTCGCCAAGCGTAGATAACGCCGCCGTTACCACAACATGCGAAGGTGACTATCTAGCGGAAATACAACAGAACGGAAAGACTGTTATCGATATAGAAGCATCACTAAAACACCCAAAGACTAAAAAACTTGATGAGGAATTATGGATTGACGGAAATACTTCTATTGCTTACAGTAAGGAACTTGGGGGCAAAGATGGCGATTTATTCTCTCTGACTTTTCTGCCTCAAGAAATGGAATCTGCTTGGGAAATACCACTTGCCGATGTGCGTAAAGCGAAAGTTATACCTTATCCGGAAATTTCTAAAGGGAAACTGACGAAAGCCGTTTGCTTCCCATTTGCACAGCACATGCTATCCGACAGTCCTGGGACTAAGACTCATTATGGCTCAAAAGAAGCATTAGAGGAAGCAGCCACAAAAATTGACTTTAAGAAGCTCAAAGGTTTTGCTAAATAATCTGTTATAATAAGTGAATGAACTTACTTCTTCATACTTGTTGTGCGCCGTGCAGTGTTTACTGCATCAAAAAACTTCGTTCGGAAAAAATTGAGCCCACACTTTTTTGGTACAATCCAAATATTCACCCATATTCCGAATATAAAGCACGTCGCAATTGTCTGACCGAATACGCAAAAACTAAAGAAGTTGAGCTAGTGATAGAAGATCAATATGGACTTGATGAATTTGTCTGTGGAGTTTTGAAAGATGTCAACACATCCAATATGGATGCCGTCCAAAAAGCTTTACTTTCTAGGTGTCAAAACTATTGTTATCCTAAAAGACTCCGCAAGGTTTTTGAGTACGCCAGAGATAACGGCTACGATACAGTTTCTACCACGCTTCTATATAGCATTTATCAGCAGCACGATATCATTAAAGACCTAATGGAGCACTTGTCGCGTGAATTCAAGATTGATTTTCTATATCGCGACTTTAGAGAAGGTTGGCAAGAAGGTCAAGACGAAGCACGCGAGGTAGGACTCTATATGCAAAAATACTGCGGTTGCGTTTTTTCTGAGGAAGAGTCAATGCTGGGACGAGAGATTAGTCGAAAGATGCGAAAGAAAGGCATTTCTCCAACCAATCAAAATGTACGTTCCGTAATTGCAAAGTGTGGCCCCAATATCAGTGCTAGCTCTGCTAGTGCTAGGCTTAGCGATCAGGAAACGTTTTAATATTGCTATCTATTTCTCTAGTGCTTTTCTAGATGTATAAATAATGGTATAATATATAATATGTTGATCAGAGAAAAAGTACCGATTTCTGAACTTACCACTATGCGTCTTGGCGGTAAGGCCCGCTTTGTTATTGAAATATCTGAGCTGTCAGACATTCCAGAAGCATACAAGTTTGCAGCGGAGAAAAAACTTCCTACTTTTGTACTAGGAGGTGGAGCAAACACAATTGGCAAAGATGAGGGTTTTGACGGTGTAATACTACTAAATCGTCTGAAGGGCATTGAGGTAATTTCTGAGACTTCCGATGAGGTAGTGATTCGTGCAATGGGCGGAGAAGAATGGGATGATTTCGTAAAATATACATGTGACCGTGGGTATTCTGGAATTGAATGTCTGAGCAAGATACCAGGAACGGTCGGAGCAGCACCTGTGCAAAATATTGGAGCATACGGACAAGATATTTCTCAGGTATTAGAAAGTGTTGAAGTATATGATAGAGAAACTCATGAGTTGATTGTACTCGGCGCTAATGAACTTAAAATGGGATATCGTTCAACAATTTTTAATAATGGGCCACTTGTTGGTAGATACTTTATCGTGGCTGCGACTTTCGTACTAGAAAATGAAGAGCAGCTAGAGCCACCGTTTTATAATTCCCTACAAAAGTACATAGATGAGCATAATGAAACCGATTTCTCTCCAGCAAATATCCGCAAAATGGTTTCGAATATCCGTGCGGAAAAGTTGCCAGACCCTATCCACGAGGCTAGCGCTGGTAGCTTCTTTAAAAATATCTTCATAGATGACGGTGAAGGAGCTAAAGCGAAAGCACTAGGCATAAAAGTTTGGGAAAAAGCTGACGGACGTAAAATGATTAATGCTGGATATTTGATTGAAGGAGCTGGACTAAAGGGCGCTAGAATGCACGGATTCAAAGTGTCAGAAAAAGCAGCCTTAATACTAATTAACGAAAGCGCTAAAAGCTATGCTGACTTAGATGCTGCACGCTCAGAAATCCGTAACAAAGTCCAAGAAAAATACGGTTTCTATCTTGAGCAAGAACCGGTAGAAATTCCTATCGGCAAAGAGAAAGAGGCTTCCTAATGACGAAAGTTTTAGATGGACGAGAGCTTGCAGGTTTTATTAAGGAACGACAAGCACATGTGGTGCGCGGAATGCGTTCGCGCAAGATTTTTCCAAAACTGGTGATTGTACGCGATAGCGACAATCCAGTAATTGTAAAATATGTTAATCTAAAAAAACAGTACGGTGAGGACATCGGCATTGAAGTTGTCGATAAAAAAATTGATGCGGTTTCTGATTCTACAAGTTTAGCCGCTGCCAAGAAGGCTATCATTGCGGCCAATAATGACGTTTCGGTTTCTGGAATAATTGTGCAGCTTCCTTTGACTGATACTTCTTATACTGACGAAATTGTTAATTTGATTGCGCCAGAAAAAGACGTAGATGGCCTAAATCAGACTGCAGGTTTGAAACGCAAATTTGAAAGCGCTACAGCAACTGCAATCAATTGGCTGCTTGCTGGACACGGAATAGGACTGGCCAGCAAACGTGTAGCATTAGTTGGTTACGGGAGATTAGTGGGACAACCATTAAAACGTATTTTTGATAATTCTGGAATATCTGCTGAAGTTTTCCGCCACGATAGTGATTTATCTAAGCTTTCAGATTTTGATGTTATTATTTCTGCAACTGGAGTACCGCACCTTATTACTTCTGAGATGATTTCTGGTGGGGCGGTGGTAGTAGATGCTGGCACTGCAAGCGAAGACGGTGTACTAGTTGGCGATGTCGACGAAGCCGTACGCGAGCGCAATGATCTTTCTGCAATTACGCCAAAAACTGGTGGCGTTGGTCCACTTACTGTAGGTGTGCTTTTTGAAGATGTGATTCAAGCAGCAGAAAGCTAAGATCTACCATCATTCATATCAAGGTATTGGTCCAAACCTTCTTGATTAACTGAATTTGAATTGCCCTGTGCGCGTCTATTATTGTTTGCGGCTCTATTCATTGCGGCATCATACTGCCGGTTAGCGCCATTATCTCGTACATCTAGTACTGGACCATCACCTGCTGGTGCTTCTCCAGCAATCTGCTCAAGTACTTTACGCTGGGAGCCCTTCAGTCCTTGTGCTAGACGTTGGTTGTTAAGGGCGCCGCTCGCCATACTAGTGATAGTACCGAGCCTGGCTTCTGCATCCAATCTGGCGTTTTGCGAAGCACTAGAATCGGACATTACTTTTCTTGCATCCTGAGCAGCGGCTAAGTAGCGATTAAGCTCGGCCTCGTCCATGTCAACCATCTTCTGTTGTGTCAAGCTGTCAACAGCTGTGCCATAATATGATGACATATTGCCGCCACTGCCACTTCCAGCATTAGCCTTAGCGTATTCGAAAGTAGAACGAGAATTATTCTTGTAATCATTTGCGAATTTGCCATTCATAATATTCGAAGCGTAAGCCTTGCGTGCCTCTGCAGAGACATTGCCACTTGCTTCGGCATTAACCATCGCGTCATGTACAGCTTGACGACCTTGCTCGCCTTTACCAGAGAGAACATTTTGATACGCTTCAATTGCAACATCGTCGTTATCCATAATGGCGGCAGAAAGTTGTGATCGCATTGCATCCATGTTGTCGACATCGCCGGAGAGACGGATCTGATCTTCTCTAGCGTTAACAGATTCTTGCCTACGTTTTGCTTGAGCTTGTGCAAGCTCAACGTCACGAGAAATCGGCTTCATTCCGGCTTCGGCCTCAACATCCTCTCTCTGCAGTCTATTAAGTGTAGCTTGAGCAACATATTGACGCCTGCGTTGTGCCTCGGTTAAGTTTTCACCATTTTTGCCACCTCTAGCTTTCATTCTATCAACAATTCTCTGTGCGCGAGCCTGCTCACGATTACGGTTCTTCTCTGCCATAACATCCTTGCCGTGATCTTGCAAGTTTTTATACCAATTAGAATTGCCAACACCCATTTTAGCAATACCGCCAAGACCTCTGGAAATGCCAGCGCCGGCGTTTGATAGCATAGTACCAAGATTACCAACTGCATTAAGCGATGATTTGAGGATGCGAGGAATAAAGAAGAATGGAATGACTGTGGTGAGCGCTGCAAGAAGTTGGCCTAGGAAGAAGTCACCAGAAACATTCCAAAGGATTGCACCAGCGAACGCACCGCCACCCATCAAAAGACCGCAGATTGGGAAGACAAGAAGGACTGCCTTAAATGCGGAAAGCCATCTATCAAATAGCCTCTTTGTATTTGGAAGCATGTACATTACAAATGCTAATGGTGATATTACTACTAAGATAATTGCAGCCGCACGGCGCGCACCAAGAATAATGAATACGAAGAGACAGGAGATAATGATACTTATTGTTCCAAGAATGATCGGAAGGATTAAGACTGGCAACCATATCTCAGCAGTGGCAATAGCAGCCGCTGCGCCACCAATGCCTACAGCGCCAGAAATGATGGTCGCACCGACGGCAGCGCCTGCACTTCCGGTTAATCCACCCGATTCTGTCATTGCGTCATAGGCTAGCCCATTAAACAAATTTTCGACAGAAAATCCTATAACATTGGATGCGTCTACTAATAATTGGCAAATGATGAATGATAAATTCACAAGTATTGCACCTACTATTAGTTTTGGTAGCATGCGTTTAATGCCATAGTTGTCTATACCATAGCCAGTGACCTGAGAGAAAATTACAAATAGGAGAAAAATTACGAACAAGATATTTGCAACCGACTGGAATGTTTGCCATCCTCTAAACACGGCACTACCAGTATCGAACGCACCAACATCTATTTCTAGAAATGGGGTGATCACATAGTCGTATAAGTTCTCAGTTGTCTGACGAAGGAGTTTGATGATTGGACAAATGATCCAACCAAGAGCGCCTACGCCACCATCAAAACACGGGCCATCATCTTCGTTGCCATTGGAGCCAGACCCAGTACCATCAGTAAGGCCAGGTGGAGTAGTATTATCCGTGCAGTCAGGAACTCCTGTTATATCCTTGCCATTTAACTCTCCAATAATGCCGTCCCAACTTTCTTCGCCAAACCAGCTGGTGCCATTTACAACGTAAAATGTACTTGGGGCGTCCATCTTTTTAGTAACATAGTATTCATTTCCGCCTATCGTTAGTTGCGTAGCGCCTTCTTGCCAATAACATGCTATCTCTCCATATTTTCTGAAATAATAGACGAGAAGACCTAGCCTCTCGTCCTCAGTGAAGACAGTAGGCATATTAGTCACTAGTGGACCTTTCTTATAAATATTGTCTACTTCTGCGTCATCATTGTTTTCTAGTGCAGCGTTTGGATCACCAGCAAAACTGCCAAAGAACAGAGTATTATCATAAGCATCTCTGAATGAATTTTGATGATCCTTAAGTGTCGACTCTAGTTCAGAGAAGAAGTCGTCGACTTTCACATTTGAATAAGATATCTGAGCGTCTGCTGTTCCATTACCATCAAAGTCAAGCTCTAAAGCATCTCCGGCGGCAAAATTTCTAAACGTTGCACCTGCAATGTTTCCTAAATCATTACGCGTGATGTCAAGGCTGGAAACCATTCCTTGGCTCCCACTCACACAAATCGTGAGTTTATTCTGTGACCCATTACCATCGTTATCCGTACCTGCATCATTTCCTGCGCCCCTTGTAAAGGTCATGGTTTTACAGGTCATTTCGTTGCCAGAGGTCTGCGTATCTGGTGTATACCCCATGCTTTTAAGAAAATTCGCTTTACTCGCATTGTCGCTAAATGAATAATTCATATAATTATTCATCAGTGTTTTACAATTGAACAGACCGTCACTATTAGTCGTTCCATTTGGCAATGCTAGTATAGCCCCTGGGTCTGCGACAATATCTGATGGTTTATTTAGTTTCAATATATCGATCGAATCGGCAAAATACCCATGGCATTTTTTCAAATCAGCGATTTTTGCTTTATCCGTTATTCTACCGATATCGGCAACACCAATAGCTTGCGTATCTATACTGGATATCGCTACGCAAAATACTGAGGTAAAGATGATTGCAGCTAGTATTAGAACTTTTTTACGCATTATCTTTACTCTCCTCATCCGTCTTAATTACAATATCTTCTGGCTTGATGCCGTTTTCTTCATCAATTACAACTTCCGTCTCTTGCATGTCCTTAACCGGCTGTAAGATTTCTGTTTGCATTTGCGGAATACTGCTAATTAGTTCATCAACCGACAAACCTATTCTACTGTTTGATAGTTCGACAGCATCACTATATTTCGTCATTTCTTCAGCACTCACGGAGACTTTACATCCATCTATGATATTTGCAGCCCTGATGCAGTTGTTTTGTTTTGCCAGATTGAAATACTGTTTCCGATACTCTAAAATCTGTTTCTGTGATTCATAGAATTCCTTAGAATTGTCTAATTCAGAATCTTGGAAAATCTTATAGTTTTGGTCAAAGTATGTATCCATTCCGCCAGTACCACTGGTTGAGAAAATTGGTAGAAGCGTGTTGTTATCTAACTTGCCAGCTTGCGAATAGTTATAAACAAAATCAAATACTTGTTCGTAGTGTGGCACAAACCAGTTCAAATAGTAAGATTTTTCAGCTATACCGGATGCAATATAGCTAGTCATGAACGCGTCAAAATTAGACTTAGCCTCATTAAAGTATTGTTTCGATTCTTCTGTACCAGCAGAAACCATTTTATTGATTTCGTAGATTTTAGCAATGCTTACGTCTTCGCTTATTGACTCAGCACTAACTTCACCGTAAAGAATAAAGTTCGCGTATTTATTAAAAGCTATACTGAGTTCAGTAGTAGGCGCTACGGTACTAGCCTTTGGCTTCTCCCCCCTCGGTGCTACCACCAGCACTACCACAATCACCACCGCTAGTATCACGGCTAACGCTCCGCCAACAATTCCACCGATGCGTAGCATTCTGCGCTTTCTCCTAGTCTCTGGGTCGAGCCCGTCTACGCTCTCCCCCCTAGCGGCAATCATGCTCCCTGTGACATCATTGTCCTTATCACCTCTACTCTTTCTGAAAAACAGCCCCTTAGATTCCGGAATTAAAATCGAGCCATCTGGCTCCGCACGGTCAAATTTGTGTTTAGAAAAAACTGATGTACCAGTTTCTGATTGGTTTTTACTATTCAAACTCTCCATAGTCCTGGAAACATTTGCCCCAGTAGAGAGATTTTCAGCACCAAGTGTGCCTGGCATTTTCTGATCGGAAGCCGGAGTGCCGGCAGAAGCAGAATTAGTACCAGAGGAAAATACTGGGCTCGCACCAGAATTAGCGCCTGCAGATACAGACGATGGATTCTGACCTTCTTGCCCACCACCTGGGGTACCACCCAGAGGGGATGTTTGTTTTGGATCCATATTTGGCTAAATTATATCATAAGCGGAATAAAAAGTACAGATTTTTTCATCAAAAAGTCCTCCCGAAAACGAAGTTCGAGAGGACTTTTTTAGGTAAAGTTGTTAGCACCTACCTAGTCTCCCGCCCAAATAGTTGGGCTTATGCCCGAAGAGGCCACGCAGGAAACCGTCACAAAAGCGATAGTTCTCTGCGCCACATACAGCATCTAGGCGGTCAATTAGCGTAGAGATTTGCGGCTAGCAATGATGTAACCAAGACCAGATACACCAACGATACCAGCTACAGTTGCGATGATAGCAGCAGTAGGACCGGTAGAAGGAAGAGCCTTCCTATCGTCAGTGTGTGGTTTGACTGGATCAACTGGGTTAGTACCACAGCCTTCAGTTTTCTTGGTCATAACAAAAGCGTTATCCTGAAGAGTAGTTTGGCCAACGCCAACCTGACCCCAGTTAACTAATTTGTTAGTACCACAAACCATGCTCTTATCTACAACTTTGGCACGGAAGCGAATGTAAGCATCGCCACCAGCATTGTAACCACCGATGTTGATACCGGTAGTAGTGATGGTGTCATCGTTGTTGATAATACCATTAGGGTTGGTAGTGTTGTAAAGCTTAGTGGTACCAGCGATATATTCCATATTGTTTGGAAGAATATCTTTAACCATTACATTGTCAACGTGCTCAGTGGAGTCGTTTTTGTAATGAATTTGATATTCAACGGTATCGCCGATGTTAGCTTCGACGGTATCTTTGAAAGATTTGTCTTCATCACCGATTCTACGAACAGTTTTCTCAACAGTGTAAGAGTTGTTAAGATAAACTGCCTTTACACGAATAGTAGTGTAAGAAGCATATTTGAAACAACCTGGGATGTTACCATCAAGGGCATTGTAACCGATTTTTACACCGTTAGAAGTGATGATATTATCGGAAAGTTGAATGCCACCATTGGCACCAATACCGTTGTTTTCAAAGAGAGCAGAACCCTCAATGTAGTCTAGGTAGAAAGCTTGACCATCAGCGCTCTTGAATACGACATCGTCGTAAACACGAGTTGGGTTAGCGTTACTAGAGTCAATAGAACCTTGAACGCTTAGCTCAGTACCGGCAACAACTGGAAGAGTGAAGTGAAGGGTAGTATCCTTAGCAACTTTCTCATTTGGGTTGTTGTTGTGAGCGTAGATACGGATAAGATATTCTTTACCGTCTTCTACAGTAATTTCGTGAGACTGCCAAAGCTGGTTGCCATCATTGATACCAGTGTTTTCGCGAGCATTCACAAAATCACGTTCATCACCAGCGATAGCTGGGTTGTTGGTAATAGAGTTAAAAGTAACTTTATCACCAAGAGATGGAGTAATGGTACAGTTAGTAAGACCATTACAGTTAGTTAAAGTGTAGGTAGTACGACCACCTGCACTGTCACCCCAAGCCATAACGGCAGGAGCAGCATTCACGCCGACGATCGCAGCAGCGGCCAAGACAGCGGAAGCAGATTTGATAACTTTATTCATATTAAAATCTCCTTTCAAAAAGATTTCTTAGTTAGTTGATAGTTAGCTTAATTTGATATTATTGTTGTAAAACTACAACAGTGCTCACTTTACAACTTTTGCTAGCCGATTTTTTAATTTTCGTCTTAACCATTGTCGCGCTCGGTGACGTCATTTTTGCTAACTGCTGCTAGCAAGCCTGGCGGCGAACGAGTAAAATCGAATCATCTCAGATGCAAAATATATTCTTGAAATTCCCGGCGGCTGGTAGGGCCGCCGGAAATAAAGTGCTTGTGTGCTGTGCTTAATCCTCAGCGGGAGGGGCAGACATACTGCCATTGTGGTCTCCTGCTGATGCAGGCTCGCTGCTGCTACTGCTACTTGAGCTTGAACTCGGCTGCGAATAACTGGACTCGTGCGTCGAAATTGACGCAGTTGCCGGTGGCGTTCCACCGTCAGTGTTGTCCGCTGCCGGGCCAGGATCGTAGGTTGCAGCTGCGCCGTTATCCACGGTGGAGCTGGTTCCCTGTTGATACTGGCTACCTTCGACGGTAGCAGACTTACTGTTGCCCTGGTCGGGTTTGTAGGTTCCCGGTCCAGGATCGTTTTTCGGTCCACCACCTGTGTCAGCGTTCCCCTGATACCTCGGATCCTCGATGGGATTTTTGGTCTCGGGCGGATTTGGAGTCGGGTTCGGGTTCGGGTTTGAGCCACCGCTACTAGAAGACGTTAAAAGATTATTCCAGATTGGGATAATCTCCTCTGTCTTTTTCTTCTTAATGGTGGTCGGCGGTACCGGCTTCGGTTTATTTGAAACCGTCGGATTTAGCACCTCGTGACGCTTGTCGCGCTCGTTGACGCCGAAATACAGCGCCACTTTCCCTGTTTTAGTATAAAAAGGGAACACGAGGCTCGCTAAGGTCTCATCATAGTTTGCGCGAGTGGTTACGCGCATACTATTCTGATCCCCAGCGATCAGGTGTGAATGGTCGCCGGCCTTCGCCTTGAGAACCTGAACTCTCGCATCCCGGGGCAAGAGCATCATAATGTAGGAGATCACGTGCTCGATATACTTCTGGTTCGTATAGAGCACGTTTTCTTCTTTGTCATCGGTGATGGATACCAACCAGATGTTGGCGCCCTTGCCGCGCAGTTCTGCGTAAGGGTCTTTGCCTTCGCCTTCGAAGGTTGTTGTCCTTGAAGCCTCAGCCATTTCCAGGAACTCCCTGCCGGCAGCCCAGTTTTCGCTGACTGTGGTATAGTCAGCTATCTTCTGTTCGCCGAGCATTCTGATGCCGTCCTCTGCTAAGACGTAGTTTCCGAGTACTTCGTCGAAGTACTCCCACACCTGCGCCTCGACTTCCTCGTCTGAGAAAGCGACCTTCTGATTCTTGCCTGCGGCCAGAATCTTCTTGACCTGCTCCTCAGTGAGGGTGAACGGGAACGACACCGCGTCATCGATCTGTTTCTTATTCAGACCCAAATCAACGGACGCCTTCGGCCGCTGCTCGTCAGTCGGCATCAGTGAGTAGTCGTACATCAGATGCACGTACTCACCGTCCGGAGTAACCTTCCAGTTGTGAAGTTTATCACCGTACACCTCAAAGAAGGCCTTGACGGTATCCGCATCGACATCCGCCGCCTGACTTGACATATATTCCACGAATTCGTGGAGCTCTTCTTCTGTTGCGACGTCCTTGTAGGCAAGTACGTCGTCAACGTCAGGAGCTTCGTCCTTCGTGAAAGCTACGAGGTCGATATTGACGGTCTCTTCGGTTATCTCCTCCTCAAGCTCGGTCTTGACCGGCTCGGTCTCGGTGATGTCCTTGGTCTTGGTGTCGTTTGCTTCGGTCTCAGCCTTTGTGGCTTCAGTTGCCTTGGCTACGGTCGCCTCTGCCGGAGCAGAAGCTACATATTCAGTTGTAGTTGCAGCCTTGGGGAGGCAAGACCATACCCCAAGACCTACGGCCGCTACTCCGATCACGGAGAGGGCAATGGTTAATACTTTTTTCAGCATGATTCTTACCCCCTTTCTTAGGATTTTGCTGAAAACTGTGCTTCCTTCGTCTTCCCTATCGCGATGGAAATCACGATAAAGAATAACGGAAACAAGAGCAGATTCAGTTCATAAAACTTCGGCCCAGTCTTGTCCCAACCTCTCGCGATGGAGAGGAGCATCATCGCTCCGTCAAGAACGAGAAGAGCCACCCACGAATAAGCTCTATGGATGCCCTCTTTGTTCAAGATTGCGATGATACCGATTGAGAAGCACAGCACTACTGCTGCGACCTTAGAATGAAAGGCGATAAACGCCAAGATTCCGCCGACTATGATGTAGCCGAAGTAGCCCTTGATGCCGATGCCTTCCTTTCTGTTCCCTTCTGTCTTTGAGGCGGTGTCCGCCTGCAAAGCCGATACTATCACGAGGCAAAACAATGCCATTACTCCTGCTATGCTCATAACTTTTTTCCTCCTTTTTTGTATTGTAACGAATTGTTATATAAAAACAGGAGGCTACCAACCCTCCTGATTGAAAGATTGGTAGGCCATAAGGCCTAAAAGCACACACCAGATACATTTGTATCTGGGATGATTCGATTTTAATGGTCGTCTAGATGCAGGTGGTGCTTTAACAACTCTCCCACATAGACTACTTACATTATAGCACAGATGCGCAAAAAAGTCAATAGTTTTAACATCTTTCACGATTATTGCTAACAGGGGTGGTAAAATGCTTACGGTATTAGTGCTTGGCTATTTTCCTTGATTTTTTCTTAAAAATATGTTCTATAAAAAATTCCCCCGCGAGTTTCCTCACGGGGGGGTTACAATACCAATTTGGGGACGCCACGAAATAATGTATTTGCATTTTCTTCTCGTTCTTGCGCGGAATGCGCTATCATGCGTGTGCGTCTCAATCTTTAAGGAGTAGTGAGTGACGCCCCCAAAGGAGGTGTCACTTGGTATCGTCCGCCTTGTCGACGGCTGCCTTGGCGTCGGAGCTGTCCTTCTTGGGCTTGTCGCCCTTGTTAGTGTTGGATCTCTTGGAATCCGGATCCGGCAGGAAGAGCCTTCTTCTGAGGGCTTTCCTGTCGCCATCGAAAGTCTTTACGAATTCTTCGACTTCCTCTCTGACGACTCTCTCGCCGATATTGCCCTGATCATCGATCTTGTGATAAACGAGCTTGAGCATGTCTGAGGCTTTGATCTGAAGCCTCTTTGCGAGGTCGGCTACGGATGCTTCAGCGTCAGCTGCGCTCTCGTACTCCTTGTCATCTACCTTAGAAAGGTAGGTGATGGTGTACGGAATGTTGCCTTCGGCAACGTCCTTGATCATTTCCTTGATCTTGGGGATGATCTTAGGGTTGCGCTCGATAACGCTGGGTAGTGTCTTCATAACCTCTTTGACAAGGTCCTGATCCTTGCTGAACTGAGAAATGATCCATGAACGAAGGTCTCTGTCCATTTCCATTCCTCTATCTACATCATATATGTTGTTGCCTACCCTGCTGTAGAAATCCATACTCCTCATATCTGCCGTCATTGTCTTGTCCTCCTTATTCTGATTGCCTGCCTTATCTTTGTCTTCTGACGATCTTATGATTCCTGACGTGTTCGATGCGTCGACGTTGCCTGTTTTTTCTGCCTTTGCGATTGCTTCGATGATTGAATCATCGTCATTCGCATCGGCATCACCACCGGTCTTGTCTGTCTTGGAATCGATCTTTTTGGCGACCTTATCCTTGACGGCCTTGCCGGCCTTCTTGACTTCGTCACCTGCTTTCTTAGCGCCTGCCTTCACTACTGTGAAAAGCCCATCGCCATCAAGCTGATCGACGTCGTCAGACGCATCGTCAGCCGTGTCGGCTGCAGCGGTGTTGGGTTTTACCCCAGCCTGTTTTGCCTCTTCGGCCTTCTTCACGGCTTCCTCATTGTAGGGGGCCGCTATCCCTGTAATCTCTGAAACTTTCTGTAATAATGCTGACATAGTCTTTTCCTCCTTATCGGTATTGCATTTTAAGTTGCGTGCTGGGACTCCCGGCCCAGCAAATGGTATTGTGACTCCATTATATCACACGTTTCTATTTTTGTCAAGCATTATAACATAGTTTGCTATCACGTAAAAGCAATCTACTTCCCTGCCCGACTATTTATTTTTCTGATATAATAAGATTATGGATATAAACGCAACTGGAAACGACAAATTACTTCTAAAATATGCTATGAAAAATGATAAGAAGGAGGAAATTTTTCATAGCTCTGGTTATGCAAGGGCGCAGGCAGGGGCGAATTTTGGTGCGGCTGGTGGAGGTGGCGAAACTTTTTCTGCTAGGAAAAATATCGATGCAGATAGGAAATACATCCAGGGCTATAAGAATTCACGCATCACTAATGAGTACCGCAGTTTGGAGCGCGCAAGAGCTAGGGCAAGTTCGGCAGTATCATCGATTAATAACCATACAGACAGCAGAGGTGCAACAAACCCGATGGACGCTGCAATGGCACGAGCTAAGCAGACAGCAAGTGAACCGCGTGGTTTCGGCATAAGAGGCATAGGAGCTGGTGGCGGAGTTGCAGGAGCTACAAGCACGCCACGTGCACCAAAAATTCCAATGCGAAGAAGCGGAATCTAGACAAAAAAACAAATCTGAAACGCATTAGAGCAAAATATAGGCGCACAAAAAAACAACTAATCTGAAACGTCGCTATCCGGCACGATGATTACGCGGTAATCTGGATATTTTTCTTGCAGCTTGCTGGTGATATCTTCAATAGTTCCCTCGATGTCTTGCTCGGCAAAATCAAACACTAAGTCAAAGGATATCAGCATCTTTTCGCCATCAACATAGTAGCCATGCATCTGAAGAACGTTAGGGTAGTTTTCGATTAGTTTTTTGATGTGCTTTTTAATTTTGGCGTATTCGGTATCTTCGGTGTTAGTAGCGTAAATACCAATTGTAAGTATGACGCCGTATTTATCGAAAATCTCACCGGCAATCTCACGAGTTAAGAGGTGAATTTCCTTTGCAGTGAGCGCATCCTTGACCTCAATATGAACCGAGCCTACCAATTTTTCTGGCCCATACTGGTGCAGGGATAAATCGTAAACCCCAAGAACTTCTTTATGTTTTGAAATCGTACGTTTGATTTTGGCAGTAAATTTCTCATCAATGCGGGTACCAATTAGGTGATTCATGCTTTCCATAGCAATCTCTATGCCAGTCTTGATGATAAGCGCGGAAATAATTAGACCAAGCCAGCCATCGATTGTTACATTGAAAATTAGGGTGATAAGTGCGCCAATAAGGGTAGAGGAAGAGATGATAACATCAAAAAGCGCATCTTTACCGCTAGCGATAAGAGAATCGGAGTTTAGTTTCTGCCCCTTTGATTTGACGTAAAGTCCGAGTAGTAATTTAATGATAATCGCTACGGCAATAATAATAATCATAGGAATATCAAAATCGGCTACCTCCGGGGTAATGATTTTGCCAGTTGATTCTGTGAGTGTAGAAATGCCGGTACCAATGATAATAATGGCGATGACGAGCGAAGATACGTGCTCGATTTTGCCGTATCCGTAAGGGTGATTCTTGTCCGGTCTTTTGCCAGAAAGCAAAATCCCAATGATAGTCACGATAGAAGAAATCGCATCGGAAAGGTTGTTCAAAGCGTCGGAGATAATCGAGATAGAGCCAGAAATAAAGCCAACTCCAGCCTTAAAAATAACCAAAAGCAAGTTGGTAAGAATGCCAACGATGCTAACTTTTATCACTTGCTTAATGCGGTTCATAGTATAATTGTAGCATTTGTTTACAAATTACGATACTGGCGGCAGAGTTTTCTTGGTAGTTGCTGTGCTGGCAGCAAGGGTTTTCTTGGTAGTTGCTGTGCTGGCGGCGGAAAGCTTTCATGATAGTTACGGCGCTGGTGGCGGAGAGTTTCACGAAAAATAAACGCCCTCAAGAGCGCTTACTTTACTGGTGCGGGTAGAGGTAGTCGAAACCTCATCCCAAGTTTGGAAAACTTGTATACTAGCCGTTGTACGATACCCGCTTGTTTTTAACTGGCGATCTCCTTTGAGCTGGTCGTTTTTAGGTTACCTGTTTCAAGATTGCCCCAGTTTGTGGGGCGGGTGACTGGTTTCGAACCAGCGACCTTCTGGACCACAATCAGACGCTCTAACCAACTGAGCTACACCCGCCATCGCTATGATTTTAAATCACATAGGACTCGCACAGGTAAAACATCCCATGCGTTATTCAATTATAACATAAAAGCTGATTTTTGACGAGAAAAAATGCAGCGTGAAAATGGGGCGAACTATAAGTTCGCCCCAACCGAGAGATTTTTCTAAGGTACGTACAGGCTTGACTCAACAATGGCTTTGTCTTTCCATGCACACGTCTGTGCATTGGTAGGATGAGGCGTTTCAATAAGGATCATCGAGACAAGAAGCAGTATTCCCAGTATCATGGTTGCAACCGTCAAAATAGCCATTATTCTTGACAACATGTGCTGACGAGCAATCAATGTTTCAACCTGGGATTCTATCCCGTAGTTACTTTTTCTATTACTGTTTATTTTTTTCGTTTCCATAAATACACACCCCCTTATAGTATGGAAAGTTTTAAGTTGCATTAGCTCTCTCGAGACTTATTAAGATTTATAGCACGGCAAAGAATAGTTGTCAACCCGTTTATGGTAAAACTGTCTAGGATCTAGAAGAAAATCAAATAGACAAGCGCACCAACACCGGCACCGAGTATGATAGTGAGCAAAATGGCAATGACAAGTCCGACGTTTCTACCTTTTTCTTCAGGGGTGATAATGATGGTATCATGAGATTTTTCGCTTGCTTCTGCTGCCTCGCGACGTTTAGCGTAGACGTTTTTAGTAGCACGAACTGGACGATATTCTGGACTTTGGTCGTCTTTGGTAGAACGGATAAATTTTAGTGGTTTCTTTTCTTTCTGGGCAACTTCGGCTTGTTTTGCGAGACGACCACCGACAATCTCTCCGCCAGAAATCATTACTTCAGTAGCAGGAGTAGCACCAGAAAGTGGACGCTTTTCTACAGTAACCGAAGCGAGAAATGGTGATTTTTCCCTGTCGTAAAGTGAACGATAAATGGTATTTTTCTTGGAAGTGCGTGCAGTACTATCATCGGCATCTTCGGACTGAGCATCTTTTTCTGCGGCATCAAAGAGAGTTTTTGGTTCGGAGACAAAATCTTCCATCTCCTTTTCTTGCGCCTTTTCTTCTAGATCTTCCAGAGCGTCGGCGACGGTCAAAGCATCGATTTCTTCAGCAAATTCTGTAGCTTCGCGCGAGAGATTGTCAGTGAGAGGAGCGACATCATCCTCGGAATCATCAGCAAAACCAGCCAGTGCGATAGCAAGATCGGCATCACTCATCAGAGGTGAACTGTCTTTAAAGAAACCGTCTTCACCAATGCTGGAGTTACGGTGCCTGTCGTCTTCATCGGAACGGCGACGCGAGCCAGTATATCCGGCGCTTGGAGCAGATGGCATCACTACAGCGCCAGAGCGCGTGATAGGGGTTGGGCGACGAGGAGCGACGCGTAAATTACGACGAGACTCGCTGATTTCTGGCATGTTGTCTGTGGTGGCAACGATGGTAGTTCGTTCAATAACACGAGTTGGAGTTTCCATCTGAGGCATATTGCCGGTAGTGATACCAACTTTACGTTTTACAGGGACGCGCGAGCGCGGCGGGCGAGGTACTGGCGGACGGTCAATTGGCCTATCAGGGGTCGGACGGCGAGTAGGAAGCTCATCTGGGGATTTTTGTTTGGAGATTTTCTCATTTAAAGCGGAAACTCGAGCGCGAGAGCGCCCTGGAGCAAAATCGATAAACATGCCACGACTTGCTACTGGCGGCTTCTCGACAGAGGCGGACTTTGCATGAGCCGACTTGGAAATGGACTTTTTTACTGGTGTTTTGGATTTTGCTTCTTCTTTTGGCATATACTACCTCTTATTCGCGGGGTCAATCCGCAATTTTCTTAGCTGTCTCGATTATATCATTGAACTGGTCAGCAATCAAGGAAGCGCCACCGATTAGAAGGCCATTTACTCCTGGGATCATGAGGTAGGCACCGGCGTTGTTTGGATTGACGCTACCACCGTAGAGTACCGGGATTTTTTCGGCAATCTCTTTGCCGTAAGTTGATTTTAAGTGTTCCCTAATAATGTTGATGCTAGAAGCGATATCGTCAGGAGTGGCAGGGCGTGCGCCTTTGACACTAGAAATCGCCCAAACTGGTTCGTAGGCAATGATGCATTTTGCCAAATCTTCCCTTGATACGTCTTTTAGGCCGGAAGCAAGTTGATCTTTTAGGACGTCTCTAGTTTCCCCAAAAGTACGCTCAGATTCGGTTTCGCCGATACACAAAATAGGGGTAACATTATTGCGGATACAAGCGGCAACTTTCTCACGAATCATTTTGTCAGTTTCATTAAAAACATAGCGACGTTCAGAATGACCGATGATACAGTAATCAATCAGGCCACGCAATTGAGTAATAGAAGTTTCTCCGGTGTAGGCACCGTAATCTTTCTCGCAACAGTTTTGTGCGGCAAGTTTCAACTTTTTCCTATCAATTTGGAGAGAGAGCGGTTGCAGGGCGATAGTAGATGGCGCAATTGCAATCTGTAAGTTTTTAGCTGCAACAATAGTTTTTAAAAGTTTATGCAAATAGATAGAAGCTTCACCAACGGTGAAATTCATCTTCCAGTTGCCCACGATATAAGTTTTCATAGTTTAATTATAGCATAGCCGGAACAAAAAGAAAAACCGCCGAGCTATTTTACAACTTGATGTTATAATAGAAATAGCATAAGTGGAGGAATTATGAAAAAAGTATTGTCTTTTGACATTGATCAAACTTTAAATGTTGCTAAAACTCCGGTTCCGGACGAGATTGCGGATCTATTGATTTCCTGTCTAGACCATTTTGAGATTTGTCCGATTTCTGGGCAAAAATTTGACCAGTTTTTGATTCAAATTGTGAACCGTTTGGTGGAGCGTGGAGTAAAGCCACAGCAACTTGAACACTTGCATCTCTTCGTGGCGCAGGGTACGCAATACTATCGCTACCATGCAAATGGAAAAGATAACTCGACTCTGATAGAAAATGGCTCATCTAGCGAAAACGGTTCAGCGACCTACGATGAGAACAACTGGGAGCAAGTTTATAATTTCCCATTAAAAGATGAAGAAGTTGAGAAGATTACTAACGCTATTGAAACGGCCGCAAAAGAACTTGGCTTTTGGGAGGAGGACAAGCTGCAACCTGGAGACGAAATTATTGAGAACCGCCTTTCTCAGGTGACTTTCTCTGCGCTTGGACAAAAAGCTGGCACTGAGGAAAAATATGCCTGGGATCCAGACACCAAGAAACGCCAGAAAATCGTGGCTAGAGCCAAAGAGCTCGCGCCGGAATTTGATTATGAAATTGGCGGTACTACCTCTATCAATGCAATTACTCCTGGCATGAATAAACAGTTTGGTATGAACAAGTTGCTCGAACAACTGAAAGTCTCGAAGAGCGATATTCTCTACTTTGGTGATATGACTCAGCCTGGAGGCAATGACTATCCAGTAGTGCAGATGGGGATTGACACCATCACCGTCAGAAGCCACGAAGACACCGCTTATGCGTTGCGTGGAATACTCGGTGTGATTTAGAGCACTTGGCATAGTGCAAATACTCGGCGTGATATAGAGCACTTGGCATAGTGAAATATCAAGCATAAAAATGGGGCGCTAAGGTTGCGCCCCTGGGGTTTGTGCTTTTTATGCGACGCGTTTACGCTTTTTGGGCTTATTTTGCCGACGCTTCAAGCCGGTATTCTCCTTGTTATACCGACTTTTCTCTTTTTCCGCTTCGGTCTTCCAAGCCCTGACTATCTCATGATAGACTTTGGCCGGCATCAGATACCAACTGTCACCAGTCTGGTTGAAGTTTGCAACGCATACCTCGTCATCTGATACCATAGGAACTATTCCCTCCTTAATATAGATTAGGGAAGCTCCACGCTTAGCACAAAGTCTTCTCATGCGAGGGTTGATGAACCACTTTGAGCCAATTATATAGCTCTTCTGTTGTTCCATGACGTCACCTCCTGTCTGCGTTCAGTTTCTCCACGAAATACCTCATCGGTTTCGCCCCATTCTTCTTCGTCATAAAGCGCAAAAATTTCATTTCGCACTTCCGCACGACGATGGATGGGAATGCCGTTTCGATCGTATTCCGCTTCGCGCTGATAACGTTCCTCGTCAGGATCATATTCCATTTGATCGAAATCTGAAACGTTCAGCATCAACTGCAACAATCGCTCGTCGACTTCGCCATTTTCTGTTTTTTGGATCACCTCCCTGTAAATGGCGTTTTCACGTCGCAACCACTTTGCTTCGTTTTTATCTTCCACAAAATGCGAAACAATGTAGTTGTTGAGCCTTATCAGCTCCTCCAGTGTCTTTATAAATGTTTCTCTGGTCATCAAAATTCACCCCTTTCTTTTATTTTTTTTGATTGTAAATCAGAGAAAACTTAGATTCTAGGCACAAACTAGAACCTACTGGTTCTTATTATATCATTATTATTATAGATTGTCAAAATAGTATCTTGCTGCCAAGCCGTATATAAGTATTTTTAGACTTAGCTGTAAAGAAGATGAAATTTAGGCGTTTTTGACTTTGACCATGGCAGGGCGGATGACGTCGCCGGCATATTTGTAGCCAGAGCGAAGTGATTCGGAAATAATTTCTTTGTCGCCGTCGCCGCCTTCCATCATAACGGCATCGTGAAGATCGGGATTGAATTCCGTGCCAGCATTAGAATCAATTTTTTCAAGTCCGAGCTCTGAAGTAGTTTTTTCTAGATTTTTAGCAAGTGGAGCAAGATCTGGCACACTAGCAATTGCACGTTCCATGTCATCTAGTAGTGGTAAAAACTTTTGGACAGTCTCTTTCTTGGCGAAATCGGCTGCTTGAGCAGTGCGAACATCCATCTGCTTGCGGAAGTTTTCAAAATCGGCACGTGTGCGCTGAAGGTCATTGGTAAGCTCGGCAATTTTTGCGAGATTTTCTGCAGAACCTGCGAATTGTTTTGTTGTTTCTGCTGATTGTTTTGCCGCTTCTGATTTTTTTACAGTTTTCATAACATTTCCTCCAACATATTACCAGCATGACGGACAAGTGACATCACGCGACTGTAGTTTTGACGGGTAGGGCCAAGCACGCCAATATAACTATTATCAGAATATGGCGAGCGGAATTTAGAGATGATGAGCGAAACGCCAGATGTCTTGCCAATTGGATTCTCCTGACCAATAAAAATATTAAGTGGCTCGCCCGGTGCAGCTTCTTTTAGCCACGGTTCGAGATTATCTAGCAATTTCGCAACGCTTTGCACGCGAGCGTTGTCGGAAAATTCTGGCTGAGTAAAGAGTCTAGAAATACCAGCAAGGTAAAGCTGATCACCAATAGTAGCAAGGCCAAGGTTGCCAGTAAGTTCAACGAGCGAATCGACGGCGCCACGAATAGCGTAGTCAGCACGAGTCTGTGAAGAAACGCGAAGCTCTAAAGCGTGGGTGCTGCGATCAAAAGATTTGTCGGAAATTAAACGGGTAGGATTAGATTCGGCTGTTTCTGAAGAATCTGCGTGGCTAGCGCCTGGGAATCCGCCATCAATTTCTTGGTCAATGTTTTCAGTTAAGGAATTAACATAAAAACGATAGCCTGCATCTGTCGGGATGCGGCCGGCAGAAGTATGTGGCTGAGCGATGAGTCCAGCTTCTTCTAGCTTCGCCATTTCGGCACGAATGGTCGCACTGGAAACATCAAAAAGCTTAGCAAGGGTAACCGAACCAACTGGAGCAGCCATCTCGGCATATTCCTCGATGATGGCAAAGAGAATATCTTTTTGACGTTTGGTAATATTCATAGTTATATTATATATAATTAGCACTTAAAATGCAAGAGTGCTAATTAGTATACGCAATATTGCAGTGGCCCTAATTAGTGCGAGCCGTATCCAGAGTTATTTCTTTTTGTCGAGTGCAGCAGCACGCCTAAGAAGATCGGCCTGCTCTTTGGCGGCATATTCCATGGCACGACGAACAGCAGCTTCCCCTGCTGGAGTCCTGTTTGGACCAAATGCTTCCCTAACTGATACATTTCGTGGTGTCATATTCTAACTTTCTATATATTCTTTTAGCTTATCTTTATTATATATGACTTTCAAAATATCGTCAATTTGACTGTCTTTAACGTTTTCTATTCGTTGGCCGACAGTGTTATCTTTATTCTTAACAAATATATCTATGGTAACGTTTTTATAATTCCTTTTTGCAAGCTCGTGTAGATTACTGATAGTTTTATAATACGCCTCGAGAAAACCATCTTCTTTTATTGCGCGATGCTCAACCTTTTCTCGTGCCTTAGTAAATCGCCAAGCAAGTTTTGGATCTTGGAAAGCATAGGCAATTTGCACAATATAGCCACGTTTTAAGACACGTTCAACATTGGTGAGAGCCATTTTACTTCCAAAAGTTCCGTCCATGATGAAATCCAGATGTTTTTTAATGGTCTTATCGAAAAGATTATTCAGTATACGTGTAGCTCCGGCACGAAACAAATCGGCCTTTTCCGGTTGATAGCCCTCAATATACGTCGCTAGCTCGTCCATGTCTATGCGAATAAATTTTGGTCCAAAAACTTTAATAAAACCATTAGACAGCTCCGTTTTTCCAGCACCTGGTAAACCAGCCATGAAAATTGCCATCGGTTCACTTTCTGGGCTTAGGTTTGCATCAAGAATAATCCTGTCAATGATTTCTTTTTGGTGCTTTTTTGTCCATTCCATTACATTTATAATATCATGCATCGATGGCGTTCTCCAATTTTCTTGATATGGATGTTATATTCATAGTCCCATTAATGCATACTTCGTGCTACTACTCAAGCATAAGCCTAATTAAACATTTTTATTGACGAAACAGAAAAAGGAGGGTGTATGGAAATACAGATAGAAATACCTGTCACAACCATTATACTCTTGGTTCTAGTAATCAAGATAGCCCGCTACCATAAAAGATAGCGAGCTAAAAACCCTAACGTGAGATTGGAAATTCCGGACCAATCTCCATACTTTTATGCTAGCATAAGCATAATATTATGTCAATGATTTATAATATACCTGGGTGGGGAGAAGAAGCTTCAAATAGGAAAATCGCTCAAGAAAAGAGATGATCTTTCGCTGTTTTGTTCTTTTTTCCGCAAAACGGGAGTGTCCTTGTCTTCGGGCAAGTATCGATCAAATTTTCCTTTTTCGGTTCGAAACTGGAAGAATATAAAAGTCACTTCGTATTGTCACAAGATACTTTGAGCTGTTGTCAATTGTGGGAAAAGTATCAGGAGGTGTAGTATGAAGATACGCAAACTAAAGTATGTCTAATCAGCTCGCCGCGTACTTCGCTCGTTCCGGCAACTACAATAATGGTAGCCTGACGAATAATGGTACCAACGGCAACTACTGGTCGTCTACTGCTTATACCGATGCCACGAACGCGTACAACTTCAACTACAATACTTCCAATACCAACCCGCAGAACAACAACAACAAGTACAACGGCTTTAATGTCCGCTGTGTGGCACAGTAGGGCTTTGTTCCCAGCGTTTCGTGGAAAAATCCCCACCATAAAATCCCAGCATAAAACATTTACTAATAGTGATAGTCCCAACCAACCGAGTTAAAGACTTTTTCACAAAGTTTTTTGCCACGAATGTGTTTGAGCCAGCCCATATACGAGACGATAGTTTCATCAGTTTTGATTCCCTGGCTGTAGCAATATGCGGCATCGTAGAAATTTTTCTTGAAACGTTTGCCGGCAACGATACCATAAGGGTAAACTACCATTCCAAGAAAGGCGACGCCTTTTTTCACGTCTTGAATATATATCTTGTTTGGATGCAAAATCAGACCCATACCAGACAAAAATTTACGAATTGTTTCTATGTCGTGCGTAGCACGTTTTAACTCGGATTTTGGTACAACAATATAAAAATCGTCAACATAACGCCCATAATGTTTATAACCAAGCGTTTCGGTAACGAATCTATCAAAAGTATCCATATAGACATTAGAAAGGAGTTGCGAGGACAAATTACCAATTACGATGCCCTGACCTTTTGGTTGGTGAAAGAGACTTTTGGAATTGGGTAAATTGTTCCAAGCAGAATATGGCGGACGCTTCATCACTCCTTTTATAGGATCGTCAAATATTATTTCGCGCCAAAGATATTTAAGCAAACGGTACTTATTTCCGCCCTTTGGAAATTGACGGTCTAGTCCCCATTTGACGCGAGAAAACAATTTAGCACGCGACAAACTCATAAAGTATCCCTGGACATCAAGTTTGATGATGTAAGTAGGGAGAGTGTAATTATGCGAGACGGACCGAATGTCATGCTCCAAACGCTTGACGCCAAAAAGCGTGCCTTTGCCCTTACGGCAAGAAAATGAATTATAAATTAAGTGCCTATCCCACCATTCGGCACACATGTTGTAGAGAAAATGGTGCACAACGCGGTCACGAAAGGGCGCAGCGAAGATTTCACGTTTGACCGGTTTATCAACCACAAAAGCTACGCCTGGCGATGGATGATAAACTCCATTTAGAATATCCTCTAGAAGACGTTCAATGTTTTCTGCAAAATTTATTTCAAACTTATATTCGTCAGCAGTATTGGTTTTACGTTTTCTGGCATCCATGAAAGCCAAAAACAGTTGTCGCCTTAACCATTCTTTGTCGATTCTGTTATTTAGGTTTGGGCCTTGCACTTTTTCTTCACTTCCGCTTCAACTAATCGTCTGAGCTTTGCCATGCCAGAAGAAAACTGATAGATTTGTTCATTGTCAAAAAGTTGCAGAGCAATAGCGGAAAGGATCAACCCGTCAAGGTTATCTACACATTCTAGAACTGTAATAATGGCTTCGCTTTGCTCCAAAGTGCCCCTTGCGCCAAGCTCAATGGTACAAACTATTTTAACTAAATTTTCCATCATTGGATCACCAATAATGCGTAGAATGTGAGCATCTAGTTTCTTGGTCATCGTGCGACAGAGTATTAGCTGTTTTAAGGTTTCAGTTTTAATTCCCGGCCAAATGATGGCAGTAGAAACCATCCTGGCAGCGATTTCACGCTTTTCTTTGTCCTCGTTCAAGAAGATGTTGTACTGCTCTGGCGTAACCTTATTCCTGAGCTCAATGGCAGCAAAATCCTCATTCTTTTCTTTTTTGACTTTGTAGCCTGCCACTTCGGCACGTTCAAAAAGTTTTTCCAGATCAGGGACATGCACAATGCCAGTTTTTGAGGGGAGTGTGAAGTCATTGTCTGGTTGGAGGGGATTGGCTTTTTGGCCTGGTCTTTTGATTTGAGGATAAAGAAGTTTGGTGTAGTAGATGGCACTTTTTCCAACGATATTCCAAAATTTCCCTGTGCTACGGAACAAAATGATGAGACGATCGTTATCTTCTTCACGTTTCATCACTTGCTCTTTACGCAAAGCGTAACGTGCTTTTTCAACTTTTCTCTGAGCAGCTACCTGAGCCGGGTCGAGCTTAAGCTCGACCTTTTTCCTTTGGCTTGGTTCTGATTTAGCACTCTCTGGCTCAAGCAGGCTTGGTTGCTTCATTTACGCTGGTGTTCCTTTTCTAAACGCTGGGAACAAAGCCCTACTGTGCCACACAGCGGACATTAAAGCCGTTGTACTTGCTGCTGTAGTCCTGCGGGTAGGTATAGGAAGTATGGTAGTCGAAGTGGTACGCGACCGTGGCATCGGTATAAGCAGTAGCCGACCAGTACCCGCCGCGGGTACCACTATTCGTCAGGCTACCATTACTGTAGTTGCCGGAACGAGCGAAGTTAAATGGAGCGGATTCTAGTTGAGCTACGTGGTTCTGTGAGTTATTAGCACCATTTGTAGTAAAGCTGTAAGCGTTGGTCATAGAGCCGTAGGACTTGCTGCTGTCGATAGTGTAATTTGCTGGGAGTCTCCAACCGATTGGACAGATGGAAGCGGAGGTATCTACGCTGGCATCTGAGCTAGTACCAGTTTCCGCAGTAGCAGCATACCAGGAGTAGTAACGAGTGTTGGTAGAGCTATTGTAGGCGGTGTTACCATTCATAGAACAGGCACCGTTACTACCACAAGAGGTTGGAGTGAAGCTGTAGGCCGTAGCAGAGGTATTATAGGAAGCCTCAATAGTAGTACCAG
>JAZNKL010000006.1:0-76147 GCA_045578525.1 Candidatus Nanosyncoccus sp. | reverse complement strand
GTTGGCACGTATGGCAGCTACTGTTCATCTACCGCGTACTCTAATGCCACGTACGCATACCGTCTCAACTATGGTGCTTCGAATACGGGCCCGCAGGGCTACGCCCATAAGTTCAGTGGCTTTCCCGTGCGTTGCGTGGCGTTATAGCTCTCCCCTCGCTCTTTGGACTAAGGAGAAAGACGGTTCGCGAAAAATCTCTACAAAAACATCCGTAGACAGCCAGAGGCGCACGAAAGAGATATGCCCCAAGTTTTCGCTAACCACTTTACCCCTTCATTTTTTATGCTGGTGTTCCTTTTCTAAACGCTGGGAACAAAGCCCTACTGTGCCACACAGCGCACATTGAAGCCGTAGGACTTGCTGTCGCGGTCCTGCGGGTAGGTATTGGAAGTAGTGTAGAAGAAGCGGTACGCGTACGAGGCATCGGTATAAGCAGTAGACGACCAGTAGAAGCTGTAGGTACCGCTATTCGTCAGGCCACCATTATTGTAGGCGCCGGAACGAGCGAAGTTAAGTGGAGCGGATTCTAGTTGGGCTACGTGATTTTGGGAATTATTTGCACCATTTGTGGTAAAGCCATAGCTATTAGTTAATGAGCCGTAGGACTTGGTTTGGTCTATGGTATAGTTTGCTGGGAGTCTCCAACCGATTGGACAGATGGAAGCGGATGTATCTGTATTGACATCTGTACTAGTACCGGTCTCTGCGGTAGCAGCGTACCAAGAGTAGTAGTAGGTACCATTGCCAGCTTTAGTATTAGCGTTCATAGAACAAGCGCCATTGCCAGAACAAGCAGCTGATGGAGTGAAGGAATAGGCAGAGGCAGTGGTATTATAGGATGCTTCAATAGTAGTACCAGATGCTAGAGGGATTTCTAGGTTTTGGGTCATCCAACAGTTGCCATCGGCTAACTTTCTCACCATATAGCTCTTAGCATTGGCGGAATCTGGGGTGACCTTATTGTCCTTATTACCTGTTCCATCAGCTCCTCTATAGTCGTACAATGTACGTTGTGCGACATAAGAAACAAAAACTCTACCAAAAATCACGAATCTATGCTATAATAGAGACAGCTAATAATACTTGTTTCAGTCTCTAGTCACAAAACTTTTAGGAGTTTTGTTGGAGGTAATAAGAGACGTGATAAGATAAATAAAGGAATTTTTCAAATGAATCAAAAAGAACAGGAACGCCGTGCGCGTCTCTTGAAGAGTGCGAAGGAACGTATTCCAAGCATCAAGGAACAATTTGCAGAGAAAAAGAGCATTGCTGAACAATTTGAAGAGGCTCAGGATCGCCATTTTAATAGTAACTTCCAGCCAGGTGGGAAGGATGCCCACTTAGTGGGTAAAACCCGTCAGAGCGCGAAAAAAGCCCCAAATACGGCAAAATCAGGAAATAAAGTCGCAAAAAAGCAAGCAAAACCATCAAAATCCAAGGTTGCTCTCTCTGTTTCTACTAGAAAAGGTGAGATGGTTCACCATCAGAGAATGCTTTCTCAAGATGTTAATGCTCAAGCTACACAGCATATTATCGGTATCCCAGTCAATAAGTCTAGATACAATGGCTATGATGGCAAACAAGTTACTCATGCTCAGTTGAAAAACTCCCGCCCAGACCCAGATGCTGTGCGCATCATGCCAATTGGCGGTGTCGGCGAGTTTGGTATTGGTAAAAATATGACCATTGTCGAGTATAAAGGGGAAATGATAGTTATCGATATGGGCGTACTATTTGCAGGCAGCGATTATCCAGGTGTCAATTATCTCATCCCAGACATTAAATTCTTGGAAGATAACAGAGATAAAGTTAAAGCGATTCTCTTTACCCATGCACATCTAGACCATATCGGTGCCTGTCGTCATCTTCTGCCAAAATTCAATCCGCTTACTCCGATTTATGGCACAGATTTCACTCTTGGCATGATTAAGCGTCAGATGTCCGAGCTAGACGAAGAACCGGATCTAAACTATCAAGTAGTTGACCCATTTAAGCATGAGAAATTCCAGGTTTCTGAGCATCTTTCGGTCGAGTTCATTCATATGCTTCATTCCATCCCGGGAAACACTGCCATTGTCGTGCGCACTCCAAACGGCGTAATCTATTTCTCTGGTGACTGGCGTCACGAAGA
Organism: Candidatus Nanosyncoccus sp.; assembly: GCA_045578525.1. GTDB lineage: Bacteria > Patescibacteriota > Saccharimonadia > Saccharimonadales > Saccharimonadaceae > Nanosyncoccus. The sequence continues at coordinate 74,016 of JAZNKL010000006.1, read as the reverse complement.
AAATCCAATGGGTCGTCAAGCGGACTATGAGCGCATTGACGAAATCGTTAAAAACGAAGGCATCGACCTTATGATTAACGAATCAACCAATATTGACAGTCCAGGCCACCATCCACATTCCGAATATGATGTCGGTGATTCCTTTGGTACCATTATGGATCACTACGCCAATGGTCGCATTATCGTATCCTGCTTCTCATCCCAGATTGCACGTATCGAGCTCGTTTTGAAAGAGGCCGCTAAGCGTGGCAGGAAAGTCGCCTTTGCCGGCTTCTCAATGATTAATAACATTGAGGTCGCAATTCGTTCCAAAGAAATTAAAGTGCCAAAAGATACTATTATGAAAATGGAAGATATTATTAAACTTCCAGATGACAAGGTAACGATTGTTTGTACTGGTTCCCAGGGAGAATTGAATGCAGTCTTAAACCGCATGGTTACGGGTGCGCATAAATATATCAAGATTAAATCTACTGATACCATTGTCTTTTCTTCTAACCCAATTCCAGGCAATGAGCCACACGTAGTTAATACCGTTGATGGCTTACTTCGTGAGGGTGCACAAGTTATTCAAAATGGCAAGACTCACCATACTAATATCGGACCGCTTCACCTTTCTGGACATGCTTATTACGAAGACCACGTCGACTTTGTCACACGTCTCCACCCAACTAATTATGTTCCATATCACGGCGAATTCTATATGCTAGAGCATAATGCAGAAATGGCGGAGAACGTCATCGGCATTCCAAGAGAGCGTATTATCGTTGCCGACGATGGCGACGTTATCGAGTTTAGTAAAGATAAAAAAATCAGAAAATGTGGCCGAATTCATGTAGGCAATAAACTTTATGATGACGCTGACCAACCTGTACACGAAGCCGTAGTGAAGGATCGTATCCATATTTCTCGTGAAGGCATTTTTGTGCTAGTGTTGACGCTTAATAAGAAAACCGGTCGCCTTGCTAAAACCCCAGACATTATTTCTCGTGCCTTTATCTATCTAGACAACTCTGAGGAACTAATTGGTAAAATCCGTCACTACCTTCGTATGAAGACTGATCGTGCTATTTCTAGTGATACCGAGCTAAAAGCTTTGAAGGAAGAAATTAAAGAAGATGTTACACATATCCTCTTTGACGCAACCGGTCACACCCCGATTGTGATTCCGGTCATCAACAGAGTTTAGTATTTCTTATTTCTTTTGATAGTTTTCTTAACGATGTCTTTAGTAGCCTTTTTCACGGCAACAGTTTGATCACCAACAATCTTACTGAAGTCTACGATCTTTTTGGCTTTTAACGTTGCTAGGAGAGAAACTACAAAATCGAACGAGAAGATGATAATGAGAATAATTGACGCAACTAGCTTTATTTCGTATGGGACAGTAGTAAAGAATTTCTCTAAAAACGGTTGCACAAATTGCACTGTAAGTACGCCAAAAAATCCGAAAGCTAAAGATACTTTCAGACAGATGCGTCCATTCAGATTGAATTTTTCAGTTTTGGAGTAGTCCCACCATTTAATATGAAACATTTTCTCTAATAAGAAACTGGTTAGATATTCCAAAACGGAGCATAATAACAGTGCGACCAAGAACGTTAGTATAATATTATCTTTTACAGTGTAAGTTGCACCAAATACTAGCACTGCTCCGACGCCATAGATTGGGCAGTATGGCCCAAACATCACTCCCCTACCTTGTGCTTTTTTGTAGGCTATCTTGCTATGTATCACTTCATATAGCCAACCACAGAAAGAGTAAGTGAAGAAATACAGCACTAGGTTTAGAAACCATTCCGACATGTAATCATTATAACATAAAAGACCCCAAAGGGTCGCAATGATGGTCCCCGAGACTGGATTCGAACCAGCACATCCGTGAAGACACTAGCACCTGAAGCTAGCGCGTCTACCAATTCCGCCACTCGGGGGTATATATATTATAGCACAGCCAGAGGTGGCATGCTAGATAAAATCGCTTCGAGTCACTACTAGCAACCTTACTTGCCACAAGCATTTTAAGTGTGATATACTAGAAAGGTATGAGACTAAAATCTAAACGCAACCGATTGTCTCTTATGGTTTTTGGCGTGATTATCATCGCAATGGTTTTTTCTTCCGTTTCAAAAGCTATCACCATGAATACTTTCGCAGAGGGCTCTGGAATATCTGGAGATATTACTGAGCCACATTTTGTGACTATCCATGATCAAGGGAAGAAATTGACCGTCAAGACTTCCGCAGTTACCGTTGGCGAGGCTCTAGAACGAGCTGGCATTGAAATTGCAGAAACTGATATCGTTGAACCGTTTAAGACTACACTCATAAATTTCGATAATTTTCACATCAATATTTACCGTTCTCGTCCAGTTACGTTGATTGACGGAGTAATAAAAAAGACCATTATGACTGCAAGCTACGATCCAAAGACTATTGCAGAAAATGCTGGGCTTTCCATCTATGACGGCGATGAAGTAAAAATGGTTGCAAGTACTGATATCATCGAAACTGGCCTTTCTAATACTTATAAAATTATTAGAAACGGTGGACAAACTGCCACTGTCGAAACCACCATTCCATATCCTGAGGAAACTAAAGAGGATGGTTCACTCTCGCAAGGAGAGACTAAGCTCCTTCAAGCTGGAGAAGAAGGCCGTAAAGTTGCCAAATACGAAGTTAATTTCAAAGATGGTGTTGAAGTATCACGTGTATTAGTTTCTGAAGAAGTGGTCAAAGAACCTGTCGCACGTATTACCGCAGTTGGCTCCAAAAAATCCGTTCCGCCAGAATGGGAAACTTGTGCTGGTTGGGCACGCGAAGCTGGTGTTTCCGAAGGAGATTTATATAACGCCCTTACATTGATTTATCACGAATCGGGTTGCCGCGTTGGTGCAACTAATGCTTCCTCTGGTGCCTATGGCATTCCGCAGGCTCTGCCGGGGAATAAAATGGCATCTGCTGGTTCAGACTGGGAAACCAACCCAGTAACTCAAATAAAATGGATGGCAAAATATGTCACCGGTCGTTATGGTGGCTGGTCACAGGCCATGTCATATTGGTGGGAACATCATTGGTATTAAATTCATCGGTGCTATATCGGATGAATAATATCTGAATCGTGTTATAATAACAGTAATGAAAAATATCAAAGAGTTAGGTCAAAACTGGCTAAAAAATCGTGCCATTTTGGATGAGATCGCCGAGATTGCCGGTGATAGCTCATCGGCAAACAATCTTGATTCTGAGGAAAATCGTCTTTGTTTAGAGATTGGTCCTGGGCTTGGTACGCTTACTTCAAGCCTACTTAGGATTTTTCCGCAAGTTATTGCAGTCGAGTTTGACACTCGTTTGGCCGAGAATCTCCCAAAATCTTTTCCTGGCAAAAATTTAAAAGTCATAAATCAAGATTTTTTGAAGTTTGATTTAGAAAGTCTTAAGCAATCATACGTGGTTGCCGGAAACATTCCATACTACATCACCTCACCGATTATTCAGAAACTAATCAAAAGTTCAAATAAACCAGATAGAATTGTGCTCTTAATTCAGAAAGAAGTTGCCGAAAGAATAGCTGCAAAGCCAGGGAAGCATACTGTATTATCTCTTACGGTTCAAAACTACGCCAAGGTTTCACTTGGTCCTATAGTTCCAAAAACTGAATTCACGCCAATCCCTAAAGTCGATAGTCAAGTTATTATTTTGGAGCCACTAGAAAAACCAATCGCCTCGGAATCGACATTGGCACTAATCAAACGTGGTTTTTCTGCGCCGAGAAAGAAACTCATCAAAAATTTGGGGCAATTATCCAAAGAAGATTTAAAGCAGACTTTTTTAAAGCTTGGTATCTCATTAGACGCTCGACCAGCCGACCTATCTCTTGAAACATGGCAAAAATTAGATTCATTTTTCTCTTGTCAATCTTAAGCATGAGCGGTATAATAAAAATAATTGTATAGTAACTAAAAGGGAGGCTTCTAATGAATCCGGAAGATAACAATAATAACCAAGGAGATGCATCAGCGACTCTAAATTCTGCACTTGCACCAGAAATGCCTGCTTCAGAAGCTACCCCGACCGAAGCTCCAACTACGGAAGAAGCTCCATCTTTAGATCAGGTTGCCGCTGATTTGACTAGTACTACACCTGAATCACTTGCCGAAGCAAGTCCAGAGGCCTCAGCTCCTGAAACTCCAGCCGTAGAAGTTCAAACAACTTCGGAAAACCCAGCTACCACAGCCACCCCAGTTGCCCCAGAAAGTCCAGCTGTTTCCGAACCAACCACAATTGGGTCGACTATGCCAGAGCCTACTGCTTCTGAGCCTACTGCTTCCGAGCCAATCGCTCCTGAAACACCAGCTGCTCCAGCTGGACCAATGGCTCCTGAAACTCCATCCCCTCTCGGAACAACAACGCCTACAGAAACAACCATGGCAGGGGAAACTCCTATCGCACCGGCTCCAGCAATGGATACAGCCCCAGTTGATGCTGCGTCAACGGAGACCATCCCAGACGCTCCAGCTGATTTCACTTCGGAATCGGTCACTTCCTCTGCTAGCTTCGTTGGCGATGCTCCTGCAGCACCAAAAACCGACACCTCCGCGGAAGACGAAGAGCCATTAAAACCAGCAGATCCAGTCCCAGGCTCCATTGGTAGTGCACTTGCTTATTCCGATTCTACTCCAGATCATTCCGTTCCAGTAACCAAACCAAAAAAGACCCCATTATTTGATTTTAAAGGGAATGCTAAAGTAATAATTATGATAGTCGCAGCGGTTGTTCTGGTCGCCATAGTGGTGATTGTGTTATTATTCGTCCTGAATGGTACTAATAACAAGAAAGCTCCAACCACCAATAGTAGCACAAACACTCAACAAGCAACAACCAAACCAGTAGTTTCCAGCCTTACTTGCACAATGACCGGTGATGGAACTGCATTCTCGAACTACGGTAATGTCGTAAGTGGCGAAGAGAATGTTATAGCTATGTACTCAGACGATACCTTAACCAGCCTCGGTGTTAACATGACTTTAAATTATGGTTCACCAGAAGATGCTACAAACGGCAAAACGAGTGCTGAACAGCAGTATACTAATAAATACATTTCACTTAAGCTTACTGCTGATCCATTTTCAAGTACATATGATGCGACTGGAAATACTGTGACTGTCACCCACCAAGCCGATGGTGAAAAGATTACTACTGAAAACGCCAAGGTTATGGATCTATACGTACTTCGTGGAGAGGTAGTTTCCGATATTGAGACTCTGAAAGATGCATATGAATCCGACGGCTTTACCTGTGTCGAAAAATAGTATATAATATATATATGTCAAAAATCTACATCACCACCGCGATTCCTTATGTTAATGGCGCGCCACATATTGGACACGCTATGGATTACCTTTTGGCGGATACCTACGCGCGTTACCAGAAAAGTTTAGGAAATGACGTGCGCTTTCAAGCGGGAACCGATGAGCACGGCAATAAAATTGCTAAAAAATCAGCGGAGCTTGGAGTAGATATTAAAGACTATGTTGATGAAAACTCTGCCAAGTTTCAGAAATTCATTAAAAAGCTCGGAGCTGAGCCTACTGATTTTATTAGAACCACAGACGAAGCACATGAGAAACGCTGCCAAGAAATTTGGAAAAAGCTAGAAGCTCACATTTACAAAGCCGAGTACGAAGGTTGGTATTGCGATGGGTGCGAACGCTATATCACGGAAAAAGAATACGAAGAAAACAAAGGCATATGTCCAGACCATGACAAACCATATGAAAAGCTAAAAGAAGAGAACTATTATTTTAGAATATCCGATTTTAAAGACCAAATTGAAAAAGCAATCAAATCCCAGGAGTTATTGATTTTGCCAGAGTTTCGCGCTAAGGAAATGTTGGAACTTTTGAAGGATAGTCCTGACGTCTCGATTTCTCGTCCAACCTCCCAGCTTAAATGGGGGGTGAGTGTCCCAGGCGATGATTCTCAAGTTATGTATGTTTGGCTCGATGCACTTTCAAACTATATTACTGTATTAGGATATCCAGACCAAGATATCTCAGAGTTCTGGCCAGCAAAAGTGCAATTTGTCGGAAAAGACATTTTACGTTTCCATTCAATCATTTGGCCAGCAATGCTTTTAGGTCTCGGTCTTCCACTTCCAAAAGTTTTACATTCTCACGGATTCGTTTTAACTGACGGTAAAAAGATGAGCAAATCTATTGGCAATGTAGTTGATCCAATAGAAGTTTTGGACAACAAAGGCCTTCCAGCCTTTCGTTATTATTTCTTGCGTCACGCTGACACATTTTCTGACTCAGATTTTTCTTGGGAAAAATACGAGGCAGCATACAACAACGAACTTGCTAACGATTTAGGAAATCTTGTCCAACGACTCGCTAACCTTTGTAAGAAACAAGAGCTAGATGGGTTGAAAGAATTTGAACCGAAAGACGACCCTACTTATCAAGAGATTATGAACTCTCTATATTTCTCTCGCGCGTTTGATTATGTATGGGAGAAAGTACAAGATTTGAACAAGGAGATTGATGAGAAAAAACCGTGGGAGTATGGCAAGAGAATTAAAAACGCCGCCAGTGAAGACGAAGCCGTAAAACTCTCTAGTGAATTAAAAGAAACACTACTAAGTTTATCTGCTAAGCTTCTCTCGGCAGCTTATCAACTTGCTCCGTTCTTACCAGAAACCAGCGAAAAGATCATTAGTATTTTTAAAGCAGAAAAAATTCTTCCGCCAGAAACTCCACTTTTCCCAAAGAACTAGCATAAGGCATCAAAAAATCGGACCTATAAGGTCCGATTTTTAAATTATGCTATTTCTTGCAAGGGCAATCTTTGCCACAGCAGTGTTCGCCGGAAAGACGACCTGCAAAGTCTGCAAGATAGAAACCAAGTACGCCACCGATCATTGGGAAGATGACATAGGTTAGAAGTGCAGAGCAAATTGCACCGAATACCTCACCAAAGTTTTCGCCACCAGCTGGCAAGATTTGATACATCAAAGCAGCAGCAGGGTTCAAGATGAAGTTATTCTGTAGGCTTAGATAAGTTGAAGAAACAACGATGATGAATAGAAGCGTTACACAAACACCACCGCCAAAGATAGCAGCGAAAGTGAAAGTGCTACGCTTGTAAGCGAGTGCGCGTGCAAAGAAGAATGCAAGCATGATTGCGCCTACAAATTCAATCATAGTTACTAGCCAGAATTGACCATCGGCAACTTCTGCCATTTGTGGGAAGTTGCTTGGTTCTTCTGCAGCGGTGCGAAATGCATTAGCAAGCAAGAATGCTAACCATGCGCCGAGCACCTGAGAGAGCAAGTAAACTACACCACGAATTGCAGACATGCGGCGAGATGCCATCATGCCAACGGTGATGATTGGGTTCAAATTTGCACCAGATAGAGCAAACACAGCCATAGTGATTGCGATTACACCAAACATGATGTAAAGTGGCTGATAAATACCCAAGGTGAGTAAAATCAAAGTAAGAAGCATTGTGCCAATTACTTCACCTAAAATTGCACCGTAAATGCGTGGGCTTTTAAAGATTGTTAATATATTTTCGTTGGCGTCGAATTTCTTTGCGAAGAAACCTTTAAGTGGACTTTCGCATTTTTCGACTACCGGAGCCTGAACGACTGCAGCTTTTTTGGTTTTTGCGACAGTGGCTCTAGACTTTGAAGACTTTGTGGTCTTCTTTGACTTTGTTGTAGCCATTATTCCTCCTTAATTGGTATATGTTTCTATTATATCACACTTGTCAAATCTTTGTTAATTAAATATAATAGTAAAGTACTTAAGTTTTTAAATTGTCTATTAGTGGAACGGACTGTTTATTATCGTAAGTGTAGAATAGAAAGGACAATATGGGAATAATAGTTTCTAAAAATAACGACGAAAATTCACGTTTGAATCAGCGTATTACCGCTGATCTTCGCGAGCGTGCGCAAAAAGAGATGAGGGGCTCCGATCCAGATTTAGTAGAAGATTCTGATTACGCAAAAGATCTCAAAAAGAGCAGCAACTATGCTTGGGTCTGGATTGTTCTAGTCGTGCTTGCAATTATCTCGATAGTTGTGATGGTTTTGATTTAGCTGGAGTAACTAAAGTAGCTATTTTAGCCCCAGTTTTTGTGCTATAATATATATATGTCAAAAATTGAAGAAATTAAGAGAGAACTTAAAGCTTTAAATGCTGAGTATGCTAAAATCAAAACCATTGCACCAGAAGAGCGCAAAGCTTTTGGTATCGAGCTAAATAAAAAACGCGAAGCTTTACAAAAAGAACTTGAAGCAGCTATGGATGCGGAAGAATCTGGGAATGTTTCGCCGATTGATATTACTGCTCCGACTGCCGATAATTCGGAAATTCCAATTATCAAAAAGGGAAGTCGTCATCCACTTATGACTGAACTTGAGCGCGTTATTGATATTTATTCGCATATGGGCTTTAACGTTATGGAAGCTCAACAGCTTGATGACGAATTCCACATGTTTGAATCGTTAAATTTCCCAGAAGGGCATCCAGCTCGTGATGGTTATGATACCTTTCGCACGGCCGAAGGCTATATTCCGCCAGCACACACTTCCACTATGCAACACCGTGCTTTGAAGCGTTACAAGAAGGATTTGGAAAACGGTGGCAAAATTGCCGTAGTCATTCCAGGGCGCGTATTTAGAAATGAAGACGTTGACGCAACGCACGAGCATACTTTTTACCAGTGTGAGGGTGTTTTCGTTAGTGAGGGAACTACTTTTGGCCAGATGCTTGGCGTTCTTAAGAATTTTTTCGAGGCATACTATGGTCAAAACTTGAATATTAAAACTCAACCAGGATATTTTCCATTCACCGAGCCATCAATTGAGCTCTTAATTGAAAAACCAAAATCTCTTGGTGGCAAAGGTGATGGTTGGCTAGAAATGCTTGGTTGCGGTATGATCCATCCGAACGTTCTAAAAATGGCTGGCATTGACCCAGTCAAGTATAAAGGCTTCGCTTGGGGTGGTGGTATTGACCGTTTAGTGATGCTAAAATATGGTCTTACCGACGTTCGCTATTTCGAATCTGGCAAACTTGATTTTCTAAAGGAGTTTTAATATGAGAATTAGTCTAAACGAAATCAAAAAACTAGTACCCAAAGCTGCCGAAGTATCACCAGACGAGTTGGTTAAATTAATTGGCTCACGTTTAGTAGAAGTTGAAGAGAAAATCAACTGGTCAGAAAAGTACCAGGGAGCATACATCGTCAAAGTCGCATCTTGTGAAGCGATTCCAGAAACACATCTTCATTTATGCCAAATAGAAACAAAAGACGGTTTAGTTCAAGTCGTTTGTGGTGCACCAAATGTACGTGCTGGTATGTTCGCTGTTTGGCTTGCTCCGGGAGCAATCGTTCCGCAAACTTTTGGCGAAGAGAACTTCAAATTAGACGTCAGGAAACTTCGTGGTTTTGAGTCCCATGGCATGCTCGCAGGGCTAGACGAATTAGCACTTGGCGACGACCATTCTGGAATAGTAGAAATTGACCCTCATCAAAAATACCCAGATGGCTCCAGAGAAATTCAGCCAGGAGACAGTTTTGCAGAGGTTTTTGATTTAAATGACATTATTCTTGACATTGAGAATAAGTCTCTCACTCATCGTCCAGACACATTTGGACTAATTGGTTTTGCTCGCGAAGTTGCTGGTATTCTCGGTGAGAAATTTGACGAAGAAAACGCGAAATCAGTGACACGCCTTGGAGGCGCCCCAGTCGAACAACAGGGCACAAAGGTTTGGGAAGATGATATAGCAGAGTCCTCAGCAACGAAGTCAATTTCTATTGAGATCAAAGATCAAAATCTTTGTCCACGCTATTCTTGTGCTGTGCTCGAAATGAAAGATGCCCTTTCTGATGATAGATTTTTAACCCCAATGGACGTTTTTCTAGCAAAAGCAGGTATGCATGGTATTTCCAAAATTGTTGATATCACAAACTACTTGATGCTGATGACTGGTCAGCCTTTGCACGCATTTGATTATGACAAGTTTCTAAAGACTGGCGGAAGTGACAAGCCAACAATAATCGTCCGTGCTGCGAAAGAAGGGGAAGAATTGCAACTTCTCGACGGAAAGACTATCAAGTGTAACGAAAATGATATTCTCATCACTTCCAACAATGTTCCGGTTGCTCTTGCTGGTGCTATGGGTGGAAAGAATACAGAGATTGATGAGTCAACGACTAGAGTCATCCTTGAATCAGCTACTTTTTCACTTTATCATTTACGCAAAACTCAGATGGCCCATGGAATTTTCTCAGAAGCTATTACTCGTTTCACTAAAGGCCAACCAGCTGAACAAACTGCATCAGTTCTCAAGACGGCCTGCGAGATGCTTAGTGGTGATGTAACTGAGATTGCCGATGAATATCCGGAACCAGTGAGACCATCAGTTATCGATACGTCTATTCGTGCAATTAACTCATTACTTGGCACCAACTATGATTTGTCTACAGTAAAAAATACCCTCGAAAATGTCGGCCTCAAAGTCGAGGTTGCTCGTGATGATAGTCCAGCAATCAGTATTAGAGTTACAGCACCACTTTGGCGCACTGATTTACATATTGAAGAAGATATTATTGAAGAAGTCGGACGCTTACTTGGCTATGATAATATCCCGATTGACTATCCAGTCCGGCCATTCATTGGCGCAAAAGAGGATGCTATGCTTGAGCTCAAATCTAAATTAAGGAGTATTCTATCGGATAAATTAGACTCGCACGAGTTGCTTACATATTCTTTTGTCAGTAAAAAGTTACAAAGCGACGTCGGAGAAGATCCTCACGATTCTTACGAGATCGTAAATAGTATTTCTCCAGAACTTCAATGTTTCCGCCAAAGTATTATCCCGTCACTTCTCGAAAAGATGCGCGATAATTTGAAATCTGGATACCGTGACTTCTCCGTTTATGAAATTAACCAAGTCACCAAGAAATCTTACAAGCTCGATGATGATAAAGTTCCAGTACTCTACACTCATCTTGCTTTTGTCACAACTGGAGATTATTACACGATGAAAGCAAATCTTGTGGCGCTACTTTCTGAACTTGGCTTTAGGGATTTGGCTTTCCATCAATATGATGGACATTTTCCATATTTTGAATCAGTTCGCTCTGCCACGATTCAGACTCCACACGTTTGCTGTGGCGAGATAAAATCAAGCATCTTAAAACGTTTCAAAATTAACCAACCGATTGCTGCCTACGAAATCAACTTGGACGGACTGATTAAAGAGCTCCCAGCAACAGCTGTAAAGATGCCTGCACTATCGAGATTCCCATCAGTTGAACGGGATATTACGTTTAAGGTAAATACTGATGTCGCTTTTGCTAAGATAGAAGACGCTATTGCTAAATCTTTTGCAGCTTATGGTAATGGCAGCTCTGCCGTCGGCGAGCTGATAACGAATATTGCGCCAGTGTCAATTTACAAAGCAGAAGAGGGTGCAACGACTCGTAACATTTCTTTCCATTTGGAATTTGGAAGTATGAAGAAAACCTTAGAGAATACGGAGATCTCTGATATAATGGAAGAAGTAGAGAAAAATGTTAAAAAAGAAGTGGGCGCCGAAATCGTCTAGGCATTTTTATTAAATAAGGAGGTAAATATGGATCAAAACGCATTAAAAACTAGCACCAAGCAACGCATTGTGATTACTATAATCGCTATTCTTCTTCTTGGCTCAACTATTGCCACATATATTCTGATTGTTTTATCAAGTAGTAACTCCGGTGATGCTAAATTATCTAAGTTACAAGATGATTACACTGCAAAACAAGTAGAAATCAACGAATACGGTAAGACAATGTCTGATAAATATTTTGATACCATGAATAGCTTCCGTTCGGAAGTCAAAGCTTATAATGCTGAAGCAGTTAATAACTCAGGCGTCAAAAAGACTGACCTTAAAGAAGGTGACGGTAGAGAGCTTGCTACTGGGGACCTTAATTATTTTGCTTACTATATTGGTTGGTGTCCAGACGAGACTATCTTTGATTCGACCTTCAATGACAAAGATAATCCGACATCGCTTAATACTCCAATTTACGCTGGACAAGGCTTAATCGAAGGCTGGAATGAAGGCGTAGTTGGTATGAAAGTCGGCGGGGTTCGTGAAATTGCTATCCCTGGTGAACTTGCTTACGGTGAGAGTAGGGAAATATGTGGCGCTACCAATTCGCCTCTTAAATTTGTAATTATGCCAGTTACTGATGACAAATTATTTGAGCTGAATAATGATCTAGAAAATATCTATGGTGAGTTAGTACAGGCTTATTATAATAGTTCTTCCTACAAAAATGCTTCTACCACTGGTAGCGGAACTTCCGTAACCGAATAATCTGTTACTAGAATATCGTATAATACATCAAATATGTTTACCTCTGTTATTTTCTATTTCACCGCTGGAAATAAGCATGAGCAACTATTGACTATTTTGATGTTCTGTGATATAATGTATATATGAGCCATCGTAATGGGATGGCTAGTAACAGAGTATTTATAGAGCAAAAAGCTCGGGGGGTGTAAATATGAAGAATTATTATTTCGTAGCATGGGTCATTGCCGTGATCGTTTCTTCTGTTTTTCTTGGTTGGCTTGCCAGCAAGAATATGACGAAAACGGCAGATGGAAGGCCAAGATTGAATTATAAACAGGTTGCGTTTGACGCGATCGCGTTTATAATAACACTGTCCGTCTTTCCAATTTTTCTCATGGCGGGCTTCATCATGATTGCTGAAATGATGATGCCGCTCTTCCGTCTAAAGACAGAGGCGCCGTACGTGATGTCATTTTTATTTATCGTTACGGTGCACGTGGCCCTGTTTTATGGACTGCATTACATATCTGCCTTTACTTCTGAAATTACGTTCGTCAAAGCGCGCGAGCGCTATGAGATAGAACGTGAGAAAAAACTGCGCAAGGAGTACCGCGACAGTCTGGAAACAGACGTTGATAAACTCCTTGCAGCGTGGGAGGTTTCCGATGGAGATAATCCTATCGAGGAAATAGTCCCTCTTAGGACTCTCACGGCAGAGGACATCAATGAAGGCGCAAGGGAGGCCGATAAGATTATCGACTTCCCAACAGCAAAATAAGTAAAACCCCGCGAGTTTCGCGGGGTTTTTCATGTAAATAATAAATGCCACAAACTTCATCTGGGCCTAGGTAAGCATATTAAGTTTAAAAATAGAGTATGCTATAATTACACTATGAAATCATTCTTTTTCTACGATTTAGAAACGTCTGGTTTGAGTCCGTGCGAAGACCGCATTATGCAGTTTGCTGGTCAAAGAACCGACATGAATCTAGAACCAATTGGCGAGCCAATTAATTTGTTAGTAAAAATGTCAGACGATACACTCCCAAGCCCTGGTGCGATTTTAGTTACTAAAATCACCCCACAAGATACTTTGTCCGATGGTCTGAGTGAAGCTGAGTTCTGCAAATATGTAACTGAAGAATTATTTACAGACGATACTTGTGCTGTTGGTTATAATTCTGTGCGCTTTGATGATGAATTCATGCGCCATTGTCTGTGGAGAAATTTTTACGATCCATACACTTGGCAATGGAAAGATGGTCGCAGTCGCTGGGATCTTCTAGACGTGGTTAGGCTGACGCGTGCTCTGAGACCAGAGGGAATTAATTGGCCAACTCAAGAAATAGAAGTGGCAGACAGGGAAACCGGCGAGAAAAAAACTGTGACAGTGGCAACGAACCGTCTCGAGTTGCTAACAAAACTAAACGGTATAGAACATACCCATGCTCACGATGCGCTAGCTGATGTTTTTGCACTCATAGAAGTAACAAAACTTATCAAAAAACATCAACCAAAACTATATGAATATCTTTTCAAAATGCGCGATAAACGCGAAGTGGCTAAGCTGGTTAATTTGGACGATAAAAGACCGTTTGTATATGCTTGCGGTCGATATCCAGGTAAATATAACAAAACTACGGTAGCATTTCCACTTACGGCTGGTAGGAATGGAAACGTCCTCGTGTTTGACTTGCGTTACAATTTAGATGATTTATTAGCGCAAGAAGAATCAAATTTAGCACAATCGGAATCAAATAAACCACAAACGAATTCAAATTTAGCACAAGTAAAATCAAATGAACCACAAGCGAAATCATTTTATCCAATCGTAAAAGAATTAAGCCTAAACAAATGTCCGGCGGTTGCCCCAATTGGGGTTTTAGATGGTATATCAGATAATAAGACCGGTTGGGAACACGTCGAGCTTACGAAAGAACAAATTGACAAGAACTTAGGGAGCTTACTTGCTCATCCAGAGTTTGCTGAAATGATGCGTGAAAAATACGAAAACCGTCCAGAATACAAAGAGCCAGTTGACCCAGAATCTGCTCTTTATGACGGATTTCTTTCCGAGCAAGATAGTGTGAAGTGCAATGCCGTGAGGAATGCAGACGCAAATCGCCTTGCTGACTTTCATCCAGATTTTAGCGACGAACGTTTGCCGGATTTACTTCTTCATTATAAGGCGAAAAATTATCCAACTAGTCTTTCTGAAACAGAGACAAAAAAATGGGAGGAATATCGATTGAATCGTTTAAACCGTCAGCTGCCAAATTTCCAAAAAGAAATGGAAGGCTTACAAGCGAGGCTCGATGCTGGTTATGACGCTACAGAATATGGACAAAAAATTGATCCATACATTCTAGAGGAGCTAATGCTTTGGTATCAAAACCTTCAGCCCAATGATTATTAAAAAGGAGAAAAAATGAATGAAACATATGAATCTGCAGGGCAGAAGTCCGAATTTGGTGAAATAGCTGGTAAAACTGACGCCTCAAATCATGATCAGGAGCGTCTTGTCTATGAAATGCGAACTAAAGGCAATCTCTAGCCTCTAGACTTTTTAATGTTTTTCATATATAATATATAACCGCTAATTATGGAAAATGCGATTAAAATACGTGGTGCTAGACAGCACAATCTAAAAAATATAGATGTCGATATCCCCCGTGACAAGCTTGTAGTTTTAACCGGACTTTCTGGTTCTGGAAAATCAAGTTTAGCTTTTGATACGATTTATGCGGAAGGCCAGAGAAGATATGTAGAATCTCTAAGTTCATATGCCAGAATGTTCCTTGGCGTAATGGACAAGCCAGATGTTGATACGATCACTGGTTTAAGCCCCGCTATTTCTATCGATCAAAAATCTACTAGCAGAAATCCTCGTTCCACTGTCGCTACGGTCACAGAAGTATTTGACTATCTAAGGCTTCTTTTTGCACGAGTTGGCGTTCCACATTGTCCAATTTGCCACAGTGAAGTCTCAAGGCGCACTACTGAAGATATTGTAAACGAAGTAATGAAATTGCCACTTGGCTCAAAACTCATGTTACTCGCTCCAATCGTCCAGCAAAAGAAAGGGGAGTTTCAGCACGTTTCCGAGCAATATCTCGCCAAAGGTTTTTCGCGCGTGCGTGTAGATGGAATCATTTATGCATTAGACGAATTCCCGGAACTAGAGAAACAAGAACGCCATGATATTGAAATCGTAGTGGATCGTTTCATCTTGAGCCTAGATTTGAGGGCACGTATTGCTAGCTCAATTGAGCAAGCATTAGAACTCGGACAGGGAATTATTAATCTTCTTAAAATTACGGATAATTCTACTGCCGTTGACAATAAGACTATCACTGATGAAAATACTAATATTATTACTTTCTCTCAGCGTTACGCTTGTCCAAATCATCCTGACGAACTCATTCCAGAACTCGAGCCAAGACTCTTTTCTTTTAATGCTCCACAAGGCGCTTGTCCAACGTGTACTGGACTTGGTACACGTATGGAAATTGACCCAAGCCTAGTCTTTAATGAAAATCTTACTATCGCTGAGGGTGGTATTCGCCCATTCAATCGCGTGAGCCAAGATTCATGGTGGCTAAAACGCCTTGACGCGGTGGGTAAGAAACAGGGATTTAGTATTCATACGCCAATCCGTGAATTGTCGGAAGACGCAAGACATAAAATTCTTTACGGCACAGGCTCGGAAAAATACAAGGTAAGAATCGCAGGTACAGGAAAATTTTCTGAAGGCACAGTTTACGAATCTACCTACGAAGGCGTAATTCCGACTTTGGAACGAAGACATCGTGAGACTGACTCTGACTTTATTAGAAAAGATATTGAACGATTTATGAGATTAAAAGAGTGTCAGACTTGCCACGGTGCAAGGCTTAAGCCTGTGGTACTCGCGGTGACAATCCATAATTTGAACATTGTTGATATGTGCAATATGGATGTTGATACTACGCTAGAAGTTCTAGATAAAGACCTAGAATTCACTGAAGCAGAACACCAAATTGCTGATCCGATTCTAAAGGAAATTAGAGAGCGCGTGAAATTCATGCAGGATGTTGGCCTAGGTTATCTTGAACTTGGGCGTGCGGCCAATACTTTGAGTGGTGGCGAAGCTCAACGTATTCGTCTCGCTACGCAAATTGGCTCTGGCCTACAAGGCGTTTTATACGTTCTTGATGAACCATCGATTGGACTTCACCAACGTGATAATGACAAATTGATTGCCACTCTAAAACACTTAAGGGATCTAAAAAATACCGTTCTTGTTGTTGAACATGATGAAGACACCATGCTTAGTTCTGACTATATTGTAGATATTGGACCAGGCGCTGGCGTCAATGGCGGTCAGGTTGTAGCATGTGGGACGCCAGAAGAAATAATGAAAAACAAGAGTTCCATTACTGGCAAGTATTTGTCAGGAGAACTAAAGATTGAAACTCCAAAACGCCGCCGCACAGTAAAGACCGACACCAACCGTAGTCCAGAATACCTTGAAGTGATCGGTGCTCGTGAAAATAATCTTAAAAATATTAATGTTAAATTCCCGCTTGGCGTAATGACTGTAGTTTCTGGCGTTTCCGGCTCTGGAAAATCTACGCTCGTAAATGATATTTTGGCAAATGAACTGCTCGCTCGCCTTCATCGCGCACAAACCGTTCCAGGAGCTCACGAAAAGATTGAGGGCATAGAGTACCTCGATAAATGCATCGTAATTGACCAGTCACCAATCGGCCGTACACCACGTTCAAACCCTGCAACTTATACTGGTGTGTTTAATCAGATTCGTGAACTATTTGCGCACCAACCAGAAGCCGAAATACGTGGCTATAAAGCCGGCAGGTTTTCTTTCAACATTCGTGGTGGTAGATGCGAAACTTGCCAGGGTGATGGCGTTAACAAAATTGAAATGCATTTTTTGCCGGATGTTTATGTGACCTGTCCTGCCTGTCACGGCAAACGCTATAATCGCGAGGCTCTAGAAATCAAATATAAAGGCAAGAGTATTGCCGACGTACTAGATATGACTATCGATGAAGCGGTAGAGTTTTTTGAGAACATTCCATCAATTGCTCCAAAACTAAAAACCATTCAAGAAGTGGGTCTTGGCTATATCAGGTTAGGTCAACCAGCTACCACTTTTTCCGGTGGAGAGGCGCAACGCATTAAACTAGCAACTGAGCTTTCACGTAGAAGCACTGGTAAAACGCTCTATATTCTTGACGAGCCAACTACTGGTTTACACACAGCAGACGTTAAAAAACTTCTCAGCATCTTAAATAAGCTAGTTGATGGTGGCAACTCGATGATTATTATTGAACACAATCTTCATGTTATTAAATCTGCTGACTGGATTATTGATATGGGGCCAGAAGGCGGTGCAAATGGCGGTACAGTTATTGCGGAGGGAACACCAGAAAATTTGGCCAAAGATGCCAAGACTCCAACTGGACAGTATCTAAAAACCGTGCTATAATTAGTGCATCTTGGGCTCGTTCAAAGCTATTTTTGTAGTGTGATCATAAGACATAAAAATAGGAGACTACAAGAATTTCTTTGAACGGGCCTAAAGGAAGGATAATAATTATATGGCAAATGCCAAAAAACTTACAATGGACGAGTTGCTAGAGAAATCTGGTGACAAAGTCAAACAAATCGCAACTGGCGACACCGTAGAAGGAAAGGTGATGTCAGTTAAAAAACATGAAATTTTAGTCGACCTCGGCGCCAATGGCGTTGGTATGGTCCCAAGAAGAGAAGCAGCTTTCTCTCGCGATATGGAAGTTGGGCAAGAAGTTACCGCTTCTGTTATTGACGCAGAGATGGACGACGGTATGGTTCTTCTTTCTATGCGTAAGGCTGTCAAAGATAAGGGTTGGGACGAAATTTCCGCTAAGCTTGAAGCTGGTGAAATCGTCGAAATCACCCCATTTGATGCTAATCGTGGAGGCCTCCTTGTAGAGTATGAAGGTATCCGCGGGTTCTTACCAGTTTCTCAACTATCTGCAGAGCACTATCCACGTGTTGGTTCTGCTGATAAAGATGAAATCTTACAAAGACTAAACTCTCTAGTCGGTAAAGCAATCAAAGTTCGTATTCTCGATGCTTCTAAGAAAGATAACAAGCTTATCTTCTCCGAAAAAGAAGCTGTCAAAGACGCACTTTCTGCACGTTTCTCTGAGATGAAAGTTGGTGACGTTGTTAAAGGTTTGGTTACTGGCGTAGTAGACTTCGGTGTATTCGTAAATGTAGACGGCATCGAAGGCTTAATTCACATTTCCGAAATCTCCTGGGAACGTGTTAATAATCCTGCTGACTATGTTAAACCTGGTGATACCATCGAAGCGAAGATCATCGCGATCGATAAGGAGCGTCTCAGCCTCTCTATGAAACAGCTCAAAGAAGACCCATGGTTGTCTGAAGTAGAAAGCCTAAAGAAAGGTAGTAAAGTTGAGGGAACTGTTACCCGTATTACTCCATTTGGTGCTTTTGTTCAGATTTCTCCAGCCGTAGAAGCTCTAGTTCACGTTTCCGAACTCGGTGATGGCAATGATGTCGATCCTGAAAAGGTCTTTACTTTGAACGAACGCAAAGAATTTAAAGTTCTAGATATTGATCGTGAAGGCCGCAAGATCTCTTTAACTGTAGCGTAAAATCGCTGGACAAAATAAGGCCAGATAACTGGCCTTATTTTAATACTTGTGTGTTTTTTAATTTTATGGTATAATATAGTTACCCGAAAACCAATTTTATATTTCTATTGTAAGGAGGTGTTATTATGGGAAGCAATAGAGAATGGAACGGATCATTTGAAAGCTCTAGAGAAGCTAATCGTGAAATAGAGGATCTTCTTCTCGACACAATGGAAGGTAAGGAAATCGGTAGAGGCGATGACGGTGGCTTAATCAAATCAAACCCTGACGGAAGCTGGGAGATGTTTGGACCATCAGATGGTCCTAACGGTCATTATCATATCGGCAGGGACTCGGATGGGAACTATTTCGGGCATGGCTAATATTTGGCCTTGGGCGCTTTAGTGCGCCCTTTTTCTTGAGTAATAATCAGATTACTCTTTCATGAAGAAACGGAAAATCCTTGCAAGATTCGGAACCAGGGTGTATAATATACCATATACAACAGGTTCTTATTCCCCGGTAGCTCAATGGTGGAGCAAGAAGCTGTTAACTTCGAGGTTACTGGTTCGAGTCCAGTCCGGGGAGCCAAGTTGTATAAAAAGAGACCCTAGTGGTCTCATTTTATTGCAATCATTCTTTAGTTTCTGGGTCTTGTGAGATAACTAGAGCTGGTTCCTCTGACTCTACAACCACATTAGGATTGCCACCGGGTATTTCGTAATAAGTTGGATTATGAAGCTCTGGCGCTTCACCACCATCAACGTAAACTTGTCCAGCATAAGGAGAACCAGCATCATAATTTGAAGGGTAATTTGGATTTGGAGTTTCGCTAGTGGTAGTATTAGCAGTAGAAGTTGTAGCTTGAACCTGACGTGCAGCCGGAGTGTAAGTTCTAGTATATGACGGCGCATTCTCTCTAGTTTCCACTTTTGCTTCAGTTTCCATTTTTGTCTCAGTCTCGGCGGATTTGTTCTCTTTAGATTCGTCGTTTCCTTTCTGCTCGTCAGGCAAAGCAGTTACTGGGACTTCTGGATCATCATCTTTTGCAATGACTTCGTCGCTAGAATCGGTATTAGAAAAATCATTTAAGAACGCTACTTTGAGTAGTTCGGCATCGTTAGAAATAACATTTTGAACTGGTTTTTTGATTGATGTAGCCACAGCGAAGACGGAAATAATTGCCGCTACAGAAAGCAACCTAGTTATAATCACAGCTTTTCTCTCGCCATCACTCAAAGATTCCATATATTTATTATAACATACTTTACTAAAAAATGGAATAGTAATAACATAATTTGGCAAATATCTAGAACTATGATAAAATAAAGAGGTAATTTTGTGTGTCTATTTTTTAGACGTAAACGCATAAACAGAAAGGAGTAAACGTGAGCGATAATCAGAAGAATCCCGAAAAAATTATTCAAATTGCTGGTTCTATCACTGTTGATGAGCTAGCTAATGCCCTTGGTCTTACGGTTACTACTTTGATCGGACAACTATTTAAAGAAGGAATTGTTGCGACCATCAATCAGCGCCTTGATTACGATACTGCAGCAATTATCATCGACGAGCTTGGTATTGAAGGAGTAAAACTAGAAAAGAAAAACTCTGCTACAAAAATTTCTAATGAGACTCACGAGCTTTCTGATAAAGCT
The DNA here is from genome assembly GCA_045578525.1 of Candidatus Nanosyncoccus sp. Classification (GTDB taxonomy): domain Bacteria; phylum Patescibacteriota; class Saccharimonadia; order Saccharimonadales; family Saccharimonadaceae; genus Nanosyncoccus. The sequence goes on along the minus strand of JAZNKL010000006.1, from coordinate 53,340 downwards.
GTAGAGCGTCCACCAGTTGTGGCAGTTATGGGCCATGTTGATCACGGTAAGACTACTCTTCTTGATACATTACTCAATAAAAAAACAGTCGAGGCCGAAGCTGGTGGCATTACTCAACATATTTCTGCTTACCAGTTAGAGCATGATGGTAGAAAAATTACCTTTCTTGATACGCCAGGTCACGAGGCCTTTGCAGTAATTCGTCAACATGGCGCAATGCTAACTGATATTGTCGTGATTGTTGTCGCTGCAGATGATGGTGTAAAACCTCAGACTATAGAAGCAATTAAATTCGCTCAAGGTGCCAACGCAAAAATTATTGTTGCGATTAATAAGATTGATCGTGAGGGTGCAGATATTCCACGTACAATGGCTGACCTTGCACAGCATGGACTCCAACCAGAAGAGTGGGGTGGCGACATCACAATGGTGCCAATTTCTGCAAAGATGAACCAGAATCTAGATAAGCTTCTTGATATGATTCTATTAATTGCCGATATGGAAGAACTTAAGGCTGATATCGATATTCCAGCAGAAGGCCTCGTCATCGAAAGTCATATGGAGATCGGTAAGGGTTCAGTTGTAAATCTTCTAGTTACTGGAGGTGAGTTGAAAACCGGCGAGTTTATCGTGGCTGGCTCAACTTATGCAAAAATACGTACGATGGTTGATTTTAAAGGTCGTCCAAAAGGGAAAGCCACTCCAAGCACTCCTGTCACGGTTACTGGATTCAAAGAACTTCCAGATTTTGGTGATAGATTTATCGAAGTTGAAGACGAGAAAACCGCTCGCAAAATGGCGCTCTTAAATGCCAATGCTACGGCCGATGCTTCGGCTTCTGCTAATGTTACTTCATCTGATCTTTTGCGCATGATGAATACTGCTGATAACTCTAAAGTTTTCAACGTATTAATAAAAGGCGACGTTTTAGGGTCTGTTACCTCTGTTGTTGATAGCCTCAAAATGATTGACACTAAAGGTGAAATCACGCTTAATATTGTTGCCACTGGCGTTGGTGACATCACTGAAAATGATGTTTATATGGCAAACGGCGAGAATACAGTGATTTATGGATTTAATGTTACCGTACCAACCAACATCGCTAAAATGGCCGCAAGAGATGGTGTGCCGATTAGATGCTATAAAGTCATCTACGAACTATTGGATGATGCTAAACATTCCATGGAAGATCTTCTCGATGCAGAGATCGTGGAAGAAGACACCGGAGAAATGAAGATAGAAGGCGTTTTCCGCACTGAAAAGACATCGATTATTGCTGGTGGCGAAGTACTGAAAGGAAAAGTTTCTGCTGGTATGCTCGCCCGCGCATTTCACAACAAGGAAGAACTTGGTGAGGTTGAAGTTGTAAGCGTCCAGAAGGAAAAGATGGATGTTACGGAACTGGTTTCTGGTGAAATAGGCGGTCTAGCCTTGAAGACTGAGCATAAAATAAATCTTTCGGTCGGTGATCGTCTCAAATTCTTTACTCGCGAAAAGAAGAAAAAGACTCTCTAGCCCTTGCAATTCTCAAGAAAATGCGGTAAAATATAGGGAAGTTAAAAGAAATAATAATTTTTGAGGAAATAATATGTCTGACAACAAATTGTCTCTAGAAAAGCGCACTGTCTCTGGCAAAAAAGTTGCTAAACTTCGCGCTGAGGGTCTTATCCCATCTGTTATCTATGGTGACGGAAACGATCCAATCATGGTTCAATCTACCTACAATGATACCGAGAAGGTTCTAAAAGCCGCTGGATATCACTCTACTATCGACGTCACTATCGATAAGAAGCCGCTGATGGTCATCGTAAAAGATATCGCAGTTGATCCAGTTTCTCGTAAAGTCGTAAATGTAGAGTTTCAAGCTGTATCCGCTGATAAGCCAGTTGAAGCTGTTACACCTATCGTTATTACCGGCTTTGAAACTTCCGAAGCGAACAAGTTGCATTATGTTTATACTCAGTCTATTGAGGAAATTGAAGTTAAGGCTAAACCAGCCGACCTTCCAAAAGAATTAACTTTGGATGCCTCTAAGCTTGCAAATCTAGATGATAAATTAACCATCGCCGATCTTGAACTTCCTGCAGGCGTAGAACTAGCCGATAAGGAACTAAGTAAAGATCAGGTAATCGCTAGTCTTTATGACCCTGCTGCTGTTGCTGCACAACGCGAAGCAGAAGAAGCTGCTGCCAAAGAAGCCGCTGCTGCTGGTGAAACCACTGAAGCTGCAGATGTTCCTTCTGATAATGGTAGTAAACCTGAAGAAGCTGCTGAAGGTGGCGAAGCAAAGAACGAAGAGTAATCTAAATAATAAAAAAATAATCTCCGAAAGGAGATTATTTTTTGTATGCTGCCTATTTTTTCTTCAATGCCTCAGTATTGGCTACGAGACGTGCCTTAAAGGCATCTTGCGCCACACCGATCTTTTCATTGTCGCCCTTCCAAGTTTCGAGCGCTGGCATCTGTAATGCGCGGGAGAACGAGAATGTGAGAGGGAAGGCAAATGGACCATTGTTTATAACTGCCTGCAAGTTTTCTGTTGCCTGTTCAACAGTTTGTCCTCCAGACAAGAATACTACACCGGCAATATTCTCTGGAACGTGACTTTTGAGCACGTCGGCGGTTGCACGTCCAACCTCTTCTGGAGTGGATTGAATCGGATATTTTTTACCAGCTAGCACCATGTTAACTTTAAGAATGGTTGCGTCTAATTTCACACCTGCCTTTGCAAGCTCATCGAAGAGGATATCGAGAATCTTTGCGGTGGTATCTGCGTTTTGTTGCAATGTGTAATTGCCATCATATTGAACTTCTGGCTCGACAATTGGTACTAAGTTGTTGTCCTGACAGATTTTAGCGTACTCTGCTAGCAACTGGCAATTTTTCAAAATTGCCATATCAGACGGTTTGCCAAGGTCAATATCAAACGCTGCACGCCACTTACAGAAACGTAATCCCCTGTTGTAATATTCTGGAAGGCGTTCTTTGAGTCCATCTAGACCTTTGGTATATTTCTCATCGGAATCTGGGAAGTTTTCTAAACCTTCATCAACCTTTACGCCAGGGATAATACCGTGTGCGGTCAAATACGATACGAAATCTCTTCCATCGTCAGATTTTTGCTTGGTAGTTTCGTCAAACAGAATTACGGCATTTACATATCGCTCTAACTCTGGAGTGGAAAGTAATAAGTTGCGATAATCTCTGCGATGTTTTTCATCATCAGGTATCATTAAACCTTCAAATTTTTGATGAATATTTCCGCCAGATTCATCAGCCGCTAGGATTCCTTTACCGTCTGTCATCATAGTTGCTGCCACAAGGCGAATGTCGGTTTCTTCGATTTTTTGGTTGTCAGCAATTTCCTTAATTTTTTCTAAAGGCATCGTACCAGAAAGGGAAGAACCTTCGGCATTAATCTTAGCATATCGCAAAGCATCTTCTACGGACATTCCCTTAGTCAATGCTCCAAATACAGTTGCAGCAATGATGGAGTGCACGGTAAGATGTGTCATGAGGTCAGTACGCTCGATGCGCCAAGTTTGTGAGTGACCGTTTAGTGATATGTCTTGATCGGAGATGTAGCAAACAGAATCTTTGCCCTTTAGCTCTGGCAAATCTTCGTCTGCAAAAATCATCTCAGCCATTTCTATCAATTCTTTTTCAGCGCTTGTTAGCTCTTTCGGCGCGTAAACAGCTAAACGAGTTTTGTTAGAAATCGCTAAGAATTTCTTCAGTTCTTTGACTAAATTGTCAGAAATTCCTGCTGAACGATCTACGAAAATCCAATCTATTGCTTCGTCTGGCATTACCCATTTAGTTTCCGTTCGTTCGTTTGGCACGATATAAGAAATCTTATTCCCGTGACAAAGCATATAACGATAATCATCTGCTTTTTGGTTGTTAGATACGATTGAGCCTCCAACGAAGCCAAGCTTAGCACCAGCGATTCGCGCGGAGAAATCAAAGCGATTTAGCACTTCTAATGCTACTGCTGCACCACCATAAATACTTGTTCGGCGGAAAAAGCTATATGAGCTCCCGTCAAACCCTAAATCGAGCCAAGGCGTACCACTCTGGTCAATTTCAAAATTATTTTGGCGTTCATCTAATCTTAGATAAACATCTTTTAGAATATTCCCAATTATTAATATATTACTCATGCTTATAGTATAGCATAAGAAGTAAAAACAAAGCAACAAAAAACCGCCTTTAAAGGCGGTTTAATTTATCTAACTTCTACGCGAACTCTTGGTAGGCTTTTACCAGAAAAATGAGTTTTCTTGGTCTTGACGAAAGTAACTACGCCATCTTTAGCAGCATGGATAGTAAAGTTTTTAGACATATAAGTGCCAGGACCAGCAATTTTAGTGCTACCAGTTTGACGAACAATTACTTCACCATTTTTAACTTTTTGACCACCAAAACGCTTGACGCCAAGGCGCTGGCCAGCGTTATTGTGGATATTCTTGGCGGTGCCGCCGGCTTTCACAGGTGAAATATTATTTCTTTCTTAATACTATGATTTCTCGAGCCCCAATTTGTCCCGCGCGTACGTAAAGCAAATCTCTCTGACTCAAGTTTTTATTCTTCACTACATTATACCCCAGTTTATCGAGCTCGTCAAGTATCTTTAAGCGGTAGTAGCTACCGTCTGGCCTAAGCCATGCCGGAACAGCTACAACTACTGGAGTTTCGCTCATTATTTGACCACTTAGGTTTTTAAGAAAATTAACAATAATTGCGCGACACTCCTGTTCGACTGTCTTTAGTTTAATGTCTACTGGTGGCTCAGACATTGGCGGTCCTAGGTAGGTTTCACACGCAACTGCGTCAATTGGCTGTTGCCACTGGTAATTTGTAGCATCACCAACCTCAACGGATGATGCTGTCGGAATCGCTAGCCACTCTAAATTCCTCTTTGCATACTCTACCATCCGCTCGCTAGCGTCGGTGCCATAAGCCGAATGCCCCATTAGAAGCGCTTCTTGTAGTACCACTCCTGTTCCACAAAATGGGTCTAAAACTCGTGCACCCGATTTGAGTGGCCCACAAAGATTAATCAAGATTTGTGCTAGTTTTGGTGGTAACATACCTACTTTCGCATCGCGGGCCGGACGATTCTGATCGCGATCGCGATAAGCATTGATATTTTGAACTCCAATCAGGATAAACCACCTATTTGCATACTTAATAAATTCTATATGCCCTGCTTTTTCTCCGAGCTGATTATGAAATACTGTGGCTGAAGATAAATCGGCATTTTTATTTTCCAGAACTCGTACACTTCTACCTTGCTTTTTAAGTGCTCTCTTCATTTTGAGAGCTAAGAATTGTGAACGTTTCGCGTTTCCATTTTTAGAATAATCAGACAAACCGATTACGAATTTACCATCGTAATCTAACGCACGCAAGTATTCTTCTGGTCTTTCATTGATTTCTTGGGCGAGTTTCATTGTACCACCAAGTCTTGAGATATCAGGTTTCGTTTTAGAAGAAAAAGTAGCTAGTGTATGTCCTAGCATATTAACATCAGAAAACAGTGCTTCAAGTTCTGCTACTGAAATTTTTGGCTGTCTGCCCAGCACTGCTAAGTATTGCATATATTACATATTATACGATATAATTATGTATATGACAAATAGAGTTCCGCTCGCTGAACGTATGCGTCCACAGAAACTTGACGAAGTTATAGGCCAAGACGCAATTATTGGTGATGGCAAAATTTTGACTGAAATTGTCAAAAAGGGTGAGCCGGTAAATCTGATTTTTTGGGGGCCACCAGGAACCGGTAAGACTACGCTCGCTCGTATCTTGGCAAAGGAATACAAAGCAGATTTTATTGAAATATCAGCAGTTACGTCAGGTAAGAAAGATATTGAAGCTGTAGTAAAGCGCGCTAAAGAGAATTGGAACTTGAATACCAGGACAGTTCTTTTCGTGGATGAAATTCATCGCTTCAACAAAGCACAGCAGGACGCCTTTTTGCCGCATGTGGAGTCCGGACTCATTATTCTAATTGGTGCCACTACGGAAAATCCGAGTTTTGAAGTCATCTCTCCTTTACTCTCTCGTTCTCGTGTAGTAATTGTTTCGCCACTTAGTAAAAACAATATCAAAGAAGTGTTGAAACGTGCAATTAAAGCAGAGAAGGCTACAAAACGTGTGAATGCCAAGGCTATAGATTATCTAGCTGAACTATCTGGCGGAGACGCTAGAAGCGCCTTAGGGGATCTTGAGTTGGCACTGTCATTATCTCAAAAAGTCGATATAGATGTAGTTAAAGAGGCCGCTGGACGCAAAGTCCCAGGTTACGACAAAACTGGCGATCATCATTATGATAATATTTCTGCTTTCATTAAATCTATGAGAGGTTCCGATGTAGATGCGACTCTCTACTATCTAGCGCGAATGGTGGAAGCGGGTGAAGACCCAAAGTTTATTGCTAGGCGTATGGTAATTTTTGCTAGCGAAGACATTGGCTTGGCTGGAAACGGAGCACTTAATTTAGCTGTTTCTGCTTTTGAAGCTATCGAACGCGTAGGGATGCCAGAAGGTGGAATAATCTTGAGCCACGTGGCAACCGTTCTCGCAAAATGCAAGAAAAATCGTGATACCATTGATGCCTGGTATCGCGCTAAAGATTTGGCTAGAAATTCCATGGGAGTTCCAGTCCCAACACATCTTCGCAATGCTCCAACTAAACTGATGAAAGATCTTGGTTTTGGCAAAGGTCAAAAGTGGGAGGCAGGTTTCCATTTAGACAAAAGCTACCTTCCCAAGGAAATCGAAGGTCAAAAAATATTTGAAGATAGTAAAAGATAAGGCGAAATTGCTGAGTGTATAGATTATTCAATAACCTTTATGCTATAATTAAACCATGAACGAATTAAAAGAACATAAAATAGAACAAGAAATAAGTGATGACGCAGAGACTTCTGCTATCACTGGTTATGACACTGAGAATCAGCTTGGCAATAATTTGATTACGGTTACACTTGCTTTTTTAGCATTAATTTCTGCTGCGATTTTTTCTTCGAGTGAGGTTTTAAGTGAACTAAATATTGCTCAAAAATATATCATCATCATTTCGCTTGGCCTTTTCAGTATCTCCATTGTTATCGGTCTAATCAATTATTTTGCCAATATGCGTTTTCATCAACGTCTTTCTACCGCATATAAATTGTCTACTAATAAAATAACTGCTGGCAAGCGTCATCAGCAGGCTAGCCGTAGTAGTACGCTTCTAATTGCACAGATTTTACTTCTGATGATTGGGCTGATTCTAACCATCGTCTATGTAGCAATGATGCTATTTACAACATCCGGCCTCATTGACTAAAGTATATATTTATGATATAATTATAAGCGGTATCAAGCAAGAAATTTGGCCAAAATTTTTGCTACAATTACAGTTCCTTAAGAGAAAGGGGGGATCATGAATGGACAAAGAAAAGATCTTGCAGTGCGAAGACGAGCTTGTTGCTGACCACGACGAAATGGAGCGACTGAAGGTGGCGCCGACCACGCACATTATTACCCATCCGTTGATCGAGCACAAAATCGACATTATGCGTAGTGTCGACATCAAGAGCTTAGATTTTAGAAGGTTGGTGGAGGAGATAACCACTATGCTTTGCTATGAAGCTACGCGTGACCTGCCGATGGAAGAATATGAGGTGGTAACACCGATATGTAGTACTGTTGGCAAGAAAATCGCTGGCAAGAAGTTGGTCTGGGCGCCGATCATGCGAGCGGGTCTTGGCATGGAATATGCCGCGAAAGAGATCGTGCCGTCTTCTCGGACTGGACATATTGGGTTGTTTCGTGACGAGGTGACACTCGAGCCGCAGAAGTATTTCTGGAAGATGCCGAAAGAGGTAGGGGAAAGGCAGATCTTCATACTGGACCCTATGCTCGCGACCGGTGGTTCCGCCGATGCGGCAATCACCAAACTGAAAGAGGCAGGCTGTAATACTATCAAGTTCATCTGTATCATTGCGGCGCCACGCGGCGTGAATCTTTTGCAGGAAAAACATCCGGATGTGGAACTCTATATCGGGCACCTTGATAAAGGTCTGAATAACAAGGGTTACATCGTCCCCGGTCTTGGCGATGCAGGCGATCGAATTTTCGGCACTAAATAATAGTCGAGTCTAAGTTGGTAATAATTCGCCAGAGTAGTTGAGACACGGTTCATTCAGAAAGGCTGCTAGGATTAGCAGCCTTTTTCTTGTTTTGACATTGTAACATGCTACAATGAGAGTATAAAAGGAGGCAAAAAATGGCTAATTCAAATAAATCAAAAAATAACGAAGATATAACGGCGATTCTTGGAGTCGTTGCGGCAAATACGATGTGTATTCGTAAAGCAATTAGTACTGCCGCAAAAATTGGCAAGACATGGATTATTTCTGCAGCTGCAATTGCGGTAGCAGTTGCTGTTCTTTTAAACGTTCCAGCCAACTTTTTACACGATAACACGTGGGTGTATTTTGTATGCTATGTCTCTATTATTATTTTTGGCTTATTTGCTATCATCTACCCGTTGAGCTTATTGGGTGAGCTGGATAGTACAACGGAGCTTGTTGCCGAAAATGAGCAAGACCTTCTTGGCGATGACGATGATGATTAGCTTTTTTGAGAGATAAGTTCTAACACTTTAGCAAGGTCTTCCACTAAAAAATCGGCTAAAAGCCGAGTTAAATAAAATTTGGTGGGGGGCGAATTGGGCGGGTATTAACAATTTATAGAGAGGATATTCAAGTGAAGCTACGCGAAAATATAGTATAATAAAGATATGCTAGATCATTACGAAAAGACTTCATCTGAAGAATCACCAGGCAACTTGCAGCCTACTGGCTGGGAGAGCGTCGCTGCTATGGCGAATAAATACCAGAAACAGAATAAGGACATAGATCCTTCAAAATTTGAAAAACCATCTGAGGATTTCGATACGATAGCCTCAGCCGTGGTTGAGTACGTGCACTGCGATCTAAGCAAGAAAAAAGGCTTTTATGATGCCATTATGACGTCCAATGTAGAGAGATGGCACCCAGGAATAAGGGCAAGCCAGAATCCAGCAAGAGATAGATTCGAGAGCGCGCGTTTTGAAGAGTGGAAGCAAAATATAATTGATTTAGATGCCCAAACTGCAATTGAGAAATATGGGCGCGGCGATACTTTCAATGCACTGAAAAAAATACACAACTACCTCAAGAGCGGACGGAACGCGTTAACACAAGCAGAATTACTGAGAGATTGCTTCAATGGAGACAACGATGGTTTTGATGTGGCATTCGATCACCTAAGATACGACAGGCACAGTGAGCCAGGCTGGATGTACTATTCGTCGAGAGACGAGAAACTCGGTTTAGAAAAACGTATTAATGCGGACGGTAGATTGTATTTAAACGCTGAACCTGGAGATACGTTCGAAATTGCTAATAAATTTGTAGACGCCTGCAAAGAAGCTGAATTGCCGTATGAATTCAAGATTAATCAATTTCCAGACAGATCTGACGCAATGGTATTTTACATAGATAATAAGGATATAGGAAATTATGTTGAAATTATATCCAGAATTTTAGATGAGAATCCTAAAATCAGCCAAAGAGTCGGAAGGCCACCACTATTGACAGAAAAAGCCACCAACAAAATTGGCTACGGAGATGAAACTGGCGGATTATCATATAATGAAAGACAGTGCAAAAGATTCCAAAGAGCGATTGAAGATACGGTTTTATCGTATCGTGGTCAAGTACCAAATGGGTCGATTCAGAAACGTGTAAGGTTTTTATATTCTCAACAATATGAAAAATTTTTACAGGTGTTGAAGAACAGACTTGAAGGGTATTAACAGACGATTTTATAGGGGCAAAAATGCGTTTTCGGACGCATTTTTTTGTGCAAAATCGTTGCAAAACAGCACCCTAGAACCTGCAAGGTACTTAACAGAGATTTACTACTAAAAAATCGGCCATTTTGCCGATTTAAATACGTTGTGGTGGGGGCGAATTGCTCAGGCTTTAACACTGCATAGAGAAGAGATAAAAGTAAGAGCGTCTCGTGTTATGATAGATATATAAAACAGGAGAAATAAGGTTGAAAAACATAGTGGATGAAACTTTGGAGTATGTGAAAGAGTTTTTTAAGAATGATTTCAGTGGGCATGATTATTATCATACTTTAAGGGTGTATAATTTATCGAAACATATTGCGAGATTTGAAGAGTGTAATACAAAATTAGTTTATTTGAGCGCATTATTACATGATGTAGATGATTATAAGTTAGTAGGACGTGAAGAGGATCCATTCCATAACGCAAAGTCTTTCCTAGAACGTCATGGTGTTTCTGACGAAGAAATAGAACAAGTTTGTCATATCATTTCTCAAGTGTCGTTCAAGGGAAAAGATACCATCACTCCAGAGACGATAGAAGGGAAAATTGTACAAGACGCAGACAGACTGGATGCGATTGGAGCAATTGGAATAGGTAGAACATTCGCTTATGGTGGGAATCATAATGTGCCGATGCATATTCCCGACATGAAGCACAAAGAGAACATGTCTGCCGACGAGTATTATAAACATACAGGTACGACAATAACTCATTTTTATGAGAAACTCTTAAAACTTAAAGATTTAATGAATACCGAAACTGCTAGAAACATGGCGGAGCATAGACATAGGTTCATGAAAGAATTTTTGAAAGAGTTTTATGACGAATGGGATGGGGTAGCATAGATTTTAGGATATTAACAGACATTCTAACAGTGGTGAAAACCGCATTTTTGGCAGTTTTTCGTTGCAAACATGCTCCAAAAATGAATACTATTACTACAAGGTACTTAACAGAATTTTACCACTAAAAAATCGGCGAAAATGCCGACTCATATAAAATCTGGTGGCTCCGACTGGACTTGAACCAGTGACACAAGGCTCTTCAGGCCTCTGCTCTACCAACTGAGCTACAGAGCCACATTCCTTAGATTATATCATACATTGTGTTATAATGAAAGTATGAGCAAAAAAATGAATACTTCGCCAATTTCTGGAATGCAAGAATTCTTGCCTGGGAAGCAGGCCATCTTCAATGAAATTAAAACAAAAATTGCAGATACTTATAAAAAACACGGGTTTTTAAATATTGAAACTCCAACCATTGACCGTACAGATATCCTTTTTGCTAAGGCTGGTGGTGATACTGAAAAGCAGATCTACAGAGTTTACAAGACCGAAGAGACGGCTAAAGACGCTGACCAAGCACTAAGATTTGATCATACCGTCCCACTAGCACGTTACGTGGTGGAGCATGAGAGTGATTTGCATTTCCCATTTTCCGTGACTCAGATTGGCCGTAATTTCCGCGGCGAGCGTGCCCAAAAGGGAAGATTCCGCGAGTTTTATCAGTGTGATGTAGATGTGATTGGTAGAAACACTCTGCCGATTTACTATGATGCAAAAGTAATTGCTTGCTTTTATGACGCGTTAAAATCATTCGTAAAAACCAACGTTAAGATCCGTATTAGTAACCGTAAATTCCTAACCGGTGCACTGGAGATTTTAGGGGTAGAAGATAAGGCGGCGGAAATTTCTCATATTATTGACCACGCTGAAAAAGTCCCAGAAGAGAAAACCGTGTCCGCACTAAAAGAACTAAAAATATCAGAGGAGAATGTTGTAAATATTACAACATTTATGAATGTCCATGGAGACATCAGGGAACTAGAGAAAATTGATTTCCTAAAGATTAATATCGCAGCCAAAAAATCTGACGCTAAAAACGACACACTGTCTGAGGGTCTATCTGAGCTAATCACTGTGATGGAAGATTTGAAAGCGTATGGGCTAGGCGATGCCGCAACCATCGATCTTAAAATCGTCCGCGGACTCGATTACTATACTGGGACAGTGTTTGAGGCTTGTCTTCCAGACTATCCAGAGCTTGGTTCGATTGGCGGCGGTGGTCGCTATGAAAACCTCGCTTCTCACTACACCGATCAAAAGTTCCCAGGTGTTGGTGCGTCTATTGGATTGTCGCGTCTATTCTTCATTTTGTCGGAAAATAATCTGATAGACTCTGCTGAGAAGAAGCCGATTGACATTGCCATTGTGCCAATCGACGCTGATGATATTGAACTCAGAACTGCTGCATACAATTTGGCTAGAGAACTTCGTGAAAATGGAAAGTTCGTAGAGATCGTTTTGTCTGGCAAAAAGCTTGGCGATAAAATCACTTATGCCACTAAAATTGCCGGCTCCGGGATCATCTTCGGTGGTGATGAGCTAAAAAGTAGGAAATATCAAATTAAAAATTTCGCTACCGGAAAACAAGAACAAATCACGTTTAACGATAAATAATGGAGACAGTAGTCGATGCGAAATCATCTGCTCTCGCAACATTTCTTAAGAAGTCCACGCCTTGCGTTGATGTTGATCGGACACAGCAATATTAAAAAACGCGATGTTGTTTTGGATATTGGCGCCGGTTCCGGCGTGATCACCGTCGCACTCTCGAAGCGTTGCAAGCAAGTTATTGCCATAGAAAAGGACCCCGTTGTTGCTAAAAAACTATACGCCAATTTAAAGAAACACCACGTAGAAAACGTCATTGTAATTGAAAATGATTTTTTAAGCTGCGATTTGCCAAAAGAAAAATATAAAGTTTTTGCTAATCCACCATTCGATCTTTCATCGAAAATCGTTCACAAGCTCCTAGAGGCTGATAATCCGCCAGAGAGTTTTTATTTGATTTTGCAAAAGCAGTTTGCTTTGAAGTTACTGAACACTGATCGCCACTATACTTCTCAACTCGGCAAGGCTCTGATAACTAAATACCAAACCAAAATCCGCTATCCGTTAAGGTCGACAGATTTCACTCCACCACCAGCGGTGCCGACCGTTCTTTTTGAGGCTAAGAAGATAAAGCCTGTGTTAAAATAAACTTATTTCTTCAGCCCAGCGTCAAGATACTTTTTGACATAGTCCCAACCCCAATTCGTATCAAATCCACCAGTTGTAAAGCTACCAAATTTAAAGTATGGCAAACCACCATCTACATATTGAGCTGCTTTTGCAGTATTGGCACGTACTTCATCAAGCATCTGATGCTCCGTAAAACATTTGTCAAAATCAGAAGAAAGCCCAATTTTATGACCAATTTCTAACCAGTAATCAGCGGTCATATTGGAAATTGCTGGGCTGGTTTTAGAGACACCATATCCCTTTGATTGATAATCTTCCCAAAGAGAAAGGAGAGCCGCGTGATAATACTCCCAGAACTTCCCCTCGTTTCTAGCACAATACACTCCCTCTGCACTCCACTCAGACATGTTCGGCTTATGTTCACCATAAAGTTTCAAGAATTCTGTGACGCGAACTTCAAACAAGATATCTTTTCCCTCGATATAATCTCGTTTAAATTCCTCTTCGTTTTCCGCGATTGCGCGAGAAAAAGCATCGCAATACGGACAGGCTAAATCTGTGTACATGACGTAATAATTTTTGGCGTCCATCTTTCCCATAGTTGTACCTTCATTCCAAACCCTATCAGTGTGGTCTTCCGGTTTATTTAGGTTGATGACGATTAGTGCCCCAATAAGCAACACAATTCCAATCAGCGCAATCGTAGAAACGACCCTACCTTTCACGAGAACCTCCTTTTTTATGATTTTTTCTCCATTCTTCATCTATCATTATAACATAGGCTTCCTCACCTACTTTTTTAACTGATAAAAGTGCAATAATGATTGCTATCATAGTAATGACACTGGAGATTGCGCCAGCGATTGCGTAGCTAGAGGTAGAGAAAATTGCGCCAAGAACTGGTGTAATTAGAGCTGTTCCGCAAGTTGGGCAGCCACTTCCTAGAATTGCAAGACCTGCAATTATTCCAGCATTTTGCACCTCGTTTCCGTTCGTGCCAGTTTGCGTTTTTCTAGCATGTTTCTTTTTCCAAACTAGAGCGATTAGTGCAATAAGTAATGCTTGTAAAAGAGAAATGGTGAAAATTAGTAGCCAATCAGCAAAAGCTCTGTTTATTCCGAATAGTGCCAGAAAGCCATCACTTAAAATCTGTATTTTCCCACCCAAATCAGTAGCAAAGAGGAGATTGACTGCGCCCATTCCTCCAGAGAGAAGGCTAAGTAGTGTGCCAAATAACACAAAGGAAATGAAGAAAATTAGCCAAAACTTTGGTTTCTTTGAGGCTAATACTATACCCATTGCCGATAGTTTAAAACCATCACACCACCTTAAAAATTTTTGTTTCATTACTACGGTATCCTCGCTTATGTATATTTATTATACTCTATTTTGGAGAAAACCGAACAAAAAAGTCGAGAACTTCTCGACCCTATATCCTTATTATAGCACACATTCACAAAAATGTCAATAAAATATCGCTTCACACCCCTGTTAAAATAGTGATAAAACTACGACATAAACTTTGTGAAAAAACAATATTGACACGTATTTTGCATATGCTAAAATCAAAGTAGAGGATATTGGACGAAGTTGAGAGCCGCCTAATATCCAGGAGTTTTCTAGCTGTGATTAATCACCTAGAAACAGAGACGCGCCTAATTTAGGCGCGTTTTCTTGACATCAAAAAAGTCCCAGTTTGGAACTTCAAAGAATTTATGATAAACATCCACCACTTAGGAAGTATCGGCGGACAAAATCGATAGATTTTGGTAGCCGAGACGGGACTTGAACCCGTATGACTTTCGTCATTCGATTTTAAGTCGAACGCGTATACCAATTCCGCCACTCGGCCACAACTTGAATTTGGAGGCGCCGCCTCTGCCAAAGGCAGTCAAGGCGCCGAACACAAAAACGAAAATTTGTTTTCAGTTTTCGTGGAGGCGCCGACCGGAATTGAACCGGTGTACAAGGTTTTGCAGACCTCTGCGTAACCACTCCGCCACAGCGCCATCTCTTTTATTTTATCATATTTGAACGACAATTCCAATACTTTACGGATATCGAAAAACAATGCGAAATACTTGTCAAAAAGGGCATAATTATGGTATAATATTATAGTAAATGAGTGATGATTTTGCCGAAAATCACGGAGTGGGACGTGTTGCTAGTGATTATGTAATTCAGAATGCATCTAGCACCGATTTGGCCTCTGCTTATGAAAGAGCGACGTCTTTTTGTGAGGCTTTAAGCAAAATTGCCCCAGACTTTAAAAGATTTGATTTTAAAGAGGCCGATTTGCGCGCTGAAGAGATCACTCTACCTGGTGACGAAAAATTGATAGATTCCATGGAATATCAGAGCGCGAAGAGGGATTTTGAAAACCTAGCCAAAATTAGGGACTTGCTGAAGAGCTGTCATTTTAGGACAGCTAAGATCGAGTATGATTTTAGAGAGGTTGGCTGTGGTGGCTATGCCTTTGATGAAATGTATGAGCGCCTCCACGACAATGCTCTGAAAAATGCAGTTCCAGTGTTAATTGAAGCAATCTCTTCTAGAAATTTCGATAAAGCAAAGGTTATCTCTGACGAACTCTTGAAAACTTATGAGGAAACCGATCTAAAAAATTACGATCGTTTAATTGATTTAATTAAACCTGATTACCACTTTGTAATGAAAGACGACTATTATTATGTTCCGATTAATACTGATCTAGACGATGAAAATTTCCTAAGTGAGGCTATTGATGCCTTCGATGCTATTGAAAAAATCGCAGAAACCGGCGATGACCTAGAAAAGATTTTGGCTATAATTTGGGTGGTGGACTATCAAATATTTGAGGTGATGGACTATTTTTCTGAGGATGATTTTTTGAGTAGCGAGTGGTTTGAGGATCTGCTAGATAATTCGCTTTCTGACAAAAATACCGATTTTAGATTGTTAATCAAATTGTTACTCACCGTAAAAGAGCCAAAAATTGCTCGTCGGATATTTGGCAAGAGCAGAAAACCGAAATTGACCGAAGAAGATTACTACGAAATAGTTACAGAGGTAGCTGAAGAGATGTCTAGTAATACTACCAAAGAGACTAAGATAAATGTAGAGGAAGTAACTGAGGAGAGAGAGGAGGAATACTATGACGATACTATCTAAAAATTATGCTGGCCTTCTAGCTCGTGCTATGTCTTTGACTTGTGATGAACAAACCGTCAAAGATTACTGCGCTAAATATCAATTTGATCCAAATTTATGCTACCAAAACATCACCGAAATTATTGCGCCAGAAAAGTTTTTGAACGCTTTGAAAGCTGCAGAGCAAGAAGTGGCCGAAAAATCTGAACAAGGCATCAATCTTTTATCACTGTTTGACTATGGTAGAGATATTGATAAGCCTTGTCTTTATTACCAGGGTGACACCAAGTTCTTTAAGCTTCCGGCCTTTACCGTCAATATCAGTCACGCGTCAAACGCTCTCGCTGTCCGCATAGAAGAAGTGATTGACGAAATTGCCAAGCAATCTACGGGCAATTTAGTGATGGTTGGTGGCGCAAGTAGTAGTTTCGCATCATGCGTTCATTATCACGAGTGTGGTAAACCAGTGATTATGACCACCGAACAGAGCCTCGACAATTTCAAGAGCAATTTTGCTGACCTGTTGCTATATGGCATTCGTCCGAGCGCACTTTATCCAACAGTAATCACTTTTGATATGGTTGTCAGAAAAGGCGTCAATCAAACTATCGCTGACGTGGACGGAAAGAGTGTGAACGTGACTAAACTTGGTCCTGTAAGAGCGGCCGAGAAAATAATCGAGCTAATTGCTGGGGAATAACATGGATGCAGAATTAATCAGAAAATATAAGGAGCTAAGAAAAGAATATTCTGGTGAGGAATATAAATATCTTTTTGAATGTGTTCCAGGCCTAGAAAACATTGATGAAGCGATTGCTGAAGATGAGAAAAAAGCTGAGGAAGAGCAGATTTTAGATCTTAAAGGAGAGTATTGGAATTTTGCAAGCTTCGTTTTTACTAAGCTCAAGAAAAAGTCGATTTTCAAAAAATGGACTAAAGAACAATATGATTGTCAATTCGGTGTTTGTGGGATATGCCACAAACCAATTACAAATTTACATAACGCAAGGGTAGAGCATATCGTTTCGCGTCGCAATTACGGAAGTAATTATTCTAATAACCTAGTTCTGGTACATACCAATTGTAAACGTAAGAATGGGGAAGATATCGAAATTGATTCCGAGAAGATGACAGAAAACCGCTATTCAGAAAGACTTGACGAATATGTATCCGATTTAGTGTCCGATCTCAGAGAGAGTTACCCCGTCAAATTTCCAGACAAGATTTTTGAGACAAAAAAATAAATGGCAAAGCCATTTATAGTGGTGCGATCACGAAGTCCAAGCACCACTTAGGCCGTAAGGCCTTTTTTGCGAAGCAAAAAATAAATGGCAAAGCCATTTATAGTGGTGCGAATGAAGAGACTCTAACTCTCGACCTCTTCCTTGGCAAGGAAGCGCTCTAAACAACTGAGCTACATTCGCACGTTGTATATCTATATATTACCACACTTGTCTTTAAAAAGCAAACTATTCTTTGCTTTATTCTTGTTCCGAAGTGGTTTTTTCTTCGATCTTCTGATGTGTAGCCTCCCCATTGACTTCTACTAGATTTACCTCTGCCGCTTTAACGAAGTTCATACTTTGTAGTACTCTTGGTGCACAGAATTGCATACCTACCATTCCTGAGTTAATTACAACATAACTCCCCTGTTTTTCTTTCCAAGCGCCACGTACCTTTCTAGGAAATGGTCTTTTTCCAGCACTATATAATCCACCATGAATATGAAGTTTCTCAAGAGTCTCATCTACGCCTCTTGGCACAATTCCTCCGTGAGTATGACCAAAAGAAAGTACATCAAAGCCTTGCAATATCTCAATTACTTTTGGAGTGAAAAACGGTGCATGCGCCGCAAACCAATTGATTTTATCGGTTTGTATATTAGAAAAGTCGTGGTTTTCTATTTCTTTCTGGAAGGAACGAGGATTTTCGTAATAAATATAGCGGTCATTTTTTGTTTTCTTTATCAAACACTCTTCATTTTGAAAAGCGCCGAAAATGCGTATATTGTCTAGTTCCAACCAATCGTCTAGAAGTAGTTTGACTCCACATTTCTCGCATATAATTTTAAATTTTGGAATAGAGTATTCTTTGCGTACCTCAATTGGGTTGATTGGTGTAATATAGTCATGGTTACCTAAAACCACGGCGGTCGGAGCAGCTTTGGCACAGAGTTTTAACTCGCGCACTAATTTTTTAAGCGAAGTTTCTCGCTTCAACTCTGTAGGACTATCGATTAGATCACCTTGCACTATAATAACGTCTGGTTTTGTTTTAGAGATGGCATCCGCAAGAAACTTTTCTTGGCGCTCAGAAACAATTGGGCTAATGTGCCAATCTCCAGTCAGCATAACCTTTACCGGTGGCAAATCCCTTGACAAGTGAATCTTAGTGAGCCGCACTTTAAAAGTGTTTGGTTCTTTAGACATAGATACATTATATCACACAAATTTTTTATGTTTTAAGCTCTTTTATGCTATAATAGAAGCATAGTAATTTAAGGAGAAAAAATGATAGTTGCAATAATTATTGGCTGTATTATACTGCTCGCTATTGTCTTCATTTGGAGCAGTTATAATGGTCTTGTTAAGCTCAACGAGCGTGTTAATGAGGCATGGTCAGACATCACTGTTCAGCTTAAACGTCGCTCTGATTTGATTCCGAATCTCGTAGAGACCGTTAAGGGCTATGCTAAACATGAAAAGGATGCAATTGAAGCTGTTTCCGAAGCTCGTGCTAAAATGATGGGTGCTCGCACGGTCAAGGCTACCGCTGATGCAGACAAATCATTTATGGGCGCACTTTCACGTCTTATGGCTATTTCTGAGGCCTATCCAGAACTAAAGGCAAACGAAAACTTTAAGCAACTGTCAAGCGAACTTTCCGACACTGAAGATAAAATTCAGGCCGCCCGTCGTTTCTATAATGCTGGAGCTAAGGAACTTAACACCAAGATCAAAATGTTCCCAGTTAACATTTTTAAAGGTTTCGGCTTCAAGGCTCGTGACTACTATGAAGTAGATGACGAAGAAAAAGCAAAAATTAAAGACGCACCAGAAGTAAAATTCCAATAACATATGTATAAGCAAATTGCCGCTAACAAAAGAAATACTATTTTTATCATTGCGATATTCGTGATTTTGATAGGTATTATTGGCGGTCTTTTTGCTTGGGCCTTCGAAAATTTTTGGGTAGAGATTTATGTACTGACCATAGCACTTATCTATGCAGTGATTCAATATTTTGCCGCAAGCTCACTTGCTGTTGCGATGACTGGGGCCAAGCAAATCGAAAAGAAGGACAACCCAAAATTGTACAACGCTGTCGAAAATCTATCGCTTGCAGCTGGGCTACCGATGCCAAAAGTCTATGTGATAGATGATCCTGCTCCAAATGCTTTCGCAACTGGCAGAGATCCAAAGCACGCAGTGGTTGCTGCTACAACTGGCCTCCTCGATATTATGGACAAAAATGAGCTTGAAGCGGTCATGGCACATGAATTATCACATGTTAAAAACTACGACATCAGAGTATCGATGATTACATTCGGACTAGTATGTGTGGTAGGCTTTATTTCCGACATTGGATTACGCATGCTTATGTATAGCGATGATGATGACCGCAGTCCAGTTGGTGCAATCGTGATTGTGATTACTTCAATTTTCGCTCCATTAGCGGCGTCGCTAGCG
This sequence comes from Candidatus Nanosyncoccus sp., assembly GCA_045578525.1. GTDB lineage: Bacteria > Patescibacteriota > Saccharimonadia > Saccharimonadales > Saccharimonadaceae > Nanosyncoccus. The sequence goes on along the minus strand of JAZNKL010000006.1, from coordinate 33,595 downwards.
CAGCTAGCGGTATCGCGCGAGCGCGAATACTTGGCGGACGCATCGGCTGCCCATCTTACGCGTTATCCAGAGGGTATGATTTCTGCTTTGAAAAAACTTGAGGAGCACGGACGCCCGATGCGCCGCCAAAACGCCGCTACGGAGGCGCTCTACATCAACGGCCCACTGAAAAAGGGCGCAATTTCTCGTCTCTTTTCTACTCACCCGCCAATTGAAAAACGCATCGAAAGGCTAGAAAATGCGAAAACGTCGTTCTAAGCCTACCGTCAAAATCTCCGCCGCAGGTTCGCAACTCGCTACCGAAGAAGCTAAAATCGCCGAAGAAAAACCACTCTCTTTTAGGTCTGCTTTTAGATCTGCCAAAGAAAAGCAGTGGGACAAAAAACGTGGCCAAGTGCGTTTGCATCGTTCATTTAGAAGATCCTATCGTGAAGACTATGATCGCGAAGTAGAAATGCCAGGTCTCCTTTCTCATGCCGTTAAATCTTTTCAAATGATGTTTAAGAATTGGAAACTCTTCGTACCACTTGCCTTAATTATGGTTTTGTTTAGCATTATCTTAGTTGGACTGATGAACGAAGATACTTACGTCGAATTCCAAAAATCTTTAGATGAAACTTCGAAAGAAATCAATATGGAAAATATTGGCACCATTACACGCTCTGGTCTTTTGTTGGTGTCAGCCATTGCTACTGGTGGCTTAACCCAAGGCAAAACTGAAGTTCAGCAGGTGTTCATGGTTTTGATTTTTCTAATTGTCTGGTTGGTAACTATTTATCTTTTGCGTCATCGTTTGGCCGGACAAAAGGTTAAGTTGAGAGATGGTCTTTACAATGCGTTAGCGCCACTACTCTCCACACTGATTGTTGCTCTTGTTATCTTTATCGAGACCATTCCAGCGATGATTGTGGTTATTACTTATTCGGCGGCTGTCCGCACTGACTTTCTTTCTACGCCATTTTATGCTTTAGTCTATTTTATCTTTGCTGCACTGTTACTTATCCTTACTATTTATCTAGTATCTAGCTCGATTATCGCTCTGGTTGCCGTCTCTGCTCCAGGGCTCTACCCGATAACCGCTATTCGCACAGCTTCAGATTTATTAGCTTCCCGTCGTATTAAATTTATCATTCGTCTAATTTACCTCGCAATCATTACTGTGATTCTTTGGGTTATTATTATGCTACCACTCATTGCATTAGATCTGTGGCTCAAATCAATCTTTGACTGGCTTGCTGGTATTCCATTTGTGTCGCTAGAACTTCTCATCATGACCAGCTTTACTACCATCTATGCTGCAACATATCTATATTTATACTACAGGAGGCTTTTAGACTATGACGACTAGTATAGATAGGGTAGCTAAGGAAGAAGCAGCTGCTCGCGTAATTAAACTTCGCGAGTTAATTAATGATTATCGTTATCACTATCACGTACTAGACGAATCAATTATGTCCGAGGCCGCTGCCGATTCTTTGAAACACGAATTAAGCCAGCTGGAAGAAAAATTCCCAGAACTCATCACCCCAGATTCGCCTACGCAGAGAGTTGCCGGAAAACCACTGGATAAATTTGAGAAAGTTAGACACGAGAAACGTATGATTTCACTTGCTGATGTCTTTTCCGAGGAGGAAATCAAAGATTGGCTCTCAAGAAACGAGAAGCTTTTAACGAACAGCGATAGGGAAAAAATAGAATTTTTCACCGATATCAAGATGGATGGTCTAGCCTGTTCTTTACATTACGAAAACGGCAAGCTAGAAAAAGCAGTGACTCGTGGTGATGGCTTGGTCGGCGAAGATGTTACGATGAATGTCCGTACTATTGAGAATGTTCCCCTAACATTGCGAGGTGATAATTTGCCAGACCATTTAGAAGCGCGTGGCGAAATTGTAATTTTTAAAGATGAATTTGAGAAACTTAACGAAAAGCAAAAACAAATGGGTGAAAAGCCATTTGCAAACCCTAGGAATCTTGCTGCTGGCAGCATCCGTCAACTAGATCCAAAAATCGCTGCAAAAAGACCGCTCAGATTTATGGCGTATGATTTAGTTACCCCAGATATGCCCACTCACAAGGAGGCTTACGTAGCACTTAGAAACTACGGTTTTCAAACCAGTGGCGAAGATAAAACTTTTAAGACTATAAACGAAGTATTTAAAGAAATTAAGCACCTCGGCGAGACTCGCGGTGCTTTGCCGTTTAATACCGACGGTATGGTAATTAAAATTAATAATCGTGACATCTATGATCGCCTTGGCATCGTTGGTAAAACACCGCGTGCTGCTGTAGCTTTCAAATTCCCAGCCGAGGAGTCTACCACTAAGGTTCGTGATATCGTTATCTCTATTGGTCGTACCGGTGCTGCTACTCCAGTAGCAATCCTCGACCCAGTAATTGTCGCAGGTAGCACCGTTAAACATGCGTCTCTTCACAACGCTGATGAAATTGCTAGACTTGACGTCCGCGTCGGTGACACCGTAATAATCTATAAAGCTGGCGACATTATTCCACAAGTTAAGGAAGTATTAGTTAGCCTTCGCCCAGAAAACACTAAACCATTCAACTACGCAGAGGCTTTAAAAGAGCAATATCCAGAGCTCGAATTTGAGCGCCCAGCTGGAGAAGTGGTTTATCGTGTAAAAGGTGAAACAACAGATTTAATTCTGAAACGTGCGCTAGAGTATTATGCTAGTAAGCCTGCTCTAAACATTGAAGGTTTAGGAGAAAAAAATGTCATAGCACTTGTAGATAGCAAGCTGGTTAGCTCGATTGCTGATCTGTATCGTTTGAAAACTCACCAAGTTGCTAGCTTAGAACGATTTGCGGATTTGTCAGCTAAAAATTTAGTAAGTGCGATTGAAGCTTCTAAAACTGCTCCACTTGCCAAGTTCATTACTGCACTTGGCATTCGCCATGTTGGTGGTCAAACCGCAATTTCACTTGCTAACAAATTCCATAGTATAGATAATTTGGCAAATGCTACGGAAGAAGATTTGCTCGAAATACCCGATATAGGTAAAATTGTTGCCGAATCGATCCTTGCTTATTTCGCAGACGAGGACAACCTTAAGCTTCTCGCAGAACTAAAAGACTTAGGAGTGAACCCTACCTACACTGATACCTCTACCTTGCCACTTGCTGGTAAAAGCTACATTATCTCTGGCACTTTGAAAGATTATGGTCGCGAAGAAGCAGAAGATAAGTTGAGGAATCTTGGTGCCACAGTGACAAGCTCAGTTACAAAAACCACTACCGCTCTAATCACCGGTGAAAAGCCGGGGAAGAGTAAAATTGAAAAAGCTACAAAACTAGGCATTCCGATGATTTCAGAGCAAGATTTCTTGGAATTGGTCAAAGATTAAAACGGCAAATCTGTATTAAATAATAATATCTCTATTTGTCAAATCTATAATCTTTAAACTCTCGAGAAATTCCTAAATTAGAGTTACCTTCTGCGATACGAATTAGCTCATTGTATTTTGCAATTCTTTCCGAGCGAGAAAGCGAGCCAGTTTTGATTTGCCCAGCACCAAGCCCAACTGCAAGATGTGCGATAGAAGCATCTTCTGACTCTCCAGAACGATGAGAAATAATAGTCTTGTAACCAGCTTTTTTAGCCATCATTACTGCAGCGATAGTCTCAGAAAGAGTGCCGATTTGATTTGGCTTAATCAAAATTGCATTACCAACTTTTTCCGAGATGCCTTTTTCTAGCAATTTGGTATTAGTTACAAATAGATCATCTCCGACCAATTGGCAACGACCGCCAATACGTTCTGTCATATCTTTCCAGCCGTCCCAATCGGATTCGGAAAGCCCATCTTCAATCGAAACTACAGGATAGTTGTCGAGTATCCAAGTATACCAATTAATAAGATCGTCAGCACTTTTCCAATCGCCATTGGTCTTTAGTTCATAGTGAGCTGGGGTTTCAGTATCGCCAGCATTATAAAACTCGGAGGACGCAATATCCATCGCGATACAAATATCGGTTCCAAGTGCGTAACCTGCTTTTTCGATGGCGAGCTTAATACATTCGAGCGGCTCATTATTTCCGTCGCGAACTAGTGGCGCATAACCACCTTCATCGCCAACCGTTGTTGGATAGCCACGTTCCTTCAGAATATCTTTTAAGGCATGGAATATTTCTGCTCCCATTCTCACGGCATCAGAAATTGTATCGGCACCTCTTGGAATAATCATATATTCTTGGAAATCTGTACTCCAGTCAGCATGAGCTCCACCATTCATTACGTTCATCATTGGCATCGGTAGTGACATTTCTGATGTTGTACCAGCGAGCTCTGCGACATATTCATAAAAATGCATATTTTTAGCCTTTGCTACAGCTTTAGCAGTTGCAAGTGATACTGCTAAAATAGCATTAGCTCCTAGCCCGGATTTGTTATCTGTACCGTCAAGCTCCAACATCATTTGATCTATGGTTTTCTGTTCGGCGGTATTCCCAATTAGTACGTCACGTATTTTACTGTTAACATTCCAAACTGCCTTCAAAACACCTTTACCGCCATAATACTGCTCATCGCCATCACGAAGTTCTAAAGCCTCGCCGGCACCAGTTGATGCGCCAGATGGTACGATAGCGCGTCCCATCTCGCCCGATTTTAAGATGACATCCGCTTCTACCGTTGGGTTGCCGCGGCTATCTAAAACTTGTCTTGCTTTAATATCAGAAATAATTAGTTTATCCATAAGCATTATTATATCACACTTTGAAATATTACCTAAAGAAGTTATAATATAAATATGAATGACCGCCTCAAGGCAAAACTAAAAACTCTGCCCGCCTCACCAGGCGTATATTTTCATAAAAACGCCGATGGCGAGGTCATTTATGTTGGTAAAGCGGCGGTTCTAAAAAACCGCGTACGCCAATATTTCCAAAATACTGAAAAAGACCCAAAAACCGAAGCGCTAGTCAGAGAAATCGCCATGACTGACTGGTTAACCGTAGACACTGAAATGGATGCCCTTTTTTTGGAAAACGAAATGATTAAACGCTACAAGCCGAAGTGGAATATTCTACTGCGTGATGATAAAACCGTATCTTACGTTCGCATTGATATGAAGTCGGAAGTGCCTTATGTCTCGATGACGCGCCAACCACTAGACGACAAGGCGCGCTACATTGGGCCATTTTATGCCAAATCTACCGTTGCGACGGCTCTTAGAATTTTAAGAAAAGTTTTCCCGTATTATGATAAACCATACACCGGTAGAAAAACTCTAAATACCGATCTTGGACTTACTCCAGGGATAGAAGTTGGTAAGACCACGCCCAAAGAGTATAAAAAAGATTTGAGGAGTTTAATTCGTTATTTGGAGGGGGACCGAGAGAAACTAATCTCCGATATTGAGAAGGAAATGAAAGTAGAGGCAAACGCTGGAAATTACGAACGTGCAGCTGAGCTTAGAAATCAATACTTCGGCTTGAAGGGATTGAAGAAAAAAATCGTTTTTTCTGATAAAGAATTTTTGGATATCTCGTCCGATCAGGCTTTAAAAGAACTTCAGCAACTATTAGGCCTAAGCAATCCGCCTCGCCGCATTGAGGGATATGACATTTCTCACGAGCAAGGAACTAACGTTGTCGCCTCCATGGTAGTTTTTAAAAACGGCGTTTCTGACCGTTCAGAATACCGCAAGTTTAAGATGCGTTCCCAGAAAAATGACGATACTGCTAATATGCGAGAAACTTTAGAGCGACGCTTAAAACACGCAGAATGGGAGTTTCCGGACCTGGTAATTTTAGACGGTGGAGAAGGACAAGTGAATGCCGTCAAGGATTTGTTAAAGGAACATCAAATTCCAGTAATCGGTCGTAATAAATCTGGCGATCATACTAGAAACGCAGTCGTTCATCTAATTATTCCCGAGGAAGATGGCTTTCGCTCGGAATATCTGCCACCTGATTCTCACCTTTCTAAGCTAATTGCACGCATCGACGACGAAGCACATCGTTTTGCGATTACATATCACCGTTTGTTAAAACGCAAAAATCTGCTAAAATAAGAAAGTTATGATTAAACGACAAATAGTTGCATTTCTTCTTGGCTGGGCACTTTCCACGCTCGGCATGTGGATTTCTATCACCCTATTTGGTGTCATCACTGGAGATTATGATGTCTGGCTTTTTGTGCTAGCTGGCCTAATTTTCTCAATCGTAAATACTGTTATTCGCCCACTAGCTACAGTTTTTTCTCTACCGCTCATTATTGTCAGTCTTGGATTGTTTACAATTATCATCAATACTGCAATGGTCGCACTCACTATTTGGATTATGCCAAATGTAACTATGGATTTCTGGGGTGCGGTGCTTTCTAGCATTGTTATGAGTATCGCAAATGGGCTTGTAAATTTTGGGCTCTCGCCGTATAATAGGGAGTAATATGGATATTGGAACACTACTTCAGACAGTTACTTTGATTTCCGGCGTACTTTCGGTGCTCCTAATTTTGCTTCAGCAACGTGGTGCATCTCTTGGTGCTGGGTTTGGTGCGTCAGGAGAACTATATACCGCACGTCGTGGGCTAGACAAGTCGCTTTTCGTTACTACCATTGTTTTTGTAGTGATTTTTGTATCATCAATCTTGGGGTTATTAATCATTCCGTAACATTATGGAACAAGGGTTAAAAAAACGTGGGCAAAGAATAGCGAGAAAGCTCTCTCGTTTCTCTCGAAAGGCTAGTCGCGAAAGCTCAGAGCACATCAAAGAAAATGTCGTTGATAGATTTTCTCATATCAAAAAAATTCGCCTGCTGATCTTGGAGTGGTCACTTCTAATCTTGGCAATTCTAATGCTCTCGATTACTCAGGCATTTCTCTATGCTGAATCTTATGCTGTCACAACATTTACTAGAGGTGGTACTTATTCCGAAGCCACGCTCGGACGCATTAATTCTTTGAATCCTCTTTTTGCCACTACTAACAGCGAAAAAACCCTCAGCCGTCTAATGTTTGGCACACTGTCATCAGTTGACTATTCTGGACACATTGGTCTTGGCCTAGCGGATTCTATCAAGACGGATGAATCTGGCTCTGTCTGGACGGTAAAACTAAGAGAAGGACTGAAATGGTCTGACGGGGAACCAATTACTAATGAAGACGTGCTATATACCGTCAGTGTTATTCAGTCGCCAGCGATTTTGACATCCTATTCTTCGAATCTTTCTGGTGTCAAAGTTTCTACGGAAGATGATAAGTTAATCTTCACCCTCTCCTCGGCCTATGCCAACTTTTCTTCAGCTTTGGAATTTCCAATTTTGCCATCTCATATTTTGAGTGGGGTGACCCCGAATCTCCTACTTGAGCATAATTTTTCCACTACGCCAGTAACCTCAGGGGCTTTTTCTTATAATGCCACCCAGACCATCGGCAGTACTGGTGAAAAAATCGTTTATTTGAATCCGAATCCAGATTACTACAAAGGCGGCCCACTCCTAGACAGCTTTGCTGTACACGCATATCCTACGATCGAGGAAATTATTTCTGCGATTAACCTTGGCACTGTTACAGCCACCGCCGAGATTCTGCCTATTGATGCTGATAAGGTTACAGCAACAAATATTTATGAAAAACAAACGTCTCTTAATTCTGGTGTTTTTGCCTTTCTCAATACCAGAAGCCCTATTTTCTCTCATAAAACTTTAAGAAAAGCTTTGCAGCAGGGAATTGATATGCGTTCTCTTCGTGCGCCGCTAGGTGATGAGTTGCCGCTAGATTACCCTTTGCTCGCTTCACAGGTTGGTTTTGACGATTTCCCAGCTATTCCGGAATATGATCCAGATGCTGCCAAAGAAAAAATCAAGTCTGCAGGTCTCGCTGAGGACCAAGTCGTACGCCTTGCGACGATTGACTCTGGCTATTTACCAGCACTTGCTGAGAATCTACGTTTTCAGCTAGAAAATCTTGGACTAAAAGTGGAGGTTCAGGTGATGCCTGCTGGCCAAGAATTCTTAATGGGGATTATCCGCCCAAGAAATTACGATATTTTGCTCTATGAAATAGAGCTTGGTTCCGATCCAGATCTTTTTGCCTACTATCACTCTTCACAGACCATAGAAAACTCGCTTAACCTTTCTAACTATAGTAGCGCGCTTGCTTCTGATGCAATCTTGGCCGCTCGTAGCACAATGGATCAAGCTATTCGTGATGCTAAGTATGAAGCCTTCCTCAAAGCTTGGGTTGAGGATGTTCCAGCCATTGGCATCTATCAAGTGAACCTTTCTTATTTCGTCAACCGTAACGTTCGTACTTTCTCTGAAGATTTGCGATTAGTTACTCCAACTGATCGTTTCAACGACGTTTCCTTCTGGGCTACAGTTAAGACTCAGAAAAATCGTACACCATAGTCCAAAAAAACTATTGACATAAGCACTTTAATGAGTTATACTAACCTCAGAAAAGTCATATATTATAATATAAACACCGAAAGGGATATATAATGTCCAAAATAAAAAAGATTGTCGCTGGTCTCGGGATTGTAGCTGGGGTAGGCATTTCTTTGCTACCAATGGCGGCTTATGCAGACCCAGGAGATTATGCACAGGCAACAGAAGACCTCACAGTCAATTTACTTGTTAATAGCGTTATCAGTATGACAATTAAATCATATACTGGAGCTACTTTGAATGGCACTACTGAGTGCAATACCTATAATGATGGCACTTCCGTCTGTACTACTACTGGTACCCAAAAAGCCGAAACCACTATTTTGCCAAGCCAGGTGGATAACACCACGATGTATTCCGATATTTTCGTTAGTACCAACTCAGTCGCTGGGTACACCTTGAAACTTATCGATGCTGATGAAGTTACCAGCCTTGTGTCTGCCGCTGGCGATACCATTGTTGCTACAAGCAATATTCCATCGTCCTCTAACACTGGTTGGGCAGTATCTATCGGTGATACAAATGTCTGGCAGGCGATTCCAAACAACGTTTCTGCTACTGATCCAACAATCGTCGCTGGTACTCCAATCACTGTGACAAACTACACTCCAGCTACTCCAACCATCACTAACGACCATCAAAGTACTGTTCACTACGGTGTAGCCGCCACTCCTAGCCAGCCGGTCGGCACCTATACGGATACGGTAATATATACCGCCACAGCAAAATAGCGTAATCGCTTCCGACACATATATAATATAGTGCAACTATTATAATATAGACATGAAAAGCCGCATGATTTTTAAGATGCGGTTTTTTCTTATCTAACCCCTGTGGAAAACTTGCATATTTTATCAAATAATGTTCAAAAAAACTATTGACATAACCACAAGCTTTTAGTATACTAGGAGACACAAAGGTCATATAAAACAAAAAAGTAAAACAAATATAGAAAGGAGTTTTAATATGTCCAAATCTACTAAAGTTATTGCTGCGCTCGGCGTAGTTGCAGGTCTTGGCGTTGCTGCTCTTCCAATGGCATCATTCGCTACCCAAAGCGCAACTGGCGATGCAGAAGTTATTGTCAAAGTTGATCCAGCAATCGCTCTTGAAATCGCAGGTAACAACGATGATAATCACATCCCAAGCCGTGTTTCTGGCGAAACCTTCGGCTCCGTTGTCGATATCACTCCTAATAACACCGGTCTTGTTGACGGTAGCGGTAACGATTTAACTGAGACTAATATCAAGACCTCATCTTCTGCAGTCACGATGACCCAGTATTCTGTAGTCGAAGGTGATGCAGCTACTGCTTATGATGCAACAACTGCACCAAACGGTGGATTCTTCTCCACTCTTAAGGTTACTACCAACGATGCTGGTGGTTACAGCCTAGCTGTCGCCGCTAAAACTGCTGCTGACGTTGATCTAACCAACGCTGCTGGTGATACTATCCCATCCATCGCTGCTGCTGGCACTTTGACTGCTGGTACTGCTGCTTGGGGCATCCAACCTGCTGCTGCTTATGCTGGTAGCACTATGGACAGCACCATCACTAACTGGAACCCAGTAACGACTGCTGGTTACACCGTGAAGGTTGCTCCTGCCCAGCGCACTGGCTACACTCAAGATACTTCTATCGTTGAGTATGGCGTAGCAACTGGCAAAGCTCAGCCAACTGGTCAATACCAGGCTACCCTTACCTACACTGCTACAACTGCTAACTAATCAGTTTTATACAGTAAAAAGACCCCCACTTGGGGGTCTTTTTTGAGCTTTTGTCAATGGTGCGCCCGACTAGACTCGAACTAGCACAGCTTAAATCGCCACTACCACCTCAAGGTAGCGTGTCTACCAATTCCACCACGGGCGCAAAAGGACTAAACATATTTTAACACGACTTTTATTTATATTCAAGGCTTGTAAAACTTATCTCACTCATGTATAATTAAACCCATAACAAGGAGGTTAATGGCTAAAAAAATAAAATATTTTCTTGCTGTTTTGCTTGCAGCACTAACCATTGGTGGGTATAGCGTTCTAAATTCCGCACCAGTTTTTGCAGAGGACGAAGGTGTTACCCGCATCCAAGTGTCTCCAACGAAACAAAAGATCTCCCTCACCCCAGGTTCTAACTATACCGGAACCTTCAAGGTTATGAATATTGGCGTAGGAGATTTTGATTATACAGTAGAAGCCACGCCTTATACTGTTACCGGAGAAAACTACGAAGGAAATTATGACACCAAGAATAATTACACTCAAATTGCCGAATGGATTACCTTCGACAAAAAGAGTGGTCATCTTGGCCCAGGTGAGACTGCTAATGTCACTTATTATGTAAAAGTTCCGACTGATGTACCTGCTGGCGGTCAGTACGCCGCACTTATGGCTCAGACAGATAGCGGTAACGCTGACAATGCTACAGTTCGCGTTGTTCATCGCGTTGGTATGATCCTTTACGCTGCAGTTCCAGGTGAGACTCGTGCATCTGGCGAAATCGTTAAAAACACTGTTAACGGTTTTTATTTCGATCCGCCAATTACCGTCTCGTCTTTAGTTAAGAACACGGGTAATATTGAACAGACCGCTACCTATACAACCAATATCTGGCCACTTTTCCAAAAAGAAACCGCCTTTTCTAATGCAGATAACCCATTAACCCTAGATATCATTCCAGAAACCAGCCGCTTTAATTCCATTACCTGGGATGGTGCGCCAAGCCTTGGCGTCTTCTATGTGGAACAAACCATTGACTTTGCAGGAGAAACCTCCAAGGTCGGAAAACTCGTTCTGATTTGTCCACTCTGGCTACTATTTATCATCTTCGCTCTCCTATTCTTCATCATCTTCTGGCTAGTATCTCGTTCAAGAGATCGCAAACGTGAGATGCGTGAGGCGCGTGGGGAAAGCAAAGGAAAACGAGAAAAATAACTTTTTAAGGAAAGGAGATAATACTAATGAAATCGTTAAAATATGGATTAGTAGCACTAGCGCTTGCCATTACCGGCGCAATCGCTCCAGTGACTAATGTTTTTGCAGAAGAGCTCACTACTACTTCTTCTGATAGCTCATCATCTTGGATTCAGGTGACCCCTGTATCATCTAGGGTGGTGCTTCGCCCAGGGCAATCACTGGATTACTCTATGACAGTAGCTAATATTGGTACCGATAAATTCGGATACAGCGTTTATACTGCGCCATACTCTGTCGTAGACGAAGATTATAATGTTTCCTTTAGCAATGAAACTAATCGTACGCAACTTTCTCGCTGGATTAAATTCATCAATGAAGACGGCAGCACTACTGATACTTTCAAAAGCACCCTTGAACCAGGTGCAAAACAGACTGTAAACTACCGTATCAGTGTTCCAGAAGATGTCCCTGCCGGCGGTCAATATGCTACCATTTTTGCTCAGACTGACAGTGATGACAAAAAAGACGCTAGCGGTATTACCACTGTCTCTCGTATCGGCCTTATCGTCTATGGTCGTACGAACGGCGAGACCAATGAGGACGCAGAAATCACAGATTATGCAATTTCCGGCTTCCTCAATAAAGGTCCAATCACTGCCACATCCAAGGTTAAAAATAAAGGTAATACAGACATCGAGGCTAAATACAAGTTTACTGTCAAATCTATCTTCGGCAACACGCTTCATGAAGAAGAGCAGGCTTACAATATTCTCCCAGACACAGAGCGTCGCATGAACAGCGAATGGAATAATACTTCTCCGATGGGACTTTTCTGGGTCACCTATAATGTGTCTAGTTCTGCAGGTGATGTAGTTAGAGAAGAAACCAAGCTAGTCGTAATTTTACCTATCTGGATGATTATTATTATGCTTATCCTCTTGACAATTCTCATCATTTGGATTATAATGCTAAGTAGGAAGCGCAAAGAGCGCAAAGGCAGACTGAAAGTCTAGCGAGAGACTTCTCACCCCTGTCGAAACTACCATGCGAGGGTAGAGCTCGAAAGCGTTAGCCAAAACAAAAACAAAATAATAAAAGAGAGTGTAGAGTATGCATATACAAAAAAAGCAGCTACTAGGTTTTGGTGGTCTTGCCCTTGTCGCGGGTATTACTGCCGTTGCCTATAATCTCCCAACTAGCGCAACTTCTGCTGGTGGTGATGTTGATGTTATAGTCCAAGTCTACAACACCAACTTCGAAACCAAGATTGACAAACCGCTAGACGGAGATAGATATACCAAAAGTGTAGTCAATTTTAAAGAGACGCACAGTAAAGCAAGTAAGGTCAATTACTACCTGACTTATTATAACGAGGATGGTACGGAGACGGTTTATTCGCTTAGCGAATATGATGTCGATGTGGACAGTGGTGATCCAGACAGTGGAGTAACCCAATTTACACTTGATCTTAACAACTACGGTGGTTGGGGTGCTTACAAATTCACATCCGTAATCACCTCATCGGACGGAAGAACAAGCGAAGACTATGTCAAATTCAATTTTGTCTCCATTGATACTCCAGATGATGAACTGACTGTCGATGAAGATACCACGAAAGTCACCATTAACTATGCCGCAACAGTTAAGATACTTGACTTAACTATCTACGATCAAGATGGAAAGGTGGTTGGCGATTTTCCAGGATATGTTGTTAAAAATCCAGAAACCGGTGGCTCCGATATCGTACCGATCGACTTAAGTGGCTTGGACCTAGCAAAAGGGAAATACACCGTTAAAGTTACAGCCTACGATACTTATGACCGTGCCGGCGGAGCTGTTGGTTCAGTTACGGTCTGGTTCAACTACGTACCAGAAAGTCCGAACGTGCCAGTCACACCAGATGCACCAAATGTTCCAGACACAGGTGCTTTGCTTAGCAGTCTCAACATTTCAAAGAGTGATTTTCTAATCACGGGGTTAATCGGATTTACGGCTATCAGTGTTCTTGCGCTATTCGTAATCAAACGAACCAACAAGAGAAAGTAATCCACCCCTTAAATTATTGATTGATTTGTTTTTGGCTATTCTTATAAAGTGAGCGCAAACTGCGAGTGCGCTCACTTTTTGTGATGATAAGGGTAGGCCAAAAAATAGGTCAGAGTCAGACTCGACCGTTATCATAGCAAGACGTCTGTATATCAAAAATCCACCTTGACAGGTGGCAATTTTATTATATAACTGGTGGGCGATAGAGGAGTCGAACCTCTGACCTCGTCTACGTCAAAGACGCGCTCTAGCCAACTGAGCTAACCGCCCATAAAAGTTAAGGCCACGTAAATGGTGAGCCGGGAGGGGCTCGAACCCTCGACACCGGGCTTAAAAGGCCCGTGCTCTAACCAGCTGAGCTACCGGCCCACAAAAAGTGGTGATATTATTATAGCACTTATTTCTTAAAAAATAAAGACTATATTTGCCACATAATTTACGGTTATGCTATAATTAAACTATGAGTACAAAGAGCAAATCTAGAAAAACCACTAGGAAATCTCCTGCGAGGAGAAGCCCTAGGTCCTATAAATACAACAAGAAGATGAGTAGTCCAAACAGGGTAGCATGTCTTATTACTATCATTATTTTGGGCGTAGCGGCAATAGTCGCTGTGGCATTTATTACTATCTTCTCCACGATCCGTACAAAAAATGCTTACGAGTATGGCATTAAAACCGACGCTGAGCGTTTTGCGACAGAATACACAGACGTTGATACGGAAAACGTCTTCGTCTATAAAGATGCTAAAGACACTATCAATATCCTAGAGCACGGGACCGGAATTGTTTTCTTAGGCTTCCCAGAATGCCCTTGGTGCCAAGCTTACGCTAAATATTTGAATGAGGTTGCAAAAGATAACGGTATTGAGAAAATTTACTATTACAACATCAGAAAAGATCGAGAGGAGAACAATGCAGACTATCAGAAGTTTGTTGAGATTCTAGGTGATCATCTTCAATATGACGATGAGGGTCATTACCGTATCTACGTCCCCGATGTAGTTTTTGTAAGCGATGGTCAGATTGTCGGGAACGATTATGAAACCTCGAAATATACTGCTGGAGCTAAAGATCCAGCCGAGTATTGGACTGAGGGTCGTGTGCAAGATTTGAAAGCCCGCTTAGGCAGTTTTATACAACTAATAAAAAGCGCAGATTGTGAAACGACCTGCAATAAATAATTAAAGGAGTCAAAATGAATGGACTAAAGAAAAAATTTAACAGTTTTATCAACGCTTCAATTGGTATCTCTGCGGCGTTCACGGCACTAGGAATTTTATTTATATTTTTCCCGGAGACGTCACTCGATGTCATTCGTTGGTCTATCGCTGCACTTAGTATGATCGCCGGTGTCTACTTAGTCGCCGCTGATTTCAGCAAGAAGCGCCTCTCGCCATTTTTCGGCACCACTGCGATGGGCGCTATCCTAATAATCATTGCATTAGTCTTTGCAATCTATCCAGACGTGATGAATATTTTCCCAATCATTATCGGCGCTTGGTTTATTATTAATGCCCTTTCATCATTGCGCTTTGCCACTACTTTGAAAGGTACTGGCGCTGGCTCGCTTTCTATTGTCGTTGCAGTACTTGCTTTTATTTGTGGCATGCTTCTAATTTTCAACCCATGGGGCGGACAGATTTCTATTATGCTCTTTGCGGGTATCATGATGATTATTTATGGTATTTCTAATATCATCCAAATGGCCACCATTAAGAACAATATTAAAGATGTTTCTGACACCTTTAAAGATATGACGAAAAGCCTTAAAGAAATTCCAGAAGCAAAAACCACTTCAAAGAAAAAATAGCAAAAAGTTAAACGCAATCATAAAAAGCCTCTTTAATTAGAGGTTTTTTATGGTACAATATAAGAACATTGTACATTAGGAGGTGAGGATATGACTAAGTTTGCTTTGGGGGCAGAGAGTCTTGCACGTCAGGTTTTTCCGGCAGGAATAGATATGAAAATCACGGCTTTAGGTTCAAATGGCTTTTTCGCTAATGAGTTTAGTGCGATTTATCCCAAAAGTCTCAATGTTTTTATTCCGATAGACTACGTCACAAATAACGTCAGTAATGCAATCCCGGCAGAATTCGAAAGCTTCTTTCATCCGCTTGATGATTTTTTAGAGTATTACAACCGGTTGACAGAAATGAAGATTCCTAGTGAATTTAGTGGTAAAGGCGTCGAATTTGCCGTCGGAAAATTCAGCGATTTTGATTATAAAGGAAGTCGTCATAACACTTTCGCGATTTCGGCCACAAAGCCCGGAGGAACAGTTTCTCTACTTTGTCGTCAGCTTATTAGCGGCGGAAATGCGGCGGTTTCAGAAACCTCGTCTGGAATAGCTGGAACCATCGAAGATAATGCGGTCGAAATACTACTATCAGAGATTGCTGCCACTGTTAAACCGAGCTTTCTTGACGTAGCCGATAGTCTGAAGATTGACGAAGATGTCTATGTCTACTGGAATATGTCACCGCAACGCGTTTTCACGAACGACGATCTAGCGTTCGCCGGACTGATGCTCTCCACCCCCGCCAAAAGACCTGCTCGCAGAAAGTGAGCAAAAAGCCCCTCTATGCTAGGGGCTTTACTTTTACCTCTAAAAAGTGTATAATTAATTCTTATGGAAAAGTCTAAAATCAGAAATGTCGCAATTATCGCCCACGTTGACCACGGGAAGACCACACTAGTCGATGGGCTTTTGAAGCAGTCCCATACTTTTCGCGACAATCAGGCAGAAATGTCACAGACTCTGATCATGGACTCAATGGACCAAGAGCACGAGCGTGGTATCACCATCACCGCCAAGCAAACCGCAGTTTATTATGACGGCTACAAGATTAATATCATAGACACTCCGGGTCACGCTGATTTCTCTGGCGAAGTTGAGAGAACGCTCAATATGGCTGACGGAGTTCTCTTGATTGTTGATGCTCAGGAAGGCCCGATGCCTCAAACGAAGTTCGTATTACAGAAAGCCCTTGGCCTGCATTTAAAGCCGGTCGTTATCATCAACAAAATTGATAAACCTGCTGCCAGAATTGAAGAAGTCAAAGACGAAATATCTGATTTGTTCTTGGAGCTTGCTACTGATGAATCGCAGCTGAATTACCCGATATATTATGCTATTGCTAGAGATGGTCGTGCTGGCAAAACTCCTGAGCTGGACGATGACCTGCACGTGATTTTTGACGCAATTATTAATGATATTCCAGAGCCTTCCATTGACGAAGACGCAAGTAAAGGCGCACAGCTTCTGGTCGCGGCGCTTGCAGCAGATAATTATCTTGGCAAATATGCTATCGGCAAAATTTTCCGTGGCAAGTTGAAAAAAGGCCAGCAAGTTAAATTGTTGCGCGGTACAGAAAGTAGCACTGCGGCAAAAATTGACCGTCTGTATACTTATCGCGGTCTTGGTAAGGAAGAAGTTGAAGAAGCTGTCGCTGGCGACATTGTGGCTATTACTGGTGTCACTGACGCTAATATCGGCGATACGATTGCCACTGGTGACAACCCAGAAGCTCTCCCTACCATCGAGCTTGAGCCGCCAACTCTTTCTATCTACATTGGCCCAAATACTAGCCCACTAAAGGGCAAAGAAGGTGAATTTACCACCTCTCGCCAAATTGCTGAGCGTTTGGAGAGAGAATTGGAGACTAATATCGCTCTTAAAATCAAACCCGATGGCCTTGGCTATAAGGTCTCTGGCCGTGGCGAGCTGCATCTTTCTGTCCTTATTGAAACTATGCGTCGCGAGGGTTACGAACTTGAGGCAGGTCGTCCAGAAGTAGTCTATAAAGAAGTGGACGGCAAGCTAGAGGAACCGGTAGAGAATTTAACCATCGAAGTAGATTCCGAATATGTCGGCGCAGTTTCTCAGGAAATGGGGGTTCGTCACGCCGAACTAATCGATCAAGAACTTACCAGCTCTGGCTCAACTCGCTTTACTTACGAAATCACCACTGCTGCCCTGATTGGTCTTCGTAATAATCTTCTTACCGCCACCAAAGGCACCGTCATTATGTCTTCTATTCCTTATGGCTACCGCGCCGTAGAAACAAAATATCGCCCAGAGAGAAACGGTGCTTTGATCTCTTTTGAGACTGGCGTATCCACTGCTTATGCCCTAGATGCCGCTCAGGCTCGTGGCGTGCTCTATATTCCGCCGCAGGTGCCAGTCTACCAGGGTATGATTGTCGGCCTTTCTAATAAAAAAGAAGATATTGACATTAATGTTTGCCGGGAAAAGCAGCTTACTAATATGCGTACTCACGCTTCTGACGGCGCTATTCAGCTTACTCCATACACACAGTTAAGTCTTGAGCAGTGCCTAGATTTTCTCTTAGACGATGAGCTTCTAGAAGTCACGCCAAAATCTTTGCGTCTTCGTAAACGTCTGCTTGATCCAATCAAAAGGAAACGCGAAAGTCGTGTTAATTGATACACACTGCCATATTCACGATCGAGATACTTATAATTTTGCTTTGTCGCGCCAGCAACTTTCCGAGAAATATTTAAAGAAACACCCAGAAGTTCCGCATCTTCCGGCAGATTTTGAGCCGTCAAAGATTATTGAGCGTGCTCACTCTGCTGGTATCTCTCAGATGATTTGCGTGGGCACTTCGCACGAAGATTCTTTAATTGCTCACGATTTTGCAGCTTCTCACGCTTCTGACGGCGTTTTTTGGTCTTACGGCATCCACCCCGACGAGGCAGACAGATGGGCGAGTCAAGATATCTCTCATAGCGACCCTCCGCGACCAACGGGGAGCGGGCGGAGCGAAGGCTCGCCCGTAACGACGGGCCGAGCCGAGCGTGTCGCGAGAGAGATGTTTGACTCGCCCACTTTAGTTGCTATCGGCGAGGTGGGCCTTGATTACCGTGAAGGTGCACCACGGGAAGGCGTGGCAGGGAAAAACAACCAGATAAAGCTCTTTGAAGAGATGCTACAGCTGGCAAAAGACCAGAATTTGCCTCTGATTTTCCATGTCCGTGATGCTTTTGATGATTTCTTCGCTGTGGTTAAGAATTTCCCAGAAGTAAAAGGGGTAGTTCATTCCTTCTCCGATAGTCCAGAAAACCTCAAAAAATCTCTAAATTTCGGCTTCTTTATCGGTGTAAATGGTCTTGCAACTTTTGTAAAACCAGAGCTTCCGCTCCCGCCACTAGAGAGAATGCTCCTAGAAACTGATGCCCCCTTCTTGACACCAGCGCCATTTCGTGGTACAATAAATGAGCCGGCGCATGTGAGAGACATTTGCGCCTATATTTCCGACACTCTGGGCATTCCAGAAGCGGAAATCGAAGGGAGAACCACAGAAAATGCGAGAAATTTATTCAAACTCACACATTAAAGGGGTAGAGAACCCAGATTTTGCACCCCGTTTTGGTATGCCAAGCTTCAAAAAAGCTGAGGCCTATGCTTTTGATTCTCCTGATCTTGAGCTTTATCACGAGCTAAGTAGAATTTCTGAGGAGGTGGAAAGATGTCGCCAAAGTCATTTGCGCTAAAAAGAAAAGCTACACCAAAAGTAAAAAAGGCTGCCAAAAAACCAGCCGTAAAGCCGAAGGAAAAGAGCAAGAAAAACTACAAAAATATCATCAAGTCGCTTTTTAGTGCAGGGAAAAACACTAAACTAAAACTGACTGAATCAGATTTAATCAATGCCGAATCTGCTCTTGGCGCAACTCTTTTTGGTCCGATTCCAAAAGGCCATCGCCGCGAATTCTTCCGCTTTAAGCACAATGTCTGGATTTATCACGAAAGCTGGATAGAAGACGGCAAGAAGTTTGAATCTACTATTACTTATGAAGTCCGTGAAAACGGCGTCTATAAGTTGCCACTAGGCGGCGAATATATCAAAATCAAAGGTCGCGAGCTAGAAAATTTCTGCAAAGCCGCTACCGAGTATTTGAAGCTGATTAAGACGAAGTTGTACTAAGACAAAAAAGAAAAGATGCGTTTGATTCAGTACAGTATCTTACGCATCTTATCTATGATTCTATATTACTTTATTTCTTTTAAAAAGTCAATGACTCGTTTAGATTTTGTGATAATAAGCAATCTTTTGATTTGGTGATTGCCCGCTTTTACGTAGTGCTTTATACGACCAATTACTCTAAGCTGGTGCATTTTACATCGAGATAGATCCAGCACTACTCTTTTTGATTGGCCTTTTGCAGAACGCAAATTATTGTCTATAGTTTTCTTTCCATCACCAGTAGGGCTTTTTAATTCCCAGGTTATCGTGGAGTCTTTTTCTCTCAGATCCGGAGTACGACAATGTCCAGAGCGTTGGAACACTAAATCTTTCTTTAAGTAATTTGCCAGAATTATTGCGGCTCGCATCTCAAAATCTTGCGGAGGATTATTTGCGCTAGTCTCTGTAATTACGGTATATTTTTTCTTCATGTTATCACCGTAGCACATAATTATAGGCTACTCAAGCGTGAGCGTGATGTTCTCTCCCTTTTTTGGGAGGACACGGGAAAACACCACGGAGAGAACTAGACTGATACGCAACGCACCGAGCGACCGTAGTACTTGGCGCTGTAGTAGTTCTGAGAGGCAATGATGTCAGAGCGGAAGTACAAGTTGTACGCGCTGCCAGGACGGCTAGTGTCCGGACTGGCTGACCAGTAGTAGCCGTATGAACCCGCACCGAGCTGCGACCCGTTATCCACGTATCCGGACAGAGTAAAGTCTAGTGGGAAGCTTTGTAAGGAAGTAGAGCCAGCAGCAGAGCTTTCTAGGCCGTATTTAGTGGTGAAGAGGTTATAGAATGACTTATCTGCCGTAGTTCCTAATGGTAGCCTCCAGCCCTTAGGGCAGATAGATTGGGTGATGTTTGGGCTAGTGGTTTGAGTGCCTTGTCCTGCCGTTGCTGCATACCATGGATAATACCAGGCATTGCCACCGTTCTTAGCATCAATGTCCGTATTGACGCTGAGGTCGGCTTTAGTACTTGGCGTGATAGCGTAGTTGTATACGTATGCTTCAGTAGTACTATTTGGTGTCCAAGAAGTAGTACCACCAGTAAAGGTACCAACTTCTAACGTAGTGGAGGTAGAGAGCGTCAACTTCAGGTTCTGGGTCATCCAGCAGTTACCATCAGCTAGCTTTCTCACCTTGTAGGAAACTTGGTTAGTGCCAGTAGCCGGGCTAGAAGCTGTACCAGTACCGTTAATGCCACGGTAGTCTATGAGAGTGGTCTCTGGAACATAATTGGTGTCGCCATTGTGGGAACCGTCAGTATCCGCCCTGGTCTCGTCTCCCAATACGGTTACATCCGGAGTGGTGGCTGAATTACAAATCTCTGACGTCATATCTTGCATGTAGGTAATGGTAAAGAACGCTGGCACCGGCATCCAAATAGCATAAAGCACCTGGTCTGTCCCCGCAATATCATCAGCCGATACGGTAAAATCATCTCCAGGACTATAGCTATCACCAGAGCCATCAGCTGTGGTATTCCATTCCTTAAACGTATAGCCAGAAGTAGTTGGCACATTACTTGGAATAGTAAATGTATAAGAAGACGCTACAGAAGAAGCTTCCATCGTAGTTGGAAGTCCCGTCACCGTGCCAGTAGAGTTGCCGTCAAAGGAGAGAGAATAATCTACCGAAAGTGGGTTCGCAATCGCCGTGAGCTCCAAAGTGTTCTTGTAAACCCCAGATGTCACTGCTGAGGAAGCATTGACTCCGATTGTAATAGGCGTAATCCCTTTATCAATAGCTGCCGACTTATTATCTATCTGCCTACTTTCTGCGTTCTCTGGAATATCAGCATAAGTAATCTCGCTAGTATTGGTATTGTCAGCAATAGAATCAATAGTAGTAGCACCATTATTAGTAGTAGTATTTACAATTAGCCCATTAGTGCTATACCCCCATTTATTCTTATAAGCGGAGTTGTTTACTCTAAATGCCGCCTCCGTCACGGAAGCGCCAGATGTCAAGCTCGGAATAGTCCCGACACTAGGCTCAACACTACTATCGATATTAATCAGTGAATTGGTATAAGTATCAAGGTGATCTTTTCCGATACTAGTAAGGTATAATTTGTAGCCGGTAGCATTAGAGGTAGACGTCTCGGCAATAAAAGACCCCTTAGTAAACACACCATTAGGGGTAGGAGTAATATCAAGTACTAGGTTAGATATTTCTGAACTAGCGGTTTTGTCTAGGATACGAAGAGCAATGATTTCTTTAAGGGTAACTGCAACACGGGAAGTGGCGGTGGTTGAACCATTAGCGGACGATTCAGCAAAGACGGAGTTGCTAAAAACTCCTAATCCAAGAGCAAGAAGCCCAATCATACTGCTAAGCACCAAAAGCCCAACGGTATTGAAGTGCCTAGCTCGCTGCCTAAATATATTTATATCCCCGATTCTCTTGTTTGTCATATACCTCCTAGTTCTTAGCTAGCAGGCCTCTTTGTAGAGGTGACTTACAAAAAGGCGCTGCTAGGATGGAACATCTTTGAAATATTCACAAGGAATATCTCGCCGAGGGGCCTAGTAGCGCCTATTATGGACAAGATAAAAATTTCCTTGCGATAATATATCAAAGATGTTCCACTTTCTATTTTAACATAAAGTTTTTATTTGTGTGTAAAATCGTGGGAAAAGCACTAAAAAACGCCCCAACCGAGGCTATATCTTTATTATACCACACTTGATATAAAAAGTCAATAATGGTATAATATCAGCATGATTTATCTTGATCACGCCGCTGCTACCCCAGTTAGTCGCAAGGCAGAAATTGCCATGCGTGATTATTTTTCTGCACAGTTTTTCAACCCTTCCGCCCCTTATCTTCCCGCCAAGCACGTGCGTGATAATTACGAGTTCGCCAAAAACCGTATCGCCCACACCGTTGGTGCTAAAGGCGCTGACCTTATCATTACCGCTGGCGCTACCGAAAGCATCAATCTGGCTTTCACCGCTGTTTTAAACCTCCCAGTTTCGAACCCTTCAGTTTTGAACCCTTCAGCTTTGAATATCCCAAAAACAGACGCTCCAGAGATTCTGATTTTGGAGACTGAGCACGCTTCGGTCAGAGCCGCTGCCAAGCACTATGCAGAAATCTCCGATGCTAAACTGACGGAAATAAATGTTGACAAAACTGGTCTGATCGACCTCAAGGATTTTCGTAAAAAATTAAATAAAAATACGGTATTTGTTTCGATTTCTCTAGCTAACAACGAGCTTGGCACCATTCAGCCGCTTGCGGAAATCGCAGAAATCATCAGAGACGAGCGCGATCAGCGTCTGCAGGCGCATCTAAAAAGCTCCAACACTAAAGACGACGCTCCTTTACCGCTTTTCCTTCACTCCGATGCTTCGCAAGCATTGAATCTAATCGATATTTCCGTCTATAGACTGGGGGTGAATCTTCTCACTATCAATTCCGCTAAAATCGGCGGGCCGAAAGGTGTCGGTGCGCTCTATGCTGACCATGACGTAAAACTTAGCCCTATCATCTATGGCGGCGGACAAGAAGCCGGGCTTCGCTCTGGCACCGAAAACGTCCCAGCGGTGATTGGCTTTGCCGAGGCGGCCGAAGAGGCAAAAGCACATATCAAGAGCAATTACAAAAAATACCAAGAACTTTCAAGCATTTTAAGGGTCGAGCTCAAAAAATGTAAAGCTATAGAGCCGATTTTTCTCGGCAACTCCAAACATCAGTTGGCTAACTTTTGTCCAGTTAGCTTCCCAGGAATTGATGCTGAACGCCTAATTTACAAGCTGGAAGAAAAACAGGTCTATCTCTCTACGGGCGCTGCTTGCTCGGCTAACAAGGGAACTGTCTCACACGTTTTGAAGGCTATTAAGCTATCTGATGCAGAAATCGCCGGTTCGCTCCGTATTTCCTTAGGTGTACTGAACACCGAGGAAAACGTCAAAGAAGCTGGTAGATTAATCCGTGAAGCCGTTGAGGAGGAATATGCCAGAACCCAGAGCTAAGGCAGAACCCAGAGCTAAAGCAGAACCTCGAGCTAAAACTGTCTACCTTGGCATGTCCGGCGGTGTCGATTCCTCCGTCTCTGCCATTCTATTGAAAGAGCAGGGCTACCACGTAGTGGGCGTCTACATGAAAAACTGGTCCGAGGATCTTCCTGGTATGAAATGCCCATGGGCCGAAGACTTGGCAGACGCCAAGCGCGTTGCCGTGAAACTTGGCATTGATTTTGAAGTGTTTGATTTTGAAACAGAGTACCGTCAGAAAGTGGTCGACTATATGCTCGAGGAGTTTGAAAAGGGAAACACTCCTAATCCTGACATCATGTGCAACCAAGAAATCAAGTTTAAATTGTTTTACGATGTTGCACGCGAAAAAGGTGCAGACTACATCGCGACAGGACATTATGCTAGAGTCGGGCGAGGGGTGACGCGCCTTGGGGGCGCCCCCGCCGAGCGCCAAAGCGCAAGGCGGGGGGAAGATGGCGCGGCAGGATCCCGAGCTAAGCTTCTTCGTGCCGTAGATGAGAATAAGGACCAAACCTACTTTCTTTATCGCATTTCAGAGGAAGCTTTAAAGCATACCATTTTCCCAATCGGCGAGATGTTAAAAGCCGACGTGAAGAAGCTAGCCGCGGAGCACGGACTTGATAATGCCTACAAAAAAGAGTCTATGGGAGTTTGTTTTGTCGGTGAAGTTGGCATGAAAGATTTTCTCAAAAAATACCTCAAAACTCAACCAGGCGAGATTCGTGATATTGATACCGAAAAGGTCGTTGGGGTACACGAAGGTGCGATATTTTATACCATTGGCCAGCGCAAGGGTCTAAGGGTTGGCGGTGGCATTCCATATTATGTCGTGAAAAAAGATATCGCAAAAAACATTGTTTACGTTTCTCAAAATCTCAACAACGACAATCTTTGGACTAAGAAACTTAATTTAAAAGATATTTTTACAAGGGAAACCCCAGGTACTGATATAAAGGTGCGTCTTCGCCATCGCGCCCCGCTTATTCCGGCAAAATTAAAAGGCAGCAAGGTCATATTTGAAAACGAAATCAAAACTCCAGCCAGCGGTCAATCCGTGGTGTTCTATGATGGAGATGTCTGCCTAGGCGGTGGCATCATTATCTAAACGCATCGCTAAAACATCATTATCTAAACGCATCGCTAAACATTATTGCCTAAAAACGCGTTATCACTAAATTCATTATCTAAGCGCATGAAAAAGACGGCTTAAATTGCAAGCCGCCTTTCTGAAAGGAGTAGCAAAAAATGAAACAGACCATCTCCCTTAGTCACGATAGCCTTTGAGGCTATCTTTCAGCCCGTCAGCCGAATAATACCTGTCATTGTACTTATAGTAGGTATTGTAGCCTGAGCCATTCCATTCGGTGACCTGAGTCACTCTGAAGTTTGAGTAGCGTTTGTTGGAAAATGTAATATCCAGAAAACGCAAGTCGCAACCTCCGCCGTAGTCGCTACCTACCGACACATTCCATCCGTAATCCTTCGCATATTTTTCCATGCTGGATGCCCGAGACTTTGCCTCGTCTCCAACTGTAGAGTATGTATAACCGTAGTTATAAATATACGTTGGTGTTATAGGCTGGGCAATGATTTGGGGTTGCGCCTGCTGAACGGGAACCGCCTGCTGCGGTTTCCAACAGCTTGAACTTGAACTCTTGGCCGCCAAGCGCTTTGCCGATTCCATATACTTCGCCTGCTCTGCTGCATAATTTGCGCCCCAATCGGGCTTCCACGAAGAACAATACGAAGCAGCCGGTGCCGTCCCATAGCAAACTGGAGAATCGTAAGTGTTGGTGGTATATCCAACCACCTTATCACCAACCATGGTGATCGTCTCTTCAGTTGTTCGAACTATATAGCCTCCATTTGCATATACCGGAATCGTCATTGACATCATCACGGCAACGACGGTTATTATAGCGAGTAACTTCCTTTTCATCTTTTACCACCTCCTTAAGGTACACGAGTGAACTAGCCTCGCTAACAATAGTTTCTAATCATATTATAGCACAAAAAAGACTTCCTGAGAAGCCCTACTTTTCTAATTATATCATACATTGTCAAAAAAGTCAACTCATAGTATAATTACCCCTAGAAGTTAAAAAAGAGTAAAAATGAACGCAAGTGAAATCAGAAAAAAATTTTTAGAATATCAAGAAAGTCTTGGACATAAGGTAATTGCGCCAGCGCCACTTGTTCTTGAAAATGACCCAACCACGCTTTTTACCGGTTCTGGTATGCAACCGCTCTTGCCATATCTTTTGGGAGAGCCTCATCCCGAGGGCAAACGTCTGACCGACTCTCAGCCGTCACTTAGGCTTCAAGACATTGAAGACGTGGGTGATCCCCGTCATACTACGGTTTTTGAGATGCTTGGCAACTGGTCACTTGGCGATTATTTCAAAAAAGAGCAAATCCCAGCTTTCTTCAAATTTTTGACTGAGGTTGTCGGCCTAGATCCACACAAAATTTATGTCACTTGTTTCATTGGTAACGAAAAATATGGCATCCCAAAAGATACCGAAGCCGCAGAAATTTGGCAGAAAGTGTTTAAAGATGCTGGCGTAGAAGCTAAAATCGCCGAGATCGGTTCGGCTGAAGATGGTGATAAGCGTGGTATCAAAGAAGGCGAGCACATCTTCTTCTATGACGACAAAGAAAACTGGTGGTCTCGTGGTGGTGGTATTGACTCAACGCCGATTGGTGATCCGTGTGGCCCAGATTCCGAAGTATTCTACGATTTTGGCGAAGATAAACAAGACGTAGAAAAATATGGTAAATCGCATCCAGCCTCTGACGGCGCGCGCTTTATGGAAATTGGTAACCAAGTCTTTATGCAGTATCGCAGAAAAGAGGATGGTACTTTTGAAGAACTGGAGCATAAAAATGTGGACTTTGGTGGTGGCCTAGAACGTATTACTGCGGCCAGCATCAATAGTTTTGACGTATTTAAGATTAGCCTCCTAAAGCCAATCATTGACAAACTAGAAGAAATTTCCGGCAAGAGCTACGACAATAATACTGACGAGATGCGTATTATTGCCGATCATTTGCGTGGTGCATATCTATTGACTGCGCAGGGACTTACTCCTTCAAATAAACAGCAAGGCTATGCGCTTCGCCGTCTGATTCGCCGCGCTGTTTTGAAGGCGCTAGATCTTGGTATTGCTCAAGATTTTATTCCAGAAATTGTGCCAATTATCGCCAAAAACTATAAAGACTTGCCAGATAGTATCCTTACTCACCGTGAAGACGCAGTTGCCGCTCTAGAAAAAGAAGAACGCGCCTTCCGCCAAACTTTGAATAAGGGTCTCAAGGAAATGAACAAAATGGTATCTCAGGATGTAGATGGAATTCTGACAGGCTTTGATCTCTTCAAACTTCAAGATACCTACGGCTTCCCATTTGAGGTTTCCGTTGAGGAGGCCTATCGCCAAAATATCAAACTATCCAAAGATTACAAGGAAGAATTCGACAAAGCTTTGGCCGAGCAACGCGAACGCAGTAAAACTGCATCCAAGGGTATGTTTAAAGGTGGCCTTGAAGATCATGGTGAAATGAGTACGAAATATCATACTGCTACTCATTTGACATTAGCCGCACTTAGAAAAATTGTTTCCGATGATATTCATCAGCAGGGAAGCAATATTACTCCAGAGCGTATGCGCCTTGACTTTAATCTTGATAGGAAGTTGACCCCGGAAGAAAAGCAAGCTGTAGAGGATCAAGTAAATGAGTGGATTGCTGCTGATTTGCCAGTAGAATTTGCCGAGTATGACAAAGAATATGCACGTGATACTTTGCATGCCGAGGGTCAGTTCTGGGATAAATACGATGCCAAGGTCAAAGTTTACACTATCGGTGGAGCAAAATCAGCAGAAGATGCCCCTGCGGAAAATCCTGTTTCTCGTGAGATTTGCGGTGGCCCACACGTCGAGCACACTGGCGTTCTTGGCCACTTCAAAATTAAAAAGGAAGAAAGTTCCAGCGCCGGCGTTCGCCGCATTAAAGCTATCCTAGAATAAAAATCAAGAGATTAGCCTACCACATTCTGTTATAATAGATACAATATGGAAAGATTAATTAACTATTTCATCCCAGAAAATTATAACTTGTCACTCAATATCAATAAGGCGTCACGTAAAGTTTACGGCACGGTAATAATTACTGGCGAACCTAAGCAAAAAACGGTTAAATTTCACGCCAAAAATCTCAATATCACCTCTGTCAAAGTCGCAGAAAATGCCGTTTCTTTTAAACAAGAGGACGACGAGCTTATTTTAGAAAATTTAGATGCTAAGAAAACCAGTATTACTATCAAATATACTTTTTTCTTAAATACCAATATGCAGGGAGCTTATCTTTCTACTTATCAGTATAAAGGCAAAGAGGAACGCATTGTTTCCACGCAATTTGAGAGCCATTATGCGCGTGAATGTTTCCCGTGCATTGACGAACCAGAAGCTAAAGCTACGTTTGATCTTAAAATTATTACCCCGGACACTGATGACGTGGTTATCTCTAATATGCCAGCAAAAACCGAACGCATAGTAGAATATGATACAGTTAGCCTAGACCAAGATCCTAAAAATGGTGTCAATATTAATACCAAGGCCAAGAAGAAAATTGTCGAATTTGAAACCACACCAAGGATGTCTACTTATCTTTTGGCGTTTTGCCTCGGCCATTTCAAAAAACGTTCTAAGAAAAACCTGCACGGGGTCCGAATCACTTCTTATTGCGCGCTTAATCAAGATCCAGAAACGCTGGAATTTGCTAATGAAATCGCTGCTGACGCACTTGATTATTACGACGACAAATTTGGCATAAAATATCCTCTGCCAAAGCTTGACCAGGTCGCGATTCCAGATTTTGAGGCTGGCGCTATGGAAAACTGGGGATTAGTCACTTATCGAGAGGCTTGTATGCTAGCCGCACCAGGTGAGTCCAAGGCTACTAAAGAGTACATTGCAACCGTGATTGCGCACGAACTCTCCCATCAGTGGTTTGGTAATCTTGTCACTATGAAATGGTGGGATAATCTTTGGCTAAACGAAAGTTTTGCCAACATGATGGAATACGTCTGTGTAGACGCAATTCGTCCGAGCTACCACATTTGGGAATATTTTTTCACCGGTGATTGTAAAGTCGCTCTAATGCGTGACGCTCTCCCAGGCGTCCAAGCGGTCCAGCAAGAAGTGAACGATCCAGCAGAAATTGCCACCCTTTTTGATGGTGCAATTGTTTATGCTAAGGGCGCACATCTCATGTTTATGCTCTATCGTCTGATGGGCGAAGGAAATTTCTATAAAGGCCTGAAAGACTACTTCAAAGAGCATAAATATAGTAATACCTCTGGTGATGACCTTTGGAAAGCATTGCAGACTTATGCCGATTTCGATGTCAAGAAATTCATGGATGCTTGGATTACTCAGCCTGGCTACCCAATGATTACTGATGGGCAACAACAGCGCTTCTTGCTCACTGGCGCAACTGATGATACGAAGTGGCCTCTTCCAGAGATTACTGACGACATGTCTGGTCACTATATTATCAATCTCTCTGGAGAAGAATTTGCAGAAAAAATGGCGCAGTTTGGCAAATTATCAGAGGAACAAAAGATTCGCTTACTACTCGATCATTCCTTACTTTCTCGTACATCAGTTGTTTCAACCGCTTCTCATTTGGAACTCCTGCCACATTTTAAATCAGAAGATAGATATGCAGTCTGGAGCTCAGTCTTAAGCCTCATTACTGATCTTAAGTTATTCTTTACGCCAACTGATCCAGATTTTCCAAAATTTCAGCAATATGTTTCTAATTTGATTTCCGATAATTTAGCTCGTCTTGGTATTATGCCTCAAGACAGGGAAGACGACAACAATGCCAAGCTTCGCCAAATTGTAGTTGGCTTAGCATTATATGCGGAAGATCCAGAAACCACAAAGAGGCTAGCTAATCTATATTCCGACGAGCTTAGTAAAATTAATCCAGATATTCGCGTATATGTCATGACCGCTAATTTACGTAAAAATCCGGCAGAATTTGATAAATATCTGGAAAAATACCAGAAGGAAGCTGACCCGAATTTGAAAGATGATCTGCTATCTGCGCTAACTGATTTTAGTGGCGACACAGAGAAACAACTAAGGTTACTTGAACAACATGATATTGTTCGTCCGCAAGATCATTTATATCTGTTTGTTGATTTGCTCAGAAACTACAAGACTCGCGAGAGGACTATCGCTTGGCTTTATAACAACTGGGATAAAGTGGTGGAGATGACTGGAGAAAAATCGGTAGAAGATTATCCAAGAGTGCTTGCATCTAGTATCCGTACAATCAAAGAGTGTAAAGCCTACGAGGAGTTCTTTGGTCCACTTAAAGATAACCCAATCTTGACTCGCGTAATAGAGGTCGCGATTGGGGAAATAAACGCCAAACTCCGCCTGATTTCTATGGATAACGAAGATGTCCACAAAGCCTTGAGACAAAATGTAATTCAATAATCTCATTTCCATTTCTCTTTTTTGTCTATTATTATAAAAAACTATTTCCATTTCGCTTGCGTTTATGCTATACTAGAGATAACTTTATAGGAGGTTTTCATGTCAAGAGTAGTTCTTGGGGGGGGGGTCATTATTAGGAAGGTTTAGCAAGCCACCTCGGGTTTTGCTTGCTTCTCTATCTGTAATTGTCCTCCTTGCTCTAATCTCCTCTTTTGCTTTCTTTTCTACTTTCTTTACTTCTTCTGCTTATGCTGATCCTAACGGCTCTGCTTCTGCTACTACAGATGTAGTCTTAAACCTTACATCTGCTATCTCCATCAGAACCCTAGATAGTACGGCTTCTTCTGAGATAGAGTCTCTAGACCTAGAACTAACTCCTACACCTTCTGGTAGATTTGTAAAAGACACTACTATAGTAGATGTAGCTACATCTAACACCACAGGCTACATGCTCTATATGGCATCAGACTACACTAATCCTCATACTAGTACATCAGAAAGTCCAGTCTATACTACCGACATGATCCACAGTGATACAAACGTAGCTTCTAACTATTCTATTCCTACCATTGACCCTACACATGGCGGAACTAGTGCTAGTACTACTATTTCTGAAGCAGAGTTCTCTACGGCAAACTCTAGCTACAAAAATAGGTGGGGATATTCTCTTACAGAGAAAAATGTAGCAGGAACCTATAATGCTATCCCAGCCCACAACTCCCCAGACACCATTAACAGCACAGTCTCTACTGCCGTAGAACATTCTTATACTCCAGTCACAGTAGGTGTAAATGTCGATACTAACATTGCTTCTGGTACATATACTAATAAGCTGGAGTTTACAGCTATTGCTAATGCACTACCTACTGTGTTCACTTTAAGCTATGCTCCGAACACAGGTTCTGGTGACACAGCTTCTAACATGCCAGAGCCTCAGACTATTACTACTGTATCTTCTCAATATACCTTTACTATCCCTAATACCATTCCTACCACTTCACAAGAAGGCTATGTCTTGAAGGAATGGAACACTAAGCCTGATGGTACAGGAGACTCCTACCAACCTGGAGATGCGTTTACTATTATAGCTGATAGCTCACTGATGGACCCAGGTGCTAGGACACTTTATGCTATTTGGGAAGAGAACAACTTCTGGACTATTACCTATATGCAAGATATGACGCCAGAGATTTGTGCTAGTGTAAAGACTCCATCTAATGCTACTGGTACTAATGTCAATGCTGTAGTACTAGATACTGATGGCGTTTCTACGGTCTCCGGAGCTAAAGCAACCTACACTGTTAGAAACATGGCAGATTACAATACTCTAGTTACTGCGGATAACCAGCCTTATGTCGCACAACGTACCTTGTACGACATTCGTGATAATAAGCCTTATACTATAAGGAGGCTGGCGGATGGGGCATGCTGGATGACAAGCGACTTAGCCTTTGAGTTACAAGAAAATACTAACTATATTGGCTCGAAGAACGATGGAACTACGTTTACATTTAATACTGGAGTGCGCTCTTCCGGTCAGGAAAACACCATTTTAAACATTAATTCTGTCACCAGTTCCGTAAGTCATTATTATACCTGGTATGCAGCAACCGCTGGTATGGGAGATGACAGTTTACCTTTATATACAAGAATTGATGGGTCAATTTGTCCAAGTGGTTGGATGCTCCCTTCCAGCTATTTAATCTCGACAACCGATCCATCATTTGGCCTATATGCTATGGCCTATTTCGGAACCAGCAGTAGTACTTCTAGTGGCGTATCGAAACTAGTGTCATTCCCAATGGATCTAACCAAGGCAGGATACTATTATAGTGGCTCTTATTACGATGGACGATACTACGATATGGTCTATTGGTCGTCGGTTAGATCTCCTCGTAGCGCGTATACGCTAGAGACTATAGTAAACCACAGCACTGGGGCGCTGGGAACGTTTTATCCGGATGCTTACAACTATGGATATTATGGTGTTCCTGTGCGTTGTGTCGCTATATAATGTTATTCTTGAGTAACTTTATAATTGTCACAAGTATCTTTGGCCCTTATAGGGCTACGCAACGTGCGAGCTCGCCATAGTTCTTATAAGTACTTTGGCCTACTGGGTAACTCGTAGCTGAGCTCTGGGGTCGGTATAATATATCAATATATGTCGCTGGTCCACCAACGGTTTTTACGGTTGACGTAGGCAAATAGACGGCATTGGACTCAAGTATTGAGCCGTCTCTCAATAAGCCAGTATTCGTTATATCGAATGGAAAGACAGATATACTACTAGAGGTAGTAGCTGTAGGACTGCCAAAGTAAGCATTATATATCGTCGAATATGAATAATCTGCATTTGCATAATAATTGGCGGGGAGTCTCCATCCGATCGGACAGAGTGAGGCTGGAGCGTCTGTCCCTACGGCAGCGGAACTATTAACAGTTCCTGCAGTTAGAGCATACCAAGAATAATAATATTTCCCCCCATATACTTTTGTATTGCCATTCATTGCACACTCTCCATTCATGCTACAGCTAGTAGGAGTAAAGGAATATGACATAGCGGAAGTGTTACTTGCTGCTACAACTGGCGTTCCGGCAGAAAGCACCAGCTTCAAGTTCTCCGTCATCCAACAATTCCCATCCGCCAGCTTGCGAACCACATAAGAATTGGAGTCCCTAATGTCGTACAAGGTACGTTGTGCGACATTAGAGAACCATTGTGCGAGCGACATTATGTTACTCTAGACGGAACCTCAAAATCGTCCCTTTAAAAATTATTAAAAATCTTCAAAAAAAGTCTTGCATTTTTATTTTGAGTGCGCTATAATAGGGAAAGTTAAACAAGAAACAGTAGTTTCCTCTGTCTAAAAGTTAGGAAAACATAAGCGAGGTTGTTTTCTCTGACTCTCTCAATTAAGCGAGGCCAGAACAAAACCAAGTAAAAATTATTTCCAGTTAACAATTTGACAACAGAAATTGTAGACGACATTAGCAATTATGTTTTCGAACATCGATTGCTAGTTAAGTCAATGCATAAAAAGGTTACTAAGGGCACTAATAGTGGATGCCTTGACAATCAATACCGATGAAGGTCGTAGAACTCTGCGATAAGCCTCGGGGATCTGAGAGCAAGAATTGATCCGGGGATCACCGAATGGGAAAACCTAATGCGAGTCATGTCGCATTGCACGTATCTGAACACATAGGATACGGAGACGGGAACCAGCCGAACTGAATCATCTTAGTAGGTTGAGGAAAAGAGAATAACCAATGATTCCGAAAGTAGTGGCGAGCGAAATTGGAATAGTCCAAACCTTACATAACCTAACGGTTTAACGGCCTGAGTTATGAAGGGGTTGCGAAATTAGATAATTTTTATGCTGAATTGTCAAAATTTACTTGACTTTTGTCAAGCATATTGACGGTTTAGCATAAAAACCGACAACGTTAATTGAGCGGCAAATGTTTACAATTTATAGATCGTAGCGGAAGCACTTGGAATGGTGTGCCAAAGATGGTGAAAGCCCAGTATGCGAAACGGTCTATAGCATTTGATATCTTTTTTCAAGTAGGACGGGGCACGAGAAACCCTGTTTGAATCCGGCAGGACCACCTGCCAAGGCTAAATATATTGATTGATCGATAGCGAACTAGTACAGTGATGGAAAGGTGAAAAGAACCCCGGGAGGGGAGTGAAATAGA
>JAZNKL010000005.1:0-38062 GCA_045578525.1 Candidatus Nanosyncoccus sp. | reverse complement strand
TGGCTCAGCGGCATCACTTCCACCTGTGCCGGTTGGAGTCCAATCTTCGGTATAGGTGCTATTGTACTTGGCACGTTTGACGGTGACCGGAGCGCTAGGAGTACCAAGGTTGAGCTTTAAGTTTTCACTCATCCAACAGTTACCATCTGCAAGTTTTCTGACTATATAAGTATTATTGTCTCTAACGTCGTACAATGTGCGTTGTGCGACATAAGACGTGTCTCCGTGATGTGAGCCATCGGTGTCAGCTTGGGTAGCGGTATTGGCTGGGGTAGTTACAGCAGCACAAATTTCTGGCGTCATATCTTGCATATAGGTAATAGTCCAGAAGCTTTTGACTTCTTCCCACTGCGCAGTCAAGGTTATAGATAATTTGGAGGTGTTAAGTGTAACAGTTCCTCCAGGCTGATAAGTATTACCATCAGAGCCTAAGTAGCCGGTAAATTTATATCCACTCCTAGTCGGAGCAGTACTTGGAATCGTGTAGGAATAACCGGTATTAGTAATAGTAGTGTTTAGATTGCTTGGGCATCCTGTACCAGAATTACAGTTATAAGTTACCTTGTAGGTGTAGAGCTTAGCCCATTGTGCAGTCAAAGTAACGGTTCTTTTGCTAGAGCTAAGCGCTACAGTTCCTCCAGGTTGGTAGGTGACATTATCACTACCTTTGTAACCATTGAAGGCATAGCCAGATCTAGTTGGGGTGGTAGATGAGATGGTGTAGTTATAGGAGAAGTTAGCGTTTTCTGTAGAGCTAGAGTAGTTAGAACTACAGCCCGTACCAGAATCGCAGTTTACAGTTACGCTATAGTTGTAAACTTGTGCCCACTGGGCTGTTAAGGTGACGCTTTCTTTACTTCCGCCAGTGAGGTTAACAGTTCCTCCAGGCTGGTAGGTAGTACCATCGCTTCCTAGGTAACCCTTGAAGTTATAACCACTTCTGGTTGGTGCGGTAGATGGAATAGTGTAGGACTTGGTGGTGTTCGTAATGGTCTCGGTGTAGTTACTTGGACAGCCTGTGCCAGAGTTGCAAGCATAAGTAATAGAATAGGTGTAGAGCTTAGCCCATTGCGCAGTCAAAGTGACAGTTCTTTTGCTAGAGCTAAGCGCTACGGTATTTCCTGGCTGGTAGGTAGTATTGTCAGAACCAAGATAGCCGTTAAACTGATAGCCAGATCTGGTTGGTGCGGTAGATGAGATAACGTAATTATAAGAGAAGTTAGCATTTTCTGTAGTAGAGCTGTAGTTTGCTGGACAGCCTGTGCCAGAGTTGCAGTTTACGGTTACGCTATAGTTGTAAACTTGAGCCCACTGCGCCGTCAAGGTTATAGATAATTTGGAAGGATTGAGATTGATCGTGTCGCCTGGTTGATAGGTATTGCCGTCAGAACCTAGATAGCCTTTGAAGTTATAACCAGACCTTGTCGGAGTAGTACTTGATAGAGTATAAGTGTAGGAATCTCCGGTGGCTATGCTAGTTCCTGCTGGACAGTTAGTACCAGAGTTACAATCAATAGTTACAGTATAGTTGTACTGTGTCCACATTGCATAAAGCGTAGCAGAGGCTGTTTCTATCTTGTCACTTTGTTTGTCTTCTATACCTAGCGTGAAGGTGTCTCCAGGCTGGTAAGTAACACCGGTACCATCTGGTTTTGTATTATAGCCAGAAAAGACATAGCCTGTTCTTTCTGGAATATTGGCACCAGTAGTAGTATCTCCTGGAATAGTGATAGTGTAGGATGTGGCCATTACTCTTTCTGCTATATTAGCAGGAAGATTTGTAACTGAGCCATCATTACCGTCATCTCTACCAATACTAGCGCCACCTTGACCATCAACATTAGCATTGAACTTAATACTATAGTCAACGTATGGTGGGTTGGCAATCGTAGAAAAAACTAGTCTATTAGTATAAGTACCAGAGACGATGTTAGTGTCGACATTAGCACCGATAGTAACTGGAGTATAAGAATGTTCTGCGGAAGAAGTAGTGCTGCCATTAATGGTAGCCGCGTTAGCATGTGCTGGCACTGGATTATAAATAATACTGGCAGGGTTAGTGTTAGGGGTAATAGTAGGGTTAGAAGAACCTGCAATACTAAGACCGTTTAGAGAATAGCCCCAGCTGTTTCTATAACTAGAGTTTGCAGCTGAGAAGGCTACTTCTGTAACATTAGTGCTACCGAGGTTTGCAACCTTGTCACTCACGCTTGGGTTAGAATGTAGCATGTCAGTAGTATAGACAGGAGTACTTGGCGTAGAAGAGCTGGAGTCGGTATAATCTGATTGCATATAGAGTTTATACCCAGAAGGGTTAGAGGTAGAGACATCTACTACGGTAGTGTCTTTTACAAATCTACCGGAAGGAGTAGGAGTTAGTTCTAGGTCTAGAGACTCTATCTCAGAAGAAGCAGTGTTATCTAGGGTTCTGATGGAGATAGCAGATGTGAGGTTTACAACTACATCTGCAGTGGAGGAGGCAGAACCGTTAGCGGGGGTAGCAGCGGAAACGGAAGTGCTATTCACGGTGGAAAGTGTCCATGCTACCCAAAAACATCCTACAAAAATAGCCAAGACAGCCATCGATAGCTTTCTTAACCTCTCTATTGCTTTGATCTTTACTGACATATACCTCCTTTTATGGACGCATACCCTAAAAAATGCGACCATCTACGTGTCGCTAAACATCAGCCTACTAGTTAGAGTAAACTGCGTAAATGGCCGCATTCTAAACTCTAACTAGTAGACAAGCTAGTTTAATTAAAAAATGACTGATGTTTAGCACTTTCAATTATACATGAGCTTTAAGGAAAATGCAAAATAATTGTTGTAATTTTTACATTTTCTATTGAAGTTTTCCACAGGCTATCCTATACTAAAATCAGTTTACGAGGGGAGTCCAAGAGCGAGTAAACTATTTAAACGTTTTTGGCACTGTCCGTGCTCTCCTATATTATCAAAATCGTAATAATACGTAGGAGGTTCTTTTATGCCAAAAGGTGACAAAATGCAAAAATAGTTAAGCTCTATCAAGTTCTTTGAAGACAAGAAAATTCGTTCCGTCTGGGATGAGAAAAGAGAAGAGTGGTATTTCTCGGTGGTGGATATCGTGGCGGCATTGACAGATAGTTTGGATCCGCGAGATTATTTCAAAAAAATGAGGAAAAGAGACGAGGAACTTGATTTCTACGTGGGGACAAATTGTCCCCACGTAGAAATGAAAGGTTCCAATAATAAATTAAGAAGCGTCCTAGCTGGTGATACAAAGCAGATTTTCCGCATAATCCAGTCTATCCCTTCCAAAAAAGCCGAGCCTTTTAAACAATGGCTAGCACAAGTTGGTAAGGAACGACTTGACGAAACAGTAGATCCGGAGTTAGCAATCAGCAGAGCTGTGGAAACTTATCGCAGGCGAGGCTACCCTGAAGACTGGATTAACCAGCGCATGTTGTCTATCAGCGTGCGTAACGAGCTTACCGATGAGTGGCACAAAAGGGGAGTAAGTAGTAGCAAAGAATTCGCAATTCTGACCGACGAGATTACAAAGGCTCGGTCGGATATGACAACACGAGAATACAAAAACTATAAAGGTCTAAAGAAGGAAAGCCTGCGAGATAACATGACAACTTCGGAGATTATTTTAAATATGCTAGCGGAAGACGCCACAAAAAAGCTTTCGCAAAAGACAAAGCCAGACAATCTTAAAAAGCACAAAATGGTCGCAAATAGGGGTGGTAGCGTGGCAAAACACGCGCGCCAAGAGTTGGAAGAACTAACTGGGGAGTCGGTGATTTCATCATCAAATTATGGAGATGGAAAGATACTAAAATAGCCGTCGGCACTGTAAGACGTAAGAGGCAAAACCCACCACAGGCTACTTTTTCTGCGCTTTGCCGGATTTGATGTCGTCAATGAGGTCGCGAAGTGAGGCAGCACGCTCGAACTCAAGATTAGCGGCCGCAAGCTTCATTTCTGATTCTAGTTGTTTAACAAGTTTTGGAATTTCCTCTGGTGGCACCTTACGAAGGTCGAGCTTGTTTTCCTTTTCTTTCTCTGGAATAATTGCACGCAAGCCCTGGCTAATTTCTTTAGAAATGCCCTTGGGCGTAATATGATGTTCCTCGTTATATTTTTGTTGGATCTCGCGACGACGGTTGGTCTCGGAGATGGCTTTTTCCATACTTTCGGTAATGTTATTTGCATACATAATCACCTTGCCCTCGACATGACGAGCAGCGCGGCCAATAGTCTGAATCAACGCCGATTCTGACCTCAAAAAACCTTCTTTGTCAGCATCAAGAATCGCCACCAAAGAAACTTCAGGTAGGTCTAGCCCCTCACGCAAGAGATTAATCCCCACCAAGACATCGTATACTCCTTCACGCAAATCGCGCAAAATATCGCCGCGCTCCAAAGTGTCAATATCCGAATGGATATAGGCGGTTTTGACGCCGCGCTCCTTCAAGTGGTCAGACAAATCTTCTGCCATACGCTTAGTGAGGGTTGTTACCAGTACACGTTGATTTTTAGCAATACGACGATCGATTTCTTCCATCAGATTGTCGATCTGCCCATCGGTACCACGTACCTCAATTTCTGGATCTAAGAGCCCTGTCGGGCGAATCACCTGTTCCACTGGCTCAGGAGAATGTTCAAGTTCATACTCACCTGGGGTAGCAGAGACATAAACCACCTGACGAATATGTTGATCAAATTCGTTAAAGGTCAGCGGGCGATTATCTAAAGCGGAAGGTAGGCGGAAGCCGTATTCCACCAAAGTCTCTTTCCTAGCGTGGTCACCGTTATACATTCCTCGCACTTGCGGTAAAGTCATGTGTGATTCATCTACCAACATCAAAAAATCTTTTGGGAAAAAGTCAAGTAGAGTTGCTGGTGGCTCACCGGCCCGCCTACCATCAAGATGACGCGAGTAATTCTCAATTCCCTTTACAAAACCGGTTTCCTTAAGCATTTCTAGATCGTACTTAGTACGCTGAGACAGGCGCTCTGCCTCAAGTAACTTACCGTGGCGCTCGAAGAATTTCATTCTCGCGTCAAATTCTACCTGAATAGTTTCTAAGGCTCGTTCCAGCTGGTCTTTTGGCGTAGCATAGTGAGTGTTTGGAAAAATAAATAGCTCGTCTGGCTTTTCTAGAATTTGGCCTGTTATTGGCTCAATAATACACACGTCTTCAAGAGTGTCAAAGCCAAAAATAAAGCGATAGGCGACTTCGCCAGAAGCAGGATAAAGATCGACCGTATCACCCATCACGCGGAAATTGCCACGTTCAAAGGCGAGATCGTTTCGATGGTATTGCATGGCAACAAGATAGGTTAAGAAATTGCTTTGGGAAATCGCTGTAGGGGCAGACTGCAAGGTCTCTTCCCGCCAAATGTCTTTCACGACCCATCTACCGTTCTCTTTGAAGAGGGCGAGCGACATCTCTGTGTAGTGGTCTGGCGAACCGATGCCATAGATACAGGAAACCGAGGCTACTATAATCGTATCTGGACGAGTCAAAAGCGAAACCGTAGCAGCGTGGCGTAAGCGATCAATTTCGTCATTAATAGCAGAGTCCTTCTCGATATAAGTATCGCTACTCGCAATATAAGCTTCTGGCTGATAATAATCAAAGTAAGACACAAAATAATGCACTTCGTTATCTGGGAAAAATTCACGAAATTCAGAATAAAGCTGGGCGGCCAAAGTTTTATTATGCGCAAGCACGAGAGTTGGCTTCTGAGCATGCTCAATTAAATTCGCCATAGTAAAAGTCTTACCCGAACCCGTCACGCCAAGCAAAGTCTGCTCACGAATCCCCTTGTCTAGGCCATCACAAAGCTCAGCAATCGCTTGAGGCTGATCACCGGTTGGCTGATATTTGCTATGAAGTTTAAATTTTGGCATAATCTGTTTACATTATACCTTCTATTGACTTTTTTGGCAAAGTGTGCTATAATATGTATTTCTAATGGCGGTGTGATTGGACCATGTTGGCGTAGTGATCGTACATGCTCTCGTCCACCTTGAAATGCCCAATCTTGTTTGCCGCGCGGACTATCTCGTCAAGATCATCAGTGATCTTAAAAATATGCAAATCAGACGCTTTAATCATTTTTTCTTTGACGAATTTAGTGCGGAAGTAACGCTCCAAAGGTCGCCAATACGCCTTGCCATAGAGAAAGACTGGCATTTTTGGCATTTTGTTTTCCTGCATCAAACATAATATTTCCGAGAGCTCGTCTAGGGTTCCAAATCCCCCTGGAAAATAGACATAAGCTTTACTAGCCATCGAAAGCATCACTTTTCTAGCAAAGAAATAGCGAAATTCCATCGTATCAGTCAGATAAGGGTTAGCAAACTGCTCATGCTCCAAGGTAATATTAAGTCCAACTGAGCGGCCACCATATTCAAAAGCACCGCGGTTAGCCGCTTCCATAATTCCTGGACCACCACCAGTTGTAACTGCGTGTCCATTCTGAGCAAGCAAGCCACCAAGTTCACGAGCTTTGTCATAATATTTATTGCCTTCACGCACCCTGGCAGAACCAAATACTGTTACCCCTTGTGGAATAGTACGAAGCAGACTCAGACCATTAGCTAAATCTCTAGCATAGGCCGCCGCACGTTCCATGTCTTCAGGAGAAAGCTGGTCCACCATTTTTTTGATACGTCCTGCGACAGCTCTCTTGTCACTCAGTTCAGCCTTGGTGAGTGGCGCTGTTTCTTCTATAGTATTAACGGCGTGACCCATTTCTTTTGCTAAATCTTCACTGGTCATGAGTTTACCTCCTGAAGTGGCATTTCGTGTAAATCTTCTCTACCGCTTAAAATACCGTTTTTGGCACCAAGCATTGATACGACAGAAGTGGAATTGGCACTGGCAAAGATTAGAGAATCTTTGAACGATTTTCCTGCAGCAAAGCTTGCTAAAAATCCTGAGCCAAAAGCATCGCCTGCGCCGGTAGTGTCTTTGACTTTTAAGTCTTCATAGATGCCAAAACGATAGGTCTTTTCTCCGTCGGTGGCGATTCCACCCATACTGCCATCGGTAATAATTACCGTTTTCACGTAATTTGATAAGCGAGATAACAGTTCAGTCAGGACAGTCCCTGGGACAATCTCTGAGGCTTCAACTTTATTGACTAATAGAACATCAACATATTCTAGCAATTTTGCAAGTTCCGCCTTTTTTTCTAGTTCCAGTTTTCCGGGGTTAAACATGATTTTTGCGTCTAGCTCTTTTGCTTTTTTCATGAAGGCTTTCAAGGTTTTTATGTCACCTCTTAGAGAGGTGATGTAGAGCCAATCTGGGTTGATGCTTTCCAGATCGTTTGCGTCTAGATTATCAAATTTCGCCGAGGCGCCACGATGAGTCAAAATTGTACGCTCACCGCTGTTCATGTCTAGTAAAATCACTGAACAGCCGGTAGATTTATGCGGTGCGTAGGTTACATAAGAGCTGTCGATTCCCTCTTTGTCTAGACAGGCTAAAATTGCCTCGCCGGCAGGGTCGTGACCGATGTTCCCAAGCATAATAGTCTCGTGTCCGTGACGCGAGAAAGTAACTGCAGAATTGGTGCCACCACCGCCGACTTCGTAAGAAATGCGATCAATATCAACCTTAGTACCAATTTTTATTTCGCCAAACAGCGATTCTGGGGCAGGCTGAGCGGCGCTATAAACATTAGTCGCGACAAAATCATCGCGATCAATCAAATATAAATCTTGCAGGGCGGAGCCTAGGGATACAATCCTTGCCATTATAGTACCACTCCTCTCTTATCTAGGTCTGAGTTTAATGCTTCATACATAGCTGTAGGGTCTTCTGCACCAGTTAAAGCAGAGCCGACATTGATGACGGTAGCACCAGCTCTGTAAATGGCGCGCACGGTTCGAAGATTAGCGCCACCATCCCAACCGACTTCGACATTAGGATTGATGTCTTTTATAAGTTGAATTTTCTCAGTTTGAAGCATGTCAGCAGTGCTTCCCTGCTTACCAATTTCTCCGGCAAAAACCAGTACATGGTCAGCTTTCTCAATAAACGGACGAACGCTCCCTGGGAAAGTCGGTTTCATCAGAGCTACGCCGGCTTTAATCCCGGCACTTTTTAGCTGGTCAAAAAGCGGCAACAAATCTTCTCCAGTTTCGGCGTGGAAAATCACGAGTGATGGCTTGAGTTGCAAAAGAATCGGCATGTGCTCCGATGGGCGAGCCACCATCATATGTAAGTCTACTGCCCAGCCCTGCGGCCACCAGACATTATTGACTGGGATAGTAATAGCTGGGGCAAAAGTACCGTCAGCGATATCTACCTGGACACGTTTAGCAAATGGCTGAAACTTTGCTATCAGCATTTTATATTGCTCTGGGTCGTTAGTTAAGATTGTTGGAACGATTTCTGCAGCGTTCATTCTGCACCCTCCTCATCTAATCTATTATTTCTACGCACGTGGCGTTCTTCGCCCGAAAAATCTGTTTCTAGAAAGACTTTGACGATTTCGTCTGCAAGAAGCTTCCCCTCTTCAGTCTTTTTATCACCGGTAAAATCTGCGGAAAGACAGAGAATATTAGCATCATTATGTTCTCGTCCAATTTTCGCTAATTCTGGGTCGTAAGCAGCAATTGCGCGCACGCCTTTAAAACGATTGGCTTGAATCGCAATCCCGTGAGCGGAGCCGCAGATTAGAATTCCTCTGGAATTTTGGTGTTCTTTGACTGCTCTAGCAACTTTCACCGCCGCATCGTTATAATCATCGTCTGGGTCGAGCGTAAATGGCCCAAGATCAGTTACAAGATAATCTTCACCATCTTTGGTCTTAGCAGGAATCTGGCTCTCAAGGTTAGTCCCGCCAGAAAGCGCTGCCACCAGATGCTCTTTGAGTTCAAACCCACGATGATCAGAACCGATGAAAATTTCCGGCATTCAATTTTCTCCTCTAGCAAAATCCGCGGTCAATTCTACGAGGCGGTTAGAATAACCCCATTCGTTATCGTACCAAGCCACGATTTTGACAAGATTGCCGCCGACAACGTCAGTAAGTGGCAAATCAACAATTGCGGAATGGGAGTTGCCACGGAAGTCAATAGAGACTAATTCTTCCTCAGTCACACCAAGTATACCCTCATAATATGGCTCGTTTGCAGCCTTTTTGAAGACTTCGTTTAGTTCTTCAATAGTAGTATCACGCTTCAAAACTGCAGTAATATCCGATAGAGAAACTACAGGAGTCGGTACGCGCACAGAAAGACCATTGAATTTGCCTTTAAGAGATGGAATAGTGAGCGCAGCGGCTTTAGAAGCACCAGTAGTAGTTGGAACGA
The DNA here is from genome assembly GCA_045578525.1 of Candidatus Nanosyncoccus sp. Lineage (GTDB taxonomy): Bacteria > Patescibacteriota > Saccharimonadia > Saccharimonadales > Saccharimonadaceae > Nanosyncoccus. The sequence continues at coordinate 28,734 of JAZNKL010000005.1, read as the reverse complement.
TATTCTCGGCAGCAGCACGTGCTTCTCGCAAATCTTTGGCTGGAGCATCCTGCAAACGCTGAGATGCGGTATAAGAGTGGACTGTAGTCATCATCGCTTTCTCGATGCCGAAATTGTCTTCTAGTACTCGCATAACAGGAGCGATGCAGTTGGTAGTACAGGAAGCGTTAGAAAGAATCTCATCCTCTGGGGTAACAACGTCTTCGTTGACACCGAGCACTACAGTTTTAGCACCCTCACCCTTAGCCGGAGCGGAAAGGACTACTTTCTTAGCACCTGCATCGATGTGAGCATGGGCTTTGGCTGGGTCAGTAAAGAGACCAGTTGATTCAATTACGACATCAATATTCATCTCTCCCCAAGGAAGCTGAGCTGGATCCTTTTCTGCCAGAACGCGAATTTTCTTGCCCTTTACGATGATATTTTCCTCGTCAAAGCTAACATCGTGCGCATAGGTACCATAAGTAGAATCGTGTTTCAAGAGGTGAGCGAGAGTTTTGGTGTCCGTAATGTCATTAATTGCGACAATTTCCATATCAGGGCGCTCGAAAGCAATCTTAAAAGCATTTCTGCCAATGCGTCCAAAACCATTAATTGCTAGTCTAATCATGTTACCTCCTAAAATATACTTATGGCTATTTTATCATACTTAAGCTTTTTGTGCCAGATTTTTTACAGAGGTTGATTTTTTAGTAAAAGTATGCTATAATATACACATTAGGTCATGTAATCTCCAAATAGCTGGAGAACAGAGACCTGCATTACCTAAAGAGGGGGTGTTCTTTATGAGAAGTGATTATGATGATGAGATCGTGAAAGCCATTACGGAGATAACAGGACTTCGCGAAGAAGAGGATAGAGATGTCCTCGAGAGTGTTCTAGGAGCAGTTTATGCAACTGCTTTCCTAGGCTTTTTTCCTGGGAAGGAAGACCTTTCCCATTATATCGGTGCGAGCACAGGCGAAATTAACAGATTACTGCGTGCCGCTGTTGTAATGGCCGAGAAAGACAGAAGCCCATTCCGTGATTGGATGGGTAAAGAGATGCCGTCACCGCATCTTGGCGTTTCGGAATACATCTACACACTCACGACACAGATGCTTGCGACCGGGCTGTTCCTTGGTGGTGGCGAGGAGACGTACGAACGATTGGTTGCCAGAACGCTTCTTGAAGCCTTCTGCCCATCGCAGTACGTAAAGGCAGGGTCGCTGTTTGTCGGATACTGCATTGTACTAGAGTACCTCTGGCAGGCTATTCAGGGTTCTGATGACAGTATTGATCATTTCTGCGAAGTGAGGTACCGTTACATGCCCAAAGTCGGGGTAAAAGTAACGGAGTTTTGCGAATTAGTCGCAGGGCTTAACACCCATATATTCAAGGATAATGGACGTGGAAAAGTCTGTAAATACCTCGCAGAACAGGCGCGTATAGCCTTCAAGAAAGCGGTAGAGAATGGGTCAGCACCCAGAGGAAAGGCGCGTGTAGAAGTGGCAATCAAAGTCGACCAGAACGAGATCGGTGACATGAGTCACACTTCAAGGATGATAGCGACCATGATCGAGTAAAAATCAATCTCAAAAAATCCCCGAGCGAATATGCTTGGGGATTTTTCTTGCCTTTAAACAGCTTGCTTAGACACGGGCAAAGTGCGCGAATGCGCGGTTGGCCTCGGCCATACGGTGACAATCTTCCTTCTTCTTGAAAGCGGCACCGGTTTCATTGTAAGCATCAACGATTTCTGCTTCTAGGCGCTTAGCATAAGGCATGCCAGATCTTGCACGAGCAGCCTGAACTAGCCAAGAGAAAGCAAAGTGTTGCTGACGGTGACCAGAAATTGGGAATGGAATTTGATAGTTAGCACCACCAACACGGCGGGACTTAACTTCAAAATCTGGTGAGACGTTAGCAAGAGCCTTCTCAAAAACCTCTACTGGATCTTCTGACTTTAGCTTCTTGGCAGCACCTTCTAATGCGGCGTAAACTGCACGCTCAGCGGCTTGTTTTTTGCCATCAAGCATGGACTTATTAATAAGGCGTTGGACCAAGATAGATTGATATTTTCTATCTGGGCTAACTTTACGAGTAAGTGATGTTGTAACTTTACGAGGCATAATTAGTTACCCTCCTTCTTAGCACCGTACTTAGAACGGCCTTGTTTTCTACCGTCAACACCTTGAAGGTCGAGCGTACCACGAACAATGTGATAACGCACACCTGGAAGATCTGGGACACGACCACCACGGACAAGCACAACAGCGTGCTCCTGTAAGTTGTGGCCTTCTCCACCGATATAAGCCCAAACTTCCTGACCATTGGTAAGGCGCACACGAGCGACTTTACGAAGAGCGGAGTTAGGTTTCTTAGGGGTCTTAGTAGTGACCTTGATACAAACGCCACGCTTTAATGGTGCTGGCTGGTTGTAATAACGAGTTTTAAGGGTGTTGACAATGGAACCTAGAGCTGGAGCTTTAGATTTCTTGGCAGCCTTTTTTCTCGGTTTTCTAATCAACTGATTGATAGTTGGCATTAAAATTCCTCATCTTAAATTATTATTTAGCTTGATCTCAAGCAAAATTTGGTTTCCCAAATTAAACAGGGGTGGTAAGTCCCTTTTTTTTGACTTAATTTTTACAGCAATAAATCAAGTCTGAAACTCTTACCTATAATCTTAGCATAAACGAGCAAAAAATGCAACAAGAGAAATAGTAAATCAGTAAGTTTCGCTTAGGATTAGCAAACAGGCGTAACTCGCTTTAGTTAGCTCACGTCAGGTCAAAAAATAACTTCCTAGTCGGACCGTATCCGGAATTACAGTTCCGGTCTTAGGTCCGTAGGAAGTTATTTTTTGACTTGGTTCGCTAAATGTCGCGAGTTACGCCTGTTTGCTAATCTGTCGCGAAATCTGCCATTTTGTTATTTCTTCAATGCAGCTTTTTTGTCGTATTTGGCAGAGCCAAAGGCGAGGATAAGCTCAAAGATAAACGGCAAGAAGATTAAGCCGACTGCGAAGCCAGCACCCTTCTTGAAGGACTTTGCAAGGCGAATCGAGAAAAGAATCTCGGCAATGAGCCCGATGATGGATGACGCGAAGTAGAAGATCATTCCAGCTGGGTTCATAGAGATAATGTTGACTGTGCCGTCAACGACTTCATACTGAACACTGCCAATGAGACCGGCAACAAATGAAGTACCGATGATAGCAAGGAACCACCCCCAGAAGTTCATACCAACAATCTTGAAAAAGATATAGGCGTTATAGATTGGGATTAAGATTTTCCAACCTGGTTGGCCAGCTTTCTTAAAAATTTTCCAGCCAGCGATAATAGTAAGCACTAGGATTGCTAGTGAAAAGAGAGCGATGCCAACTAACATGCTACCGACAATAGCTCCTGCTGCGGCTGCTTCTCCTGTTGTAAGTGTAGTCATTTTTACTCCTTTTATGACTTATTTGATACCTTAATTATAACTTAAGCGTTTTTAAAATGCAAGAAAATAGACCTAAAATTTGGTCTATTTTTCTCATATTCTAGCAAATTGCTATTCTTCGTTGGCTTTTACCAAGAAATCAAGAGTTTTCTCAATCGTCATGCGATTCTTGATGTCTTGGCGAACGCGTGGATCTTTGAGATTCTTCAAAGCCTCTTCTGATTTTTTGTACACATCTTTTAGCTCAGCAATTTTAGCAGAAACTTCCTCATCTGGGACCTCAATCTTTTGGTCACGAGCGAGAATTTGCAAAACAAGCGAAGCCTTAACGCGCGCTTCGGCAATTTTCTTGGCCTCTTTGGTCCAATCTTCTTCCTTTTGGCCAGTTTGTTTGAGGTAATCTTCAAAACTTAGCCCTTGGGCAGCGGCGTTTCTAGTAATGTCGTCTCTGATAAAGCGAAGCTGATCGTTGATTAATACGTCTGGAGCGGAAACAGTAGATTTTTTTACTAAGGCATTGACGAGATCATCTTTGTATTTTTCTTCAACTTTGTGCTCATTTTGAGCTTCCAAGTTTTTCTTGATATCAGCCTTGAGATCGTCTAATTTTTTGAATGGGCCACATTTTTTGGCAAATGCGTCGTTAATTTCTGGAATTTTAACTTCGCTAACTTGCTTCAATAACACTTCGAAAACGACCTTTTTGCCAGCCATTTCTTTAGCATGATAATCTTTAGGGAAAGTAAGCTCTAGATCGAACTTATCGCCCGGCTCGTGACCAACAATTCCCTCTTCAAATCCAGGGATAAACTGGTGAGAACCAAGGCCTAGGGTAAAATCGTGTGCGGAGCCACCATCAAATGGTTTTCCGTCCTTTTTGCCCGTAAAATCAATAATGACTTCGTCGCCCATTGCCGCCTTCTTCTTGGCAACTTTCTTCTCGGCATAAGCTTTAGCTACATTATCTAGAACGTCTTTAATATCTTTGTCTTTAATCTCAATTTTTTGCTTTTTTACACCTAATTTTTTAAAATCGCCAATCTTTACTTCTGGGAGAATATCAGCGGTAGCAGTAAATTCTGCGGTCTCATCAGTAACATATTTAGTGACGCTGACCTCTGGAATAACTAGAGGGTTCTTCTTGGCATCAGTGAAGGCCTTTGGAATTGCAGTGCGAACAGCAATATCTAAAGTGGCCTGAGCTACGTCATTTGGATTTAGCTGTTTCTCTGCCATATTAGCAGGAACCTTACCTTTTCTAAAGCCCGGAAGTTTTACTTCTTCTGATAATCTTTTAATTGCTTTTTTCTTAGCGTCTTTTAAATCGTCTTTATCTAGAACGATTTTAATTTCCACCTTGGTGTCTGATAAATTCTTAATATTAGTCTTCATAGAACCCATTATACCACATCTTAAGATTGACTAACATTAAAATCTGGACGCTCTTTATGTGGTGATGTTGATTTTATAATCTGAGGTTACTCTTTATGTGGTGATACCTGGATTGTATGATGTCCTTAAGTGACGAACTGTAGCATTAGGAGTGGCGCCAAGCTTGATGTCTGGGTTGAAAATTAGATTTGGATCGAAAATATCCTTTAGCTTTAGATAAATCTCTTCTTCCTCGTCAAGAAATGCTGGATTGGTAACAATGGCCTTAAGTCTACCTTCTGGAGCTCCACCGGTAATAGAGCCACCATGGTCTTTCACTAATGAATTAAATGCTTTTAAGAATTTGATGATGAACTGACGCCCCTCTACGGTGTTTAGTTGAACATCAGGACGTAAACTATAGTTTGAAGTGGCAAAAGAACCAAAAATTGGGAGTTCCTGTTTTTCGGCTTTCTCAAGATCACGAAGATCAGTCAAGAAGTTTGCAAGATGATCTGGTGGGATATAAAAATCATCCACAAATGGCACTCTTTCACCCCTGACATCGTCATTTAAGTAGCTCATAATAGCAGACTTTAGACGTTTGAAGTCGGTAGTATTATCATCTGTCTCTACTACGGCGGCGGCATTATCTGGGAGAAGTTTTAGGCATTTCTGAAGCTTTTTATTAGTCTTTCTAGGTTTATCATCAAAAGCTGCCCAGACATAATAACCCTTGTTGAACTTCGCCGCAAAGAGAGCTGGGTCTTTGCCATGGGTTTCAGCTGACTTGAAAATGCGAGCGTCGTACAGATTAAGCTCTTCTGGATCCAAAGGAGATATCTCACTGATATAAGATAGTGCGGCGCTAATGGATTCAAATGCGGCGACAAAATGTCGCACTCTCGGCTGGAACACATTACAGTGAAGAATTACCTCTGTGATGATGCCAAGAGTACCCTGCGAAGCATAAAATAGCGGCAAAAGGTCAAAACTACCAGTATTTTCGCGGACAACCTGAGTAATCATTTGGTAGCCAGCAGCGTCAATAGTGCTGCGCTCGCCGAGGTTTTTAATCAAATCAGAGTGAGAATCAATTAGTTTATCAACTTCACGATAGATTGAGCCCTCATAAGAGGTTAGATCAGTTTTTCGGTTCAAATGATGACGAGCAAGTCGAGAAGTTTGCAGGGTCTCGCCCGTGGAAATAACTGCTTCAACACAATCAACGTAGTAATAAATTCCGTTATACTTGCCAGCTGCAGCATCAGTCGTGAAATTAGCAATTAATGCGCCGATAGTTTCGCGCGGGTCGGCTAGAATCGGAATATGCAAGCCATAAAGCGCTAGAGCGGAATTGAGCTGACCCAAGGTTACGCCGGCTTGGACGCGCACTAGTCTCGCTCGATCGTCGATTTCAAGAATTTTGTTAAGATGTTCTGTGGATAGCACTAGGCCGCTACCAAGATCGGCGCCAGTTTTGTCGAGGCCACTGCCTCTGACAGTAATAGGGATATGAACACTTTTTGAAGCAAGCTGGTTGACAAATTTCACAGTGCGGCGAACGTCGCTAACATTCTCTGGTACGACTACCATACGAGGGGTGATTTTAAGGGGTGAGCGGTCAGTAGAATAAGCCTCTAGAATTTGGCTGGAATCAAAAACATTGCCGATAAGTTGTTGGTTTAAATATTTCGCAATTTTATTCACTTTCCACCCTCATAAAAATACATAGGTAATTCTATTTTATCACTACCTTTTTGATTTTGCTAGTGGTTTTTTAAGGAAGATTAAGTAGTGCAACAAAAAACAGCATTTTTCTTGCTGTTTGTTGATATTTTTTGAACATATTTTCTAATATAATGGTGCCCGAGACTGGACTCGAACCAGCACGCACAAGGCATATGCTCCTAAGGCATACGTGTATACCAATTTCACCACTCGGGCCTAAAGATGTTCGCTCGCTGTACCCTAAGGGACAATTGAGACATTCTCTGGGGCTCTCCCCAGTGCTAGTAATTATAGCATAAAAAAGCGACTATTGCTAGTCGCTTTTTAATTTCGCTTAATATTTATCTTGATTTTCAAGCAACCTAGGTTAAGACTTCGGCAGCTTAATCTGAGGCTTCAGCAACTTAAGTTAAGATTTTGACAACTTAAGCTTCACGCGTTGCAAGTTTCCTAGAGGAAACATAAGCTGCAGCAGCGCCAGCAACGAGAGCGAGTGGCAAAAGCTCTTCTGGACCAGTTTCTGGAACAGCCTCTTTGGCTGGAGTAGAAGTAACCTTTTTGGCAGGCTCTGTAGTCTTTACAACGCCTTCTGTAATAGGTGCAGGTTGTTCATCTTTAGTTTGCTCTTTAGAGGTAGCGTCCTGAGTTGCTACTGGTTCACTCGTATCGGCGATTTCCGTGTTACGGCTACCAACGATAGCGATAATTGCCCAAATCGCAATACCAAGTACAATTACAGCAATTGCAGTGGTGAAAGCGATAGTGCGGATACGCTGCTTTTTAATCTCAGCGTCATCATATTCATATTCCATTTAATAAACTCCCAAAATGATTAATAATGATATTGCTTACATTATAGCACATACGGTTCAAAATGTCAATGGTTTTTCTATGATTTTGCGGTTTTGGCAAGTATATGCTTTCTTCCCTAGCGAGTTCGCTCTGCAACTTCTAAGGGGGGGCGTCAGACAGTCTCGATAGTTTTGTGTATACTTCTAGACAATTTCGATAGTTTTATGCTTACTCTTTGCGCCAGATTTGATAACAATACGAGTTTTAGGGACATCAAAATACTCTGATAAAAGCTTAACTACAGCAGTATTTGCCTCGCCGTCATGGGCCTTCTTGCGAGTTCTAACAATTAGCTCGTCATCCGTTTTAACGACTTCTTCTTTGCTGGAACCTGGTTTAACGAGAACGTGATAGATCATCTTAAGCCCTTTCGTAAATCGAAATGTTAGCACGGGCGTACTTACGGGAAGAAATCAATTTAAGCCCGCTAAACAGGTTAGCTGGAGGGACTAGCCCAGGGTGAGAGAGTACGATTTTCCCTTCCGGAGAAAGAAGTTCACTAAGATTAAAAATGGCACTAGCACAATAACTAGTGCACTGCCCGGCGCTATCAGAGTTGGTTTTATTGGTGGCAACGCCAGTGCTAGGGTTAAAGAATTTCTCAAATTTATCATACGGCGGATCGATAAGTATAATGTCGTATTTTTTAGGGTTTGCAAGAGCATAGTCAAGAAATACTTTTACATCTTGAGCAAAAATATTTGTAGAGTTTGACACTTCTAGGGCTGAGATATTAGATTTAATAGAAAGTACCGCCTTACGCGAATTCTCCACGAAATCAACATTTTTAGCCCCGCGCGAAAGCGCCTCTAGCCCCAGAGCGCCAGAGCCAGCAAAAAGGTCTAAGACTACCGCGCCCTTTATCGAATCTCCCAACGAATTGAAAAGGGCTAGCTTCTCCCTGTCCCCCATAGGGTGCGTAGCCTCAGAATTTGGCGAAACTAGCTTCCTGCCACGAAATATTCCAGAGGTAATTCTCATGCTATGCCGCCTTTTCGTCAGTTGTTTGTAGAGAGGAACTAGCAGATTTAATCATTTCTTGTTCCGTTGGTAAACTTGCTAGCCAACCAATGGTGATAATTTTAACAATTTCTGGTAATAGAATTTGACGTGTTTCTAGAGCCAGGTCAGCATTCCAACCGTTTTTCCTGAAACGATCATACATTTTCAAGCGATCGACTTTTGCTAGTGACGTGTAAAACTCTCTTTTTAAATCTAAGCTCGAATAACGCTTGAGGTGAGCAATCTCTGCATCTGACAGCTTCGGAAAAATCCGCTTATTTGGCAATGATTTTGCCACGATAGCGCAGCCATATTCAAAAGCAATGTGTTTGCTCATAATCCCCTCAATACCCCAGTAAAGCCAGTTGTTGCGAGCCGATTCAGCAAAGGATTTGCCGTGCATAATCCCCTTGATTGGCTGACCGAAAATTGTGACGTACTCTTTATCCGACATTAGCTCGGAAACTGCCTCCTGATAAGGATAATGATGCGCCGGAGTGAGCCCATCAGTCAGTGCGTGAGCGAGCCACGCCGCTTCAAAAGCGGCCCGAGTTCTATCTCTGTTCTTTAAAGCTTTGTTCAGATTAAAATGGTGGTTTAGAATGTCATTAATTAGCACTCCGTCATCGTCACCAGGGATAATAAAATGCGTAGGCTCATCTTTTCCTGGGCTTTTGCGTTTCAGGCCATCTGGCCCATTTGCTCCCTCAAAATAGACAATTTCCTTGGCACTCGGAAAGAGTAAAAGTGGCTCTTTTTTATCATCTAGCGTACTAGTGGAAGTGGTTTTCTTAGTTTTTTTGACTTCCAACCACTCTGGGATAAACTGCTCAAAATATTTAAGAGCAGCACGATCAAGTTTCTGGTGCGTGCCAATCAGGCGACCAGAATGTTTGGAACTTTTGAGTAATCCTACAGTTGAATACATAATATTACCTAATTTTGTCAAATGCCACAACAGAGGTGGCAGAGTAAACTGATATTAATCGCTAATTTAAGGTAGTTAGCTGCTGATAGTGAGAAATTCCGGACATTAGCTCTTTATATTTTAGCATAGAATCAGGATTTTTGGAAAATGCGCTAGCGACCGTCTTTGCTTGTTTAGAGGCGGCAGCGATAAGTTTAGTATCAGAGAGAGTGGCAATGCGAAGATCTAGCGCGCCGTGTTGCAGAGCCCCATAGATCTCCCCTGGGCCACGAATTTTAAGATCGGCTTCTGCAAGGTAAAAGCCATCGGCACTTTTTTCCATCTCTTTGAGCCTTCTGGTCGGCTCGTTTTCGGTGCCTGTTAGAAGAAAGCAATAACTCTTAGCCTGACCACGTCCGACTCGACCTCTTAGCTGATGTAGTTGTGCCAGGCCGTAGTTTTCTGCGTCCATGATCACCATCACTGTAGCATTTGGAACGTTTACACCTACCTCCACTACCGTGGTAGAGACTAAAATATCAATTTTACCCCTGGAGAATCGTTCCATAATCTCATCTTTTTCGGCCGGTTTCATCCGACCGTGCAGAAACTCAATCTTGTAATTTTTATAGATCGTTTTAAGCTTCTCCGCTTGTTTTTTGACAGAGGTGGTTTCGAGTTTTGGGCTATCTTCGATGTTTTTGCAGATCCAGTAGATTTGATGCCCGTTTTTAATTTCTGCGGTGACCTTGGGATAGAGTTTTTCTCTTTGGTCGATATTTCTCAAGATTTCGGTTTCAATCTGCTGACGGCCTTTTGGTAGCTCATCAATAATCGAAATATCTAAATCTCCAAAGATTGTAAGTTGCAAAGAGCGTGGAATTGGAGTAGCAGTCATAGAAAGAAGATGCGGAGCGATGTTCTTAGAACTTTCTTCGGTATTTCTAGCAGTTTTTAGAAGCAATTTTTGACGTTGATCGACTCCGAAACGGTGTTGTTCGTCAATTATACAGAAAGCGAGCGAGTGGAAATAAGTATCGTCTGTAATGATAGCGTGTGTGCCGATTAATAGGTCAATTTTGCCAGCCTTTAAGTCGTTTTTAATAGTATCCTTGTCTTTGGTGGCGCCTGTTAGCAAAGCGACTTTAATCCCTAAAGGCCCCAGAAGCTCTAGAAGCCCCTCGTAGTGCTGAGTGGCTAAGATTGCCGTTGGAGCAAGTAAAGCCGTCTGACAACCATTCTGAGCCGCCTGGAAGGCGGAAATGGCGGCAACTACCGTTTTGCCAGAACCGACATCTCCTTGAAGCAAGCGGTTCATTGGAGTCGGTTTTTCTAAATCTTGCAAAATATCCCACGTTGCCCTTCTCTGGGCGTTAGTAAGTTTAAAAGGGAGGCTATCTACGATTTTTTTGGTACTTTTTTGGTCAAACTTAAGGGGCTTGGCCTTAAGTTTACTGTTTTCCTCTTTGGAAAGTTTCGCTGCAAGCAGCAGCTCGAAAAGTTCCTCATAAGCCAAATACCTTCTAGCGTTTTTTACCTCCAACTCGGTATCTGGAAAATGCGAAGAGAATAATGCGTCTTTTCTGGCTCCCTGGTAAATGAAGGACGGACAAGTGGTTTTTAGGGGGTCGTTTTTTAAGGTTCCCGGCAGAAGGTCAGGAATGCCTGCAAAAACCGGACGTAAACTCTTGAAAAACTTATTAAACTGAGGTGGCTTGATGCCGGCTTTCTGTTTGTAAATTGGGTAGATCGTAGCAGTACTTTTCTTCTCCCCAATATCTTCAGCCAAAATCGCCGAAGGCGAAGTCAGCTGATAGCGGCCGTTTTTTAAATTATATTCACCGGTAAAGTAGTATTCTCTGTTTTCGTCAAACTGCTTGGCTCGATAGGGCTGATTAAACCATACCACCCGCACAGAACCAGTACTGTCGCTGATTTTACCAGAGGTAATGCTAAGGTGTCTTCTTCTGGCGTAATTAGTCTCTAGATCGGAAATTCTACCCCTTATCATTACCTTGCCCGGAGTCAGGTCCTGAATACTAACTAAACTCTGAAAATTCTCATAGTCGCGAGGAAGAGTATAGAGTAAATCACGCACCGAAAAAATCCCGGCTTTCTCTAGGCTTTGGGCCGTTTTTTCGCCAATGCCTTTAACGCTTGTTACCTCCGCAGTTAAATCCATAGATTTATTATAGCATTTTTGAGATAAAAAAGTGGCCCAGCGATGTTCTGCTGGGCCATATGAGGTATGTGTCCGAGCCGCTTTCTAAAGTGGGGTTTCAGGAGATTACTCCTTCGCTTTAGAAGAATTCTGCGGCTCCCGCCTCAAGGCGGACATTGTTTGTTGAGGATGACTGTGGGGCGACCTCTACAATCTCAATATCCTTGGTGGTTGACGTCTGTCTGTGCGTCATTGTGACGCAACCTATGACGCCGATAACCACTACAAGGAGGATTGCTATGAGAACATACTGTTCTCTTATGGCCTTAGCCTCCTCATCCTCGTGTTTGATTTTCTCTGCAATTTGCAGGTTGAGATTACCCATTTATCGGGAACCTCCTTTCTGCATCTTCGCGCTTGTGATCAATATGCGCGGCAAGTATGCCTGCAGAGAAAATGAGTGTTGATGTGCCCATGATCAGGGCTACCTCTATAATGTTCATCATCTTTTTACACCCCCTTTTTTTCGTGTATTGATGACCTTATATGATTCTATTTTATCACAGACCGGCTAATATGTCAATACTTTTATGCTTGCATACTGGCTAAAGTATTGCTTAATTAGCTCTAAAAGATTTTTCGTTATCTTTGCGCCACTTAGCGACTTTTTGATGATCACCAGATAAAAGCACTTCCGGTACTTTTTGGCCGTGGAATTCCTGTGGCTTAGTATATTGCGGAGCCTCGATGTTGTTGCCATTTGAAAAACTCTCAATCTCTGCGGAGGTATCACCACCAAGCACCCCTGGAAGCAGGCGAACGATACTATCAATAATGATAAGTGCTGGCAATTCCCCACCGGTTAAAACGTATGGTCCGAGACAGATTTTATGATCGATAAGCTTCAAAATACGAGCGTCGTAACCTTCGTAGTGTGGGCAAAAGATGATGTAATGTTTGAAGGAAGGACTAAGCATTGGTTCTGGAGTACCGGTCGCTCGTCCCGTCGTTACGGGTGAGCTTCCTTCCTCTTGCTCCAGTTGTCGCAAGAGACCTCCAGAACCAACGCTCTGAGCCTTCCCCTTGATGCTACTTTCTATAGCATCAGCTGAGGTGTCTGGGGTCTTAATTCCGGCGAACTGACGAGCTAATTCCTCTGTCCAAAGCATCCCATCTGGGGTTGGTAAGATTACCTCTGGTTTTTCCTCACCAGCTTTCTTTGCTTTTTCTAGCACGCTCTCTATTGCAGCATAGATTGGCTCAACACGCATTACCATACCATCGCCACCTCCATAAGGGGTATCATCGACAGACTTATGTGGGCCGAGGCCAAAATCGCGAAGATTGACAAAGTCAAACTCTACGATTCCCTTATCTTGAGCTTTCCACATCATAGAAGTATTAAGATAAGGCTTGATCGCGTCTTCGAATAGAGTAATAATCGTGAATTTGACTTTTGGCATATTGGTGTTATTTTAACATATTTTGCAGATAAATACTAGCTAGCATATAAATTGAATTTAGCGGCATGGAAAAGGGGCGAACTTGAAGTTCGCCCCAGCTTTGAGAGAAAATTTAGTTTATGGGCGGCTCGCCCATCGGGCCATTGTCTGACCCAGGACTAGCAGGCCGCCCTTTTGTGTCTTCATAGCTTTTAGTGGGCTGGTATTGTGACCCTTCTACTGTATCAGCAGTAGAATCGCCGACATCTTCGGCGAATTTTAAATTGGAGTCGATATTGACTCCACCTCCCACGGCAGCGTTCCCCTGATATGCAGGATCTCCTCGATGCATGACGATATGCTCGACACGGCTTACAAATATAAGAATCAGGAGAGCTATTAGCATCACTTCAATTATACTGAGTATCAGAATAAGAGCATCTGGCTTCTCCTGAACCTTATCCTTATCCTTGAGCGAGCCTGCTACGCTATCCAACGCATTTATTTCATCTCTCATGTCTCTTATTTTTTTCATATTAACACCCCCTCGTGTATGAAAAATTTTAATTTACAAAGCCTCTCAAAGCTATGGTTTAATTATATCACACTTATGCTAAAAAGTCAATAGTTTTTATGCTTTTGGCATAAAAATAGGGGCGAACTTTTGTTCGCCCCAGCGTTGAGAGGAAGACTATTGTTATTAGCGTTGGTGGAACCAGACCCTTTGGCGCGGACTTCGGTTCCGGTCAGCTGTCGCAAATTGAGACCCTTCTACAGTTTCAGACTTGCTGTTGCCCAAATCGACAGTGATGTCATTACCAATGTCGGCGTTACCCTGAAGGTCGTAGTTTATACCACCACCGATATTAGTATTGCCCTGATAGTAAGGATCCTCGTTTTTTTCTGTAAGCATCCTTACCTCATAGGCCATCGTGGCCAGTTTAAAGGCGTTGGTGGCCATCAACAATGTACTAAAGATTAAGGCCGCCCACAGTATCCTGATGTATAACCTCTGCTCCTTGATAATGCTGTCCTTTTCAGTTTCGTGCAAATTTCTAAAATCTTCTGTTGTTTTCTTCATAATTAACACCCCCTCGTGTATGAAAAATTTTAATTTACAAAGCCTCTCAAAGCTATGGTTTAATTATATCACACTTATGTTAAAAAGTCAATAGTTTTTATGCTTTATTGTGCTTTTTTCAAATTTTCTCCTTGACATTTTAACGTAAACGGCTTAGAATAAGCTTAAGCTGAAACGCTTCACAGGGGTTCCACTGATCAAATTAGTGGAGTGTGGAGACTACATTAAAACAAAAACAGCGGATTAAAACAAAACAATGTGCCCCAGGGTGGGCGCGCTTCAGCAGGTGAGCCTAGAAATAGGCTCACCTTTTTACCAGTCTTTTTTTACCAGTCTTCTACAAGTGTGAACTCTTTGCCAGCAATCGAGATAATACTATCATCTTTGGCGCCTCTAGAGGTTAATTCGGCGCGGATACCCATTTTCTTCATAATATCACGCAAACGATTGACTGAAGCATAGTTGGTTAAATCAGTACGGCGAGCGAACTTCTCAATTTTTTCACCACGAACAATGTATTTCTCACCATCTTCTTCTACCGTCCAGGCGTCTTTCAAGGCTTTATCTGATAGGGAGATAACTGGAAGCTCGCCGGAAGTTGATTCATTATTCGCGCCAGACGCCATGATATCTGCATCAGACATCGTGAGTGGCTTTCTATCCCCTCTCTCTACTTCTTTCTTCAAAGCTCTTAAAACTTCATCTAGCCCTTGGTGAGCACTAGAAGAGATGGCAAAGATTTTGGCCTTAGGATTAATCTTTATAATTGCCTCTTTTTGCATCTTGATTAGCTCCGAATCGAGGCCCTCAGTCTTAGTCAAAGCGACAATCTCTGGACGGTCTTTTAAATCTGAATATTTAGCGAGTTCATCCCTGATGATTTGATAAGATTTTCCGGCATCATCAGCGTATGCATCGACTAAATGGAGCAAAACTGCTGTGCGGTCAACATGGCGCAAAAATGCATGGCCGAGACCCTTACCTTCTGATGCCCCTTCGATCAGACCTGGAATATCCGCAATCAAGATATCTTTTCCGTCGATGGTCGCTACCCCTAAGTTCGGTGTGATGGTAGTAAATGGGTAATCGGCAATTTCCGGCTTAGCATTGGACACAACAGAGAGAAAAGTCGATTTTCCGGCATTTGGCAAGCCAACAAGACCGACATCAGCAAGTAGCTTTAGTTCTAGTTCGGCAACAAATTCTTCACCTGGTTCGCCTACTTCGGCAATTCTTGGTGTTTGGCGTACTGAACTTTTGAAATGAGCGTTGCCAAAACCACCGTCACCACCCTTAGCAATAACGGCTTCTTCTTGGTCGTGCGTGAGATCAGCTAAAAGAGTGCGGGTGGGCTCTATCGTGTCATCTTCCAGGCGATAAACTACCGTGCCAATTGGTACTTCAACAATTAAATCTTTGCCAGAGCGGCCAGCACTACGCTGTCCAGAGCCATTCTTACCATTTTCAGCACGTAAAATTGGGTCATAACGAAAGTCTAACAGGGTATTTGTGTCTTTGTCGGCGCGAAAAATAATAGAGCCGCCTTTACCACCGTCGCCACCATCTGGCCCACCTTTTGGAATATAGATTTCGTGACGGAAAGAAACGGCACCATCGCCACCTTTTCCAGCGTGTAATTCTACTTTTGCTGTGTCAACAAACATAATACCCCTATTATAACATATTTTTGGTTATTTTCCATGGATATAGGTGTAGCTAGCTGCTTCGCCAGCCGAAATAGTCTTTGTGCCAACACGACCCCAGCCAGCGATACCATTCATATCAGAGATTACTACTGAACCGTCACCATTGACTTTAGTAACCACACCAACGTGCCCAAGCCATCCTGCGCTAGTCTGGAAAACTGCACCATATGCTGGTGTACGGTTGACCGCAAAACCAGCCGCGCGTGCCGCGTTAGCCCAAGTATTAGCGTTACCGAGGTTAGACGGAAGATTATAGTTTCCCGGCATGTTATCATGGCGCCATTGCCAGGCGTACCAAGTACACCAGCCGTAAGCGTATTTGTTGCCAGATGCGTAAGATGCGGTGTAATGATAAGAAGCGGCAGTAGAAGCAGAGTAGGAATTATAGGTGACTGGAACTGAATATTCTGGACGTTCTGTCTCTGGGAGAACGCCGTTTGGAATTAAGATGGTGGAATCCGGTGCCAGGCTATGATCCTTTTCAAGGTCGTTCACTGAAACGATCTCAGTAACAGTAGAATGATACTTCTCGGCTAGCGATTCAACAGTATCGCCAGATTTAACCTTGTAAGCGATACCTGGAACAGACGGTACGAGAATCGTTTGACCTTCGGAAACATCGGCGGTCTTCATACCATTAGACCAACGTATCTGATCAACAGAAGTACCATAGCGCGCTGCAACCATATCAAGTGATTCTCCCGGTTTAATAGTATACTGAACTACGCCGCGAGAGACATCTGTTAGGTTGACATGGATTGGCTTTGCTAATTTACCAGAATCATCTGGAACCTGGGAATTCTGCTGCAACAAAACTACTGTGTCATAGTTAGTATCAGCAAGGTTAGCCGAGGCTAGATTCATACTGTTTGCCATTTCAGCTACAATGTAGAATTGGCTAACCTGGTCGGTAGAAATCTGTGAGGAACCGTAAACGATAGAGTTCATACTCATACTATCATCTGGGCTCAGGGTCTTATCTCTAGAACCAAAGAAAGCAACCAACAAAATAACTACTGACATCAAAAGATAAGCCCAGTTCTGGCGAATAAACTTAAATTTTTTTGATCTTTTCGCTGTCATACTAATTGATTATCAGAGGTAGTAAGAACTACAACTGAATATTGCAGAGGCTACGACAATGGTCGATGATATTCTGATTATGCTCGGCCTCTGTGTAACTATAATACATCACACCATCGTCCCCTGTCAAGAAGTAAAGATAAGAAGTATCTGTTGGGTTAGCAACGGCAAGCAGAGCGGATGTACCTGGATTACAGATTGGTCCTGGAGGAATACCAAGGCTCTTTCTGGTGTTATAAGGAGAGTCAATCTCCAAAACTAGACCATTATCGGTGTAAACTTGACGATTTGGATCTAGCAAATCAGCGGCATATTTTGCGGTAACATCAGAACCGAGCCCGATATTTTGAGCGATACGAGAGTAAAATATTTGGGCCACGGTACGCTGAGATTCATAAGCATTTGCTTCTTTTTGAATAATAGAAGCAAGGGTGATACCCTGGTGAAGTGACAAGCCGCGCTCCTGATACTTAGCGATTAAATCATTGCCCTTTACTACATCCCACATCGCTGCAAGAGCAGTTTCGATAATTTTTTCTACGCTATCGGTTTTATAGAATTCGTAAGTATCGCCAAAGAGGTAGCCTTCTAGGTATTCCGCTCCTTCTGTGGTACTTTCTGGGATACCTTGAAGCACTGGGCTGTCATATTTTTTAGAAAAAGCAGCTTCAACTTCAGCGC
Organism: Candidatus Nanosyncoccus sp.; assembly: GCA_045578525.1. Taxonomy (GTDB): domain Bacteria; phylum Patescibacteriota; class Saccharimonadia; order Saccharimonadales; family Saccharimonadaceae; genus Nanosyncoccus. Next base: position 11,291 of record JAZNKL010000005.1, on the reverse strand, counting down.
TGCTGTACCCCTGTTTTAAGAGATTAGCCTTGATGTCTTTAATAGTGGAACCAGGAAGGATGGTGAAAGAAAAGACGTTAGTATTTTTTGCGCCTTCAACCAACTGCCTACCAATTTCTTCGACATCTTGAGTACGCTGGAAGCGATATTCTCCAACCTTAATCTGATCAGCCAGATGGTGAGTGCGCATATAAAGCTGAAAAGCAAAAGAATTTTTGATAATTCCTGCCGATTCAAGATTGTCAGAGATGACCGATAAAGTTTCCCCCTCCAGAACAGAGAAATTAATAAAATCACATCTGGTGTCGTTCTCAAGTTCACTGCAATTTGGCACTTGATAGATTGGACCTAGAGATGAATTATACCAAAAAAAGGCAATTAAAGCCCCAATCCCGCCAGCAAGCACAATCGATACTAAAACTACTACGAATCTTTTGAGCATGGAGTTCCCTTCTGGCCGCTCTTTGGAGTCAGCCTTTAAATCTTTAGTGTCAACGAAATTATCCTCCGGTTTTGCTCCACCCTTAGAAAGAACAGCTAGATTCTCAATACAATCCTGTAGGATAATGGCGGCGGCTTCGGCGTCAATTTCCTCTTTGGCGTAGGCTTTTTTACGACTTTTTAGACGATTTTCTGCCTCCACTGAAGTTAGACTCTCGTCCTGATAGCGGATTTTAGCCCCTGGAATGGCTTCTCCGAGTGTTTTGCCAAATTCCCTTACATAGTCGCTCTGTGCGGTTTCATTGCCACTATTGCTCCTTGGAAGGCCCAAAACGAACCAATTTGTGTTATTCTGCTTGGCTATTTTAGCGATTTCAGCAAATTCAGCGCCGTTTTTTACATTAATGGTGGTAGTTGGCACGGCAATACGAATGCTGCTATCTGCAACTGCTACTCCAATTCTCTTTGTACCTACATCTAAGCCGATTAGTTTCATTTTACCTCCACCACTTTAATTATTTCCTCGCATTTTTAATTCGTTTTATTCTGCCTTTATTCCTCTACTTTAAGGTCAATTGTAATTTTGTTTGGATCATCCGGGACAAAGTTGACCCATGGGAACGAAGTGTCTACCTTAACGGAGCTGACACCATTGATAGACTTGAGTAGTGACTGAACTTCACCGACCTTTTTACCCTTCGATTTCTCCATGATGTCTTCTTCATTCACCTTCGGACCGCTCTTAGTAGAACTTTTTAGCTTTGCCGTGTAGGTGTTATCTGATTTAACGAAATTCTCGAAGAATGGATCGTCGATAGCGTAAATCTTCTGGTCTTGAGCCAGTTTCTCCTCTGTTTTCTTTTTAATAAAGTCCTCAACCTTAGTCTTGTCGACTGCGAACATCTTGTAGGTGGTGGTAGCTTCAATCTTTGCTTTTTCCGCTTCCTCGCCTACAGCAGGAGTAGATTTTGGATCTGAGGTGGTAACCTCTAAACTAGAGGCAATAGTGAGCATATCGTCTCCGAACTTCTTGACAAGCTCTTCTTTGCCATCTTCTTTACCTTCGTTCTCGAGTTTAGCTTTGGCGTTATTGAAGTCGTCTTGAGAAACTACGGTGACTTCTTTAGTAGTGCCACCAGTGAATGGAGAGTTAACAACGGTAATATCTGAGCGTGGTAACGACCAACCACTGTCATACGAGCCAATGTTATATTTATCGCCCGGGTTAACAGCGGTAGCACTCCTTGAGGCAGTGATTTTGCAGTTGCCAGAGTTTAGCTGGGTTATTGTACAGTTGTCATTATCGTCAATCCTAAAATCTACACCACTATCAAGAGTATATTTGTAATCACTGTCACCGCGCATGAATACAGTGCCAGCTGGAACAGAGATGGTAGAATCCTGCGTTTCTTTTGAGAAAGTTACAGTGATTTCGAATTTCCCTTTGGCTTTTTCGCCCTTGTCTGCCTTGCCCGTAGCGGCAAACTCGACCGAGTTAGTCTTTTCTACAGTCTGTTCCTCTAGCAAAAATACACCTTCTTCAGGCTTTTCGGTGCCAGATTTGGTAACGAAAGAAACATTTTCTGAGAAATTATTAGAGGTAGTGCGAATCGCAACTGAAATCTTGGCAGCTGGGGCAAAGACAAACGCCCAAACCAGGAATACGACTAAGATTACAAAGGCTGATGCGCCAATAATAATCCATTTGCGGTATTTTTCTAGTGTTGGAATATTGCCAGATTTGCCGTCTTTTTTACCTTTTTTGCTCTTTTCTTCGGCCTTTTCGATGTCGTCTGAAGAGATTTCTTGATCTGCTTTTTTAGTAGGCTTGGCACTCTTTGCAACTTCTGCTACTGTTGCGGCTTCTGTGGCGTCTTCAGCACCTTCGGCGTCAAAATCAGCTTCATCTATCACCTGTTCGCCTAGCTCTTTTTCTTTCTCGATTATCTCTGATGGGAGCTTTGGACGAGATTGTAAGTTCTTCGCCACCGGAATCTGTGCGGCAGCAGCTAGCTTGATTAAAGCGGAATCCGTAGTGACGATTACCACAACTTTTTCTGCTTCCTTGGCAGCTTTAGCAACTAATTTGGTATTTACAGCGCTACGAAGTACACCGATTTTTTTCGGAGGTACGAGCGCAACAAGTTTGAGTTTTGCCGCCTTAATACGGGCGATGATATCAGTAATATCATCTTCTGGCTCAATATAGACAACATCTTTATTCATAAATCTAGTTTAGCACACTTTGAGCCGCTTGTGGTAAAAAACGCCAAAAATGGCCTTAAAACTCCAAAAACAAGCATTTTTCGAGGATTTTACACCCCAAAATAGCATAAACGTGATAAAATAGTAGGTGATGGGCATTTTTCAGAAAAAAACTGCTGGCGTCCCACCTGATCTGTCTCGAGATCAGGCTATTTTGGCGGAAAAAGTGCTAAATACCATCAACGATGGCGTAATCATTATCGACCAAAATGGATTAGTGAAATTAATCAACCCGGCCGCAACTAGAATGACTGGAAACAGCTCCCCAGCTGATGTGATGGGGCTGTCATATCTTACACTTATTAGACTAGAAAACGGGGAGGGGCTGGCCATTACCGATAATCAAAACCCGCTGATAGTGGCCGTAGCGAACAACACTGCATGGGAATCTCGTGATTATTTCCTAGTGACTTTACAGGGAGAAAAGATTCCGATTGCGCTCTCGATGACTCCTTCCGGTGGTAGAAATGCTGATCGTATTATTACGATGAGGAATATCTCTGAAGAACTACAAAAAGAGGGTGAGCAGACTGAGTTTATCTCCACTGCTTCGCACGAGATGCGTACGCCGGTTGCCTCGATTGAAGGATATTTGGGACTAGCGCTGAATCCGCAAACTGCTACAATAGATGATCGCGCAAGACAATATTTGACAGAAGCTCATAATGCTTCGCAACACCTTGGGAAACTTTTCCGCGATTTATTAGACGTAACAAAGCTTGATGATAAAAGAGCTAAGCTTCACCTAGTACCCGTTGATATGATGGCTACAGTCAAAGATATTGCCGACCATCAGGTGATGGCTATGAACGATAAAAATATCAAATATAGCTTTGGCTCTGGCGGTGACGACATGGGCGGCAAAGTTGACATTGAGCAGTCAGTTTATGCAATGGTCGACATTGACTTCTTGCAAGAAATCATTGGGAACTTAATCGAGAACGCCATAAAATATACCGAGCCTGGTGGCGCGGTATGGGTCAGCGTGCGTGGCGATGGTGATAATGTTTTGATTAATGTCACAGATACCGGGATGGGTATTTCCCCAGATAATTTGACACATATTTTCCAGAAGTTTTATCGCGTAGATAATTCTCAGACTCGCACCATCGGTGGGACTGGGTTAGGTCTTTATATCGTCAAAGAGCGTACTGAAGCAATGGGCGGAAAAGTCTGGGCGGAAAGTGCGTTTGGTGAAGGCTCAACTTTTTATGTTTCTTTACCAAGACTTACTCCTGAAGAATACGATCGTCAACTGATGGTAATTAAAAACACCCAAATGATGTCTACTAGCAACCCTGCGCCGACCGGAATGGGTGCGGCAGGAGTGATAGCGGCAACGGCACCACAACCAGCCGCAATGCAACCGACACAGGCGATGTCACAACCAGCTACAGTAGCACCGGCTACAGCACAGCCGCAATCGACGCCGATTGCATCGACTACGGCGCAACCACAGCCTACACCGATGGCACAACCAAAGGAGCAACCGGCACAGCCACAACCTAGTCCATCGGCAGCTTCAGACATGAGTCCCGAGCAACTTGCAGCTATGAAGCAAAAATTCGCAAGTGAAGCTAGCCAAAATAGCACAAGTGTTATACAATAAGGTAAATTAGGAGGAAAAATGACCAAAATAATGCTAGTAGAAGACGACAAAAGCCTAAGAGAAATTTATAGTATTCGCTTAGTTGCTGAAGGTTATGAAGTTGTGTCAGCTGGAGACGGCGAGGAAGCGCTAGCACTTGCGGTCCAGCAGAAACCAGATTTAATCATATCCGATGTGATGATGCCAAAAATCTCTGGCTTTGACATGCTAGATATTTTACGTTCTACTCCTGAGACTAAAGATATCAAAGTTATCATGATGACGGCTCTTTCCTCTGATGACCAGCGCCAGAGAGGTGAAAGTCTTGGCGCGGACAAATACTTAGTAAAATCTCAAGTTGGCATTGAAGATGTTATTAACGCCGTACATGAGGTGTTAGGCGACAAGGCAGTAGCAGGTCCTACGGGTGGACCAGCGCCTGATCCAACCGCGCCGACTATCGCTTCCCAGCCAATGGGCGCACAGCCGGTAGCTGAAGCTACGCCAGTAGCTACACAGCCACAGACTGAACCAACGCCAACAGCCGAAACCACACCTGCAGCGACTGAACCTGTTGCTACGCCAGCAGCCGAAACCGCACCTGCAGCGGCTGAACCTGCGCCACAAAGCTCTAATAGTGCTGCAATGGACGAATTATTAAACAGTACTCCGGATAGTAATAATGCAACCTGGCCAGGAAATACGGCTCAATAAATACCTAGCTGAACGTTTGGGTATTTCTAGAAGACAAGCCGACGATTTAATCGCTGGTGGCAAGGTTTTTGTAGAAAAAGTCGATTCTACAGAGAAAAAACCCGCCGTTATCGGTGAACACATTGACAATAATACAAAAGTATGGTATAATGGAAGTATGGTAGCACACGAGCTATCTTTTTTGTATCTTGCAATGAATAAGCCAGTGGGTTATGTCTGTTCGAAAAAGCGCCAAGGTAATTCCCCAACAATTTATGAACTTTTGCCTAAGAAGTATCAGGGTCTAAAAACCGTTGGGCGGCTGGACAAAGATTCTTCAGGGCTAATTCTGCTTACAAACGATGGGGATTTTGCTTTCCAGATGACGCATCCAAAATTCTACAAAGAGAAAGAATATGAAGTCGAACTAGATCGCCCGCTTGAGCCATTACACCAACAAGAAATCGCCGATTTTGGCATCACTTTACCAGATGGGATATCGAAGCTAGGGCTAATAAGACTAGGAAAAGACGACTCAAGTGACCCAGAATATCGTAAAAAATGGAAGGTTATTATGCACGAGGGTAGGAACCGTCAAATTAGACGTACTTTTGAGGCGGTGGGATATAGAGTGGTAAAACTGCATCGCACAGTATTTGGAAAATATCAACTGGGGAAACTAAAAAGTGGAGATTTTGCAGAGATAAGCGCCCCCTAAAAGACACAACGCAAAAAGGTCAGATGATACAAAGGTTGCCCGACATGAAAAAGACCGGATTACTCCGGCCTTTTTGTGTTAAGATGACGACTCATGCGAAAAGCTTAGCGAGACAGTTCTCGTAAGCTGCTTTGGTTTGTAGTAAAATCTCCTGTGGAATTGTGGCGACTTCTCGTCCTGCAGCTTTTTCTGCCGCAAGATAGTTCCTGATGATCTGTTTATCCATTGAATCCTGTTCGCGACCCAGTTCATACTTTTCCGCATCCCAGAACCGTGAAGAATCAGGGGTAAGAAGTTCATCGGCAAGGCATAAGCGTCCACTGACATCAATGCCAAATTCGAACTTCGTATCGGCTAAGATTACTCCGCGCTGCAAAGCATAACGACTGCCATCGTAGAATAAGCCGATCGACATGTCACGAATAGAAGCAGCCATCAACGAACCCTGGGACGACCCCAAATTAGCCCGATCAATAATATCTGCCATCTGACAGAAATCAATGTTTTCGTCGTGCTGGCCTTCGGGCGCCTTGGTAGTCGGAGTAAACAGAGGGCACGGTAGCTGTTCACAGTTCGCCAGACCGTCAGGAATTTCCTCACCACAGATCATACGCTCGCCATTCTGATAGGCTTTCCACATACTACCAGTGATATACCCACGCATTACTGCCTCGATCGGGATCATCCTCAGCTTCTTCATGATGGTAGTACGACCCTTGAACTCCTCGCGCTGGAAATATTGAGGGAGCTCTTCGTCATCGGCAGTTAAAAACGCCGTGTTGTATCTCCCCTCGAAGAATTTGAACCATAGAGCAGAAATCTTGGTTAAGATCTTTCCCTTGTCAGGGATGTTGATGCCGAGCTTCTGGTCAAAGGCTGACACCCCGTCGCTTGCTACCAATGCAATTCTCGGTTGTTCATAGTTACCTTCAACCGGCTCATAAACGGAGCGTACTTTTCCCTGACTTACCATTTTCCATTCCTGTTTCATAAAGCTTAAATCTGCCATTTCCTCTACCTCCTTTAATTTCTGGAAATCAATTGGAATCGTCATCTATTAAAAAACTGAGCAAGATTGCTCGCTTTTTATATTATAACACTAGTAGTAAGAGATAGCAAGTTAGTTTTGTAGCACCTTGGCAATGCGTTCACGAATACTGCCATTTTCTGGAGAACCGGCTAAAGTATCCAAAGATACACGGAGCAAGCCAAGTGCGGTTATAAAAGAGTGATCTAATTCAATATCGGTTTCGTTGATTACGCCAGGAATATCCTCAGAGTCAACAATATGGATAATTGGACGACGAGAAAATGGCAACTCTTGATACCAATCAGAAGTTGCTAGTGTTTCTTGTATTTCCATTAACCCAGCGCCACCACCGCAGAGCAGAACCTGTTGAGGTAGCACTTCCAATAACTTAAAATCTTCTAGTGCAAGTTGTACACCTGCTAGCCAGACTGTGAGGTTTTTCTCGATTGCTTCCTTCATTTTTTCACGAGCTGGTTCTGGAAGATCGGCAGAGTCTGGATTTAGTTTGAAATATTCTGCCGTGTCATAGTCTACGCCAATTGCTTCAGCAATCTGATGAGTAAAACTACGTCCACCGATACCAAACATTTTCGTGCCATCTACGCCACCATCGTCAACTATAGCAATATCCGTAGTACCACCACCGATGTCCATAACGATTGCGGAAAGACTGCTATCTGGATCGTCACCAAGGCAAGCACGACAAACGGCAAATGGTTCTACTGCCACAGCTAAAAGATCTAGGGATAGTTCGGCACAGACTTTTTCGATAGCAGAAATGTGTACAAGGGGAGCAAATGCAGTATAGAACTGAATGGTAAGGTCTGAGCCCTTAAAGCCAATTGGATTAGAGACCTTATAGCCATCAATCGTCAGGCTAACGATGGCGGAATTTATCAAACGAACTTCGATATCTGGGTTGTTTGTTTCAAGAGCAACTTCTTTTCTAGCAATTTCGCCAGCTCGTTCTTGTACGCGTTCAATGATAAGAGACATTTCTTGCTCAGAGAGTGGCTTATTACCATTTTTTCTGCGATATCTAACCGTAGAGGTATTTCCCTTCACTAGTTCCCCAGCAATACCAACTGATACTAATTTGCAAGTAACGCCAGCTTGTTTTTCCGCATCAGAAAGGGCACGCTCACAGGTAGCAACAACTGCACCGATGTCGGCGATTGCACCGGCGTGCATATTAGCTGGATCTTGATGAGCTCGTCCAACACCGATAATACTAAGCGTATCATCCTTGTTTTGACGAGCAATGACAGCTTTCACAAATTCAGTACCAATATCAAGGGAAAGCAAAACATCATCCGGTGGCGGAGTCTGTTTTAAAATTGGTTTTTTGCCCTTGATAATGCTCATGCTCTAATTATAACACAAAAGCTTAAAAACTCCTGCAAAAGAATAAAACTCTAAAAGCCTTGCTTTTTTAAAAAATATTGTTTATAATGTATATATACTTGACCGACCCGGAAGGGCCGGCGTTTTAAGTTTTAGATACTATAAAAGTATCAGATAAAAGAAAGGAAAAAATGGACGGATTAGATCTTAAACAAATGGCAGCGATGGTTAAAGTCATTGCCGAAGAAAAAGAACTACCAGAAGAAACCGTAATTGATGTCGTTGAAACGGCGATTGCCGCAGCTTGGCGTCGTGATAATGGCGACAAAGATATGAATGTTCGCGCAGAACTTAATCTCAAAACTGGTGAAGCAAAAGTTTATGTCACTCGTGAAGTTATTGAGGCTGGGCTCGCCTATAACCCTGCTACGGAAATTCCAGAAGATCAAGCACCAAAAGGCAAAAAAGTTGGTGATACTGTAGAAGAAGAATACACTGTAACCAGCTTTGGTCGTGTTGCTTCTCAAACTGCTAAACAAGTAGTTATTCAAAGACTTCGCGAGGCAGAACGCGATGCAGTACTTGCTAATTTTGAAGATAAAATCGGCACCATTGTCAATGCAGTGGTTACTCGTGTCGAACCAAAACTTGTACGTTTAGAAGTTGGTCGCGCTTCTGGTATTATGCCAAAATCTGAGCAGATTGATGGCGAGTATTATTCAGTTGGCTCTCGCATCAAGGTGATGGTTAAAGAAATCGAGCGTGGTGAGCGTGGTGCACAATTGATCCTGTCTCGTGGCTCAGCTGAATTTATCGAATACCTCTTCCGTCAGGAAGTTCCAGAGCTTGAAAATGGTACTGTAGAAATCAAAGCTATTGCTAGAGAGGCCGGAAAACGCACTAAGATTGCAGTCGCATCTTCTGTCCCTGGAGTTGATCCAGTTGGTACCTTTGTTGGTGGCCGTGGCGTACGCGTACAAGCCGTAATGAACGAAATCGGTGAGCATGAAAAAATTGACATCGTAAACTGGAGTGATAATGTCTCTGAATTCGTACGTGAAGCACTCTCACCAGCAGAAATCATTAAAGTGGAAGCTAACGATAAGGAGAAGAAAGCTAAGGTATTCGTGTCTGAAGACCAGCAATCTATTGCTATTGGTAAACAAGGTCAAAACGTACGTCTTGCTTCTAAGCTTACAGGTTATGAGCTAGATATTGAGCTCTCTAAGGCTCCAGAAAAGAAGAAAAAGAAAAATGTTGAAGATAGTCTACTTTCAGCACTAGAAGAAACATCCGCTGAAGATGAAGAGTAAAATCTAACTCTTCTCGATAGAACCAAGCAGACGCAAAGTATACTCCGCCACCACGTTTCGGTTGCGGGGTATATCTTTTTCTAGCCAGTTTTGAAGCATACCTGCAATCGCTTCCGTATAAAACTCTGCTACGAAATCGCGATAATCTGGATCTTGCAACTTCTGATCTGGTAATTTTTCTGGATTGATACTGTCAATCATCGAAATGACTATGGGATGTATTTCTTTAAAAAGGAATTTATGTACAGCACCCCGGCCAATAGCACCATTTAAAGAATGTAACATTTTATGATTTTTCTCAATATAATCAAGGATAAAGTCAATCGCTGCGCTAAAATCTGAGGTCTTGCTATAACCGCTAACCGCCTCTACTGCTTCTTTTTCAAACATCCAAGCGAGCAAATCGTCTGTCGTGCGGAAATGGTAGTAAAAAGTCTTACGGTTAACTTTTGCCCTACCAGTAATGTCGGTAATTGTAATTTTAGAAAAGTCTTTCTCTCTTAGTAAGGCCTTTAGAGTCTCTGCAAACATCTGCTTAGTTTTCTCTGAGGTCGGACTGTCTTTAATCATAGATTCATTATAGCATAGAAAAGGAGGCCCGTCCTAGCGGGGTGGCAAGTATAGAAAAAACCACCCGTCAGGGTGGTTTTTCCTATAAAAGCCGCCGTCCTAGCGGGGTGGCAAGTATAGAAAAAACCACCCGTCAGGGTGGTTTTTCCTATAATTTGGCACCTTGCTAGTTTCCCGCAATTGCAGTATAATCGCCGCTACTGGGCTTGACTTCTGTGTTCGGAATGGGAACAGGTATTTCCCCAGCGCTATGGGCACCAAACTACACGCCCGAAAAGGCGGGCTATTGATGTCCATACTCTAGACAAGGATGAAATTGTAAACTTTCTCTCGGTGTTAAACTTGAATTTCAAGCACCGATTGCTAGCTAAGTCAATTCTACCAAATCATCTATGCCAATGCAAGCATAAGCACAAATGACTTGGTCATAAAAAGGCAATGAGTCTATTAGTATGCTTCGGCTCCACGGATTGCTCCGCTTCCACCTTGCACCTATCAACCAGATCATCTCTCTGGGACTTCATAGGGAATTCTTATCTTGGAGTGGGCTTCGCGCTTAATATGCTTTCAGCGCTTATCTCTTCCGAACATAGCTACTCGGCAATGCAGTAGGTGACCACAACCGATACACTAGAGGTTCGTTCATCTCGGTCCTCTCGTACTAGAGACAAATCTCCTCAAAATTCCTAACGATCATGCCGGATATAAACCGAACTGTCTCACGACGTTCTGAACCCAGCTCGCGTACCACTTTAACCGGCGAACAGCCGGACCCTTGGAAGGTGCTCCCCCTCCAGGATGTGATGAGCCGACATCGAGGTGCCAAACCGCGCCGTCTATGTGAACTATTGGGCGCGATCAGCCTGTTATCCCCAGGGTAACTTTTATCCGAGTGCGCTGTCTTTCCCACGTAAATTGAACCGAAGTTCTGTACAGCGGGTCATTTGCTCCCACTTTCGTGTCTGATTGGGTTGTAGCCCTCACAGTCAAGCTGGCTTTTGCGCATACACTATCACTACGATTTCCATCCGTAGTTAGCCAACCTTTGAACGCCTCCGCTACTCTTTAGGAGGCAACCGCCCCAGTTAAACTACCCGCCATGCACGGTCCCCTTGGCGGATAACGTCAAGGGTAAGGCTGCTAAAACACTCAGGGTGGTATTTCACCTGTGGCTCCACAAATGCTAGCGCATCTGCTTCAAAGCCGCCCACCTATGCTACACAAAATGTCCCAACAATCAATGCAAAGTTGTAGTAAAGCTCCATGGGGTCTTCTCGTCCTGGCATGATCAGACGGCATCTTTACCGCCAATGCACGTTCACCGAGGCC
>JAZNKL010000004.1:0-46126 GCA_045578525.1 Candidatus Nanosyncoccus sp. | reverse complement strand
GCGGTTTGGGACTGGCCTGCGTACGATTAGATAGTTGGCGGGGTAATAGCCCACCAAGTCGACGATCGTTAGATGGTTTGAGAAGATGATCATCCAGACTGGGACTGAGACACGGCCCAGACTCCTACGGGAGGCAGCAGTAGGGAATCTTTCACAATGGGCGAAAGCCTGATGGAGCAACGCCGCGTGCAGGATGACGGCCTTCGGGTTGTAAACTGCTTTTAAAGCTGAGAAATATGATGGTAAGCTTTGAATAAGGACCGGCTAACTACGTGCCAGCAGCCGCGGTCATACGTAGGGTCCAAGCATTATCCGGATTGACTGGGTGTAAAGAGTTGCGTAGGTGGTTTATTAAGTAGGTAGTGAAATCTGGTGGCTCAACCATTCAGACTATTATCTAAACTGCTAAGCTCGAGACCGTTAGGGGTAACTGGAATTTCTAGTGTAGGAGTGAAATCCGTAGATATTAGAAAGAACACCGATAGCGTAGGCAGGTTACTGGGACGGTTCTGACACTAAGGCACGAAAGCGTAGGGAGCAAACGGGATTAGATACCCCGGTAGTCTACGCCGTAAACGATGGATACTAGCAGTTTCGGGTATCGACCCCTGGAGTTGCGAAGCTAACGCGTTAAGTATCCCACCTGTGTAGTACGATCGCAAGATTAAAACATAAAGGAATTGACGGGGACCCGCACAAGCGGTGGAGCGTGATCTTTAATTCGATGGTAAACGATAAACCTTACCAAGGCTTGACATCTCGGGAAGGCTTCCGAAAGGAATCTGTGCCCTCGGGAACCCGAAGACAGGTGATGCATGGCCGTCGTCAGCTCGTGTCGTGAGATGTTTGGTTAAGTCCATCAACGAGCGCAACCCTTGCAACCAGTTGGATTTTTCTGGTAGGACTGCCCCGGTAACGGGGAGGAAGGAGGGGATGATGTCAGGTCAGTATTTCCCTTACGCCTTGGGCTAGAATCGCGCTACAATGGCCGGTACAATGCGAAGCGAAGCAGTGATGTGAAGCAAACCGCACCAAAGCCGGTCCCAGTTCGGATTGGAGGCTGAAACTCGCCTCCATGAAGTCGGAATCGCTAGTAATCGCAGATCAGCATGTTGCGGTGAATACGTTCCCGGGTCTTGTACACACCGCCCGTCAAACCATGAGAGTCACCAACACCCGAAATCCGCTACTCGCGGCCTAAGGTGGGGGAGATGATTGGGGTTAAGTCGTAACAAGGCATCGGTACGAGAACGTGTCGATGGATTACCTCCTTTCTAGAGAAGGATTTGATGCGCAGATGGCTTGGGTTTACCCACATCTGCAGCTAGGTCGGTCGGGTTATGTTTGTAAGCTTGAAACATAACAATAGCTACTGGTTTTCAGTAGTCCGACAGCAAGCAAAGTTATGACTGATGATAATAGATTGCACAACCGAGTTGTTAAGTTAGACCATGTTTTACGCCTCACACTACGGGGCGTTTGCATTTTCAAAATAGTTTAACGAAACAGCTAGTAGATTAAAATTAGTGTGCAAAGAGACATATAACAGGGGGTGTTATAATGACAAAAAGAAGTATTGCGTCGACAAAAGAAGACAATGCTCGTGAGGCGAAGATTATCGCTATGGGCATCCACAAAATTGACCAAAGAAAAGAAGGGGGTATGGGTGATACGTATGCAGATAGAAAACATAAGGCTCAAAGATATTCGAAATTCTGGAATTCAACCGCAAGAACCTATGGCTAAGAAGGTGATAACGGAAGATTCGATACCTGAGCTGAGACCTAAGCAAGCGTTTCAAAATCAGGCTAAGAAAATAACATCCACCGGTACCGTAGGCGGTAGGGTGGATATTTATGGATAGATAACTTTAGCTTAGCTTGCACACTAATTTTATGTTTACCGGCCCAAGTGGCCGGTTTTTATATGAGCAGATTTCTTTACTTTCCAGATATGAAATGATATACTGATAACAGTTACAGAGTGAGTAGGTACTTTAAGATTTTGGTGTGTTTAATGAGCATGGAAGAAGGGGGTGAAAAAAATGAATATCTTGGGCTTCGGTTGGAGAGACCACAAAAAGGAGCAAGAAGCTATGGCTAAAAAATCAGAGCAGCTTGCTAAAGAGAAGCTGCGAGATAACGCCCTAGGGTTTCTTTCATATCTGATTCTTGAAACTGATAGTGTTTGCTTTCCGTATAAATTCCCGTTCGAGAGAAAAGCTAAGGCACTATTAGGAGAAGTGGACCTTCAGACTATGGTGAAGAATTTAGGTTTTGAAGATTATGGTGGTTTAAGAGAATGTCTAAGAGGTATTCTTAAAAAGAGTACTTCGATTGAACAGACTATGAAGCAGGTTAAAGATAGTATCTCTTTGGATAAAATTATCATTGAAAGACAGGAGGAGGTGAAAAAGCCAATGGCTGCGACCAGAGAATTTATGCTAAAAAGGCTCATTAAGATGAAACAGGAAACTGGTTCTATTTCCGAAAAAGCAATAAAACAAGATCCTTTGCTTTCATTCTACGAAATACAACGTGAGTTTGGGGATGTTGAAAGGGCCAAAAAGATAGTCAAAGCAATGATGAGAGAGCAGATTGATAGTCCTAAGAGTCAGACTGCTGGTGAAAAAGAGACTGTCAAAAATGCTGATGATTTTAAGGAGGTAATGAAGGTGGTTGTGAAGAAACAACAGGATACAGAGAGCACCGTGGCTAATCCTAAGCCGAAAGTTGAGCAGAAACCCGAAGTTGATGTAGTAAAAAAGGATGGTGATCAGGTGGGTAGAGTAAGAGAGTACAGATACGAGGATGTTTATTGTAGCGTTGCACAGCTTGCTAAATCCTCTGGTAGGATTCCGACTGAGGCACAGATTCGTGAGCAAAGTAAGCTCCGTCCGGATTTCCCGTCACCTTTGACAGTAAAAAAGCACCTGGGTAATGGTTGGCAGAAAAAGATGGCTGAGGAGCTTGGGCTAACGCTTGGAGGTAAGCTTGCTTCTACATCAAAGAAGACTACCTCTGCATCAGAGGAAGTTGCCAAGCCGGAAGTAACAGCAAAGCCCGCATCGAAGATCTCTGAGACCAATGATGCCACTCAAACCAACAGTCCTAAGAAAGCAACACCTGAAAAAGAGCTTTCGAAGGATTGGGTTACTGAGCTAAATCACGAGTATGGCATCAAGATAGATAAGGTGGTCAAAAGCCATGAGGAGATAACCACAGTTGTTTCGGAGACGCTTGAGGCGATTACTTCCGCGTCCAAGGTATTTTCAGAGTTTGAGGCCTCAAAGATGTTGCAATACGATATGGAAGGTGGAGGCACCACGATGATCTACATTTTGTCATCCAAATAATACACCAAATGTTATAAGCGCGGAGTCGACTGCTACGTTTCCGCGTTTCCCCCTAGGTCTTACCTAGGGGGATTTTTGTGGTGGAGGATTTTACGGTGGTATAATAAGGGCATGACGGATACCCAAGAAGATACGCGAAACCTAGTTGATGAATATAAGGGGTTAAGTAATGAAGAAGTTTTTACCCAGTTGTCCGAAAAACGCTTGAGTTTAGAAGTGGCGATAGAGAATGTGGAACACGATTTTAATATTGGGACAGTTGTCCGAAATGCTAATAATTTTAACGTTTCTAAGGTGCATATTATCGGTCGTAAGAAGTATAATCGCAGAGGCGCGATGTGTACAGATAAGTATTTGGAAATTGTGTATTGGAAGACGGCTTTTGATTTCTTAGAGGATCAGCGCAGTAGGGATAGAGAGCTTGTCGCGATAGAGAACAATGTGCCAAAAGAGGTGCTAGAAGAAATCTACGGCAGTGAATCTGTAAGAGAATCAGGGGATAAGTGCTCTACAGGAGTGAAATCCCTAATGGTTAAAAAATTTACTCGGGATACAACGCTGCTGTTTGGTTCTGAGGGGAATGGTTTGTCGAAAGAAATCTTACAGGGGTGTGATGATGTGAGGGAAATTCCAGATTACGGTTCAACACGTTCGGTAAATGTAGGTGTCGCTTCTGGAATAGCGATGTATGAATGGGCAAGACAATGGGCGAAAAAATAAGAAGTAGCTTCCTTAATACTTTCAGATATTTCCCGTGGTTGATATTTGTAATGCCAATGTTGCTTTCTATGGCGCTTTTTGCGGGAATGGCAAAGAGTTTGCCAAGGCGACCAAGGCCAGTGGCAGAAGAAGTCAAATTTCCAATCGCTATAGAGATGGGTGAGATAAAAGAGATAACTGATCCAAAGGAGAAGTATAAGGATAGTAAGCTTTTAGCCTTAACTTTTGATGATGGACCGTCGGATTACACTAATCGGTTATTAGATATTTTGAAAGCCAAAAGGATAAAGGCAACGTTTTTTGCATTGGGGAGTAGAGCGGATTATTATCCAGATATTATTAGAAGGGAAGCTGAGGAGGGCCATGAGGTGGAGAGTCATACCTATGCACACCGAAATCTATCGACTATTTCTGCAGGTGAGGTCTCTTCTGAGGTGAATTCGGCGGCACAATCAATCTGTAATGCCTTAGGAAAACAAGATTGCATATCTTATGTGCGTCCACCGTATGGGGCGGTGAACAGCACTGTGCGTTCCGTAATTAAGGAGCCATTGATAGGGTGGAGTGTAGATTCTTTGGATTGGCGGAGTAGAGATGCCGGGCAGGTTAGAGCGGAGGTTTTGTCTCATGTGTTTGACGGGGCAATTGTGCTGATGCATGATGTCTATGATTCTACTGTAACAGGGGTGGAAATGATGCTTGATGACCTGGCTTCTGATGGGTATACTTTTGTAACTATAGATGAACTGGTAAAGGCTAGAACCGCCGGGTTGGAGTCCGGGGTGTTTTACGGTAAGTTTGTGCGCTGAATTAATTAAAACGCATTAAAGACAATATCGACGAAGAAAGATAGAATTAGTGTATGGAGATTCGCCATAATGATAAAGCCGACAATAGCGGTGATGATGCCGACGAGTTTAACACGTTCGTAGGAGGAAACACCAGAGGCCATGTTGTCGGAAATTTGCTGGTAAAAAACAGTAACACAGGTGCCAGCAATTAGAATCAATACTCCTAGAAAAAACCATCCAAAACTAAAATTCCAATCCATGATTGTTATTATACATTATTTTGTGAAAAAAGTAAAAAGATTGTGCTTGACAAAAGCGTCTGGGGGGGGGTACACTATTATTATAAGTAATTTAAAGGAGTTTGTTTCTATGAAGAAGAAACTAATTGCAAGCTCTCTTGTGGCGGCTCTGGGTGTAGCCGCAGCGGGTGTGGCATTAATACCGAGTGATTACGCCTCAGCGTCTTATGCTGGCCCTCCAGGGATGACTTGTGCTCAGTTAAAAGCGTTTAATGCTGCAGGCTGGGATACTAAAACTTATTTTCAGAATAAATACGGTAGTAATTGGGAGGCTAAGTATAACGATAGGGCGAACGAACCGTATGAATACGTTTGGGAGACGGTAGATACTGGTACAGGCAAAGTTACTACAACCAAGGAAAGTAAAAGCCTACTTGAGCTTGGTGGTAGCGAATTTGCTGAGTACGCCGCTTCGACGTTTGATATGCTTTCTTCAGAAGCTCCAATTATTGGTGAGAATTGTGAAGCGAATTTGGTGATTCCGACCGGAAAAGAAACATTTATACTTTCCGCTTTAACCTCAGGTGTAAGCCAGGGTGTATCTATCTATAGCACATCTGGAAATACTATTACTATCGAAAATGGTTCAGAGGTGATTTTAGAGTCAGTTTCTCCAATGATTGTCGAAAGTAAATCCGAATCTGGTGTAGCGATTTTAAATCGTGGCTCTTTGATTATAGACAATATGTACGGTGCAAAAACTACAGTAAAATCCGCTGGTAAATATGCCATTATTACCAATAGCAGTCTTGAACTTGGTTCAAACGCAACCGTGGATGGCAAAATTGCCTATGTGGTTGCATCCGAGGATGCATTGGCTAATTCATTAGTAAATAAAATAGCTGCTGCTTCCAAGGCAACTGGTGTTTCTCAGGCTGATCTTGCGAAGATTCAAGCAGCGGTTAATAGCGGAGAGGAAATTAATGTTGCTGTACGTGTAGAGGGTACTGGTACCGAAGATATTTCTGAGAATGAATCTACTTTGATTAAGAGTCAGGTAAATAGTGATGGGGTGGTTGCTGGATACTTTAACGTTGACGTGATTGTGTCTGGTAGCGTTTCTGGCGAGCTTGGGAAATTGACTGAGCTGGATCAGCCGGTTTCTGTCGCCTTGACAATTCCATCAACTTATCAGCAAGATGCTGACACTAGGAACTGGTATGCAGTTCGCATCCATGATGGGAAGGTTGAGAAGGTTACTGGTTCACTGATTAGGGTGCAGACTGGCAATGGATATGATTGGAAATATGTAATCCAAAGTGACGAATTTTCTACCTATGCATTAGTCTCTGAGCCTAAAGTTGAAGAGACTACCACTGAAACCGTAGGCAGCCCAAATTCTGGTCGTGCAACGCGCGAGTCTGGAAGCGTGGCTAGCTTATCAGCAATGGTACTTGCCATGATTGCTTCTGCGATAGCAGTAATTAGTGTAAAAGCATTGATTAAACGCAATAAATAAAGCGATACTTTGACGGAATAAGGAGGCTTGAAATATGCCTCCTATTTCGTATAATTAGGGTAGAAAGGAGTATTATGCCTCAAAAAATAGTAAAACAAGAAGAAAAGTCTAAAAAGAAAATGTCCAAGAAAGCTAAAATATTAGTTGTTTCAGGGGTTACTGTTGGCGTCCTAGCGATTATTGTGGCGGCGGTGTTATGTTTCTTAAAGCCCTGGGAAAAGAAGGAGACAAGAGATGATGATGAAGCTTCAGTGGCGACTGTTGAGCGTGTAGACGGCACGGATTATACGCAGAAAATTACTACAGTAGATGGCGGAGAATTTACGCCTAAAATTACTGAGGGCACTTCTGATAATTTGGCAATGAGGTTTTCGGAGCTTTCTTGTAACGATGAGTGCAAGAACATTGAGAATGTGAAATTAGGTGATAAAACCTTGAAAGCAGGGGAAGATTATGAAGTTAAAAAGGGAAGTGTGATTATCATTCTCTTTGCAAAGGTCTTTTCTGATGCGCAGCCTGGAGAAGTGATTTTGACTTTTGAGATCCAGGAGGGTAGCAAGATCAAAACTATCGGCGTAAAAATTACTATCGAAAAGAAGGAAGAGAAGAAAGAAGATCAAAAGCCGGCAGAAAATGCCGCTGCCAGCACTGATGGTGCTTCTACGGGAGGTTCTAGTAGTACATCTTCTGGTGGTTCGTCCTCTAATGCAGTAGATGCGGCTAAGGTTGCTTGCGAATCTAGGACAGATGGGCCGATTAGTTTTACGACTTTCCATTTTCCTTCTTCGGCTGAAAAGAAAAACTGGATAGCAACATATGCACCAGATTACAAAGAAGACGATGTGTATGTGCTTTATACGTGGTTTAGCGGGAGTCCAGCGCCGATGCATTATGTGAATGGAACATGTTTGCCATCTATATCTTCGGCGAGTGATTGGATTGGCGTAGGTGCACAGCCACTCTCTAAAGCACAGTTGCAAGCCAAAGGGATAACTCGCACGCAAGACTTTATTCGCTGGGCGTATGCTAGTGGTAGGGTAGAGGATCAAGTGACTACTGATTTTAATTCTCCTTGGCGTTGGTAAAATCTGCCATCAAAATACCGCAGGTTTTAGGTCTGCGGTATTTTGATAACAATTTTTATAGGCTAAATGTGGTGGAGTGTTCTGTACATAAGCGCAGAACACCCCATGTGGTGGGGTTATGTGGACTTGAACCACAGACCTCGTCATTATCAGTGACGCGCTCTAACCAGCTGAGCTATAACCCCATATGGTGGAGTAACAGGGATTCAAACCCTGGACCTCCGCCTTGCAAAGGCGGCGCTCTAATCAGCTGAGCTATTACCCCGTATATCTGATTTTACGCCTATAAAAAACTATTAAAGTACTACTCTATTTTACCTTAGTAGTTTGTATTTGTCAACAAAAAACCACCCATTCGGAGGGCTGGGTGAGTTTTTTATTTGAGTAATCTCGCAGATTTACTCAAAGTTATTATTATTTTATATCACGAGAAGAATAAAGTCAAGCATTTTCTGTTCGGATTTTTTATTTTTTGTTCGGTTTAATAAAAAATGTGAACAGTACAGGGGTAGAAATAAGCAGGAAAATATATTATAACATAAAAATTAGCAAAAACGTATTGACAAAACGGAAGCACTATGCTATAATGTAATCATTAACCTCTTTTAGAGGCGTAATTATTATTGATAATTGGTGGGCAGAAGGAGCAATAAATGGCTGGTACTAAAGCTGGCGGTCTTAAAGCTGCTGAAACTAACCGCAATAAATACGGTAAAGAGTTCTATGCTCAGATCGGTCGCAAAGGTGGTAGAAATGGTCACACTGGTGGCTTTGCTGCTAACCCTGCACTCGCTCGTATTGCTGGCGCTAAAGGTGGTCGTATTTCCCGCCGTGGCCCTGCAAAGAAATCTGTTTAAGATTTCTGCCTTGGCTACTTTCAAGTAGCCTCAGTTAATTAGAGTTAATTGCTAAAAATCCCCCTAACTTGGGGGATTTTTGGTGAGAAGGGAAATACGGTTGTCTAGTGCTTGGCCGTAAGTATCTTGATCTTTCAATACTCTAAGATTGAAAGTCGTGGTATAATGAAGTGAAGAGTTGTAAAGGGTGGAGAGGAGGTTAAATGAAAGTCACGAAGTTTGATGATTATCAGGAAAAGATTATAAAAACAGATACATATCGACACACGGGAAACGTACTTCATCCTGCGATGCTAGAAAAAATCATGGGTTTGACCGGAGAGGCGGGCGAAGTTTCTGATAAGTTTAAGAAAATTATCAGGGATAAAAATGCGGTAATTTCTCGTGAAGATAGAGAGGAAATTGTGAAAGAGTTAGGCGATACTTTGTGGTATATTGCCAGCATTGCTAGATATCTAGATGTGCCTCTATCAGAGGTGGCGGAGAAAAATGTCGAAAAGCTTTATTCAAGGCTGAAACGCGGTACTCTCGCTGGTAATGGTGATAATAGATAGTTATTTCTTACTACAAAACGTGTCGCAAAATGGACAGTGATATCTGCCGTCCTTAGTTTGGTAGCGAGTTTGGCCGCATTTTTTGCACTTCGACTTGGCGTGGAGCCAGTCGCGATAGGAGTCGAGACAGTCTTCCATGTAGTTGTCATCCCATTTGGGGAGGATTTTCATCAGATTTGTGCCAGCGGTAGCGGTTTTTGGATCCTTTAAAAGAGCCTTAGCCTGATTCTGATACTTTTTAAGTACTGTTTTCGCTGTCTGCCAGGCCTCAGATTCGATTTTTAGACGTTTTACGTGTGTGGTATAGTCTTTGTGCCCACAAATGGCATGGCCAAGCTCGTGGAGCGTCTGAAGGGCAAAAAACGGTTGGGGTGGACCTATGAAAATGGTCGGTTTTGCGGAGTTTTTGGTGCGAGTAATAGATTTGGCCGAGTTTTTTAAGTATGTTGGTTCGGCGTAGCGAAAAGAAAAACGCTTCTGATGTAAGCAGAAGCGGAATTCGGGATAGTCAGAGATGAGAAGTTCTAGGAACGCTTTTTCATTAGCGCTTAGCTTTATCTCTGATTTTGGCATAGAGATAACCTCCGTAAATTACTGATTCTTTTGGACGCTTTGCGGGGACGATGCGAGGGAGAACAGTCGAACCTTTGAGGAGTTTTTTGACGTTTGCTTTTAAGCTAATCTTGAAACGGTCAAAAAGCATACCAAGAGGACCACCGATAATGATAAAATCTGGATGATGACGATGGATAAGCTCGGGTAGGCCGAGGGAAACACGGTGAGCGATGTCTTCGTAGGCGTTTTCGCCACGAACGGAGGTAGCCTGGCAATTGTAATCTTTGCCAATGGCGGCACAAGAAGCGATATCTTCCCACTCTTTATGACTGCCATTCCAGAGGTATTTGATGTGCCCAGGTTCTACAGAATCAGTGTTTTTGGCGAGCTTAGTCTTCCTAGCTAAGCCACCTCCGATGCCAGTGCTAAATGTCAGATAAAGAGTAAGTCCTTTATGGAAAGAAGATTCGTAGATAGTGGCAAGGTTAGCGTCATTTATTAGAGTAATTGAACATTTGAATAAATTAGTTATACAATCGGCAATGCGAAAATTTTTCCAGGGACGGTTACCAAATTTTACGGCAACATTTTTCTCAACTATTCCAGGAACGGCGACGATAACTTGCTTGATTTTATTCCCGTACTTTACAGAAAAGGGAATCAAAGCAGATTTTAGTAATGCTTCAAAATCTTGACGCTTCTCTGGAGTTTTGAAGCGAAACTTTTTTATAACCTTACCGCGCTTGTTGAAGGCGGCGATCAGAGTTTTAGTGCCACCAATATCGATTACTAAGTACATAAATCTATTGTAACAAATTTAATGCGGTTAGTGATAAAATTAGGCGTTTAAAATTTTGGAGCTGTCGGCCTTGATTTCGGCTTTTAGTTCTTCAATGCTGGATTTTACGATGTCGTGATAATCTGGACGATTCTTCTGAATCCATTTAATACTGAGGTATTCGCCGATGATTTCCCAAGTGCCTTCAGTGACACCGTTTCGTTCAAGCAGTTTCTGATAAATTGGATCATTGCGAAAATCGCTGCCGAGTTCAGACACAACTTTACGGATGACATCCTGATCGTTTTTCATAATGCCTTCAAATTCTTCGATCTGGGCGTCAGATAATCCTTGGCTCATTTTTTCGCCAACACGGAGCTCAAGCTCTTCTTTTGCCTGTTTTAAAAAGGATTCTTTTTGGTCTTGAGGTAAGCTTGAGAGGCCCACCTCTGCTAGAAAATCATCATCAAACTTCATAATTTAAGTATAAGCGGAATAGAACAAAAATGCAAGACGAAAATTATCTCATATAGCCATTGATAAATGATTTTGCGTCCATGATTTTGCGTCCAGCAGGCTGAATTTCGTCAATAAGAAGGATGCTTTTATCATAACACTCTATAGACAATGATTTAGTATCGGATAAGTTTTGAACTTCTTCGGGTGTAGCTACATGTGCACTAATGATGATGCAATCTAGACTATTAAAGCGATAAGTACTTTTTGGAAAACCCGAGAAAGCGCGAATTTGATTATTAAGTTCCTCGGCGGTTTTTTCTTGAGGGTTTAAAGGGGACATTGATTTGTCGAATTTTTGAGTAAAAGTTGGTGTCCCAGTCTGCTCTTTAGGGGTGCTAAGATTCTTTGATTTTAAGGTCTCAGCTAGATGTTTAGCAGCATCGGCGGCAAGAGTATGATAGATTTCATCTTTGGTGGTAGTTAAACTAAATTGGTATGAGTTTGCATAATAGATTGGGCCAGCGTCCATTTCGGAAACAAGTTTCATGATGCTAACGCCAAATTCAGTGTCGCCGTTTAAGATGGCGGTTTCGATCGGGGAAGGTCCACGATATTTTGGCAAAAGTGACGGATGGATGTTCAAAATCCCTTCTGGCTCAAATAGCTCAAGAACATCGTTTTTAATAATTACGCCGAAAGATGCAAGGACGCCATATGCATTTTTATGAATAGACTTAAGTCTTTTAACTTCCGCTAAATCAGCTTTTTCGCGTGCGCGGAAAAGAATGTCGCAGTCGGATTCTATTAAGGCGGTGAGCGCATAATCGGCGAGTGGCCCATTGCCAAAAAAGATGATTTTTGGTTTATTCATCACCCCAAAGTTCCTGATTTCCTTTGATATTTTTGTCGTAATCGAGGGGCTTTAAATCACCGTTTTTATCTAATTTGAAGAAAGCTTTTTTGTCGTCTTTGATGTGGTCAATGAAAAGGATGCCATTTAAGTGATCGATTTCGTGCATTAGAGTGCGGGCAAGATAATCTTCGGCTTTGATGCGAACTTCTCTACCATCTTCTAACATGGCTTTGACTTTGACTTTCTCTGGACGGGGAACTAGACCATAGATTTCTGGGACCGAAAGACAACCTTCATAATCTTTAATCATTTTTCCTTCAGTCTTGATAACCTCAGGATTGATGAGAGCGGTAAAATGATTGTTTTCTTTGTCATCTAAATCGTCGCGTACGATGATGATGCGGCGATTGATGCCAAGTTGAGGCGCGGCCATAGCAGCAGAAAGCTCATGAGGGTGTTTGCTTTCCCATTCAAGGGAATTATCAACCATTTTCTTGATGATTTTTTTGATCTCATCATCAATTACGCTAACTTTGGTAGATTTTTCTCTGAGTCTGTGATCTGGAGTAGTGATTATTTCCATAAGGTTAATTATACCATTTTTTGCTCAAGAAGTGAAGGCAGTGCGAATCTGTTTTGCATAAGTAGTTTCGGCAGAGATTTTTAGGGGCTTTTTGGTGGTACTATTAGTTGGCGGAGGAAGCGTACAAAAGTTGGTGTAAAGGTGGTTGGTATAAAGGCAGTTGTGAAGGGAACGCAGAAAGTGGAGTAAACGAAGTGATTAAGATTTTAGTTTTTGATTTGACGCCTGCAGCGGTTAGCGTAGGAAAGTATATTGAAAAAGAATTGCCGGTGCAGGTAGAAAAAGTGGTCGACAATGGCTGTAACTCTAGAGAAGAAATCGCAGAGAGAATTTCAGCTTATGTCGGGAAAATGGATGTCATTGTAATATCAAACCCACTTCTTTTAGCGAAATGCGGGAGTTATTTAAAGAGGCGTTTTCCGGCGCAGAAGTTCATATTTTTTGGTGCGGATTTACCTAGTGTGATTGCGGAGCATCAAAAAGTACTTATTTTGACACCGAAAAGATTGAGAACGACCGAGTATTATCAGATGATGAAGGCTGAGTGTCAAGAGCAAGATATTCGGGAGCTAGATTGTGAAAAGTGGATTGCGATGAAGGATAGTTGCTATCTAGAGTGGTGCGATAAAGTTAAACAGGAGCTAACGAGCGTAATTGGTGCAAGATTAATCGTTAACTCTGCTGAACTGGTAGCAGTATACGATCAGCTTGCTGAAATTGTTGATTGGCGAGTGAATTTAGTGGATCTAAGACGGGGAATTGTGACAACGATTAAAGAATATTTTGCTACAGAAAAGAAGCGTGGGAACGTGTGTTTCCAGCGAGAAAAATCTACCTGTGGACGTGTGACTTACGAAAGGAAGACGAAGAGGCTCACATGAATAGATTAAAGTAAAGAACAGATTAAAGGAGGGATGGTGGGTCAATGCTGAGATGTAAATGTGGATTTTTTGGCAAAGATTTGATTAGGCTCAATAAATCGTTTCTAGACTTGGCGCGAAGAATAAGTTGCCAAGTATAGCCAGAAGTTGTGTGTTCATGGAATGCAGGGGTTGGAGCGCTGACAAAAATTTTAGACGAATTTTTAATTGCTCTATGATAAACGTTGATATTTTTGACACATGCGGCCTCTGTTTTGTAGGTGATTGAGAGTTTGGCGAGATAATAAAAAGGTGGGAAATGAGCGACTTTTCTACGTTTTAAAATGTAGTCGTAGAATGCGAGATAATCTGACTTAACACCAGCTTTTATTACTTCGCTTTCTGGTTGATAGGTCTGGACAAAGGCTTCTGCTGTGTCAATATGACCACGCCCAATGCGACCTAGAACTTGTGAAAGTAAGTGGAAGGTTTTCTCCTCGGCAGAAAAATCTGGTAAGGAAAGTCCGCTATCTGCTTGTACTACACCTACGGTAGCGAGTAAGGGAAGATCTAGTCCTTTAGCTAAAGTTTGAGTGCCAATAATAATGTCGAATTCACCATCTTTGACTCGGTCATAATTTTCGTCCAAGGTCTCAGATTTTTTATTATCCGCATCAAAACGCGCAACTTTTGCGTCTTTGAAAAGTTTTTTAATTTCTGTTTCTAAGAGTTTGGTACCAAAACCTTTGTGAATGATATTGGGATTTTTACATTCCGGACAAGAAACTGGAACTTTAGTTTTGTAGCCACAAGTGTGACAAATAAGTTTATAGCTATCAGCATGTAAAGTAAGTGGCAGAAGGCAATTAGGGCAGAGTGCTTGCCAGCCGCATTTCTCACAGACAGTAATGGAGGCGGAGCCACGTCGATTATGAAATATTAGGGTTTGACGATTTGAATTTAAATTGCGCGCAATTGAATCTAGAAGTTCGTTAGAAAAATAACGGTTTCTAGTGAAATGAGAACTATCCTTCAGATCAATAATTTTGATATCTGGAGTTTTAGCGGAAGTTTTAGCTTTTTCACTTAAGGTGACGAGGGCATTTTTTGACTTCGCGAGGTAAAAATCGGAAACTAGTGGGGTGGCGGTCCCGAGAATGCAAGGAATATTGGCAGTGCCGGCCATGAAGCTAGCTAATCTGAGTGCAGAATAACGAGGTGTATTCTCTTGGAAGTATGCTTCCTCATGAGCTTCGTCGACGATAATGAGGCCGAGGTTTTGTACGGGAGAGAGTAGGGCAGAACGTGCGCCAATGACGACTTGAGGTGCGTTGGACGACAAGATTTTTTCCCAAATTTTATGACGCTCGGCTTCGGTTCTACTGGAATGGATGAGAGAAATCTGTTTCCCGAAAGTCTTCTCAAATATTTGGACTAATTGAGAAGTAAGAGCAATTTCTGGAACTAAGAGAATGACTGAGCGACCAGATGCAAGAGTTTCTTTGGTGAGCTCAAGGTAGATGTTGGTCTTGCCACTACCAGTCACGCCAAATAACAGGCGAGTATTGGTTTTGATGTTTTTTAGTTCGCCCAGAGCTCTTTTTTGAGCAGGATTTAAGGGAATAGTATTAGAGGCGGCGGATTTTTTAGCGTCTTTCTTTTCCTCGGATAATTTGCGGCGGTTCTTGCCGATTCCTTGAGGCAAAAATGTTTTCGCTGCCAGTGGTAGAGGAACATCATAATAAGCGGATAACCAGAAGATTGACTTTATAATATGAGCTGGGAGTGGCTGATTATATACAATGCGCGTGATTGGTTTAGTTTTAAAGTTTACAGAGCTGACTTTTTTAGAGATGATGCCATAGGTTTTATTTTTTCCAAGGGGAATTTCTACGATTTGTCCAACTTGAGGTTTTGAGGTGTCATTTTCTGGCGCAGCATAAGTTAGAACACCCCCATCTTCTCTGAAAAGTCGGACTGGAATCACCTCGTAGTACATAGTATTATTATATCATCTAGAAGGAAGATAGTGGCTTATTGTATATGAGAAAAATTATTACTTTGATAGTTTTTTCGTAGAAAATGTTGTAAAAATTACATGATTTGATGTATAATAAGTGAAAAGAAAAGCGAGGTAAACCAAAAATGATGGATGTTTTTATTACGTCTAGAGTTCGCAGAAAGATATTAGTAGTTTTTGCAAAGTATCCAGATTTTAAGACTCACGTAAGGGCTTTATCTAAGTTGATTAAAGAAGACCCGGGAAATATTCAAAGAGAATTGAAACGTCTGGAAAGAGGTAAATTTTTGATTGTCACAAAGAAAGGAAACACAAATATCTATCAGACGAATAAACAGTTTCCGCTTCTGAAGGAACTTCAGAGCATGGTAATTAAAAGTCAACAACTCTCTGGTAAGGGACAGGGTAAGACAATCGGCTAGAGTCTGAAATGAATAGCCTATTTCAAAAGATACTAGAGTCTAGAGGTCTTGACGAGTCTTTTCTTTGTCCAAAATACGAGGATTTATCTGCACCCGAAGAGCTCCCTGATATGGAAAAGTTGATAAGAAGATTAGGGAAGGCAAAGGAACGTAAAGAAAAAGTATTGATTTATGGTGATTACGATGTTGATGGGGTAACAGCAACAGCGATTGTATATAATGCACTGAAACTAGCAGGTATAACAGAGCTAGAAATGATGCTGCCAGATAGATTTGTTGATGGTTATGGCATGAGCAGGAGACTTGTAGAACAAGCTAAAAAGAACGATATACAGTTAGTAATTACCGTAGATTGTGGTAGCAATAATGCGGAAATTATCGATGAACTTTCTAAGGCCAATATTGACGTGTTAGTGACAGACCACCATGAATTAATGTCAGGGATGCCAAAGACGGCGGTAGCGGTTGTAAATCCAAAACGTGACGATTTCCGTAAAAAGGTGGAAAAAGATCAAAATCTCTCAGGGTTACTTAATTTGTCTGGCGCAGGGGTGGCGTTTATGTTGGCAAGAGCATTGGTGAACGCAGGAATGATACCGGATGGCCAGGAGAAATGGCTGCTCGATCTTGCGATGATAGGTACTATCTGTGACTCGATGAAGCTAACAAACGATAACCGCATAATCTGTCATTTTGGAATGATTGTGCTAGAGAAAACTAAGAGAATAGGACTTAAGGAACTGATGCGCGTTGCAGGAGTAAGTAAAATTAATACCGATGCTGTAGGATTCCAGATAGGACCGAGGCTCAACGCAGCGGGCAGAATGAAGACGGCGGAAGTCGCTTTGAAACTTCTAACTACTAGTTCTAAAGCAGAGGTGGCAAAGCTTGCAAAAGAGTTAAATGAACTAAATGCTGAACGGAGAAGGCAACAAAATCAAGCTATAGATGACCTAGAAAAAAATGGTATCGATGATGCACCGGTCATAGTGGCACGGGGGAAATGGGGTGAGGGTGTAGTAGGCATAATTGCAGGAAGGCTAACAGAGAGATATAAACGACCAAGTTTTGTTTTAACGGAAACTGAGGAAGGATTGAAGGGTTCTGGTAGAAGCTTTGGGGAATTTAATTTAGCACTCGCATGTAAGGAGTGTCAGGAACTGTTAGTTGCTGGCGGTGGACACGCAGAAGCTTGTGGCGTAAAACTTGAAAGTAGCAATTATGACGCTTTTAAAGAGAAAGTGAACGATTATTATCGAAGTTTAAAGCTAGAAAACCAAGAAAGATTTTTAGAGGCGAAAGAAGATATTGCTACTAGTGCTCTTGGCGAACTCAACCTAGAGCTTACTGATTGCTTCAATAAAATGGAACCATTCGGAGAAGGAAACCCAGCTCCCGTAATTTTACTTACTAACGTTTTAATCCTTAATATTGATAGAATTGGTGATAAAAAGCAACATTTAAGAATGTTAGTGAGAGGTGATGACGAAAAAACATTGAAACTAGTTGCTTTTAATGCGCCAAAAAACTGGTTAGGAATTGATGCCGGTGAAAAAGTAGATATCTGGGTGTCGATACTTGAAAATGAGTGGAATGGAATTCGGAGCGTCGAGGGAAGAATTTTAGGGTTGCAACTTTGTTTCTAATCTGGTATAATGGGTCCTAATATGGCAATAAAAGTTACAAGAAAAGATCAGAGCGAAGCTAACGAGAATATTATTCGTCGTTTCAATCGCAAGGTTTTGCAGAGTGGCATGATGCCTCTAGCTAAATCTCAGATGCGTTTTTCTAAACCAATCTCTAAGACTGAGCGTCGTAAAAAAGCTATCGTTCGCGAAGAGCGCAAAGCTGAGAAGGCGGAGCGTATTAAGCTAGGCTTAAAATAAGCTTCTGAAATCACCGGCAACAGTCTGGTGATTTTTTATGCTATACTAGAATAAAGGAGGAAACATGATCATACTTTTTGGCCCAGCAGGGAGCGGAAAAAGCACACAAGGAAGAACAATTGCCGATACTTACGGATGGCGTTGGTTGTCTGTAGGGCAGGTTATAAGAGACACTGGTCAATTTGATGATATTATCAAGAACGGGGACTTGATTGACGACGCTACTGTGGTGGAGCTAATGGAGAAACAAATAGCTTTTGCTGATGCTGAGGGTATGGATATTGTGCTTGATGGCTATCCAAGGAATATGGAGCAGGCAGAGATATTGCTTAAAGATGATAGCTCAAACTTTTTTGGGAAAATAGCTGGTGTGGTTGTACTGAATGTACCAAAAGATGAGCTTTGGCGAAGATTAGAAGAGCGTGGCCGAGCGGATGATACAAAAGAAGCATTTGAGAAACGCTATAAGATTTATGAACAAAAAACTTGTTCAATTTTACCTCTGATAAGAGGGCGCAATATTCCAGTCGTGGAAGTTGATGGCGTGGGTGATTTTGATGAGGTAACGAAGCGAATTACAAAAGCTATTTCGAAGATGATGCCAGAGATGGTAAAGGTGATGGCACTTGATGACCCGGAAAGTATAGAGAATGATGCATTTGAACGTGAAAAGAGTTATGGAGAATAAGATGGATCAAAAGAAAATTCAGGCGATGAGAGAGGGCGGACATATTTTAGGCAAGTTACTGGCTGATCTTAAAGAATATGTGCAACCCGGTATGACAGAGAAGGAAATTGATGCGTGGGTACGTTCTGAAGTGGTAAAACGTGGTGCGACCGTGGCTTATGACGAACTAGAGGAAAAATTTCCTGGGGCGATTTGTATTTCCACAAATGAGCAATTAGTACATGGTGCTCCATCTGACTATGTTCTAGAAGAAGGAGACAAGGTTTCTTTTGATATGGTGATTGGCTATAAAGGCTATTATACAGATGCGGCTTTCACGATGCTGGTTGGAGGAAAAGGTTCGCCAGCTGTAAAAAAGATGATTTCTGTCACGGAAAGTGCACTTTACGAGGGGATTGAACAGGTGAAACCTGGTGCACATCTTGGTGATATTGGTTATGCCGTAGAAAAGGTCCTACGCAAAGGAAAACTAGGCGTAATCGAGAACTATGTTGGGCATTTCATCGGCAAAAAGATGCATATGCCACCAGATGTCCCAAATTATGGCAGACGTGGCCATGGATATGTTTTAAAACCTGGCGATACTTTATGTATTGAGCCAATGTCATCTCTCGGTAAGGCATCTAACCATATAGCAAATGATGGTAGTGGTTGGACCGTCGTAATGAATGACGGATCGTTTGGGTGCCACTGTGAGCACACGATTTTAGTTACTGAAGATGGATACGAGATTTTGACGCTACCAGAATAATATACAGTGTTTTTATCGGGTTCGTCGACATGTTGGAAAAAACACTGCTATATTATTCCGTTTGTGTTATAATCAAATTATGGATGAAGCAACTAAGTATGCAATAGGGCTCGATGTCGGTACAGAAAATGTACGTGCTGTAGTGGCAACAGTGAATCACGAAGGCGAAATTTCAGTAGTCGGCTATAATGAAGGCCCGAATGCGGGAATGCGCAAGGGGGTAGTAGCGAATCTTTCTGGCCCAGCGGAGTCTATTGATAAGATGCTCGGTGAAGTTGAGCGGATGAGTGGAATAGAGGTTAATTCCGCATATGTGTCTATTAACGGCGCACATGTGATGAGTGTAAAAGCTGAAGGAATGATTGCAGTCGGTCCTGAAGATCATGAAATTTCTGATGACGATATGGCAAGAGTAGAGCAAGCTGCTGTAGTTGGGAGAGTGCCAGCTAACAGGGAAATACTAGATGTTTTACCACTTTCTTATACGCTTGATGGACAGAGCGGAATTAAAGATCCACTAGGGATGACTGGCGCGAGGTTAGAGCTTAAAGCTAGTGTGATTTCTGCACTTGCTCCGAATGCCTTAAATTTACGTAAGGCTGCAGAGGGTGCTAAAGTTGAGGTGGAAAAGTTGGTACCAAGTGTAGTGGCGGCAGCTAGAGCAGTGCTCACGGAAAAACAAATGGAAAACGGTGTGGCAGTTATTGATCTTGGTGCGGCTACGACCAGTGTTGCGATTTTTGAAGAAGGAGATCTTCAGTATGTCGGCGTAATCCCAATGGGTGCTAATAATATTACTAATGATCTTGCAATTGTATTGCAGATTGATACGAAGGTGGCCGAAGATATTAAAAGGCGTTATATTGTAAAGCCAGTAGGTGAGAGCACGGATGGCGAAATTCTAGTACGCAACGGAAAAGAGGAGATTGCTTTTTCTAAAGCAGAAATCAACGAAATAATCGAAGCAAGGCTCGCAGAAATTTTTGAAAGTGTTAGAAAAGAATTGAAAATTTCCAAATATGACCATAAATTGCCAGAAGGTGTGGTATTAGTTGGCGGCGGGGCAAAATTAAAAGACATTGCAATATTTGCTAAAGACGCACTTGAAGCATCAATTAAACTCGGAGTTCCTAAAGGTTTAGGTGGTGTAGCTGATGCAATTGAAAAGCCAGAATATGCCGCAGCAGTAGGACTTGCAATGATGGCTGCCAGAGAGAATGGGGTTCATGAACAAAAAAATAACCACAGCAAAAAATCTTCTAAAAAATCTGGACAAGGATTTTTCTCAAAAATTTTTAAAAAATTTTAACAACAAAAAATCAAAAAAGATTTTGAATAATAAATTTGGTTTTTGAAGTTTAAGCAAAACGTGGAAAAAATTATCCCGAATACATTTTTTATAAAATAGGGTTGACTACTAATTTTTTGTGCTATAATGGAGATAAATATTGTAAAAGCGAGGAAATAAAATGCCTGAAGTAAAACCAACTGAGGTGGAAAGCACAGCAAGTATCAAAGTAGTCGGAGTCGGTGGGGCCGGTGGCTCAGCCGTTGACAGAATGCGGGAGGTCGGTCTTTCCGGAGTGGAGTTTGTAGCAGTAAATACTGACGCACAAGCTTTACATCATTCGGAAGCTGACAATAAGGTTCGTATTGGTAAAGGCTTAGGTGCTGGTGGCGATCCAGAAAAAGGTCGTGAAGCAGCTGAAGAGAGCCGCGAGAATATTGGTAAAGCTCTGGATGGAGCAGACATGGTATTTATTACTCTTGGTGCTGGTGGTGGTACTGGTTCAGGTGCAGGCCCAATCGTTGCGCAAGAGGCTCATAATAGAGATATATTAACAGTAGGTGTGGTTACTAAGCCTTTTACGTTTGAGGGTGCTAAACGTAGGGAAAATGCTGAAGTGGCAATTGAGCAGCTTTCTCATGAAGTAGATGCACTTATTACTATTCCAAACGATAGATTACTTCAGACAATTGATCCTCGTACTCCTCTTCTTGAAACCTTTAAGATTGCTGATGATGTTCTTCGTCAGGGTGTTCAGGGTATTTCTGAGTTGATTACCGAGCACAGCTTGATTAACTTGGACTTTGCCGATGTTAAGGCTATCATGAAAAATGCCGGCTCGGCTCTTATGGGTATTGGTAGAGCAAGTGGAGAAAATCGTGCCGTTTTGGCTGCACAGCAGGCTATTGAATCACCTCTGATCGAGGTTAAGATTGAAGGCGCTCGTGGAGTATTATTCTCAGTTGCAGGTGGTTATGATATGAGCATGTCCGAGATTCAGGAGGCTGCTGAAGTGATTACTAGTGCCGTTTCTCCAGATGCAAACATCATTTTCGGTGCTTCGATTCGCCCTGAGCTAGAAGATGAGATTGTGATTACTGTTGTTGCAACTGGTTTTGATTCTGATTATTACAAGGCTGCAGAACGTAAAGTTCAAGAGACTACATCTTCTGCTCCCGTAGTTTCTGAGATTGCTACTGATGAGGCTTCAGAAAATGATACTGTCGTTACAGAAGGCGAAGCTACTGTTGACCTTAAGGATTTAGATGAAAAGAAACCAACCGTGTCATCTGAAGAATTTGCAAAAGAAGATAAGGGCAACATGTGGGATTCAATTCGCTCAGAAGACGAAGAAGATGATTTAGATGTTCCTCCGACTCTAAGAGCAAGACTACGCGGTAAAAAAGAGAAAAAATAATTCTTTCAGAGGTGGGCTAGCTTTAAATAAAGGAGGTAAATGTCGTTAGGTATAAAAATCGGAGACAGTAAGGTCCTAGAGAGTAGGGAATCTACTGACGGCACGATGATTAGAAGACGACGAGTTACTTCTGATGGTAAACATAGATTCACCACTTATGAGCGTATCGAAATGCCAACTATAATGGTTTGGAAACGTAGTGGTAATAAGGAAGAATTCGATAGGGATAAATTGATTACTTCTGTGAAAAGAAGTGTCGGAAAGTTTTTCAATTCATCACTTGAAGTGGAAGAGGTCGTAGATAAAGTGATGGATAGACTTTATGAAACTGGCAAGGAGAGTGTAACTTCGCGTGAGATTGGTGAAATGACACTTGATGTTTTGGCGGAGGTAAATGAAGTAGCATATGTGCGATTTGCTAGTGTCTTTCAGGAATTTAAATCATTAGCTGAGTTCGAGCAGATTATTAAAGAGCAAAAGAAAAAGAAAGAAACTGGTAAGAAGGTTTAACGATAAAAAGGAGGGCAAACAATGAGACTGATTTTACTTTGGGACGAAGAAACTGACTATGCGAGTGAGGTCAGAGAATGGCTTCGAGATTTTGAGCATGAGGTTGGTCCAGAGAGAATTGAGAGTATTAATCCAGCAACCTACGAGGGTGAAAGCTTGGTAACCACCTATGACGTATTGCAATATCCGGCTATCCTTTCGCTCGATAATGACGGCAGGCTACTTAATATTTGGAAGGGAACACCAATGCCACAAATTGACGAAGTGGCATACTGGGGTAGTAAAGAAAACTAGGCTAGCATAATCATTTTGTAGGCGAGGGTTTTTGTGCTATAATATAAAACAATGAAACTGCGAGAACAAGCTGATGAAATTTTTGCGTGGGGACTCACCGAACGTGACGACCCAGTAGTTTTTGCTTGGGAAAATCATTCCAGGGCTGCAGCGAAAGTAGCTGAAGAGATAGCGCGAAATTGCGGCCTCGATACTGAGCATGCTTATGCGGCGGGACTCTTGCATGATATTGGGCGATATAAAGGTCCGGGCACTGGTATGATGCACGTAATTGAT
This sequence comes from Candidatus Nanosyncoccus sp., assembly GCA_045578525.1. Classification (GTDB taxonomy): domain Bacteria; phylum Patescibacteriota; class Saccharimonadia; order Saccharimonadales; family Saccharimonadaceae; genus Nanosyncoccus. Next base: position 23,366 of record JAZNKL010000004.1, on the reverse strand, counting down.
GGCTATGAGCTATTAATGGAAAAGGGGCTACCAGAGATTGCAAGAATCTGCTTAACTCATTCTTTCAATCCCAGAGAGAAAGTTCAAGAAATTACCCTGCAAGATGCCGAGAAGGATGCATTTTTAAAAGATTATATGAGCAAAATAGAGTTTGACGATTATGATAAGTTGGTTCAGCTTGCTGATTATATGGCTGGAGCACATGGTATTACGACGATAGAAAGAAGATTTTGCAGTGTTCTGTGGAGACATGGTTTAAAGAACCCGGCAGAGGATTTGAAGACGTTATATAAACTCAAGGAATATTTCAGTGAAAAAATTGGCAAAGATGTGTACGAACTATTCTGCAAGGAAATTGCTGAAACGCCATTCAAAGGCGTACCGGGGAAATTATCATTTGAGGCGGCCGGGAAAGATATAGAAACTAATGACGAGGAAATATAGAGAAAGGAGTAAAATGAAATATCAACCAAGAAAACGTGCGATAGAATATGAAAAAGCCTTAGTAGATTGGTGGAAGAAAAATCAGATTTTTGAAAAATCGATTGAAAATCGCCCGGTTGATAAATCTTTTGTGTTTTATGATGGGCCTCCATTTATTACAGGTATGCCACATCATGGAACTCTTCTTTCCTCAATCGTTAAAGATGCTGTGCCAAGATTTTGGACAATGCGTGGATACCATGTGGAACGAAGATGGGGTTGGGATTGCCATGGTCTTCCTGCGGAAAATTTCGTAGAGAAGCAACTTGGCATTACGGATAGGAGAGAAATTGGAACAAAGTGGTCGTTAGAAGAATACATCACCAAAGCTCGCGAATCTATGGTAGCAAATTCTGAAACTTGGCGTTCTACAATTGATAGGATTGGACGCTGGGTTGATTTTGATAACGCTTACCGTACAATGGATAAGAACTTTATGGAATCGGTTTGGTGGGCATTCAAAACTTTATACGATGCAGGGAAGATTTATGAAGGACGTAAGGTTTTGATGTATGATACTAAGTTTGCGACTCCTGTTTCTAAAGCAGAAGTGACGATGGACAACGATGCGTATCAGGAAGTGACAGATCCATCGGCTTATGTATTATTTAAGATTGCGGGTAAAAAACAATATCTTATGGCCTGGACAACTACTCCTTGGACTTTGCCAGCAAACAAAATGCTCGCCGTGAGCCCTAAGCTGGAATATGGTCTTTACGGGGATAAGATTCTAGCTGTTAAACTTGCCGAAAAAGTTTTTCCTGGAGAGAAGCCGACGGAAAAGTTTAAGGGAAAAGAGCTGGCTGGAATTACTTATGAAGACATATTGGACAATCAAAAATTGCATAAAGTTTTTGTGGCAGATTTTGTGGGAGATGCTGAAGGAACTGGTATTGTACATATCGCACCAGCTTATGGCGAAGACGACTATGCTCTTTATTTAGAGCATGAAAAAGAGGCTGAGTTTGAGGATGTGTTGGATGAAAATGGCTATTATCTACCAGAGGTTGCGGAAAAATTGCACGCTCTTGGCGTACGCGACACTGATGAAAATGGTATTGAAATATGGGCTGGGAATAAATTTATTGCAAAGGTTTTGGAAGAGAAGGGTATTGTTTATAAGATAGAATATATCAAACACGAATATCCATTTAATCCTCGTTCTAAACAGCGTATTATGTATCGAGCTTTTCCGAGCTGGTTCTTCGACGTACAGAATTCAAAAACTTTGATGTTGGAACAAAATGAAAACATCAATTGGTTCCCAGGTTATTTGAAACACGGGCGATTTGCTAAGAATATCGAACAAGCTCCGGATTGGAATCTTTCTCGTGATAGATTTTGGGCGACGGCGATGCCAGTTTGGAAGGGTGATAAAGGCTCGGTTAAAGTAGTCGGTTCTTACGATGAGCTATATGAGCTATCTGGAGTGAGGCTAGAAGATTATCATCGTCCGTGGGTGGACGAGATCGAATTTGATATCGACGGTGAGCATTTCAAACGTATCGAGAAAGTCCTGGATTGTTGGTTCGAGAGTGGCTCGATGCCATTTGCACAGCTTCACTATCCGTTTGAGAATAAAGAAAAGTTTGAGAAGAATTACCCTGCAGATTTCATCGTAGAATATGTGGGGCAAGTACGGGCATGGTTCTATTATGTTCATACCGTCAATACGGCTCTAGCATCCGTAGGAGCGTTTGGTCCTGAAGCAGCCACGGCTGATGCTCCAAAAAATGCATATAAAAATGTGATTACTACTGGTACATTGGCGGGGAATGACGGCAGAAAGATGAGTAAGTCGCTCGGCAATTATACAGATCCAAATGAGCTGATGGATAAGTATTCGGCGGATTCATTGAGATTCTTGTTACTCTCTTCTCCGGTTTTGGCGGGTGAAGACTTTGCTTTGCTCGATAAAGATGTGTCAGATGTAGCAAGGAAACTTTCAATGATTTGGAACGTCTATGACTTCTTTGCAACTTATGCCAATGTCGATAACTTTACTGGTGACGGGAAACTACCACAGCTTAAAAATGATTTAGACAAGTGGATTGTTTCAAGGTTGCATCAGCTTCGAGATGAGATTACGGAGGGAATGGAAGAATATAACTTACCTAAGGCAACGGGTGGAATCTTGCCATTTGTTGACGATCTTTCCAACTGGTTCGTGCGAAGGTCACGTCGTCGTTTCTGGAAATCAGAAGACGATAACGACAAAGCTGAGGCATATGCAACGCTTTACTATATTCTTCTAACTTTGAGTAAAATTATTGCACCATTTGTACCATTTCTTGCTGAGGAGTTGTACCATAATTTAACCGATACTTCGGATTCAGTACATCTTTTGGACTGGCCGAAGGCTGGGGAAATTGATGAGGAAGTTATAGAAAAGATGGCGCGTACTCGTGAAATTATCTCTGAAGGGTTAGCGATGAGGATGCAAAAATCAGAGACAGAAGAGCAAGTTAAGGTCCGTCAACCACTCGCTAAATTTATCTACGAAGGGGAAAAACTACCAGAGTTCTATGAGCAAATGATTCTGGACGAGGTAAATGTTAAAAAAGTTGAACAAGGCTCTAAGTATGAGCTCGACAAAAAGATAACTCCAGTACTCAAAGCTGAAGGATTTTCTCGTGAGCTAATTCGCGTGGTTCAAGCAGCAAGAAAGAAGGCAAATTTGTCAGTAGATGATAGAATTAAGCTATTTGTAGGTTGTGAAGTTGCTCCAGACTTCGTGGAAATGGTCAAAAATGAGGTTTTGGCTGTAGAAATGGCTACTGATAAGGATGTACGTAATTACGCCTACGACGAAATCGCCAAAGTGGATGGGAAGCAAGTCACTATCAGTTTGGAAAAAGCGTAAAATACCTTAAATTTACCTCTGTTAATTTGACAAAAGTGAGAAAAATAAGCATAAAAGGTATTGACTTTTTTGCAAAAGTGTGCTAGTATAGAAGACAGTTAGACAATAAAACATAAAATCTAACAAATAAAAAGAAAAATTAACATAAACAAGGAAAAAGCCTATGCCTAGAAAGAATATCAACGTAATGAGAAGTGATAGCGGACTAGACTTTCAGGTGATTGGTGGTAGCGAAGATAACGAAAGGAGCTATCGCTCGCCAAAAACCATCAGCAAAGCTGCTAGAGCGGCAATAGATCTCTTCTCAATGGAAGGAGCTTAAGTATAAGATAGACTGTAGTCTAACAGAGACTAGCAAGAAAAAAACCGAACAAAAAGTTCGGTTTTTTTCTTGGGTTTGGAACGTGAGTTTGGCTAGCCAATTGCAAAGGCTATACCTTTTATGAGTGAATAGCTTATTTTCTTAAAAAACTCTTGACAAAATTAGCATAAGTATTAAAATAAGGGGTAAATAAGGTCATATAATATCAAAATAAAAAGGAAAAAAGAAATGAACAGCGCAGAGTTAGAAAAAACCTTCGATCAGTACCTTGATGCACTGATGGAGAAAAAAGGGCTTGATAAGCTGCCAGAGGACAAAAAGGTAGACTTTCGAGAGAAAGCTAAGGAGATGCTGGTCGATCAGTTCAACAGTGAGGTTCTGAGAAGCTTGCCTGATGATAAACTAGACGAATTTGAGAAGGCTTTAGATGAAGATAAATCAATTGACGAGCTCGGCAACATAATTGAAAGCGCTGGTGTTAATACAAATGAGATTCTTGAAAGAGTACTCAACACATTTTCCGACATAGTTATGAATATGGATATTAATAATATGAAGGCGGAGGCATAAAATGAACGGTGAGAATATTAATAATGGCGCAGAGAATAGAGAACTTGGCACTAACAAAGAGTTGCAAAGGGAGCTTGGTGGCGTTACATTAGAGAATTATGATTTAATGTCTCAAGAAGAATTAGACAAGTCGGCCGAGGAAGCTGAGAAAACTAGAAAAGCACTTCTTGAACAGTGGATTAAAATTAATGCAACTGCTAAAAAAATTGAAGAAGAAAAGGCTAAACGGGAAGAATATAATCGTCAAAAAGAAGCAGCGGCGCGTGGTGGTATCATGAAGCTGACTGGTTGGGTGAATAAACATCCAGAGGATTTGAAAGAATTCGTACACCCAGAACTTCAAAGCGGCGTAGAGAAAGCCCTAAAGGAACATGCGGAAAATGGCAAATCGTTTTTCAATATATTATATGCGTCTCGTGAACTAACTGCTAGGTTAGCAGAAGTTGAAGCTGCACAAAAGGCAGCGGATGCTATTTTAGCAGAATACGCAGCTGATAATGCAGAGGCGGCTACAACGGTGAATACTGAAGTAGCTACGACGACAAATACAGAAGTATCACCAGCAAACACGGGAACAACGACAGATATAAGAGCTGGTGAAGATACAATGTCTGCTAATGATAAAGAAGACGACTATGAATATGACATCGATGATGATGATTTGAACTACGATATAGTTGATCTAGATGATGGTGAATATGACATAGACGACTCTGAAGAGGACAATGATAAAGAATCTTCAGAAGAAAAAGATGGTTTATCGTATGATTTAGAAGACGATGATGAGGTTGAACTGGACGATAGCAAAGAAGCTTACGAAGAAGCTCAGGATGCGCTAGATAAAGTTTTAGTTGAAGCACGTGGGGAATTAAGAAATAGAATTGCAGAATCCGCTTCGGAAAATACTGAATCATTGGATGAAGAGGCCAAAAAAATCAAAGACGAAAAAATTGATAATGTCGAAAAGAAATATGGCCTGAAATATAAATTCAAGAGAATGATGATTCCGGCAGCAGCTATTGCGCTAACGCTTTTGACGGTGGCTGGTTGTGCAAAAAGACTCATCGGCTCCAATAGTGCAAGCGCAAATAGCACTAGCGGGAATAAAGTAGCAACTGAAGAAATGGCAGAAACGCCTTCTATAAATGTTGAACTTGGAACGGGTTCTAAAGCTGGGGGCGCTGAAAATATCACGTCTTATGAGGAAGCTATTGGTAAACAGGCGGAAAGGCCGTCTTATCAGTCGACGTTCAATTTTGTAGATGCTAACGGTGAAACAAAAGATTACGCGTTAGAGTTTGGCCGCGAAGTACAAGAAGGTGCACCTGATTTATTCGATGTGCCAGTAAGAGAAAAAGGTGAGTCGCAGACTACTAACAATAAGGAGACCAAGGGTGCGTTTAGTCCAATCTTTGACGCGTCGGAGCTTGAGGGATCAACCAATGTCTTAAGCTATCTATCCGCTAAAGGTGACATGATGGCTCAGGATCCGTTATATATGTTCTACGCTAACTCATGGAACGGTGCACTAGACGCATCTGATGGTTATGGTATTGATGTCGAGCATGTGTCAGTTGACGGAATTAACGAAGCGGCACAGAAGTTTAAAGATGCTACTCCAGAAGAGAAACAAAGAATCCTAGATAAGATTATGGCTGATGAAGCTGAGGTATCAGATGGAGTAACTTATCAATATGCTACTTTCCCAGCAAATAGGACATATATTACTGCGCATATGGAGAAGGGTGATGATGGCGTAAAGAGAATCGACGTAGATAAAAGTTCTAAACCTGAAGAATTTAATGTATTACAGCGTTTGAATGCCGATGGTGAAAACGAATATAACCAAGGCGAAACTAAGCTTCGAATTTTGAAAGCGCATGGACTAGTTAATGCGGATGCAGAGCTAGGTTCTAAAGAAGCCGATGCGGCGATGAAACGTTACACTGTCTGGGGTGAGCGTAACAAGTGCGGTGGTCAGATGGTGATTACGGAGAGCATAGCTAGGAAGAAGGCTCCAAAGCCAGAGAATGACCAGGTTGTGACTACAACTACTGTTACACAAGAAATAATTCCTGTGGCTCCAGTAACACCGAATAATTCAACGCCACCAGATGACCAAACTCCTCCGAATGAGCCATCTCCAAATGTTCCAGTAACACCGGTTACTTCAACACCGGATTTGCAAGGTAAAACTACTGAAAACGTGCTTCCTTCAGAATACTTACACCAAGAAGGTCCTTCTGAACAGTTTGCGGTAGATGCTGCACAACAGGGCAATAGCGAAGCTCCAGCACAGAACTATGTACCGACTGCTGATGCTATGTCCGCTAGCGCTTCCGCGCCGTCAATTCCTATTGATGAAGGCGGAATCAGCACTTTAGTAACACATAATACAGCAGATCAAGTGAATGAGGCTGTTAGCAGAATAGCAAGTGGGGACGTAGGACCAAGTAGCACTGGAGACTCAGCTGCTTCGAATAGTGAATCTTCTGACGGAGGGTCAGATGGTAATAATTCCGAAAGTAGTAGTTCCGAGAGTGGTAGCTCCGAAAGTAGCAACTCTGAAGGTGAAGGTCAATAAAATAAAAAGGAAAAAAGGAGATGTAAAAATGAAAATTAAAAGATTAGCAGTTTTGCCAGTAGCAGCTCTAGCTTTTTCGGTAACTGCAATACAATTTAGTGATGCTTCTGCAATCGTGGAAGAATCATGGGGTCCACAAAATAGAGAGACTTATACGTGGACTAGTCCAGCCGATCATGTGACTTTCAACTCCATCACCGATAACCCAACTTTAGGAGATGAACGAAATTTTGTAAGAGTTAAGGAATATGGTACGGAAGATGATTACACAAACACAATCACCATAGAGCCAGGTAAAGAGTACGAGGTTTTGACTTATTTTCATAACAACGCTTCAGCATCTTTAAATGCTAGTGGTGTTGGTATGGCCACTGGTACATTTATGCAGATTGAGTATCCAGATTACATAAAAGCGGGACAGGAGGGTGTTCTTACCTCGAAAATTACTGCAGAGAATGCTACTCCAAACATGGTTTGGGATACGGCTATCATTCGTCCGTCAGAAGCAGTATATATCAACTACGTACCAAATTCTACATACCTACATAATAACGGTTCTGCGAATGGTACGCAACTGAATGGCGAGGCTTTGCGTGGAGATGGTGTTTCTCTTGCATATTGGGGCGATTTATGGGGCATTGTTCCAGGTTGTAATGAATATGCTGGATATGTGACTTATAGATTTAAAGTTGATAAACCAAACTTTGAAATCAGTAAACAAGTAACTATTTCAGAGCTTCCAGATAGTTATAAAGATGAAATTACAGCATTACCTGGTGACACTCTGAATTTTAAGATTACGTATAAAAATACTGGGACCACCGAACAGGATGTTGTTTTAGCGCATGATATTCTCCCAAATGGTCTAACGTATATTAATGGTACCACTTATACTACTACAACTAGGAATCCTCAAAGTGCGCTCTCTCCGGATGCTCTCTTTGGTGAAAATGGATTAGGTCTTGGCGCAATGGTCGCTGGCGAAGAAGCCACGGTGTCTTATCAGGCTAAATTGTCTGATTCTGTTGAAATTTTCCCTTGTGGTGATACTGTAATTTATAACGATGCGTTAGTCTCTACACATGATGGTAACGCTGAGGATAAGGTAAAGATTATTGTACACCGTGCTTGCACGGCTACACCTTCATCTCTCCCAACTACTGGTCCTGGGGAAGCAGTGATGGCGCTACTTGTTGGTATGGCAATCGCTGGCGGCGGTTTTTACTTCTATAAATCGCAGAAGATGCTTAGAAAGGTTGCATCTGGTGCAGCTTCTGGCGCTGGTACTACTGATATCGACATCAATGATGATATCGTAAGAGATAGTATCCAGACTCCAGAAAAGAAAGACTAGTAAGCTAAGAGGTTTCTAGTACATAAGGGAAGTTTCCCAATAAAAATATAATCCTTAATACCTTGTGAGCACTGTTTAGTCGGGCGCGACAAGGATTAATGGATTATATTTTTATTAGGCGAAACTAGCTGTACTAGAAACCTCTTGGCTTCTTGATTTATTTGATTGAGGTGATTTCAATCGTGCTGTATTTTTGGCGGTGGCCAGTTTCTTTATGGACACGTTTCTTAGAATGATAACGGATTACGCGGACTTTATCTCCGGCAACCTTATCTTCTACTACTTTTGCCGAAACTTTTACGCCCTTCACCTCTGGTGTACCAACAGTGGTTTTGTCACCATCGATGAGAAGTAAAGCACCAGTTTCGAGCTCTTTGGTGCCTGCCGGGAGGAGGTCCACCCGTAGGGTCTCTTTTTCAGCGACAAGGTATTGCTTGCCACCGACTAAAATGACTGCTTTCTTCATATTAATCCTTTAATTACTTATTACATTTTAGCATATTTATTCTTGTAAGTAAAGAGATTAAAATTCACGCAGAACTATTTTTGCGGCACGCTCACGGGCGCTCGCCCAGGATACGGCCACAAAAATAGTCTGCGTAAGAATTTTAATCATCTTTGCATAAACCATAAGTATGATATAATAGTTACATGGCTATTGCGATTTCGGTTACGAATCAAAAGGGAGGTGTTGGAAAAACTACTACGGCAGTTAATCTTAGTTATTTTCTAGCCAAAGATAAGTATAAAGTTTTATTGATTGATTTTGATCCGCAAGGTAACGCGACCTCTGGTCTAGGTATTGAAAAGACCTCATTAGACCATAGCATGACAGAGGTAGTTTTGGGACAGGTGCCTATTTCCGAAGTAATACAAGAGACTAAATATAAGAATTTGTTTATTGCCCCGACGACTCCAGAATTGGCAAATGCGGAAGTAGAAATGGCGAATCTTAAAAAGAGATTCACTCAACTAAAGGATGCTGTCAATTCAGTAAGAGAACAATACGATTATATTATTATAGATTCACCGCCAAGCTTATCTCTACTTACCGTTAACGGCATGATTGCTTCAGAATATTTACTTCTTCCAGTTCAGACTGAGTTCTACGCACTTGAAGGAGTGGCGCAGCTTTTGGATAGTATGAAACTGGTCAAGAAAGCTATGAATCCAAATTTGAAGCTTCTAGGCGTCCTTGCAACAATGTATGATAAAAGAACATCGCTTTCAGCAGAAGTGCTAGAAGAGATTAAGAAATACTTTAAGGATAAAGTATTTGAAACTACGATTCCAAGAAATGTGAGAATAGCTGAGGCGCCTTCGCATGGTACTCCGGTGGGTGCATACGATAAGTTTTCGAAGGGCGCAAAGGCGTATAAAGCATTAGTTCGTGAAGTTGAAGAACGCACAGGGAAGAAATAAGGAGGAAATATGGTAAAACATGGTCTAGGTAGAGGGTTCGAGAGCTTGATTCCAACGGAACTTGTAGACGAAGAGTTTGACCCAACTGCTGATGAAACAACCGGTGAAAAACTGCTAGAAATTGATATTGCCAAGATTGAACGAGATAAAGATCAGCCGAGGAAAAAATTCGACGAAGAAGCTTTGAATGAGCTGGCTAGCTCTATTAAACAGTTTGGGGTTCTCTCTCCAATTGTAGTAGTAAAAGACGGGGATAAATACCAAATTGTGGCAGGTGAAAGACGCTACAGAGCGGCTAAAATAGCGGGACTTTCCAAGATTCCAGCAATTATACGTACGCTTGATGCGCAAAATCGTTTAGAACTCTCTATCATCGAAAATGCACAGCGTGAAGATCTGAATGCGATTGAGCTGGCAACGGCTTATGCCAAGCTCAAAGAACAGTTCAATATGGACAATGCAGAGGTGGCTAAGCGAATTGGTAAGAATAAAACCACTATAATTAATAGTTTGAGATTATTGAAACTTCCAGATGTAGCAAAGAAAGCAATGCGCGAGCATAATCTCTCCGAGGGTGTAATGAGACCACTTGTGACTGCGGAAATTGAGGTAGTTGAAGAAGCAGTTCCAAAGATTATCGAGGAACACTGGACTGCGAGACAAGTGGAGCAATTTATTGCTGCCCGCAAGAAGAAAAGCTCGACTCGCGCTGTGAAAACTGATGCTTATGCTAGAGAAGAAGTAAAGCTCACGGAAAAATATGGTCATAAAGTGCGTATTGGCGCCAAAAGCGTAACTTTCTCCTGCAAAAACGAAGAAGAACTGAAAGAATTACTTAGAAAGCTTGCTTAATTGTTGTCTTAGTTTTTGTCTAGCGTGTGGAGTGATGATTTTATCGTACCAGGAGGCTTTATAGGTAGGGTTTTTCGAGGTGATAATCTCTACAATATCACCATGTTTTAATTTAGTAGAAAGGCTACTCATTTTGCCATTGATTTTAACTCCGTGGACTCTGCCGCCAATTTCTGAATGCAAACGATAAGCAAAATCAAGAGGCAAAGATCCTTTTGGAAGGTCAATAATGTCGCCTTTTGGCGTATAGACGAATATTTTATCAGCAAAGAGGTTTAATCGAAGTTTTTTGATATCGACTTTTTTGCCGGCACGAAGTTTTGCGGCAGTTTCTTGGAGTTCGGTAATCCAAAGCAGGGAAGTTGGAAGGTGCTCTATTTTTCCAGTACGATAGTTTTCTGTTAGCTTCTGCTCGTTGTAGTAGAAACTAGCAGCGAGACCGTGCTCGGCATATTCGTGCATCTCTTTGGTTCTAATCTGAAACTCGATTATTTTCTTGTCCTTGGTGATTACAGTAGTATGGATAGATTGATAACCATTTTGTTTTGGCATAGCGATATAATCTTTGATGCGTCCACTCATTGGCATATAAAGGGAATGAATCACGCCTAGGGTAAGATAACAATCAGTAATATCATTTACAATCACACGGAGAGCCATCAGATCATAAATTTCTCCCATGTTTTGATTGTGTTTAATGAGTTTTTTATGAAGAGAATACACAGATTTAACGCGTCCGGAAATTTGGAATTTAATATGTTCGCGACCGAGAGCTGCGGAAACTTCTTTTTTGACTTTCTGCATGGTTTTTTCGGCAGATTTTTCATAGTCTTCAATGACTGTACGAAGTTCATTGTAGCGTTTTGGATTAACATAAGAGAAGGCAATGTCGGCCATCTCGACTCGAAGTCGGCCCATGTTGAGCCTGTCGGCAAGAGGAGCAAATACTTCTAGGGACTCTTTAGCTATTTTCTTTTGCTTGTCTGGTGGCAAAGCAGAGAGCGTACGTAAATTATGTAAGCGGTCTGCGAGTTTAATGATGAGCACTCTAATATCGGAGCCGGTAGCAACGAGAAGTCTCAAAAGGTTATTTTTAGTACTAGGGAGATAGGTGTCGAGATCATTCATACCGGAACGAACATCGCCGAGCTTAGTAACCCCATCAACTAGAAAGGCTACTTGTTCGCCAAATTGGTCTTTAATATCTTGCAAAGTAACGGAGGTATCTTCTATAGTATCATGGAGCACGGCAGCAATGATAGTATCTTCGTCCATGCCCCAATCTTCAACAATTTTCATGACGGCTAGAGGGTGAGAAATGTATGGGTCACCAGATTTGCGGGATTGTCCTTCGTGCGCTTTAGTAGCAAGGGTGATGGCATCTTTAATGCGAGGAGATTCTTTTTTGGTCATATATAATAATTATATCGCATTTTTAGAGGAAATATGGTATAATTAAAAGAAGATGAGAATATTGTGGACAGACGGAAGCGCATCTCCAAATCCAGGGCCTGGAGGCTTTGCAGTAATAGAAGGTAGTAAGCCAGTGGCTCTTGGAAAGGAACCACACACTACGAACATTAGAATGGAAGGTCTGGCACTTATCGCAGCTTTGGAGCTGGTAGATGGCGAAGATGCGGAGATTCACACGGATTCTGAATTTTGGATTAATGTTCTGACGAAGTGGGCTGATGGATGGGCAGAAAGAGGTTGGAAAAAGAGTACAAGGGGCGAAATTCAGAACCTAGATATTGTAAAACGATTGCACGCAATTTATCAAAAAAATAAGCACAATGTAGAGCTTAAGTGGGTAAGAGGACACATAGGGGTGGAGATGAATGAGCTTGCAGATGAATGGGCTAATAAGGCAAGGAAAGGAGCAACAATATGAAAAGAGTTACAGTAAAGGTGAAGGTTGATGACCTCGCTGAGTTTGAAAAACGAATGCGCGAGATAGATCTTGAATTCGAGCCAACTCTTTATCAGCATGATAGAATTTATGTCCCGAGAGGATTTAAGAGAGGCATGAATTTGCCACGTCTTATTATGCGCACAGAGATGCGTTCGGTAGACGAGCCGGCAAAGTATAAATTAATATTGAAACGTCATATCGAAGATTCGGGTATTGAGATTACTGATCGTTCTGAAGTAAAAGACTATGCTGAAATTGTGAATATGCTACATCAACTAGGATTTGTCTTAGCGTCAGAAGTAAGTAGACGTAGGAAGAGAATCGTACTTGGCGAAACTTCAAGAATCTATTTAGACAAGGTGGACAATCTTCCGGGCCATTATGTAAAGATCGAAACCGCGCTTGATGACAATGAAAAAGTCACTGAGGTTATGGAAGATTTACAGCGAACAATGAAATTATTCCATCTGTCTAAAAAGAAGATTTCTCAGGAATCATACTTTGAGATGATTCAGAAGAATGATATAATTAATGCTAAGTAACAGATAAAATTAAAAACTAATGGAGGTAAAATGGCAGAAAAGTTTGATGTTTTTAAGTGGGCAAATGAGATAGATGAAATAAAAAATAATGTATCAGTAGAATTATTTTTGTTCAATAAAAATTACACTCCATACAAAGTGAGATACTCTGACTCTTTAACGGGTAATGTTAAAGAGATGTTTATGAATGCAGCAGTTAAATATGTCATTGAAGAGGCTGATAAGGGTCTAGAATGTAGAGATTATGAGCTTTCTGATGGTGAAGACAAAGTAGTTTATCGTACGGACCTTTCTAAGGTTGGTAGAGCCGAGACACTTTTGCATTTGATTGAGAATGAATACAAAGATATTGATTTCTTTTCTGATAATGAGTATGAGTTTAAAAAGATAAAAGGGATTATCGCAAAGTTTTCTTATCCTGGTGGAGAGAACGGTACGAAGGTTTTCTATATCGCTAAGGGTATTTCGGCATCATCTGCGATTAAAGGCGCGTCATCTTGGGAACTGAACGGTGAGAGCTTTGAGCCTTTTTCGGCTGAAGTGGCAATTAAAATGCCAACTGACAATCAAGTAGCAATCGTTGATGGAACAGTGATAATCTTTAATCAACCGAAATTTGAAGCATTATTTCAGTATGATTATAAAGCGCAAGTGATTGCGGAAGAAAAAGCAAAGGAACTTCAGAAAAAATATAAGCTAAGTTTTTCTGAAGGCCTGACCCTTGATTCGTTGCTTCAGGATAAGAAACCTTTACTTAAGAAAGTGCAAGCATTTGATCTAGAAAACGAAATGAGTCAGGAACAGCTAATTGACTATGCGGATAAAATGGAATTAGAGCTCATGACTGATGATGACGGTAGTATTATCATCATGGATGATAAAGATCTTTCAATGTTTGTAAATTTAGTAAATGAAGATTATTATGTCTCTCCGGTAAATGGCAGACGTTACGAAATTAAGTCTAAGAAACTACTAGAAGATGCAGAGGGCGAGCCACCAAGGGGCTAGATGGAAGGTTACCTAAATACAACTTCAGTTGATCCAAAACTTTCTGTTTCTGAGTTTGTGGATTTTTGTAACCAAACTCTTGAAAATGCCTATTCTGGTGTAATCGTTGAGGGCGAAGTAGCAAGTTTTAAAGTTAACCAGGGAAAATGGGTATTCTTTGACCTGAAGGATGAAGAAACTTCTGTTAACTGCTTTATGCCACTTTTTAGTTTGAGAATGCCGCTTGAAGATGGCATGAAAGTAATAGTTAAGGCGGTGCCAAAACTAACGAAGTGGGGAAGATTTTCGTTGACTATTAAGCAGATTATGCCGGTAGGTGAGGGAAATATTAAAAAGAGTTTCGAGCTTCTCAAGAAAAAGCTTGAAGGCGAGGGATTATTTGATGTTGCTAAGAAACGGGGTATCCCAGAAAATCTTTCCAAAATTGGAGTGATTTCTTCTACGCAGGCGGCTGGATATGCTGATTTTTGTAAGATTTTGAATGCGAGATGGGGTGGACTTTCGGTACAAGTGGCGCATACTCAAGTTCAGGGTCTGGCGGCTGCTGATCAAATCATCTCTGCGCTTAAATATTTTAATGAACATTCTGAAGTGCAAATTATTGCGATTATTAGAGGTGGCGGAAGCGCGGATGATCTTGCAGTATTTAACGATGAGGCTTTGGTGCGAGCGATTGCTGGCTCGAAAATTCCTGTCATAACTGGAATTGGGCACGAAATAGATGAAAGTCTATCTGATCTTGCAGCGGATATTAGAGCGTCAACACCGTCAAATGTTGCGGAGATGCTTACACCGGATAAAATCGAAAAAAAGACTTTTGTAGATGCAAGCATACAAGATATTCATGATAGAATTATGGAAAAAATATCGTTGACTATGGAAGCGATGCAGAATGATTTTGCTAGAGCGTGGGAGCGAGTGGATGAGAGATTGAAATCTACAGAGATGGAACTAAAATCGAAATGCAAAATTTTGGAAAGTGTTAATCCTGATGCGGTACTAAAAAGAGGATATGCGATTATGACAGGGAAAATTGCAGTCGGGGAAATGATTCATGTTACGACTCTAAAGCAAGAAATTGAGGCAAAGATAGAAAAGGCTAATAAAAGAAAGGAATAAAATGACAGAAAAGAAAACTATTAATCAAAAAATTGATGAGCTAAACCAAAAAGTTGATTGGTTCTATTCTGATGAATTTTGTCTGGATGAAGCAACAGCTAAATATAAAGAAGCGTCAAAATTGGCTAAGGAAATAGAAGCAGATCTTGACAACTTAAAAAATGAAATTTCAGTTATCCAAAAAGACTTTACAAAAGAATAGAATAAGCGTTATAATAGACTTATGGATAATCAACCGTATCAGCCATTTCAGCCTGCGGGACAGATGAATTCTCAAGGTGGGCAACAACAATATGGAAATATGGCAGGAAGCCCTGCTGGATCTTTTAATGCTACTGGAACAATGGGGCCAACTCCAACGGCAAGATTAGTACCAGTTGCAGCGAAAGCGCCAAAGCAAAATGCTAATTTGATATGGATAATTTTGTTAATTATTGCTGGGCTTGTGGCGGTGACATTCATTGGTTTGTTTATTTGGATGTTTTCTAAATGGGACACCGCTCAGAGCGATGTGGATAGCCAGATTAGTGCGGCGGTAGCTACGGCAGTGAACGACAAAACTGAAGAGATGGAAAACCAGTTTATTGAAAGGGAGAAGCAGCCGTATCAGATTTTTGCCGGGCCAGCGGATTATGGTGAGCTTTCCTTTGAATATCCTAAAACTTGGAGTGTATACGAAGCAAAAGATGCAATCAATGGTGGTGATTATGAGGCGTATCTAAATCCTGGTAAAGTTTATCCGGTGGGAGTAGATACGATTAATGCGCTCAGAGTTATCATTAAAGATCAGGCATATGATAGTTATATTAAAACTTACGAAAACTACGTCAAAAATGGTAAATTAGCTGTGTCTGTTAGACTAATCAATGGAGAAAATGCTAATCTTTATACTGGCGAACTTCCTGGTACTAAACTTCAGGGTATCGCTGCAGTATTTAAGATGAGGGATAAAACTGCAGTGATGCAAACTGACGCAATGATTTTTAATGACGATTATCAAAGAATTCTTGACACAGTTAGCTTTACTCGATAAATCCCAATTTGCTCATGCTTCTTTTTGTGATTTTGATGTGCTAAAATAGGGGTATGGAAAGCGAGGTAAACGGTATTTTAGTGGCAGCGCATGAGCTAAAAGCGCCGCTTAGTTTGCTGAGACAGTTAGCTTTCTCTATGGATCTGGCATCTAGCGAAAAGGACTTGAAAAGAATTCAATCGCAAATGGTGGGGGTGACCGACAGAGCACTTAGACAAGTTCAAGATTTAACAAAAATTGCACGACTTGATGACGGATTATTCTCTATGGAACCAGTGGCAGTGCGTGCGGTCTGTGATGAAGTGACAGAAGAATTGCGTTACCTATTTAGGTTTAATCATCGTAATCTTGTGATAGATTATCGAAATCGTTCTAGATTGGTGGTGGCAAACAGGGAATTACTCTATAGTGTGATTTATAATTTCTGTTTAAACGCTATGCATTATTCAACCGAAGAAACTAGGAGTGAGTTGACATTACAAGATAAAAATGGATTAGTGCGTTTGGACGTGCGAGATTTTGGACCGGCATTGCCACTAGATGTCTGGAAAAGCTTAAAGAAAGGCTGGATAGAGAAGCCTACTAGTATTGCAATGAGACCTGGAAGCTCTGGCTTGGGATTATACATTGCCTCCAAGTTTTCTCAGTACATGAATGCAAATGTTGGAGCGGTGCGTCATCGTGACGGTACATCATTCTTCGTCGAATTACCAGTTTCTAAACAAGCGAGTTTGTTTTAATGATATATATTATAGATGATGATAAGATGATGGCTGATTGTATAGCGCGTGAGGCGTCTTCGGTTTATGATGGTGTAATAAAAATTTTTACCAATGGAATAGAGGCAATAACGGCGCTTGATGATGGTGTTCCAGAGCTGATATTTCTGGATATCTTGCTTGATGGGCCAGATGGTTTTTCTTTCCTAAATGAAATTTGTTCATATTCAGATACCGAAAAAATCCCTGTAGTGGTAGTTTCATCTTTGAATTTGTCCGATGTGGAACTAACTGACTACGGAGTAGTCAAAGTACTTGATAAATCAACAATGACACCACTTGATATAAAACGATGCATAAGGATGTACTGTAAAGGAAAAAATGAATACTGATTTACGAACGGAAGCAATAGTTTTAAAACGTACGAACTACGGAGAGACGGATAGAATTGTAAATTTTTTGACGCCGTCTGGAAGAGTGAATGCGCTTGCAAAAGGCGTGAGGAGGGAAAAATCGCGTTTAGCTTCGGGAATTGAACCGTTTTCTTTGTCGGAAATAGTAGTTCATAAAGGAAAGGGGGAGCTCGACATTCTAACATCGGCTAAATCGAAAGAATTTTATAGAGGAATCTTAGCAGATTTTGCGAGACTAGAGGCGGCTTCTGAGGTAATTAAACAAGTAGCGAAAAAAACTGAACAAATAGATTCTTCAGAATATTTCAAGATATCAGTGCAGGCAATGAGAGCGATTGACAAGGGTGGAAATTTGGCAATAATTTTGACGTGGTTTTATTTTAATCTAGTTAAGATAGGTGGTGAGCAGATTAATTTATTTACTGATGATGATGGTGATAAGCTGGAATTAGACGAGCAATATGCGTGGAATAATACAACATTAACACTGAGAAAAAGCGTGGCAGGTAAAATTTCTACTGATGAAATAAAGATGATGAGACTAATGCTTTCAGCAGAACTTAATTTAGTTTTGAGAGTAGAGGTAACTTTTGATGTAGATGAGCTATTATATATAGCAAAGTCTTTAAACCAGATGTGATATAATATATATTATGAGCAAGCTAGAAGATATTGTAAGTTTATGTAAAAGACGTGGTTTTATTTTTCCTGGTAGTGATGTCTATGGTGGCATGGCTGGTACTTGGGATTTTGGTCCACTTGGCGTGTCCTTGAAACGTAAAATTATGGATGCATGGTGGAACTTCTTTGTAGATTCTCGTGATGATATGTATGGAGTGGATGCTGCAATTATTATGAATCCAATTACTTGGCAGGCATCTGGTCACACAGAGACATTTAATGATCCGCTGGTTGAGTGTAAGGCTTGCCATGGGAGATTTCGAGCTGATAAATTAGTTGATGGCGCTACGGAAAGCATTACTACAGAAGAGTTTCTAGCTGCTAATGTTAAATGTCCAACCTGTGGCAAAATTGATTGGGGAGATGTTCGTAAATTTAACATGATGTTTAAAATGACGGTTGGGCCTGTTGCTGATGACGAGCACATTGCCTATCTTCGCCCAGAAACTGCTCAAGGCATTTTTACGAACTATAAGAACGTGGTTGATACTATTTATCCAGATATTCCGTTTGGCATTGCGCAACAGGGAAAAGCTTTTAGAAACGAAATTTCACCGAGAGATTTCATCCTCCGCGATCGCGAGTGTTCACAGATGGAGATTGAATATTTTGTACGTCCTGACGCCTGGGAAGAAGCATTTGATCAACTGCTCAAAGATTATCATTTCTTCTTGACAGAGAAGATGGGTCTTTTAGCTTCTAATATTCACGATGTGGAAGTTCCAGCGGAAGATAGAGCACATTATTCCAAGAGGACGGTTGATTTAGAATATGATTATCCAAATGGACGAGAAGAGCTGATGGGGGTCGCTTATCGTACGGACTTTGATCTTAATAATATCGCTAGAGCAAGTGGTAAAAGTATGGAATATCGCGATAAAAATACTGGCGAAGTATTTACTCCACATGTGGTAGAGCCATCAATTGGCGTGGAGCGTTTAATGCTTGCCGTACTAGCTGAAGCATATACGGAAGACGAGATTGACGGTAACAGTCGCGTCCTGCTGAAATTACCTGCAGATTTGGCGCCATATAGATTCTGTGTTTCGCCGTTGCTTAAAAACAAACCGGAATTGGTTTCTAAGGCCCGTGAAGTTTATAATGCTTTACGTTCTAAATATGGTAATGTAACCTGGGATGATTCTGGTAATATTGGTAAGCGCTATCGTAAGCAAGACGAAATTGGTACGCCAAAATGTGTAGTGATTGATTTCGATACGTTGTCTGATGATACTGTAACGGTGCGTGATAGAGATACGGCAAAACAAGTTAGGGTCGCTATTTCCGAGTTATAAAGCAGTAATATAGAAAAACAGAATAGATTTTTTCACGTCAGAATAAAATAATTCCATCAGTCGGGTCTGCGTCCGACTAAACGGTACTCGACCCGTGATGGAATTATTTTGTTCTGGTTCAAAAATAGAATTCTGTTTTTCTATATTACTGCTTGTTCCAGCGGTCGATAGCTGCTTTGATAACTTCTTTAGCCTCTTCTTTGTCGCCGAATTTTTCTACTTTAGTAGTACCTGGCTTTTTGAGGTCTTTGTAGTGATTGAAATGGAATTCAATTTGTTCCAAGGTACGCTTTGGTAAATCTTCTAGAGAATTATAAGCATCGCCGTTATTTCTATCGTCGGCAGGGACACAAATGATTTTGTCGTCAACTTCGCCATCATCTACGAATTTCATAACGCCGAGAACTTTAGCAGTCATATAGATACCGGTAGTTAGAGGCTGGTCGGTGATGATAAGTGCATCAAGCTCGTCGCCATCTTCGTCTATGGTCTGAGGGATGAACCCATAATTAGTAGGTTTTGCAAAAGCGATTGGCTCTACGCGGTCAAGCATAAAACAAGCGTTTTTTCTATCCCATTCAATTTTATGATTGCTGCCCTCTGGAATTTCAACGACGACATTGATCTCGCCATTTTCGTAATCGCCTGGGGTCAAGATTTTATTAAAATCTGCCATTTTACTCCTTTTTATTATATATATTATTATAACACGAGAATTTGAGTTTTAGCTAAACCCGTTTCTGAAGATCAATTTTTAAATCTTCTTTAAAAATAAGCATTTTTAGTATTGACATGTTGAAAAATATCATGCTATAATGGTAATGTTATTATAACGCTAATGTTATTAGGGAGATAAAGGATAATAAACATGAAAGCTGTTAATAGGTCAAGTGGGCTAAATAAAAAACAATTTGAGATTTTTGGTGCTGTTGCCATTGGTTTGTTTGCTTTTTCCCTTACTGCGTTCCTTGGCTCTAGTTTATTTTCACCTAAAGACTCTCATGCAGAGACCGATATTTCTGCAATTATAGAAAATGATGGTGGCTATACTCTTTCTGCTACCTCCGCGCAAGACACGGTAGAGATGAACATTTCTGCTACGCCAGAAGGTACAATGGGACTTGCTAAGAACAGCTTGAACGTAAAGTCTAATGCGCCAAACGGCTACAAAGTCTTTGTCGCAATGGATGATGCTACTTCAAACGATCTTGTAAAAGACACTTCTGGAGAAACTACTCCTGTAACTGGTTCAATTGATGCTACTTCTGGCACTTTTGCTACTCCAGCCACACTTGATCTGAACTCCTGGGGTTTTGCTATTGCTAAAGGTACTACTGGTGCACCAAGTAACAATTTTAGCACTGTCTATAATCCGGCAGTTCCAGATAAGACTACTGTATGGGCTGAGATGCCACTAAAAGGTGAAGACCAGTTACTACAAACTATCGATACCCCAGATAACACTACTGGCATTGATCTTGATGTCTATTACGGTGTAAACGCAGATATTACTAAACCATCTGGTGTATATAAAGGTGCAGTAACCTATACCGCTGTTGCTATGACTAATGCTGGAGCAACAGAAATAGCTTCTATTTCTCCAAATAGGACTAGTAAGATTAACGGTGGTGAAGCGATGACCATTTCTACGCTCTACACCTTTACTGCTGCTCAAGCTATTGACGCAAGTAATCCGATTACCGTAACCATTGGTGGTAAAGCTTGTACTGGTACAGGTACAGGTGGCGCCATAGCCTTAGCAGACCTTAGTAACAATACAGATGGCTATCTAGTAATTAACTGTACTGCTCCTGCTAATAACTCTGGTAAATATGACTTGAATATCAAGATTCCAAAGTATGGTAAAGACATTGTGGTCTCTAATGCTGTACAATACTGGGTAGATACTGCTAACGCAAGTAACCTTTGTGAAAGCCTAAGCTTCGACCCAACCAACCTTAAAGTCAATGCTGCTTCTGCATACTATGGTCAAGCTAACTGCGATCTCTCTGACATTGCGAACCTTAATGTCTATGACGACCAATGGGACGATTCTAAGACTGCAGCCCAAAATACTGCTGATGCAGGCTTGACAATGGACTCAAATACTGGCACTCTAACAATCGAAGAAGGCTACCATGTCGAACAGCAGGTAAACAGTCAAAGTAGTGGCAGTGTCACATTGGTTGATCTGGGTACTGGAACGAGCTTTGATGTTAAGGCTTTGGCACCAAATGTAGATTACACAACATTGACTAATGATAATTTCTTTGTATCAGACATATCAGATACCTCAATTCCAGCAAACACTTCAACGTACCCATTCTCTAGCGCCGGATGGGCTAAGGTACGGCATCCAGTAGGCTTCTATGGAGGAAGCGTATCCGAGACAAAAAGTTACGACAATTCAACAGGAATTCTATCTTTTTATATTACAGGAAGTGGTTCTGGTGGTGCTACTGAAACCAGCTGTAGTAATTGTCAAAGATTGATATATAGTAACTCCGTCAATGTGCCAGTTCACGCTTATCTCATTTATTAACACGTAATCAGTCAAAGTAGTGGCATTGAACATCAGTCTGGCAGCTATTCATATTCCACTTATGAAAGTACAGATTCTTCTGGTTGGAGATATCATACCGTAACTTTTGCAAAACCATTTAGCTGCGCAACACCAACGGTCTATGCTAGTGCTTCAGCGGCCGGAGCTTACGCAACAACAGTTGCGTTCAAGAGTGCCACTTCTACGAGTGTAATAATCTTTTCCAGAGTACCTAACGGTTATAGTGACACTATTAGATGGTATGCTTATTGTGAAGGGACATAACCTAGCCATTAAGCGGATAAAGTACACCAGGTAGTTATGCAATCTAGCTCAGCCCCAACATCGTCATTTACGTTGACGGCGCAGTCTCTTGTCATACAAGTCCAGGTGGGACGTGTATGATTGACGTGTAATCAGTCAGAGTGGTGGTAATGTAGATATTAGATATCTAGGATATGGTACAAGTGTTGACGTCTCTGCAATTCTTGCAGAATATCCTAGTGCTACAATTGATAATTTCTTTATTGCGGGTGATGGCGCTGGTGGAATAAGTAATGGGAGCTTGTCCTGCAGCGGAACTGCTGTTAGTGCTAGAACATATTCCTCAGGTACAAGTTTCTCTGGTCTGAATGGCCTAAGCTTGAACGGAGATACACTCAGTATTGGCGAAAGGGGGTCAATGTCTGGGTGGTGCGGTAATACTAATGGTTCATCATCGGCGGCCACCACTTATCAACCAACAAAATCAGTCGACTTTTATTTTATATCTAAGCCTTTAACTCTATATAAGAACACGTAATCAGTCAAAGCAGTGGTGTTACATTGGTTGATTTGGGTACTGGTACAAGTTTTGATGTAAGTTCTTACCCAGGGTATCAAAGCTTTACTGCAGACAACTTTTACATAAAGCCAGCAGGAAGCGTTTCCACGTCCTATACGTCGTCAGAAGGATTAGGAGGAACATATCAGGTACATACCGCCGGTGTTACTTCTCTTACATCTTCAATTAGTCTAAGCTATAATGCAAGCACTGGTGTATGTACGTCATATCTATCTGCATCAGCACGCGGTGGTATGTATATCACTCACGGAAGCAGCTATTGGTTTACGTATCCAGCGTCAGGCTCTGCTCCAGTCCACTTATTCTTGATCTATTAATTTGGGCTTTCATGCCGCAACAACTAATCATGTGTTTGACTATCACAGAGGATAAACGGTAAACAGTCAGAGTGGTGGTGTTACATTGGTTGATTTGGGCACTGGGACGAGCTTTGATGTTAGCTCTTATCCAGGGTATCAAAGCTTCACAAACAGTAACTTCTATTTACAACCTTCCGAATCAATAAACACCTCAGATTTTTATGCCCCAAATGGCGCATTTGGAGCTGGAAATGATTATGGCGTGACCTCACTTACAGCATCATTCAATATCTCTTACGATTCCAATGCTGGGACTTTATCGGCATCACTTACTGCAAGTGCCACTGGTGGCTATCGCAATAGAAGTCATAACTGGCAATATTGGAGGACGGCTACGGATACTGTTGCAGTCCACGCATATCTGATATATTGATATAGCTACATTGACAAGGGTTGAGAAACTGTAATTTTACTGTTGCTATAGTAATTTGTTCCGCAGTTTACATCAC
>JAZNKL010000003.1:0-1695 GCA_045578525.1 Candidatus Nanosyncoccus sp. | reverse complement strand
CCTGTTGCCGTTAATATCATCTTAAAGGCTGGTACTTTCATACGTGTAGTGTCAATCTGCTTGGCTAATAAATTCAGTGTTTCTACTCCTTCATTTATCAAAGTCTCACCGCCGAGTTTAATTTCGATAAGTCCATACTGTCCGTTGCGGAGATGCACTACCGCATCGCATTCCAATCCGCTTTTATCTCTATAATGATACACTTTACCATTTAAAGCTTCTGCAAATACACGCAGGTCTCTTATGCACATTGCTTCAAAGAAGAATCCCATTGTTTTCAAGTCACTAATCAAATCAGAAGGGCCTAAACCTAATGCCGCTGTTGCAATTGATGGGTCAACGAAATAACGTGTGTTAGCAGTACGGATTGCAGTCTTTGAACGAAGATTAGGATTCCAGGCCGGCATGTCCTCTACTACAAAAATCTTTCGTAACGCATCAAGATAAGAACTTATGGTGTCATCATCTAGAGTTGCAGTGTCATTATTTTTCAAATCGTCTTTCAAAGTAGCTATTGATGCTTGTGTCCCTTGATGTCTAGCATAAGCTCTCATCAAGCGTTGCACTCGCTCCGAAGCTCTTTTAACGCCATCGACTTTGATTATATCTTCCTTAGTTACTGCATCGTAGTAATCAAATGCTTGTTCCAAAGCGGCCTCTTCAGGCAATCCAACAGCCATCGGCCAGCCACCACGACAAATCAAAAATGCAATATCTTGCAGTTTAAGTTCATTCTTCTCCAATATCTTTTCAGGAGTAGTAAATAAATCTCCGAGACTTACTCTTCCGTTTGATTCTCCAGATTCAAACAGCGTCATAGGACGCATTGTCAACCAAGCAAAACGACCTGTGCCAGAATGTTCCCTTTCTTCTTCTGCCTCCTTGTCTGGAACTGCTGAGCCCGTCATTATAAACTGACCCATTTTACGGCGATGGTCAACTGTATATCTTACAGCATCCCACAATTTAGGTACGGTCTGCCATTCGTCAATAAGCATAGGAGCATCTCCTGATAACGCAGCATCTGTATCTATTTCTAACAGACTCTTGAAATTATTTTTCATATCAGTTCGAGCCAACAATATTTTGCTGGCTGCTATTTCCTCTGCCGTAGTAGTTTTACCACACCATTTAGGTCCCTCTATCAACACAGCTCCTTTTGCCTGCAATTTCTTTTCAAGCAGACTATCCATTATCCTATGTCTGTAACCTTCCATATCTTAAAGTATTTTCAGCTACAAAAGTAATAAAAACAATTTAATATTCGGTAATTTGGAATAATATTTTTCGGTAATTTGGCGCAAATTCATTCGGTAAAATGTACCAGCTTCAGGAAGTAGACACTAAAAAAATTCTCTCGAACAATAGAAGCCCTCTTAAATTTTATTACGACAACTCAAAAAAGTATCGAACGCATCGGCCCAGCCAAAGGCGGATATTGGAAAGTAAACCATCCTCAAAAATTATTTTAAAATTTTCAAAATTATTTCAAAAAAAATTACAACCTTTGCGTATTATTTTTGTTAATCTTATAAACTTTAAAACATCAACCCTTTAACCCCTTATCATCATGCATTATCTTTTAATCTTATTGTTAGTATCGCTCGCCGTCTCCGCTCTCGGCTGGGTCTATTTCATCTATTTCTTCAGCCTCGGCTACGGCTTCGGCATCTCCGCCTTGGCAATCGCCATCGC
>JAZNKL010000002.1:0-137120 GCA_045578525.1 Candidatus Nanosyncoccus sp. | reverse complement strand
GTAGCACCTAAGTCTATAGTCGTACTGAAATCTATGGCAATACTAAAGTTGACGACGGCAAAAGTCTTTTAGCCAGTAACCTGCTACTTTTATAGCGCCCACTAGTGGGCGCTATTTTAACAAACAAAAATGGCGGAAGCGTCTGAACGAAGTTTGAACTTTTATAATCTATTTAAACCCAAATCTAGTTCTTCCTAATCAGATTATGTTATAAAAATGTAGTTTATCTTAATAGTTCGTTATTAAGACTTCTTAGTTTCATTTTTATCTCTATGTTTTGCATGATAGCTTGAATTTGCGTAATGTTTATCT
The DNA here is from genome assembly GCA_045578525.1 of Candidatus Nanosyncoccus sp. Taxonomy (GTDB): domain Bacteria; phylum Patescibacteriota; class Saccharimonadia; order Saccharimonadales; family Saccharimonadaceae; genus Nanosyncoccus. The sequence continues at coordinate 136,808 of JAZNKL010000002.1, read as the reverse complement.
ATACTGTGTAAATTATGCCCGCCTAGACATATTACGAAAAATCTGTTATAATAAAAGCAGGGTTGGGTGCACTTTGAAAGGAGTTGATTCAAAATGTCTAATTCTTTTAGCAAGTGGATATCCCATAAAAAATGGGAAAAATGGATGCAGAAACGAGAAAAAAAGTACCAAGCGAATCGCAAATTCTACCAAGAAAAGCTCTTGGAATTAGCACCATTCGATGTGTCAGAAGAATCATTTCTTATTAGCACAGATAAGCCACGTGTAGTAAACGACCTGTCAGCTTATCAACTTCCTCTTGGCGTTGCAGGCTATATGCTTAAACAAACCTGTGACGAAAATTATCCTCGGCATATCATTTCATATCAAGAAGCGTTGCATCTTGCGGATATCGTAGCACTCATTCGTTATGATGATCCCGAAATCAATGTTTCAAATGCGATACGACATTATCTAGGAACTACCCACAGTTATTGTCTGTATGATTTGGGCTTATCCGAACAGGATATAAAGCAACTGAATAAAACCGAACTCATCAAATACATGCAGATGTCTAAAACTTGGAATACTAGCTCCGAAATGATCGATGCCATTAGACGTGAGCGAAACAGAATAGCAATAAATAAAAATGTCCAACGCGAAATAGGCGGCGATGAATATACCACTGGATATATCATTATTCTAGAAGAATGCAAATGGCAATCGGTGTGGGTGTCAGACCCAATGGTATGTGGCAAATCTTTGCCCAGCCCGCTTCCCGTACTGCTTAATGTTGCAAGCCAATACTATTCAGGGGAAGACGTAAACGGTCCACCTAGCTATGTATTTCGTCGGCATTACGGGCAAATTACATTTCCAATGCTTGATTTTGCCGGTAACAGAAACTACTACTTCCCATTTGCTTGTTAGACACCCAACCCAAACAAGCCACCAAGCTCAGCGGTGGCTTTTTCTTTTTTGGAAGTATCTGGACGAAGTTCGAATTAGCCCAATGGTTAATTAGTCCCAATAAAAAGCGCTGGCAAAAGCCAGCGCTTACGGTTAGACTTTGACATCCGAATCAACCAAAACTTCTCCACTATTCTCTTTGAGTAACGGATTGACTATACTCAGGAGGTAATCTGTCACCTGTCCAGGACAACGACCGATTAGTCTCGACGCATCAAGAAGCTCTATTATTTCATCGCGTAAAAGTGGAATTTCATCACAAAGCCCCACTTTCCTTACCATTGTTTCCTTTATTTCATAGCTCGTCAGCCCCTTTTCTTTTACGAGTCGTCCGACTTCCATCGAGACATCACGAATCTTGCCGTGTACAATCTGTCTATCAGCACCCTTTTCTACGGCTTTCATAATCATCGCCTCCGTAGCCATAAACGGGAGTTCGGCATCAAGTCTAGTGTTGATGACTCCACGATTTAATACTAAACCATCGACCACGTTCATACAAAGAATCAGGATAGCATCCGTAGCACGAAAAGCATCTGGGATGTAAATGCGCCTTCCTGCTGAATCATCCAGAGTTCTTTCCAGCATCTGAGTCGCCGCTGTCTCCCAAGCCATGATTGGTAATCCGCCAAGGTATCTTGCAAGAGAACAGATTCTCTCGCTTCGCATCGGATTACGCTTGTAAGCCATCGCCGATGAACCGATTTGCTTCTTTGCGAACGGCTCTTCAAGCTCCTTGTCATGCTGCAAAAGACGAATGTCTTGTGCCATCTTGTAAGCTGAAGCTCCAATTGCCGCAAGGGCATTCAGAACACGATAGTCAAAATTCCGAGGGTAAGTTTGACCAGAGACGGGATAGATGTCTGCAAGAGTTGCTTCACGCCAATGACCGTCAAGCTCGTCTGCACTATAATCCCAAACAGACTCTTCACTTGCGAAGTCAAACTGTTTTGCAATTAGGCTGTCCAACTGTTTACACTTCCCTTCATCGCCATCAAACAGCTTCATGAAAGTTTCCGATGATCCAGTCGCTCCCCGGCACCCTAACATCTTTATCTTTTGCACTACAAAATCCAACTCCTCTAAATTCTCCACGAAATTCTGAAGCCATAAGGTAGCACGCTTCCCGACCGTAGTCGGCGTTGCTGGCTGATAGTGTGTATAGCCGAGTGTTGGAATGTCTTTTGTCGCATCTGCAAAATCTGCTAACAGCTTAATTACTCCAAGCAGTTTTCCGCGTACAAGCTCAAACGCATCGCGTATTAAAATGATATCCGTGTTGTCTGTTACGTAGCACGAGGTTGCTCCGAGATGGATAATACCTGCCGCTGATTTTGCCTGCTGGCCAAATGCATAGACATGGGCCATTACATCGTGGCGCACTTCTTTTTCACGCGCATTTGCAATATCATAATTGATGTCGTAGATAAATTTTTCCATCTCCTCGATTTGTTCATTGCTAATCTCAAGACCAAGGCCCTGTTCTGCCTTCGCCAATGCCACCCAGAGTTTTCGCCAAGTCGAAAACTTGGTATCGTCTGAAAAGAGTTGATTCATCTCCGTGCTAGTATAACGCCCATCGAACGGTGAATGATAAACATTAGTATCCATAAAACACCTCCTAATTTAAAAAGTACAAGCATAACGCCCACAAAAAGCTACATCACTAATTATAGAATAAAACTTCCTGAAAAGCAACTGAACACGGCTTACCTAAACTCAGAACAAAGAAAAAACAGCCTCATTTCGACTATTTATTCTGATTGGCGGAAGCGAGAGGAAAATTACAATATCCTTTGTGCTTAGAGCCGTCAGATTAGCACCGCAACAAAGGACTTCGTCCTTCACATCTTTCAGAAATAAAAAATATGAGAGCAAGCTCTCATATTTTTTATTTCTTCAATCTGTAGAAAGGCTACGCCTTTCTTTGTTGCTTTCAAAACCTGGCGGAAGCGAGAGGATTCGAACCTCCGAACGGCGTAAACCGTCACACGATTTCGAGTCGTGCGCCTTCAACCACTCGGCCACGCTTCCATCTGCAATTGTAACACGAACCTCTTAAAAACACCACCTTAGAAGCTGCCTCCTGTTAGCAACCACGAATTGTCATCAACAATAATTAAGAGTCGGATGATTTACATCTGGACCACAATTACAGGGTCTACTATCGCATCTAGCAACCAAACTACCATCTACCACACGCCAAGCGGTACTCAGCGCAAAATGCCTCAGATAGCGCATAGTTGCTATCAAGTGGCCCCAGAGCATAACCAAAATTCAACCCATCATAAGAAAAGCTACCACCGCTCACATTTAGTGCTGTAGCTGGCGCATATCGGTGCCATGTCAAAGGATCATACCAAAAATCCATATAATAATTTCCATTCACGAGTATCATAAATGCCGGCGCAGGATTGCTTCCATCTCTGGAAACAGAAGCATTCGGATATAGCTGAATGTACGAATTATTCAAATTATAATCAGAAACTCCCACTAGATTAATTTGATTAACCGGCTCAGCCATCACATCATTTGCAATTACTTCTGCTGCTACTAGATTCCCATTCTGATAAGTTTGCCTGGTTACAATTCTCCTTGTTCCATTTGCCCCGACGCTCGCAACTCTTACCTCACCTCTTGGCATGTTCACTTCATTTCTCGTTTCCACAGAAAAGGGAATACTTTCTTCAGAGACCACATCATTATAAGTTGTTACCACCTCTGGGTTATCCGCTCCACCACCATTGTTTGCTCCCCCGTCATTTCCATTATTCCCACCATTTATATCACTGTTAGAACTATCACCATTTGAGCCATTCCCATCAGAGCTAGAAGAACCGCCGTTTTTGCTATTCTCGTCTTTACTATCCTTACCATCTTTAGACTTATCGCCATTCTCATTTTCACTCAAACCATCGTCCGAACCATCGCCAGATTTACTACTATTATATTTCTTATTTAAACTACTGTGCGCCGAGGACGCATCGTCAGCACCGACTGCCACATAGTCTTCACGCATCAAAATCACTCCAGTCATAGTTCCGGCAGCAAGTAAAACCGCCCCAGAAATAGCAGCAATTATACCAATTTTTACTTTTTTTCTATTTGTTTTAAGCATTATGCAGATTCAATATAGCATAAGAAGTATATTTTGTAAAGAGGTAAATATGGTCGATAAATCTGCGGCTAACCCACTATAAATCTGCCGTAAGCCAAAACAATGTTATTCCGCATCTCCCCAAGTGTACAAATATTTCTTGACAATTGGCATTAGCGACAAATATTTCTCCCACATGCTTTCATAGCCATCATTTCGACCGTCTGGGACCCCATAGCCACCAGTCATAGTTTGATATTCCAGAAGCGGCGTACAAACATCGCCCGTAGAAACCCATTCTGACTTGAGCCCCGTAGAAGTAATTGTCGCATTTGCTTCAATGCTTCCGACCCAGGCTTTTTTGTTATCACCATGGCCAACTTCAAACATTGTATAGCGCAGGTTATCGTCTTCAGAAGGGAATTGCCTTACTATCACATCCCCATACATCTCCGTATGCATATCATAGTGATCAAGCTGTTTACGGAAATTAGGTGCATTTTCTCCCTCTACATCAATACTCTCCGGCGGATGTTTAAGTGAAGATAATACTCCAAAGTTCAAAATTGGCTCAGCGTCAACTTCCTTATAATAATCACCTATCATTTTTCCATCAGCAATTAACTGCTTGTATTCTTCCTTGGAATTAAATCTTTTTGCTGTTCCACCCAGGAAGAAGCCGGTATTCACACCCGGAATCTCATGCAAACCTCGCTTCGCAATCATATTTAGTTCTTTCTGGATTTTGAGTGGCAAAGTCAAACTCTCCTCATTCCTACCTACACCATACCAAGCAATTTCACCATTGCCACCGACATAATCTGCCAAATATCGCCACATACCCTGAGAATTGCTACGGTAATACCCTCTTATTTTCACCTCATTGTGTATCTTAACATATGCTATAGCCGCCTCGTGTACATCCACCTTAAACACACGTGAAAACGCAATCTCCACTCCACCAATTTCAATCAAAAATCTAGGCGAAAGTCCTACCTCTTCAAGCAGTTTTGATGTTAGCATATATATTTGCCCGTTTTGTAGCCAACCATCGCCAGAAATTTCGCCAGGTTCCAAAAACTCTATCCCAAGTTTCTCACTCTCCTCGTCAAGACGCCACTCTTCTGCCAAACGCTTTAATTCTTCAGTCTGCAAATAGTACTCTTGCTTCTTGCCATAGATATCAAGCATAAATTCATCCATCGCCGCTTTGTATTCTTGATATTTAGTCTCCGGATTACTACGCTTAATTGCATTTAGAAAATCGTCTCTTGCCGACAAATAGCTAGCTGGCGTAGGATATTTTTCCAAAAAATCTTTTATAATCTCTGGTCTAACCTGTTCATAGTTATCAAAACCAAGCCCAGACATGTACGCGAGAATTCGTTTCTTAAAATTACTAGTTGATATCTTTTTAAGTGTTGCTTCCGCTCCTTCAAGCTCAAGTGGACCTTTTATACTAGCCACTACTCCTGCAAAATCGGACCTGCCGATCTGTCCATTTGAGACCATTCGATAAAAACGCTCACGCTCTTCATTAGAAACATCAACTTCTGGATGTCCCAAAACCGCATAATCATGAGAAATTAACGCCTTTATTAATTTATTTTGCTGACGTAAAGCAATCTCCTGGGATTTGGTATCATTTTTTACACTATCTGACATACCGCCCACTCCTTCAGCATCCACCTTAACCCCATCCCCAAACTTTAAACAAACTTGTAAAGAATTTCGGATGAATATTATTGCCAATCGCTGTTAAAAATTGTCCCGGAAGATCATGCATAATTGAACCATAAATGAAATACCATAAGAATACAAATGCCAAGAAGCCATACGTAAACGCCAAGGTTCTATTAGCACCCTGCTGATTAGAAGTTGCACGCTGAATTAAAGATGTAGCTGCACCAACCAGGAGAATTACACCATTAATCACATCGAGCACGCTTACCCCAAAATAGGAAATCATCATTGAAAGTCCTAGCCAAAATAGAGTAGTATAAAGCAACACCACCAAAAATCGCGACATCCACTTCTCGCCTTGTACATCCAAAGTCATCAAACTTGCTAACCTACCGATAAAACCAAGTAATCCTGCTATCAAAGTAAAACCTATCAAAATCGCCACAATTGGCTGCCCAATTTGAAAAACTACATTTGCGTCTAATGGATTAATATCATAAGCAGCATCCATAGATACATTATAGCACAAGATGCTCTAAAGTTTTTCAGCTACTTTTCGCTCAAAAGCCGGAATACTTCTAGTTAACACGGTTTCAACAAACTTCAGTGCATCTTCATCATCACTCTCGCTGTTATATCTAAAAATTCCGAAGCTCTTAGTCATCGCCGAGTTTTTCTCAGGGTTAAACTTTCGTCCACGATTATCATGTCCAAGCGCATGAATCAACTGCTCTTTTTCTAAAATTTTTGCAGATGCCCCCTTAATTGACACTGTCATGTAAATCTTAAAAGAACCGTCGTCCCAGATATTAATTTCGTAATAATACGGCGAGCTATTACCCCAAACACCCTCTTTACCATCCACAAAATTTGGTAAAACCTGGTTCATGTAGTTACTTTTCATACGAATATAAGCATTACGAGTCCTATCGGGATCAAGCGCATAGTTTTTCGGCAAGTTCTTCGTCACCCATTCCTTAATCGTCTTCCTCATCTTCATACCAGGGTCTTCACGAGAGTTCTCAACAATTCTGTCAATTGCCTCCCCATATTCACCATAAATTTTGTCACATAAATCTTTAACCTCTTGGTTATCTCCCATCGTACTCCTTTCTAGAACGCTTAGATATTGTTTAATGATAATTTCAGACTTCGGATAAAGCTCATAAACCTTCATCGCCTCCTTAATAAAGCCAATAATCTTTTCATAGGATAAAGACACCCAGTTTTCTTCACTAGCTGGACTACCATCAATCGTCAAATAAACATAATATTTCTGGAACTTAGGATATTGTTCTTCTAGTGTTTTCTGGTAACGTTTTAGCTGATTATCATGTTCGCCAGAATGATATTTGTTCTCAACACATATTAACGTCTGCTCTTTTTCTGAAATCAGTAGCAAATCTATGTTTTTCCACTCTCTGAGTACTATGAACGATTTAAAATCCAGGTTCTTACCACTTTCATCAGAGATTTCGTTAAAAAATGACTTCAGGATGAAGTCATGAAACCCATGATTTTTATTGGCATCAAGCAACCAGGCAAGCATATTACTATGTCTAATCTCTACGTCAGAAATTCTCAGGATATCAAAAACGTTAACATCGTTTTTTAGTAGACGAATCAGCTTCTTAAAATCGCTTGACGAAGTTAAACCGTCAATCTTTTTCTGAAACTCATCAAATTCCATAATTCAATTTCAATGGTACGCCCGACAGGATTCGAACCTACGACCTTTTGCTCCGCAAGCAAACGCTCTATCCAGCTGAGCTACGGGCGCTCAGTATTCGTTTATCGGCCTTTAGGGCCAATAAACGCACATGGTGTGGATATAAAGAAGTGCAAAAAGCACTCCAATATTTTACATCCACCTAGAAATTAAATGAGCATCACAAACAATGTGACGAATATATTCTAACACATTTTTTAAAAATGTGCTATACTTAAGTTATTAAACAGAGTGTAAAGTTATGGAAAAGAGTAAAAAAACGGGAAATTTAGCTAAAACCAAAACGGGGAGATTGAAAGCAAAATTCTTAAGCACCTACTACGGACATCCAATTAAAGACATGAAACTTATTTGCATTACTGGTACTACTGGCAAAGTAGAAGTTGCAAATTATGTCCACGAAGTTTTGAAGGCTGCTGGTCAACCTGTTGCAATTTTAGCCTCAGATGACCAAATCAAAATGGGAACTCTTCACAAATTCTTATCCACTGCTTGGAAGGCCGGTGCGAATTATGTTGTCGTCACCGCAGAAGCTAAATCTTTAGAAAAAGATGTTTTCCTCGATCTCCCTGTTCACGTCGCAGCAATAACCAATTACGTTCCTGCCTCACTTTCTGACGAAAAGCCAGAAGATTTCGCAGCTGCCGAAACCACTCTCTTTAACATGAACCCTGATTTTGTCGTACTAAACCGTGACGATGCTAATTATCCAGATTTTGCCGATTTCGCTGGCAGAGAGGGAACTATCACTTACGGCTCCGATCGTTTCAGTAATATTCAGGTCGTAAGAAGCAAACTTTACAAAAAAGGCGCCGAAGCAGAGCTTGCTATTGGCAATACTTCTTTCACTGTTGCAACTTTCCTAACCGGCGAGCCAGTTGTCTCCTATATGGCTGCTGCCGCTGCTATTGCAGACGCCCTTCACGTTACTCCAGAAAAAATTGCCGAAGGTATCGGCAATTATGATCCAGAAGGCCTTACTGCCCCAGAGATTTAATAGCTTTCTCTGTTACTTTGATGTCTTCAAACGGATGCGGTCCATCAGAACGCAAGATCGTTTTCTCGTGACCTTTTCCTAAAATTAATACCAAATCACCTGCTGATGCCAATTCTACCGCCTTAAAAATCGCTTCCTTCCTATCTGGAATCATCAAAATGTGCGATGACTTCATCCCGGCTTTAAGACAGCCTTCTTTAAATTCATCCATAATATCAAGTGGGTTTTCATCTCTCGAATCATCTTCAGTAATAATACAAATATCACTATACTTACCAGCAATCTCCCCACGTTCTGCGCGAGTCGACTCATCACGTCTTCCTGCACCACCAAACAGGGAGATAATCCGACCGTTCTTAGACGGAGCTTCTACCGAATCAAAGACCTTGGAAAAAGCATCCGGTGTATGTGCATAATCTACTATCGCCTCAAAATTTTGGCCCAAGTTTATTCGATTCATTCGACCTTCCACAGACGTCAAGGCATATATTCCTTTAGCAATCTGGTCATCCGTGAGTCCTAGTTTTCTCCCTACCGCAAGACATGCCAGCGAATTATAGACATTAAATTCTCCCGGAATCTGGGTTTCGATAATTATATCACCACATGAATATTTTACACCAGAGGCACTCAATTTTACTCTGGAAGCTCGCAGATTAGCATGAGTATTTATACCATATGTGATATATTCACGAGGAGAAATTGCCTCGATAAACTTATCAGAAGATGCATCATCGGCATTTATCACCCCATAGTGCGCCTTAGAAAAAAGTTTAGTTTTGGCCGCCACATAATTAGAAAAAGTTTTGTGATAATCAAGATGCTCATGTGTGACATTAGTCATCACTGCAATTTCAATTGGGATCCCAAGCGTCCTAAACTGTGTCAGTGCGTGAGATGTCACCTCTAAAACTAGAAATTCCGCACCAAGGTCTGCAATCTTCTTCATTCGGTGGTTGAGCGTAAAAGAATCCGCTGTCGTCATATGTTCAACTTGCCTTACAATTCCATCTTCAATTCTAAGCTCCGAAGTTGAACCGCCCGAGCCTCGCAGTGCATTATCCTTCGGAACAAGACCTTTATCATTCAATATATCCTTCTTGGTAAGTCCGGGAACCCCCCAACCTACCGTGGTGAGTAGTCCAGTCTTATGTCCTGATTCGTTAAGCATCTTAGCCAACATAAAACAAGTCGTGGTCTTGCCATTAGTGCCAGTTACGCCAATTACGCGCATCTTTTTTCCAGGAAAACCAAATTTCACACCAGCCACTGCCGCTTGTACAAAATGATAAGGGAGCACTAATTTGTTATAGCCAGGAATTCTGTCTTTTAAACTCATATATTCATTATACCACCCCCAGTATGGTATATAATACAAATATGCTAGCATCTAAACTAAAATCAAGAAAAAAGTTCATCATTATCCTTAGCTTTTCCTTAGTTTTTCTACTTGCAATCATCATTACACTCTTAATCTTAATGCTAAATAAACCCCAAGAACAAACTCAGCTCTCAGAGGAGTCCACTACAGAAACAACTCCCGATATTCCCACACCAACTGTAGCTCCTGAAGAAAAGGAAGAACAGTCTGAAGAAAAAACTAATGAAAGCGTTCCAGCTCCTATCCCCACCGGCGGCAATTGTTCTACTGTTTTTGGGCCTTTAATGGTTATCAATGCCAACTATAATGTAGACGATAACTATATTGCAAATCGAAGAAGTCAACTAGTTGATCTCACTGCTACTTATGGCATCAAAGAGGCCAACTACTGGAATGGTATACCTCTCCTAGATAGCGAAGCGGCCGTTCATTTAAACGATATGCTTTCCGCATATTCAGCAGAAAATCAGGGCCATAGCCTTTCTACTATGTCTTGTTTTAGAAGCGTGGGTACTTCTTGTGGACGTCTTTGCGCCGCCACCGGCACTTCCGATCACCACACAGGATACACTTGCGATTTAATTGATACTGCCTACGGTAGCACTCTAGATACTGACTATTTAAACTCGCACCCTGATTGGCAATGGCTAAAGCAAAACTCATACAAATATGGCTTTATAGACCGTTACCCATTAGAGTGGGCAGGTAGTACCATGAACGAGCCACTAAATGTCAATGAAAATGGCTCCACTGGATATTATGAAACCTGGCACTATCGTTATGTTGGCATTCCAGCCGCTTATGATATTGCCACTGGGAAATACAACAACGGCAAATATGATTCACTAGAGCATTATCTAAAAACTACTGGCTATCTCCTCGATTTGAGAAATGGTACCTGCAAATAAATTAGCACTCTCGGCTTGACAGTGCTAATTCTCAGTGCTACAATGGTATTTAACAGGTCAAAAACCTAAAAAGAGAGGAGAAATATGGCATTAAATCCACTAAAAGATAAGATCGTCGCAGTCAAAGAAGAGCCAATCAAGAAAACCAGCTCTGGTATTTTACTCGGCGAAGCCAAAGAAACCCCTGCCTATGCCACTGTAGAATCAGTCGGTCCAGAGGTTAAAACAATTAAGAAAGGCGACAAGATAGTCTTTAAAGAATTCTCTACTACAAACATCAAAGTAGACGACAAAGATTATATTATCGTCTCGGAAGAAGACGTTCTCGCAACTATGTAACATCGAAAGGATAATATGAAAAAGATTTTTTACGAAGAAGAAGCCAGAGAAAAAGTTTTAAGTGGGGCTAAACAACTTTATGATGCCGTTAAAGTAACTTATGGTCCAAAAGGAAAGAATGTAGTTATCGAAAAAAGTTATGGCGGACCGACCATCACTCACGATGGTGTTACTGTGGCAGAAGCTGTAGATTTAGGAGCTACTGATGAGAATCTTGGTGAACAGATTGGAGCAAAACTGATTAAGACTGCTGCTCAAAAATTAAATAAAGTCGCTGGTGACGGCACTACTACTGTTACCGTCTTGACCTACAACATTCTAAAAGAAGCCAATAAGCTTATCGCCGCCGGGATCAGTCCAATGGAATTAAGACGTGGCATCGAGAAAGCTGGCGCAGAAATCGTTAAAGGGATTGATAAAATTGCCGAAAAAATCGAAGGCGACAGTGAAAAAGTTGCCGAGGTTGCTACCATTTCCGCCGGTGATGAAGAAATCGGTAAACTTATCGCCGATGTTATTAACAAAATTGGCAAGGATGGTGTCGTTACCGTTGAAGCTGGCCAAGGTCTAGAAATGGAACAGGAAATCGTAGAAGGCTTCAGCTATGACAAAGGCTACAGCTCGCCGTTCTTTGTCACCGATGTTAACCGCCAAGAAGCTGTCTTTGACAAGCCTCTCATCCTTGTTACTGACAAGAAAATCAGCGCTGCAGGAGATATTTTGCCACTCCTCGAACAATGTGCGAATAGCGGCAAAAAAGACCTTGTTATTATTGCCGAAGAAGTCGAAGGAGAAGCTCTTTCTCTCCTAGTGCTCAATAAATTGAAAGGCGTTTTCAATACTCTTGTCTTAAAAGCTCCTTCTTTTGGTGATCGCCGTAAGGAAATCATGGAAGATATCGCTATTTTAACAGATGCAACTCTTGTTTCCGAAGACAAAGGCATGAAGCTTGAGGAAGCTGGCATGGAAGTTTTAGGCTCTGCCGGCAAAGTTATTGCTACCAAAGATGAAACAACTATCATTAAAGGTGCTGGCTCTGCATCCGAAGTTAAAGCTAGAATTGGTCTTATCAACTCTCAGGCTGAGCTCGCCACCTCCGATTATGAGCGTGGTGAGTTTGAGAAACGTGCCGCCGCTCTTTCTGGCAAGGTTGCCGTTATCAAAGTAGGTGGTGCTACCGAAACCGAAATTGACGAGAAAAAGTTTCGCGTTGACGATGCGGTTGCAGCTACTAAAGCCGCTCTATCCGAAGGTATTGTACCAGGCGGTGGTGTTACCTTATTAAATCTTGCAAACACTATTAAATCAAACGATCCAGGAAGTACAATCGTCAAAAATGCTATGAAAGCTCCTTTCATCACTATTATGGAAAACGCTGGCTTAAATGCTCAGGCGCTTCTTGCTGAGGTAGAAGCCGGAAAAGAAGGACAGGGAATTAATGTCATGAAGCCAGAAGTTGGACTTACCGATCTTAAAAAAGCTGGCGTTATCGACCCGGCTCGTGTCACACGTGAAGCAGTCCAAAACGCTATCAGCATTGCCGCTACCACTATTACTATGGGCGCATTAATTGTCGATGTTCCAGAAAAGGAACCCGCTGCTCCTGCCGGCGCTGATATGGGCGGTATGTACTAAGTCATCAAAAAACCTCCTTTTTAGGAGGTTTTTTGATATACAGATTATTTCAGCGTATCAATTGCTTTCATTAATTCGATTAGAGATTCGGCCTTTTTATCTTCATCTGTAATCTTTGAAGCTTCTTTGTATGCACCAGAAACTAATCCCTTATCATGCAAGGTATCCATCGCTTCTCTGTAAATACCGAACTTGTACTCTGCATCTCCTTGGACCTTGTCCATCAAAGGAATGAGATCGCGAAGTACATTTTCGCGTACCTTTGATAGATCGCCATCATCACTAGTCATCTCTGGCGTAGTTTCTACGGGAGCTGCTGGCATCTCTGGAGCAACAGGAGCTTCAGGAGCGGCAGGAGCAGGCTCATCAGCAGATTTTACCTCTGGCATTGTATCCGTAGAAGCGGTTTCCGTAGTTGGAGCCTCATCGCTAAACGGAGCTGGCATTGGTGGCATTCCTGCGCCATCTGCTGGCGGCATTGGCGGAACACCCAATTGGCTCTGCACATCTGATGCATCGCTCTCGTTATTATTTACTTGATCTATTGCTTTTTGTAAGTCGTTAGTTTTACTAAACATGTGACCACCCTTTTTTACCTTCTTTTTTCGTTAATAAAACGCTTATGTTAAATATATCACACAAAAATGAAAAACGCAAACTTTTTGCTTAAATTCGAAGAAGTCTCACAATTTTATCTACGACATCTAACTTTACTTCTTCCATTGGCAACCTTGCACCAAAAGCATCAACTATTTTTTCACCACTATTTTCTGGAAAATATACCCAGGTTCTACCAGAGAATCTCTTTCTTGGAGTAAGGACAATTGCAAAATGTCCACCGTCGTTAATCACTCCAAAAGATTTATAATCCTCAAAACTATAAGTTTTATTTCCTTCTTTTAGACCTTTACTATTCAATGAATACTTAAGCATTCTCGGCGGTCTGACAGAGTAAACAATTAACGCAATCACAGACACTACAATAAGCGCTGCGAAGGTCCACCATTTAATCAGCACTGCACCTGCAGTTGCTGCAAGCCCAATAATAATCAGAGCCACATACCATCCGGTATTTTTATCTCTTGATATGTATTCCTCTGCTTCCCACGAAACATTCATATTTTTATCCATAAGCTTATTATACCATAAAAAGCAGAGAGCAAGCTCTCTCTTTTTTATCTTATGGCGGAGGGTGGGAGATTCGAACTCCCGCTCCAGGTTTCCCCAGACTAACGATTTAGCAAACCGTCCCCTTCAGCCACTTGGGTAACCCTCCATCCTCATTAGTTTATCATATTTTTTAAGATAGTGCCACCCTCTATCCTAGACAAAAAGCGTCCCAGTTAATAAAATGGGACGCCTAACCAATTGTTAAAACTATTTCTTGGCTTTCTTTGCAGCCTTCTTCACTGCTTCTGCCTTCTTGGCAATTTTTTCAGCAGATTCCTTTGCACGACGATTCATCGCATTCATAAACTTAATCACTAGGAATAGTGACAAAGCAATGATTAGGAAATTCACCACATTCTGGATGAAATTACCATAAGCAATGACCGCTGCTGTATGACCGCCAAAGAAGTTAGGAATAACAATCTTCAGGTCAGTGAAGTCTACGCCACCAACGAGTAGACCTACAACCGGCATCACGATGTCATTAACAATGGAATTAACAATTGCAGAAAACGCAGTACCAATGACTACGCCAATTGCAAGATCCATCGCATTACCCTTACTAATGAACTCTCTAAATTCTTTCATAAAAGCATTTTCTTTCTTTGCCATATGAATTAACCCTTATTTAAACAATATTGCCCTCATTCTAATACAAAATTACCCCTTATGCAAGCATAAGGGGTAAGAGAAACTCAAATAGAAGGTAAACTATTGCGCCTCAAAATCATCAAATTGGGTGTGTAAACCATCTAGATTATTCATTGATGAGGTCAGTACATCCTTTAGGCTCTGCTTCTTAGTTTTTTCGTAGGTCTCCTGCTCTAGAGATATCAGCATCGCAATTTGGTAAGCAAATTCTCTCGCATATACTCTGTCTAAAATACCGTTCAAACGTCCATTCTCCAAAGTCGTCGTCATTTCCTCCATAATGGCGTCTTCGTCAAGTTGCGTTTTTTCTTTGGTAGTTTTGGCAGTACTTTTCGAGCCAAAGTCTTCCTTTAAAATCGTATTGACGGCATAGTTAGTTTCAGTTAAGACGGCACTTAGAGAATTACCTAACGATCGGAGTTTAGACGACTTCACTAATTTATTGTAATCAAAGATATCTTTTGACATATTCTCAGTCCTTAGACTAATTTTTTCTACCAAATCAATCTCCTTGTTCTTGTCACCACCACTACTCAAAATCATTCCAAAAATCATTATCACAAATACAGCAATCGCACCGCCAATCAATAATTTTTTAGTAGTAGGTGGCAAATTTTTAATCGTATTGAGCAAACCTTTGCCTTTCGGTTTGCCTGTTCTCGTATCAGCCGCTATCTGTTCAAGATAATCCTTATTGTTCATGGTTATATTATAACATAAGGAAATTCACAAACCAGTTTTTTCTAACATGTCGACGAACCCGATAAAAGTAAATTTTCTACAACGTTTTTTGCTGATAGTGATATTCAGCGAAAAACTTGACTAGAAAAATTATTTTTATCGGACGTGAGGAGGCCGTTGGAAAAAACTAGTTTGTGATTTCCCTTATCTGATATAATATAGATATGAACGATGCTAGGGAGGAAATAAAATCTCGTCTTGCCGTTGAAGACGTAATCGGCGAATATATAGAGTTAAAACGTGCCGGTAGGAACCTCAAAGGCCGCAGCCCTTGGGGAGTCGACAAAACTCCAAGCTTTATGGTCTCACCAGAAAAAGGTATTTGGCACGATTTTTCCGCTAATAAAGGCGGCGATATTTTCACCTTCGTCATGGATGTTGAGGGAATTTCTTTCAAGGAAGCCCTAGAGAAACTCGCCGCTAAAGCCGGCGTAGAACTTAAAAAATATTCTGCTGGCGACACTAAAATCGCCAAGAAAAAGACGAGAGCCAGAGAAGCCTTGGAACTAGCCACTAAATTCTATCAAGTCTGCCTCACTAAAAATCCCCCTGTGCTTGATTATGTTTTCTACAGACGAAATCTTAACAAAAACACTATCAAAGAGTTTCGTATTGGCTATTCACCAAAAAGTGGTCAAGCCCTCAAGGCCTTCTTAGAAAAGAAAGGCTACACAGAGGACGAGCTAGAGACTGCTGGTTTACTTAATCGTTTCAAAGGAGATCTCTTCCGTGGTCGCATGATGGTGCCATTTATCAATACCGATGGTAACGTTATTGGCTACACTGCTCGCGTACTTGATAAGTCTGAACCAAAATATCTCAATACTCCAGAAACTCTACTCTTTAACAAATCCCGCTTTATTTTCGGTTATTACCAAGCTAAAGAAGCTATCCGTCATTCAAATTTTGTAGTTATCGTTGAAGGCAACATGGATGTTATTTCGTCTCACCAAGCCGGCGTTAAGCAAACCGTTGCAACCTCTGGCACTGCCATGACCGAACAACACCTCAAAATTCTCTCTCGACTCACCTCCGACGTTCGTCTTGCTTACGACGGTGATGAAGCTGGCATTAAAGCTACGGAGCGTGCCATCAATCTTGCTGGTGGTTTAGGTATCGATTTGTCTGTCATCTCCGATTATCATGGTGCTAAAGACCCTGATGAGCTAATCCAGCGAGACAAATCTCTGTGGCAAAAAGCCGTAGAAAATCCTAAACCCGCCGTAGATTGGTTACTTAATAAATATGAAGAAAAACTTAATTTGAATACCGCAAAAGGTAAAAAAGAATACTCTGACGTTGCCATCAGGCTTATTTCTTACCTCAAAGACCCAGTAATCAAAAAACATTACGAACAACTAGTCGCAAAGCGTCTAGATGTTAGCGTTGACGACCTAAGATCAAAAAATATACCAACTGGTCCAGTTCACCGTTTAAAACCTGTCACAGCTGAGCTAGAAAAAGAAGACCGTATCAAAGTTCTTGAAGATAGCTTGCTGTCCATTATGATCTTCGGGGGAGAAATTGGTAGCTCGATTAATCTAGAAATTCCCGAAGATGAAACCAAGATTAACGAATTATCACTAATTTTCGATACTAAATTCAAGACCTTTAAAAAGGAAGACTTAAAATCCGCCGTCAAAGAAATGCAAAAAGAATATCAAAAAGAGAGAAATCGCACCGAAATTGAAAGGCTCTCAAAAGAAGCCGAAAATTACGAAGATGATGAAGAAAAATTCAATGATATTATTAGAGAAATTGAAAAACTCCAGAAAGATCATTAACGCTCAGGGTTGATATTTTGAAGAAATTCAAGTATAATTTTTGACAATGGAACCAGATAAAGAAGAAACATTAGGCTTGTCTGCTCTTGAACCAGAAGAACCTGGAATGGGCGACCTCGCCGAAGAAGAAGAACTCTCTGATGAAGAACTAGAAATCACCGTAGATAATGTCGACGCTTTTGCCGACGACTCCGTTAGATTATATCTCCGCGAAATCGGTAAAATTCCTCTCCTCTCTCAAGAAGAGGAGATGAAACTCGCTCATCAAATCGTTAAAGGCAATAAAAAAGCCAAAGACAAAATGGTCGAAGCAAATATGCGTCTTGTTGTTTCCATCGCCAAACGTTATTCTGGCCGTGGTCTAGATCTCCTTGATCTAATTCAAGAGGGAAACACTGGTCTGCTTCGTGCTGTAGAGAAATTTGACCCAGACAAAGGTTTCAAATTCTCGACTTATGCTACTTGGTGGATTCGTCAAGCTATCACTCGCGCAATCGCTGACCAAGCCCGTACTATTCGCATCCCAGTTCATATGGTAGAAACTATCAACAAAGTTCTCCGTGCCACTAGAAAACTTACTCAAGAATTAAATCGTGAACCGACCGTTGAAGAAATCGCCAAAGAAATGGATATGGAGCCAGAAAAAATCGAATATGTCATGAAAATCAAGCAGGACATCGCTTCACTCGATCAAAGTGTAGGTCGTGATGGCGATGATGAAGATTCAGTGCTTGGTGATTTCGTAGAAGATGAGGAGCGCATTTCTCCAGAAGATTCTGCTGCTAATCAAATTTTGAAAGAGCAACTCGCCGAGATTATTTCCACTCTCTCTGAAAGGGAACAAAAAATTATCAAGTTACGTTTTGGTATTGGTGGCGGTCGCTCACATACTCTCGAAGAAGTCGGCGCAGAATTTTCCGTTACCCGTGAACGTATTCGTCAAATTGAAGCCAAAGCTCTCTCAAAGCTCAGGAAGCATAAAGACACCAAAAAATTACACGAATATCTAAGATAAGGAGATATTATGAAAAAGAAAATTTTTAGCATTATTGCCGTGTTAGCATTCACAGCTAGCTTTGTCTTGCCGGCACTAATTCCTCAAAATGCTTGGGCTGATACTACACTTGAAGCCTACTGTAGCCAATTTGGTGGATATATGAGTAGCGGAACATGTATTACATCCGGAAAAACCAGCACATGGTGTAGCGAACATAATGGATCTTTTACAGCCCCTACTTCATCAAATCCTAAAGGCACTTGCAAATTCACAATTACTACGAGTAGTAACTCAGCTGATGAATCTCCTACAACCGATCCAGACGATGATGACTCAAGTAGTGGCGGCACCTCCCCAACTGCTGGCTCTTCAGGCGCCTCAAGTAGTTCAAGCGCTCAAGAATCAGACCCAAGCAAGATGGACAAAGCTTGCAAGGAAGGCGAAGTCTATACTTCTATCCTTGGCAATGCTGGAGGTTGTACTCCAGTTGGTGAGGGTGGCGAACTCATCTTCTCTCTCCTTAATACCATTCTCACCATCTTGACCTATGGTGTCGGTATCGCTGGTACACTAGGTATCGTCATATCCGGAATCCAATATCTCACTGCTCGTGATAACGAAGCTCAGCTTACTAAAGCCAAAAGCCGTCTCGTCAATATCGTCATCGGCCTTGTCGCTTACGCACTTCTTTGGGCATTCTTGCAGTGGCTCATTCCAGGTGGGATATTCTAACCAAAATAAAGTCTATGCAACGTCTCATCATCGTTTATAACCCCCGTTCCTCTAAGCATGCTAAGATCGAAGATAAAGTGATCCGTCCGGCTATGCGACTTCCAGGCTATATGGTCGGAAAATTCGAAGTAAAGCATACTCCACTAGACGTCAATGCGATAAATCTAAGTAAGGTAATTATGGATGGCGATCTTATCATCTCCGCAGGTGGTGATGGTACAAGCTCGGTTGCGCTAAATGGCATTCTTCTTTCCAAAAAGAATGCCACTCTTGCGGTGCTCGGATTTGGAAATTTCAATGATTTTGCTCGCACTCTCGGTTACAAAAAGATAGATGAAATTATTGATTCCTTTGAACATAAAGCGGATGACGTAAAGACTCTTTATCCCCTTGAAGCAATTATCGACAACGAACACTACCGTTACGCCGCCTGCTACTTTACCATAGGTATGTTCGCAGAAAGTACCGAAATATTCGATAATAAATCCACCAGAAAATCCTTAAAAACTGGCAGAAAAGGTCTTACTTATTCTATAATGCAACTTGCTAAATGGTACTTCAAAAACAAAAGAAAATCTTTTCTCGCAGATGACATTAAATTAAATAACGCAGCTCTTAACACCTTCAAGCTCTTGAAATCTGGCAATCGTAGCATCATCAAAGGTGGTAAGGTATCTGATATTATCTTCGTAAACGGAAAAACTGTAGCAAAACTCATGAAAGGTGGCGTCTTCTGGCAACACCAAACTGATTTTTTACTAAGCACTCCTAAACTCACCAGCTTTGTCCGTCTCATCAATTTCATGATGAAAAGTATTTTCCATCAGATACCGGGGAAAATCGTAAACGAACCTCAAAAAATCGCATTTGATGCCCCCACGGAAATAGAAATTCAAGGCGAAGGAGAATACCAAACAATTAAGCTGAAAACACTAGAAGTAAAAAAGTCTCA
Source organism: Candidatus Nanosyncoccus sp. (assembly GCA_045578525.1). GTDB lineage: Bacteria > Patescibacteriota > Saccharimonadia > Saccharimonadales > Saccharimonadaceae > Nanosyncoccus. The sequence continues at coordinate 117,064 of JAZNKL010000002.1, read as the reverse complement.
AACTGGAATCAAAGTCCTCACAAAATAGAGACATTTTATGGCATGCGTGCTATAATATAAGAAATAACTGCGAGAATCAAATGAACAAAATTATCAAAACTTCAATTCAAATAATAACTGGCCTCGGAGCAATTTTAGCACTTGGAGCTGGTAGAGCGATGGCTCTTTCCGTACAAGAAGGCGCAGAGGCTGCTCGTGCTGAGGGAATGCCAACTGCTTTAATTGGTCCATCTGGCGTTTTCACCCAAATCACTAATACTGTGCTTTATATTGTCGGCATCATCTCCGTTATTATGTTGATTTACGGCGGCCTTCGCTACGTTATCTCTGGTGGCGATAGTAAGAAAGTTACAGATGCTAAGAACACTATCCTTTACGCCATCATCGGTCTAATTGTCTCTATTCTAGCCTTTGCCATCGTCAACTTCGTAATTAATGCCATCACTGGTACGACAAACAATGCTGCTAATCTCGAAAAACATGACGAGCAAAGTCAAGAAACAAACGACGGACAGAATAATACCGACAATCAATAATCTATTTCTTCGCAGTCAGTAATACAGCCGCGGCTAAATGTTTAGCCCCGGCTTTTTTCATGAGATGTATCGCCTCTTCCATTGAAGCTCCTGTTGTCCAGATATCATCAAGCAACAGATAAAAGACATCTGATCTTACCATATCATTATTCACCTCATATGCTTCCTTAGCTTGTCTCTTCCTAGTTTTTGCATCCGAACCAACCTGCACAGTATTTTTATAACGGAAGATTACTCTTTTAACTGAAAATTCCTTTCTACGCCTTGCTAAAGCCTTAGCAAGCTTCAGCGTATGGTCAAAACCTCGCTCTCTAATATGCTTAGGTGCCGTCGACAAGGGAACAATCGCAACCTGAAGCCCACCACCTAATCCTTTAGGCAATATTTCATCCAAAATCTCTGCAAGCACCTTACTTAAGTCTCGAATTGATTGGTATTTATAATCTTCTACCAGCTCCATCATTAAACCCTCACGATAAAAGCCAGCAAACACCGGAACCTCACATTTGCATTCTTCGTAATCTTTCTTACACCTAGAACATATTTTGACAGCTTGTCCTATGTTGTAATTTTTACAACGTTTACATAAAACCTCTCCCAGTTGCCCACAACCCCTGCAAGAGTGGGGAGCAACCAGGTCCAAAATGCCAGAAAATGTTGTAATTTTTACATCAAAACCCATAATTTACTTGATTTTAGCAAAAAAGTGCTTTATAATAAAGCATAACAATAACAATTGTGGAGGTACAATGGCCAAAAGTAATGATGACATGCTGATGGAAGATGAACTCGCTGCCGCCTTTTTGGATGACAGTGGCGCCGAAGCTCCAGTAGCAGAAGAACCTGCAGACGTAGCAGAAGCAGCACCATCAGATGACGACGGGTGGGACAACGCCGACGAATTCCCAGGACAACTCGCAGTAGATGTCTACGAAACCGCCGACAAACTAGTAGTTAAAGCCCGCACTGCTGGCATTTCCAAGTCAGACTTGGACGTTAGCATCTCGGACAACATCTTAACCATCTCCGGCGTTCTTTCCGGCGGGGAAGATGAGCATACCACTCGCTGGCATATTCAAGAGTGTTACTGGGGTGAGTTCTCTCGCACCATCGCTCTTCCTGTCCAAGTTAAAGAAGACGAGAATAGTGTCAAGGCCGAGCTAAAAGATGGTGTACTTACTATCTCATTCGAGAAGGAAAAAGTAGAAGCACCAAAGAAAATCCAGATTCAATAATCTGTTTCACCTAGAAATTAACCCCCAATTTATTGGGGGTTTTCTAGTGTCCAATTAATTAGTTAAGCTGCTAATTACTTGCTGGGGTCACCATTCATGCATTACTCGTATCTCAATTTGTAGCGCTAGTATTAGTATTATTAGCAGTATTAGTTGTAGTATTAGTTGTAGTATTAGTTGTAGGAGTTACTGTTGTGTCAGGAACAGTATCCTTACCATTAAACACTTCGCCAAGCACAAAGTTGACAATTGCAAATGCAAGGAGCGCAATTATAAGACCAATTACGCCGTACAAAATAGTATTCTTGGCTTTGGTTGCCTTTGCTGGATCTCCTTGAGAGGTAGTATATTGAACTCCACCTATAATAATCATACCTGCAGTAACGATACCAAGCACTGCTAACGCAGTATTAATAATCGCATAAATGACATCCATAAGGCCACTACCCTCTTTGTCTGGCTCAACATTGCATTCAGCCAAAGTGTTGACATTTTCCCCCTCACGAATCGATCCAGCAGGACAGCTTACGGCAAACGCTGACTGTGCCACCACCACAGAGCAAATCATAGATAAAGCTACCGTCATAGCCATCACTATACTTTTTATTTTTTTCATATTCACTCCTTAAAGTTATCTATCTCTACTATACCACATTTTTCTTCTCAGCAAAAGACGGCTATACAAAAAACCTCTGGCAAGACCAGAGGTTTTTTACTTAATAAGACTTAAGCATTAAATACGTTAGTCAAAATAAAGTTGACAATTGCAAATGCAAGGAGCGCAATCACGAGACCGACTACACCATACATGATGGTATTCTTGGCCTTAGTAACCTTAGCAGCATCACCAGAAGAAGTAGTATATTGAACACCACCCATGATAATCATGACGACGGCTACGAAACCAATCACACCGAGAGCGACGTTAATGATGAGATTAAGAATGGACATGAGGTCACGACTATCGCCAGTAGCAGCCTGCTGTGCACCAGATTCAGCACTGATATATTTATCTGCTGGAGTTGCTCCAACGCTCGGAACGATAAGTGCAGACGCAGCAAGAGTAGTAACTGCTGCTAGTCCCATTGTTGCCATTTTGATTTTTTCTGTAATCTTCATAGAATTCTTCCTTTAGATTATTTTAATATTATTATACCACAAACTTATTTGTAAACAAGCTTTTTTTGATTTACGATCGTGCCCCGAAGATTCCCCCTAGTATAAAGTTCACTACCGCAAACGCCAGAAGCGCTATCACAACTCCAACCAGGGAATAGACAATCATATCCTTAGCCTGTTGCACTTTCCCAGGGTCACCACTACTTGTAATATATCTTTGTCCAGCTACCACTAACATACCAACTGCCAAAATTCCAACAATGGAGATTACCCCATTCAAGATAAATGTAATCACACTAGGAGCCTGGTCATTAGTTTCACAACCCAGAGCCGCCTTTTGCTGTTCATCAGCAGCCTCACAAGCCTTTTCAGTTAGTTTATTTTCCGCCATCACTGGACGAACTATCGTAAAAGTTCCAAACGCCATCGTTAACACCGACAGCAATATCATTACTATCTTTTTCATTCTGCTCCTCCTGTAGAACTACCAATTAATCCCAATACGAAGTTAGTGATTACCACCGCCAGCGAAACTATTACTAAGCCAATAATCGCAAAGGCGATGATCTGACTGGCCTGCTTGATCTTGTCTGGCTGACCTTGGGCAGTTAGGTATTTAATTGCGCCATAGATAATAACAGCCACAGCTATAATACCAGCAGCTCCCAACACCCACGCCACAATGTTGTTTAAATTTCCAGATGTTACACCACTAGAATTCGGTAAATTATCTGTAAGTGTCTGTTTGATTTCTTCCATATTCCTCCTACGCTGTACCTGTTAAGATATTCACTATCGTGTTCATAATCACTGTCGCTAAAATAGAAATAAGAAGCCCTGCCACCGCTGCTATTAAAGTCTTCTTGCCTCTCTCTGCTCTGTCTGGCATACCTCTTGAAAACATATAAAGATAGCCCCCCCAAGCTACCATAATAATAGCTATATAGCCAATCAAGGTCATAATATCTGCCAAAATGTTAAGCACAATGGTCCAGACAAATGCTGGTAAGCCATCTTCTGTTGGCGTTTTAATGTTACATTTGCCATCAGTTAGGCCCTCATACCAAGGACGCAAGCCAAAAAATGCCGTAGAAGAACATTTCCCACCGCTATCATCATCTGCTGCATACGCCATACTCGGTGTTATTACTCCTGCCAATAGCGAAAACGTTAACATTATACTTAGTAGCATCTTTCTCATAGCTTTATGATATCATACTTTTATATTTTTCGCGACCGTATAAAAACTAGATATTTTAAACATAAACATATTCTCGACAAAATCGCAAAATTATATACTTTACTCTTGACTATTTCGCTTATGTGTGCTATAATTAACAGAGATACCTGAAGGGACTCAGGTGTTTTAATTGGGCAAAAATAAGATGAAACTATTCAAATCGCTAAAAAGACATTTGAAATTACCTCTTTTTGGGGTGATTTTAGCTGCCTTCTTAGCGATTTTTACAATTAACACCACCCCTGTTATGACCGCTAATGTCTACGCCGAGCCTGCCGAAGCAGTTACTGCATCTGACGAAACATGTTACGAGCAGGTCGGAGCAATCGGGTGGCTTATCTGTCCATCTACCGGAGTTCTGGCCAAGGCCATTGACGCGATTTATAATATCATCGAAGAACTTTTGACGGTACAACCCCTGTTTAACAATGATGGCTCGCCAATATTCCAAGTTTGGCAAATTATGCGTGATATTACTAATGTCGTCTTTGTCGTCATGCTACTTGTCATCGTTTATTCACAAATTACCGGACTCGGTATTACCAATTACGGAATTAAGAAGGCCCTACCGAAACTCATTATTTCAGCAGTACTTGTAAATCTCTCATTCCTAATCTGTGCCCTTGCAGTTGATGCCAGCAATATCATCGGAGCTAGCCTCCGCGGCATTTTTGAGGGAATCGAAGTGAACGCTATTAATAGTGGTGGACTGGGCACCGCCGCTCAAGTTACATGGACCGATCTTGCATCAGCATTAATCGGTGGTGGCACCGTTGCCGGTGTTGCTATTGGAGTTGCCGGCGGTCTCGGCGCATTCCTCTGGCCAGTCCTTGCTGCTATGATCTGTGGCATCCTCTCAGTTCTCGTTGGGCTTATTACCATCGGTCTTCGTCAGGCTCTTGTCGCAATGCTTGTAATGATTTCTCCACTTGCTTTTGTGGCATACCTCTTACCTAATACCGAACAGTACTTCAAGAAATGGAAAGATACTCTTGCATCTATGCTTGTCTTCTACCCAATGTTTAGTTTACTCTTTGGCGCTTCACAGCTTGCTGGCTGGGCTATCATTGCCTCATCTGGAAGTGCAGGAAACCTGGGACCATTCTTTGTTGTTCTCGGTATGGCTGTACAAGTATTTCCACTATTTCTATCAATATCGCTACTCAAGATGAGTAGTACTGTTCTTGGCACTGTCAGCAACAAACTTGATAGTCTATTTAATAAGCCACGCCTTGGCGTTAAAGCATTTGCCGACCAGCAAAGGCAACTTGCCGCAAACAGGCATATCAACAATTCTGCTCTCCCAAGCGCACATTTGCGCAGATTTCTCGACGGCCAAAAGCGTAAAGTAGAAATCGGCAACGAAAACGCCGAAAAAATCAGACGTGGCAACGCCGAAATCTGGGCACAAAGAAGAATTGCAGGAATGATGCATTATGATCCTGCTGATTCTGAAAAGTATAGAAAAGGTATCAAACAGGAAGATGGCACGATAAAGAAATCGTACTTGAAAGCAAGCGCCTTTACCAGAGATGCCAAAATGGCAGGAAACATCGAAATGGATGTAAAAACTGCTCAAGATGATGCGAAACACCTTATTGCTAATGGTTATGGCGAATACTATGGTAAAACCACTCAAGATAAAGCTCTTGCTGACCACGGCGCCAGGAGCTTCAAGGAAATGAGCCGTGCTTCTTTCACAGCAGTGAACGATGATGAAGCCGACTTCAACTATCTAACAGGTGAGTACTTAAAAGCTGCCAATGCCGGTCATGACAGCTACCAGTATAAACACTTCGTCGAATCTGCTGGTGGTAGCCTCGGTGAACTTGGCTCTACTAGTGTACTCGGGCAACTCATCGCCAAAGCTGCCGCCAATGAGGCTCGTCACCGCCATGACTTTGGCATCCTTGGTAATAAATTTACTATCGACAAACGCGCCTTCCGTAACATGGTTACTGGTTATTATGTTAACGATGATGGCCTTGCTACTTATGCTCCAGATGAAAATGGCAACCAGCGCAAGGCTTATTATATGAATGGTAATAACCCCGTTTATGAAAAGTATCCGGGAGAATTTCTAAAATACCATCCAGAGGCCCTTCATCCATACCAGCTTCGCGACGAAAATGGGCCTTACTACGAAATGGAAGACCTCGACGGCAATTTTGTAACCAGAATTTACAAACATAACACCCCTGTTATGAAGGAAATATTCCAGAACTTCGACACCGTTATCCAGGACCCAATTGATGGTCTTTATGGTATGCTAGCCGGTATTGAAGAAGGAACTTATAGCGAAGTCAAAGATGCAAATGGTAAAGTCATCGCTCGTCTCCCAGATGTGGGCTTCAGCAACCTCCGTACTACTGTTGGTCGCTCCATCCAAGGCGCAAACTTTAAGGAAAAAGCCGCATTCGCAGGGCCAATGTATACTACTGCTGTCGCTCGCGGATATATTAAAAACTTCACCGACAATAATATCCACCGCCTAGATGGTATCGTGAAAGCAGTCAAGGCAGGGAACTTTAATATTCAAGATAAGTTTGAACTTGAGCTTCTTGCCGACCTCATGAACCCAGAAAACTTCGTAAATGGTCGTCTCGAATATTTATTCCCATATGAAGATCTAAAAACAGCTTTCGACGTTAACGGCAAACAACTTCGTGGTACTAAAATTGACGAGAATGGCGATACTTCTGATGTTGAACCAGAGAATGCGACCTATGAAGAACTCTTAAACACCATCAAGAAAAAATATCTTTTCCCAGCCTCTCAAGCCATCGCCTATATGATGTCTCGCGCTACCACGCCAAACGTTGCTGACGCTCAAAAATCTGGTTCCGCTGAAGCATGGGGTCTTCTTGCCAAATCTATTGATAAATGGACTGACCCTAAGCTTGCTAAAGACGCTAATCTTCCTAATCCATATAAGCGTAATTCAAATACCGCCGACACCGCTTATGAAATGCAGAAGAAGATTCGCGAAAACTCCACTCCTACAAAAGCCAGAAGTGCATACAGCACCAATAATCCAGCCTCATCAGACGATATTGTTAGGAATCATCAAAAGAATGCCGCTCCTGACATAGACCCTATAGCGCAATATAATCAAGCACTATCCGGAAAAGCCGACGCAATGCGCTCACAAATTGAAATGTTTAGAAGTGCCTATATGTATGATCCTCGAGCCTTTGGCCAAGCTGTTCTTACTATGGTTGGTGAAGACCCAGAATTCGAAGATATCTACTTTGAGTTTTCAAATTACGTAGATGATTATCCGACAGCTACCACGGAACAGCTATATCAGGCTATTACCGAGAGTCTCTATCGCTTCGATATCTAACTTCACCCCACTTTTCCACTTCCCACCATAAGCATTTTGTGTTAATATATATTATATATGGCGCAGTACAAGGTCCCACAAGACGTTGAGGCCGACGATAAGCTCCTCGGCCCATTCACCTTCCGCCAGTTCGTCTATCTAATGATTATGGGTGGATTCGTTGGCGTTGCTTTTGCTCTCTTTCAAATTTTTCCACTTCTAGCCTTGCTTGCGGTTCCTTTTATTATCTTCTTTGCTGTACTCGCTTTACCACTTAGAAAAGACCAGCCAATGGAGACATACTTAGCAGCAGTAGTATCATATCATTTAAAACCAAACAAACGCTTTTGGAATCCAGGCCAACGCGAATCTGTTGTTGAAATCATCGCTCCAAAAAAGGTAGAAGCTCCTCGTGCTCGTAATATCTCCGAAGAAGAAGCAGGGAATCGTCTTTCGTTTCTCGCTAATGTTATCGATACCGAAGGTTATGCTGTGCGTGGCGACTTAAACAACGCGCCACTTAAATCACAATTCATAGAAGAAGCGAATGCTACTCCAGATGTCTTAGATGCTAACGCTTCTCCAGTGATTAATCAAATGCTTGCTAAGCAGCAAAATTCTCGTCATGAAGAACTTCTAAACGAAATGAGAAACGCTATTAATAGTACGGAATCCACCGCCACAGCTCAAAATAACGCTTATTATAATCCAAATGGTCATATTATTAACCCTATTTCTACCGCACAATCTACAAATCCTGCTACTATGGCTAAGCTACATAATCTTGCTAATAATACCGACTACTCCGTGGCAACAATTTCTAAAGAAGCCGCTCGCATGGAAAAACAAGAAAATAACGGAACTTCAATTTCATTACACTAAAGGACTAAGGAGAAACGATGAACCCACAAACTCAACCAAACCAACAAGCCTACAATCCATATAGTGGTGTAGGTATGCCAGCACAAGGAGCGACTCCAGCACAGCCAGTGGCTCCGGCTACTCCAGTCCAACCTGCTGTGCCAGTTCAAGGAACTCCAATGACGCAACCCCTTTCTTCCGCTGTCCAAACTACTCCGACAGCCACTCCAGCGCCGCAACAGCCAACACCGCAACAGCCTACAGCCGTCATTCAACCTACTCAGTCACCTACTCCAGCTCAACCAAGCCCGATGACAAACCCGAATCCAGCTATTGGTTCAGCCCAGCAACCTGCTGGAAAAGCGAGTACGCAAAACGTTACTCCAGACAATCCTCTTTCGACTCAATCGACACTCCTCATCTCTGAGCTCCGTGATGGTCTCGTCATTATGAAAGATGGTTCATTCCGCGCCGTCATCGCTTGTCAATCAATCAACTTTGACCTGATGTCCGAAACCGAACGCGAAGCAGTTGAGTATTCTTTCCAGAACTTCCTAAACTCTCTTAATTTCACCACTCAAATCCTTATTCGCTCACAACGTGTCGACATTGGACCATATCTAGAACGACTTACCGAAATTAGGAAAAATAATGACAATATGCTCCTTGGCGTACTTATGGACGATTACATCAACTTTATCGACATTCTTTCTCAAGAGGCAAACATTATGGATAAATCCTTCTTCATTGTTATCCCATATTACGTCTCTGCTGAAGCAGAAAAAATTATGACCCAGACTCGTAACTTTTTCTCTACCTTCACTAAATCTAAGCAAGTAGAAATCACTAAAATTGACCGTCCAACATATGACAAAGCTATTACTGAAATCAATAACCGTGTAGAATCTGTCATTTCCGGCCTCTTTCAAATCGGCATTCACTCCGTTCGTCTCAATACCCGCGAGCTAGGCGCGCTTTACTACAATTTCAATAACCCAGATACTGCCGTTAGAGAACCGCTAGTTGACTTTACGAAACTTGCCACCACCTACGTTAAGAAAGGAGACAAAAATGAGTAGAAAAGACCGAAAAGCTAGAAACCAGCAAATCTCTGCCGCCCAAATCGCCGCTCAGGCTGAAGCGATGGAAGAAGCAGAAATCCAAAAAGCATTTGAACAGGGCATTACCACCCTTCGCGACCTCATCTCTCCTTCTAGTATCGAAATCCACTCCGATTATTTCCGCCTCGGCACAAAGTATGGACGCACTCTTTACGTCTATGGCTACCCCCGCTCACTTTATACTGGATGGCTTTCTCCACTTATCAACATTGATGAGGTGCTGGACATTTCTATGTTTATTTATCCGGTAGACACTACCATCGTTATGAAAAACCTTCAGAAGAAAGTTACTCAGCTTGAAGCATCTATCTCTGTGAACTCAGAAAAAGGGAAAATTCGTGACCCAGAGTTAGAAGCCGCTATCGGTGACGCCGAAGAGCTTCGTGACCAACTTCAAGTTGGTGCAGAAAAGTTTTTCCGCTTTGGTCTTTACGTGACTCTTTGGGCTGATTCCTTAGACGAACTTGGCTTTGTCCAAAGGAAAATCGAAACGCTCTTTGGTCAACAAATGGTATTCTCCAAAGTCGCTTCCTCCCAGCAAGAGCAGGGAATGAATAGCTGTATGCCTCAATGTACAGACCAGCTCCTTATTCGTCGCAATATGAACACTGGCGCAATCTCTACTTCCTTCCCATTCACTTCCGCAGACCTTACTCAGGAAAAAGGTATCCTCTATGGTATTAATATGCATAATAATGGTCTTGTAATCTTTGATCGCTTCTCCTTAGAGAACGCCAACATGGTAGTCTTTGCTAAGTCTGGTTCTGGTAAATCTTTCACCGTAAAACTTGAAGCTTTACGCTCCATGATGGTCGGAACAGAAGTACTTATTATTGACCCAGAAAACGAGTATCAACGTCTCTGCGACGCAGTTGGCGGTTCTTACATTAGGCTTTCATTAAACTCCGATGTCCGTATTAATCCATTTGACTTACCTAAGGTTGTAGATGCCGAAGACGCCAATGACGCCCTACGTGCTAATCTTGTCACGTTGCATGGTCTCTTCCGCTTGATGCTAAGTAGTGGAACATCCAATAAAACTTCCTCTGCCAATACTGTCGTTGCTCCAGCTCTCACACCAAACGAAGAAGCTGATCTAGACCAAGCACTTATTGATACTTATGCCCGCGCCGGTATTACTTCCGACCCACTTACGCATCAATCAACCCCACCAACCATTGCTAATCTCTACGACACCTTACTACATATGGGTGGAACAGGGCCAAATCTTGCCCAACGCCTTAGAAAATATACTACTGGTACTTTTGCTGGTATTTTCTCTCAACAGTCGAATATCGACATCAACAACCAAATGGTCGTATTCAACATCCGTGACCTCGAGGACGAACTTCGTCCGGTTGCCATGTATATTGTTTTGTCCCATATTTGGAATATCGTTCGTGCACAACAAAAACGTCGCTTGCTCATCGTTGATGAGGCTTGGCAATTAATGGAATATGAAGATTCAGCAAACTTCCTATTCTCGCTTGCAAAGCGTGCCCGTAAGTACTATCTTGGCCTTACCACCATTACTCAGGACGTTGAAGACTTTATGTCTTCCAAGATGGGTCGTGCCATCGTAGCTAACTCCTCTATGCAAATCCTTTTGAAGCAATCTAGCTCAGCAGTCGACGTATTATCTGATGTCTTCAAGCTAACCGAGGAAGAAAAGAAGCGTCTTTCCAACTTCCCAGTCGGCCAAGGTCTCTTCTTCGCCGGCCAAAATCACGTTCATATTCAAGTCATCGCCTCAGAAACAGAGGAAAGCCTAATTACTACTAATCCAGTACAGCAACAGCAACGACAACAGACCACACAAAACGGGCAATAATACCCTCGCTCTTTCCATATCAGAGGTAATATGGTATAATATAAGAGTATGGCAGGTGAAAAATCATATTTTGGAAAAGACGATTTAAAACCTAGTTTTTTGAAGCCTAATACTCCGTCAAAAACGCCTGCAGATTTCGCCGAAAATAATCTAAAAAACCTAGAAAATTCGGCTGCAAACAGTACAGTGGGCAATTCCGGTAAAGATGCAAAGACACTTGAGAGTAACACTTCTTCGTTTTACTCCAACCAAGGAAAAGTTACTCATTTTAAAAAATCCCATAATAAAAATGATTCAAAGCTGTTTACCCTCCTCAAATATTCTCCAGCAATCCTTCTCGTAATGATTTTGGCTATTGGTGCTTTTCTCATCTTTGGGTCACAGTCTTTCCTAGGACCTCATATTGAGGCTCTCTATACCGAAGCAACAGATACAGCCTACACTGGGTATAATCTTCGCGCTGTCCATATGGCAGAAGAAATGCTAGAAGGAAAAATAGAAATGACTGATTACATGAAAACTCGCCTAGAAAAAGAAGGTATTGAAGTGGTGTCTGAAACCAATCTAAGTTTTAATAATAAACCAATTTCTGCCGACAATTTCAAAACTATGTATAATGGAGATGCTCTTTTTCGCGAAGCATATGATAATGCCATTGGCGGACGTGGGGCAAACTTCCTCGACGCCGCAGCCAGTAATTTTGCCAAAAAACTAGGTTTGTCAAAAAATGTCTTTCGCAGCTACAAAACTACTGGAAACAATGATATCGATACTCAAAATTATAATGAGCTCCTTGCCGATTACTTTAAAAATAGTGCTGATGCTACACTAGATTCAGCGGAGGAAGAGGAAGGTGTTGACGAAGAGGGGAATCATTGGTGGGATGTTTTTCGTATTGGAGAACCAGCATCTTCCGACGCTGCGGAAGGAGAAGACTCTGTCGCCAAGGCAAAAGCCTATCTCCACGATATTGGCGAAAAAGTAGCAGAAGAAACAGAAGGCTGTACGACCCTTAAAATTGGTGATATTGTATCCACGGCAGTATCATCTAATCGTTTTTATCAAGCGATCCACGAGTTTATGACCAAAATGGAAACCATCAGCAAGGCCAAGGCAGGCGACGGAGACGCATCAGCCGTCAACTCCGTTTTAAACTGGTTCACAACTCCCGCTACTACTACTGTCTATGACCCATACACTGAGGAAGAGTATACAATCACTGGTTCGCCACTAGAATCCGAAGGTGCGCGAGTCGTCCTCGGAAAAGTATCCGCAGACTCAAGCAAAACTCCCAAATACTCTCTCGAGAGGAGTTATAAAGCCACCGACAAAGTCGCCTTCTCTATGGGTATTGGCAATACTTGTACTGTTAAACGGGCCGGTGGCGTGGTTCTAAGCATTCTCGCCTCCGCTGTCCCAGGGTCAAAACTTTTGTCTTCTACTGTTGGAGTACTACTAGATACCGCTTTTAAACTCGGAGTCAAAGTGGTTGCCGAAGCAGTTTTAAACCTTTTGGTCCCAACCGTCGCAAAAATTATGTACGAAAATCCATTTGTAAATGCAGTTGGTATTGCCGGTGGAGAAGGCTTCACTATGGGGGCAGCTAACGTTAATATGCTAATGGGCCGTCAAACATCTGGAGCTTCCATCGCCTCAAGAGAACAAGTTTTAGCCTATAATCAAGAAACAGAAGAGTTAATTGCTCGCGATGCCGAGATAGATCGATTGCATCACGGTCCATTTGATGCCAGTTCTAAAAACACCTTCTTTGGTTCAATTGTCAGTTCGCTACTACCTTTGTCATCGATATCCGCTGGACTCACTTCTTCTCTCACAACGCTATCAAATATTGCAAATACCTCTCTAGCTACCCTAAACTCTGCCTATGCCGCCGGTGAAAACTCTTCTCTTATGACTAGCTTCGGTGATTGTGACAAAACGGAAGAAATTGGTGCATCTGGTAATTTTTATTGCAGTGCAATCTCAACTATTGATTTATCTACTCTAGATACTGCAACCGATGATCCAGAATATCAAAAAGTAATCTCAGAGAGCATAGAAACCGGAGAAAATGGCGAAGAGACTGTCATTGAGGGCTCACCTCTTGCCGACTATATTACCTATCACATGGGTCGTTACTCTGCGCCAGGCATTCGCGACGCAAATATCGCTCAAGCCTGTAAAGAAAAGTCGAGCTTTTTGCCACATTTAACCAACATCACCGATATGATTAAAGCCTTCTTTGGTTCCGAAGATGCAGAATACTGCGAATCAGTTGCTGACGGTTCGCGCTACGTCGATTCGCCAGACAACCCTTATTGGGAAACTGAAAAGTGGCATCAGTTATGGGTTCTCACTTGGCGCGTAAAGTGTCATATGGGCCTCTGCTCTAATGATGGTGGACCAGTTGTAGCATATCAAGATAAGTATGAGTCTAGTCACCCTCTTGATAATTCTAGAGCAGGGTATCTCGCCCGTATTTCCGGTCTTGAGAAGAGTGAGGCGGAAAATGTTATCGCCGTAGCAGATTACCTAAACAAAATTGATAGTTATGAACCAGAAATGGCCTACAAATTTGGAGAAAACAATAAAGAAACTACAGACTCAATCACGAATTCTTCGCAGTTAATAACTGACGAAACAATTGCTCTAAGAAGTAGTCCTATTACAACGGTGCTTATCCGCAGAGAGGAGGTAGCAGCATAATGAAAAAACTTTTTGCCGCAATCCTCATCAGCTCTTTACTAGTTTCTTCACCAACTCACGCTTTTTCCATGAACAGCCTTTTAGATTTTTTGTCTAAAAACGGAATTTTTTATTATACGCCAGGAGACAACTTTAATTGTCTTCCTAGTACAGGAAGCTACGATGGTATTGCATCTGCCGGATTAACTGGTCTTCGTGCTGCCTTTGTTGACACTTATCAGAATATCGCGTCGACCCTAGGAGCGCAATACGGTATTCCTTGGGAAGCCGTGATGGCCCAGGGTATTCTAGAATCCGCTTCTGGTACTAGCCGTTTTGCCACTGAACGCAACAACTTCTTTGGCATTGGAGCCGTTGATAGCAATCCAGATAACGCTCACTATTTTAGCTCCGCTGCCGAAGGCTGGCGAGGTTATTTCGATTTCATTAAAAACAACCCTCGCTATGCTAATCATGGCGCCTTTAATCATGCCGGGGACCCAATTGGCTATATTGAATCCGTCAAATCCGCTGGTTATGCCACAGACCCAAATTATGTTTCTAAACTTGTGCCCATCATTAAAGCTATTCAAAATCGCGCTTCAGAAAAGGGCTGGGCAGCATCATCAGAACTATCATCTTCTACTAACTATTTATCTGCATCCATTTACGATATTTGTACACCAATTACCGGTGGCAACGGCAATCTTAACGCTACAGCACTAGCCCTTTCCTGGGCTGATCGCTCACATAGCTTATATGACCCAAATGATGCTTATAAAAACGCCCTCGCTGCGGTTGGACTAAGCAATTACAGTGATGCTTTTGCAAAAATTGGTGCAAGCTGCGACGCCTTTGTCGCTACTGTTCTCCGCTTCTCTGGCGTCGACCCAAATGTCCCATGTTGTGGCGCAGCCACTATGCTAAACTACTTTGCTTCTCATCCAGAAAAATATGTCGAAGTTCCTAACGTTGGCAGTAGTGCCAATCTTCAGCCCGGCGACATCCGCGCTTCAGCAAAGCACGTCGAGATGTACGTCGTCGACGAATCCGGCTCTGGGCGTATCGCTTCAGCGTCGCACGGTGACCGTACCGCTGACCATGGAATTGGATATTACGCTAATAATTCGATGCGCATCTTTAGACCAAGGAGCTAATTATGAAACAAATCAAAAAATTTATAACTGGTCACCCTATCTTCATTATTATTCTCGTGACTACCATCTTTCTGCTTGGCGTTCTTATTATCTCCATACTAAATCTCAAACCCACCTCAGAAGTAGAAATCCTCGTCGCCCCGGAATCCGCTTCCGTGTCTATTAATGGAAAAGAATTTAAAAACGGCACTTATAAACTTCCTCGCGGAGCTGTTTCGGTGTCTATTAAAAAAGATGGCTTCATGTCAAAAAACTATTCTTTTGACACAGCCGCAAATAACAAACTATATGACTATCTTCTCCCTGAAGATGGAAGTTATTCTTGGTATGAATCACACCCAGAAGATGCTATCATTTTAACGAAAATTGGCGATGTGGAAGCAGACACTACTGCCTCTCTTTATAAAGAAATTAACCCAATCTCTGACAAGCTTCCACTCATTATTGCCGAATACAACCAAGAAGATAATTATATAGAATTTAGAATTGATGGCGGAAAATTCGATAATTGCGACCGAGACTTTTGTCTTAAAATTACCGACTCAACCGGCGGAAATCTAGACTACGCCCGTACAAAAATTCGTGAGCTTGGCTTTGAACCAAACAGTTTTGAAATAATCTACGAGTACGATCCAATTATCCCACTAGAATAAGCACGAGAGTTTTGCTATAATATACAGTATATGGGTCATGTAAAAGGGAACAAAAAACGCTTTTTCTATTCCTTTTTGTGCATACTATTCTCTATATTAATAGTTGAGGTATCGGTTCCGTCAAGTGCAAGCGCCCTCACTGATCTCCAGAAAACAATCTTTAAAGAAAATAATATCATGTTTTGGAACCCGGACGAGGATCCCTGTAATGATTATGGAGATAATTATATAGGCGTAAGTGCTATTGATAACCTAGAGTTACTAAGCGACAATGGTAGTACCATATTCAATTATCTAACACAACTTGGATACTCAGCTAGTTCCGCCGCTGCAATTATGGGTAATCTAGAAAACGAAAATGGAGCTTTAAATCCTCGTGTTCTGGAAGGAGGAAAAGTAGTTGGTGAAGACTTTGTCGCCTTTAAGAATGGAAGTAAAACATTCTCTGGAGGATTTGGTATTGCTCAATGGACATCTTCTGGGAGAGTCCAAAGACTTCAAGAGTTTGCCGATAGCTTAAGGCAGCCTGTGACTTCACTTTCCGTTCAAACTAAATTCCTAGCCAAAGAACTATCAGATTATGGAATGACACCAGCCTCACTGAACTCCCAAGGATTCAAAGAAGCTACCACAACAATACTAAGAGGATACGAGAGACCAGCCGATCAAAGCGATGCCGTTGTAGATAAACGGGCGAAGTCTGGCGAAAAGTATCTCTCAATGCCCCCAAGTGACGCTATTTTCAACGATGAGAGTGTTGCAATAATCTGTGTTCCTGGCACATCCGTCGGAGCAAATGGAATTCCAAAAGATACCGGTATATCTCTAGAAGATGGAATAGCCTTTAGTCAATGTGATCCAATCTGGGGAGGACTTGCCTATGGATCTAGCACTCTCTGTAAGTCTGGTTGCGGACCGACATCTTTTGCCATGATCGCCTCATTTCTGACTGGAAAAAATATTACTCCCGCCGATACTGTGTCCGCGGCAAATAAATACGGGCTTTATCAGAAGGGAGTAGGAAGTAGCTGGGCTATCTCTGAAAAGCTCGCAAATGAATATGGTTTAAAACATACTCAAATTTCCCCTTCTGGCGATATTATAAATTCTATTAACTCCTATCTAAAAAATGGGTATATGATACATACCTCCGGTCAAGGTGGCGCCCCATATTCCACTGGTGGACATTATATAGCAATTGTTGGCACAACCTCCGATGGAAAATGGAAAGTTGCAAACTCTGCTGGGAAGGGAAGCATCAAAGCATACTCACCACAAGAAGTTATAAGAGGGATGAAAACCGCAAATATTCATGCGATAGGGAAATAATTTATGAATAGACACAATAGGAAACTTATAATCGCCATAGTAGTTATAATCACAATTATACTATTAGTAATTATCGGCGTCCTTATTAATTCCATCGTTAAGATGAGTGCTGATGCTACGATAGATAATTACTATTCCGAAAATTATGACGACATTTCCGGCCAAACAGCTATCACCTCCCAGCTAGAATCGGAATATGGAGTTACTCATCTAACCCTTATTGGCTTTAGTGTATTCTATGACTTTGGTTTTTCTTCAAGGCAACAGGATGAAATATATAATACCATTTATACATATTTCTCAACCAATTATCCAGATTATACAACCATTAACTATATAAAGGATAGCTTCAGCTACAATAGTGACAACTTCTACCAATCATCATTTAGGGTATCATCCAATAATGGAGAAATCTTTTCAGTCTCGTTGGACACAGAAGGATCTCTGGATAACATTAAAATTAATATTACTAAAATTAACCCACACTCGTAATCACGACCTGGTTCTTGGAAAAGTTTTCCTTTAAGTTTTTCTGTCTTTCCTCGTCCAGTTCTGAAAAGACATCATCGAGTAAAATTATTGGTTCTTTATGAAGTATAGATACCAGCATCTCTGCCTCAATAAATTTTAGCGCTAAGACCATACTTCTTGTCTCGCCTCTCGATGCACTTCCATCAGCAATAGTCCCATTAAAAATAAAATTAAAATCATCCTTGTGTACGCCAAAATTTGTATGCCCAACGAGAGTATCTCTTTCATAATCCATTTGTAATAGCCTTAGGTATTTACTTTCGTCCACATCTCCAGTATAACTATCGTACCGTATCTCTACTTCGTCATCATTTTTTGCAATTTCCCGATATATTGCAGTTAATTTTCTATTAAACTCAGTAGTTATTTCTTGTCTCTTTTTTCTAATACTCACTCCATATTTTGCAAGTAATACATCCCAAGAAAAAAGCATATCGCGCGACAAAAACTCTTGTTTTAATAGTTCGTTTCTTTGTTTTAGTGCTTTAGTATATCTTGAAAGTGCACTAGAGTATTCAGTATCAATCTGCCCTATAACTCTATCAAAATACTCACGTTTACGCGTGGGTGAAGTTGCAACTATATGTAAATCCTCTGGTAAAAACAGGACTACTGGATATTTATTTAGCTTCGGAAGTCTTGCATATTTTTTATCCTTAACTAAAAATTTTTTATTTACACCATCATAAGTTACGACTACTTTTTCATTATTACTAAACTTTACTTCAATCCGATAATATTCTGCTTCTCTTTTTAAAATTTCTTTATCAACTGAACGAAATGATTTCCCTTGTAAAGCGATATAGATAGCCTCTAGGATCGAAGTTTTACCCCATCCGTTTTTTCCTAATATTAATGTTGGGTTCTTAGAAAAATCCAACTTATAACTCTCGTGATTTCGAAAATTTTTTAGAGTAATAGATTGTATAATGTCGTTTTTCATTAATTATTTAGAGGCATAATTATATGTCTATATTTATCAGACTTTTCGTTTTTAATAAGTACTGGGGAAACATCTTTTGAAAATCCAACTACCACTTTCTCCTCATCCAGAGCATTGAGCGCATCCATTAAGAATCTCGAATCTAATTTCACGCTTCCACTTTCATCAACTTTCGTTTCTATTTCTGATTCATTTTCACCAATCTCATTAGAAATAGATGATACTATAAATTTTCCTTTTTTATTATCCGTAGTACAGCAAATGGCTCGGTTAGACTCTCTTGCAAAAAGAGCTGCGATTTTTACAACCCTAGTCAACTCTTCACGATCTAATATCACTAAAATATCACTCTTACTCGGAATTAACTGTCTATAATTTGGGAAAGTCCCTTCAATCAACTTAGAAGTAATTTCAAGTTCCCCCAATCTAAATCTCACTTGAGTATCATCAAATAAAATTTCAATTTCATCTACATCATCTGGAATAGAGTGTAATACTTCTTGAATTGAAGCATTTGGCACAATCGCTGCTACCTCACTCTTTACATTTTCAATAAACTTTTTTTCTGCAAGTCTATACCCATCAGTAGCGGCAATATAGAGTGATCCTTTATCTGTATTAAAATACACGCCAGTAAGTGCCGGCCTAGTAGTATCACCAGATGCTGCAACTACAACCTCCGAAGCACCTGCCTTAAATTCATCAACTCCCATCTTAAATATAACTGCTTTTCCATCATCGATCTCTGGAAGCTCAGGAAAATCAGATGCGTCTGTACCATTTATAGTAGATGAATATTTACCAGCTGACACTTTTACTTTACTGCCTTCGGTAGAAAGTTTTATTTTTTCTCCCTTTGGTAAATTCTGAACAAACTCGGCTAGAAGCCTCGCTGGAACTGTGATTATACCATCTTTAGCATCTACTACTGGTATAAAATCCACTACTGCCATATCGAGATTAGTAGAAGTTAGAGAAACTTTCTTACCTTCTACCTTAATAAGTACATTCGAAAGGATTGGGAGAGTCGATTTTGCGCCCATTGCAACTCTGGAAACTACGCTAAGTGCCCTCGCCATTTTTTCTTGTAAAACTTCTATTTCCATAACACTCCTTTAATTATATTATAATAAATTTATTTAATAATAGTAATAATAAGCTATGTGGAAACTGTGTATATCTACTCATTAATAGGGAAGAAAAGCTAATACTATTTGTGGAAATCGTGTGACTAAAAGCGTTTAAATATTTGTGTAAAACCTTCTTTTTCCACATATTTAAACAATAAAAGGCGCAACTTGGCAAAATTGTGGAAATATTTACACATGTTTTAAACATACTTTCTCGCACGTTTTTTCGCAAGTTTTTACACAACCTAAGCATATAAACTCTCCCGGATAGAAGCAACCTGTTCTCGTAATGCAAAATCATCTTTAAGTTCACCTTTAATTCTTTTTATACCATGCATAACTGTGGTGTGATCTTTTACACCAACTTCAAGAGCGATTTTAGTAGTACTAAGGTTGAGTTCTTCAGACAAAAGGTACATTGCAACTTGCCTAGCGTTTTTAATATGAGAGACTCTACTTTTACCACACATTTCGTCGACTTTAAGATCGTAAAACTTTGCAACAGTAGAAACAACTTTCTTTGGGGAAATTAAACCTTGTTTTTTGGTATTATTTGAGCCGGCATAACCATCATTTATTACTTCAAGTGGAGAAACTCCCTTCATTTCTGACCAAGCCATAATCACACTGTATTCTCTTTCTAGATCACGAATATTAGTTTTTACATTATTCGCAATATACTCGATAGCTTCATCTTCGATTTCATCTCCTTCAAACTCAGCCTTCGCCTTTAGGATTGCACATTTATCCTCAAAGTTTGGTTGTTGTAAATCAAAGGCACCTGCCCAAGCAAGCCTTGAACTAAGCCTTTCCTCCAAAGTTTTTATTTCTTCAGGTAAGCGGTCTGAGGTAATAATTATTTGCTTACCATGTTGATGAAGATCATTAAAAATATTAAAGAAGGCCTCTTGTGTCCCAGGTTTATTAACAAGCATTTGAATATCATCAATTATTAACACGTCGGCAGAACGATACTTCCTAGAAAAGCTATCTGTTTTACCATTCTTACTAATTGAGTTAATAAAGTCAGTTAAAAAATCAGAGGTTGCCGTATATACAACATTTAAATCTGGGTTATTCTTAAGCAGTTCATTTCCAATTGCCTGGACGAGATGGGTTTTTCCTAGACCAGGACTACTATATAGAAAGAAGGGATTATATTTACCACCAGGGTTTTTAATTACTGCCTTTGCCACAGCAACGGAAAGATTATTATTTGAACCGACAATAAAATTATCCATAGTGTACTTAGGATTTAATCCAGAGAAACTAGCAGTACGACCACCTACCTTAGATTTTACGAGTTTCGAGGATTTGGTTTTTTTGATAATTTCTCCAACCGACACCTCGCGGGAACGTGGCTTTACATGGGCACTACTGGAAACTGTATAATCCACCGACTTAAACTTAACGTTATTATGTATAAAAGCGTCTTTTATGATGTTATCGTATTTAGCCCTAATCTGAGCTTCTTTAAAGGGGTTAGGAACACCGATGACAATGGCGCCATCATTATTAGAAATCAACTTTACGTCAGTAAACCAAGTTTGAAAAGCATTGCGTGGAATAGCTTGCTCTATTTCGGCCAAAACATTTTTCCACACATCAAACATAATGAGTTTACCTCCTTGCACTTACCTAAATAACTAACTACATCTATTATAGCAGAAAAATAGACTTTTCCACAACTTTTAACAAAAATCATGATTATTGCATAATAATAAATCTATGAAACAGGGGTAGACTTTTCCACAGAAAAAAGTCAGAACCTGATAAAGTGTGGAAAACTTCTTGGCTTTTGTGCAAAAAAGTGCTATACTAAAAACAGAATTTTACGATATTAAAACTAATAGGAAATTATTTTATGCCAAAACGCACATATCAGCCACATAAAAAGCAACGCAAAGTTGAACATGGCTTTATGAAAAGAAACGCTACTAAAAACGGGCGTAAAGTTCTGAAGCGTCGTCGTATTAAAGGCCGCGCTCGCCTTACCGCCTAAGTAGCACTAAACCACCTATAAAGGGTGGTTTTTTGTGATATAATTACGGTAATGCTTAAAGAGCTTCATTGTTACATAAAGAAGTATTTTAAAATTGCTGAGTTAAGCCCATTTCTTTTTGCTGTAAATCTTATTACGGCTGTTCTCTATAAGGGGACAATGATTGCTCGTAAGTTTATTGCGGCGCTCATTATCAAAGGTTTAACCGACCAAAACGCCGAGGAAACCTGGACCTATATATTAATTTATGCGATTGTCTATGCCGCTCATAAAATTAGTCTATACTTCAACTACCGCGCTTACAGCTGGAACGTGAGCTACAGTTATCGCGCAATGCAGACGAAGATTTTTAAGAAGTTAATATCGGTAGACAATGAGTTCACGAGAAAAGTTGACAAGGGTCAGCTTATGAATACTATTAATAGTGACATTATAGCAATAGGGGAAATGAATGATGAGATATCAGAATACATAACCACTTTTTTCCAGATAGGGGCAATTTATATAATTGTGGCCATTTATAGTCCGCTCGCTGGACTAATCCTTTTTGTCTCATCGATGTGCTTTACTTCTATTAGGACAGGAATGGATAGAAAATTTAATCATTATTGGTGGAAATCGCAAATTCAGAACGATAGATATAGTAACTTCCTAGGTCAAGTAGTGTCGGGCCTTCAGGAAGTTAAAACTTTTAATATGATTGCGCCACTAAAAAGGCGCCTGGATAAAATTCAAGCAAAATACGACAAAAGTTATATGGCCCAAAGGCGTCATTTGACGGTGAGAGATAATGATGTGAATGCAAGCTTCTACATTTTTCACGCAATTCTCTTTATCTTTCTAATCTATCTAATGGCAATAGGAAGTATAGAAGTTGACATACTCGTTTTAATAGTCTCCTATCATGAAGCGATCATAGGATATACAGAAGATCTAACTGATGCGTCTAACGAAATTCGCTTAACCAATGCCGCCATGCGAAGAGTATCGGCTATATTAAACTACAAGCCAGGAGAGAAACTAGAGTTTGGAAATCTAGAAACAGATCATTTGGATGGGGATATCACCTTCAAAAACGTTTCCTTGTCACTGAATCACCATCAAATCCTGAAAAATCTAAACTTCAAAATTAAACCACACGAATTCATCGCTATTGTAGGCTATCCAGGCTCTGGCAAAACTAAACTTTTCGATTTACTACTTCGATTAAACAAGCCAACGAAAGGTAAAATTTTGCTAGACGGAATTAATATTAATGACTTTTCGCGCGAAGTGTATACGTCAAATGTTGCGGTCGCAAACCAGGTACCATTTATCTTTAATACCAGCATTAGAAGGAACTTAAACTTTGTGGACACAGATATTAAACATCAAATAGAAGCTTGCAAAATTGCTGGTATTCATGATTTTATTGAAACCTTACCACAAGGATACAATACGGTCTTAAGGGAAAATGCTACTAATATTTCTGGCGGGCAAAGACAGATGATCTCTATTGCCAGAACCATCCTTACAGATGCGGAGGTTTTGTTGCTTGATGACGTTACAACAGCGCTTGATCCTGACACTGCGAAGCTAGTTCCAAGACTAATCAACAAACTCAAGGACGAGCGTACCATAATAATGATTACTAAAAAACCAGAGCTGATGAAAACTGCAGACAGAATCATCGTGCTAGACCACGGTAAAATATCTGACATTGGCACACATGACAAATTGCTGGAAAGAAGTAAACTCTACCGTTCGCTCCAAGCCATTAGATCGGAAGAAAGGATGGCTATATGAGATATTACATCAGACTGCTCAGAAAGTTTTTCAGCTTTGGCGCCACCGATAAAGTGCTACTATTCCACCTAATATTCTCTGCATGTCTTCGCGAAGCGAGCTACTTAACGATTCCGTTTTTCACAGCTCAAATTATAGAAATGGCGACAGATGGCGACTTTGGAGGAGCTATATTCTACACTGTAATATTCTTGCTTGCCGCGCTTCTTTATGTATTATGTCACCACTACAACTTTTGGGCTTATGCGAAGAACGCTTGCTATATCCATGATGCACTTCAACAAAAAATTTTAGATAAAGCGGTTACGCTTGACCCAGACTACACGAAAAACATCTCTCAAGCCACGATTATAAGTACGGCTTTTGAAGATGTAACTGAAAACCAACGTATCCCAGACTATATCTTTGATTTCATCACTAATGTTGCTAGTATCTTTATTAATGCAATCATCCTTATCTTTGTCGACGTATGGATTGGAATGGTTACATTAGTACTTACACTTATTTCTATGATTATATTTATGTATCATATGAGAAAACGCGATGAGTATGCACTCATCCAGCGTTCCCATCAAGACGAAATCTCAAGTCTTTATAGTCAAATACTCGATGGTAAAAAAGAAGTTCATGCCTTTAATATGAAAGATGATCTAGAGTCTTATTTAGAGAATAGCAAGAGACTATGGAAGATATCTTATGGTAAGAAACAATTGCACAATGACCTTGCAGACGTAATGGTGTCTACAATTCTTAGTTCAGGGCGCATATTAGTTTACGTAATAACTGCTGGTCTAATTTTGAAGGGTGAATATAGTATAGCAACTCTCATTCTAGCCATTGGCTACTACGAGAACATTCTGGATTGTTATAGTTCCGCCACGGACACCATTTATAATTTGTCCAAATGCACAGTAGCCATTAACCGAGTACATAAGTTACTGAATTATAAACCAAAAAGAAAAATTGTATTTGGTGGAAACGATACTGACGACATAAAAGGGAAGATTCGTTTTGAAAAAGTATCATTTACCTACGATAGAAAACCTCTCATGCGAAATGTCAGCTTCACTATTGAGCCACATAGCTTAACTGGAATCGTTGGAAAATCTGGTTCTGGAAAATCTACTATCTTCAGGTTACTACTAAGGCTATATAAGCCAACTCGCGGCAAAATCTTCATCGACAATATAAATATCAATAGCTATTCTAAGGATATTTATGCCAACAACGTTTCTATCGTGACTCAAAAACCATTTGTTTTCGACATGACAATTAAAGAAAATTTAAGTTTAGTAGATCCGGACGAGGAGCACCAAATTGCCGCCTGCAAACTTGCTGGCGTTCACGAAGCAATTATGCGCCTAGAAAAAGGTTACAACACGCCACTTGTCTCTGACGGCCAAAACTTGTCTACGGGACAGAAGCAACTCTTAAGCCTAGCACGTACGCTGCTTAGTCGATCTGAAGTTTTGCTCTTTGACGAGGTAACCTCCGCTCTTGACGCTAGCACCACCGAACAGATTATTAAGGTGCTAAAAGAGCTTAAGAAAACGCATACAGTTTTAGTTATTACTCACAAACCAGAGGTAATGCGTAAGATGGACGATATACTCGTGATCGATCAGGGTCGCTTAGTTGGTCGTGGGACACCAAAAAATCTTTTACACAATAAATATTACAAACTCTTACAAAAATAGATATAATATATATATGCTATCTAAGAAATACAGATTTCATTCACGTGGTGGAGTAAAGTACACCTATAGACACGGTAAGACTATTAGGACACCCAAGATTTCTTTGGTTTATAATGATAACGCCAGGGGATTTATCAGGGCTGCGGTTGTCGTTTCAAAGAAAGTTGAAAAAACAGCAGTAGCTAGAAATCGGATCAGAAGGCGAGTTTATGAAGCAATCCGTCTAGAGCTACCAAACTTTACATCAAAACGAGATTATATCTTTGTGATTTATAGTAAAGATGTTAAGACTATGAGCTTTGGAAAGTTGAGGGATACAGTAAATTCACTTTTTAAGAGAAGTATGGTATAATTAATTCACCATGTTTGAGTTAATTGATCTAATTATTGTCAGACCAATCGTTAATATTCTTTTTGTAATCTATAATTTTGTTGGCGATTTTGGCCTTGCAATTATCTTATTTACAATTCTGGTTAAGTTTCTGATGTGGCCACTTGTTAAGCGTCAACTTCATCAAACTAAGCTGATGCGCAAAATCCAGCCGGAATTAGCAGAAATTAAGAAAAACTGCAAAGGGAACCGTCAAATGGAATCCCTACAGACAATGGATCTTTACAAAAGATACAACGTTAAGCCATTCCGCTCATTTCTAACAGTTTTGATTCAGCTACCGATTTTTATTGCACTATATACTGCAATTCGTGTTATGGTGATGCCAACACCAAGTGACAATGTCGCTATTCGTGCTTACGAACCGGTTCAGAAGCTAGACCGAATCTCTGAAATAATCGAACTACAAAATCCATATATCGACAAACTTCAACATCCAGAGAACATTCCTGAAGGGGAAGAGAATAAATACGAGTTTAGCCCGAAGCTATTTGGCGTTGTAGACTTGAATGCTTCAGCCGCAAACATTTTACGTGGACAAGTAACCCCAAGTGTCATTTGCGTAATTATCTTTGCTTTGGCCGCAGCCTTTCTTCAATACTGGCAATCACGTCAACAAATGCCATCAGGTAAGTCTGAAAAGTCAAAATCTTTCCGCCAGCTTTTGAAAGAAGCTGCAGCGGGTGATGGTTCAGAACCAGACCAATCTGATATCAATGCGCTCGCTACTAGGCAAATGTCCCTCATGATGCCGCTTATGATGTTGTTTATTATGTTTTATCTTCCAGGTGCACTGGTGTTCTACTATCTATTATCTAGTGCCATTGCTGTAGTCCAACAGAGGATAGTTCTAAATAAAGCAGACAAGGACATGGAAATTGCCACAGATAAAACAATACTAAAAGAACTAAGAAATATTAAAGAAGGTGAAGTGATCGAAAATAAGAAAACTGGAACCAAGATCACACGCATCTCCGCAAAGGATACAAAGGGTGGTAAAACTGGCAATTCTTCAAAAAATAAAAACACCAAAAAATCTCCTAAAAATAATAAGAAAAGGAGAAAATAACTATGGATAGAGATGAATCAGTCCGTTTTGCTACTAAGTACCTAGAAGATCTACTTAGCTTCTTCGGTATTAATGTAGCGGTAGACTCGACCTTGGATGATGAAGTGATACAACTTTCCGTTCCCTCAACATCAATGAACTCATTACTCATTGGCAGAAATGCTGATAACTTGAGGGCGCTTCAATTCATCGTGTCGCAAGCGTTAGCTTCCAAAAATGCTGAAGTTACCAGAGTAAATGTGGATGTTGCTGATTATAAACGTCAACGCGCTGACCGCATTGCAGAGAAAGCCGAGGGTTGGATTAAAAAAGTCCGTGAAACTGGTGAACCAATGCGCTTAGATCTTTCCCCTGCGGACCGCCGGGTTGTTCACAAACTAGCTGAAGATTATTACGGTATTTCTACTCACTCAGAAGGAGAGGGTAGGGAACGCCAACTCGTGATTGAAAAGACTGCTGATATTGACGAAGCCGCAGAATAGAAATTCTATTCAGGAACTTTACCAATAATCACTACTACATCAACTCCAGTAGTATTGATCCCTTCTGGCAGCTGTTCCGCAGGTAATACGATAGTCTCATATTTGTCAGCTAACACTTCTGCGGTACCAGGAGTTTTACCGCTCACGTGATATACGTAATATTTCTCATTATAGGTGCCTTCAGGTGCATCATCTACGGTGACATTAGAATATCCATCGTTCACAAGCTTTACCTTTTCTTGGCTAGCAACACCAACCTCTCCCGATCCATTCAAGACCGTTATCACGGCATCTTCACGAACGGCAGGGTTACTAGAGAACATCTTGGCGATATATTTTTTAATTTCAGAATAATTATTAACGCCAGCATAAGGCACGACATAAGAAATACCATTCATTTCATCAGTTTTTACATAGTAGACGTTATTTTCATAATCGATAAGTGGCACCTGACGCATTCCCTCAAGAGACATATCCTTAGCAAGCGCAAGAGCGGATTTGATTTCTTCAACGGAAAAACTCATACGCACATTATCGCCAATCGCCTCAACGAGACCAAGTGCTCTACCAAAGTCTATACCCTCTTCCACGAGCTTATTTTGAATGGCTACTAGTATTTTTTGTTGACTATTACCACGAGAGAAATCGCCAGCCTCAGTCCCATGTCTTGCACGAGCAAGGGCGAGTGCACGTTCGCCATTTAGGGTAGTTGGCTCTCCAGCTTTAATATAAGTTTCTGTCCAAGCATCATTAATGTCTTCATCAAGAGTAACCGTAACTCCGCCAATTCCATCAACAACCGAAATGAGTGCCGCCCAGTCAAGATGTACCCAATACTGGATTTCTATACCCAAAATATCATTAATGGTATTTGCGAGTGCAAGAGCACCAGCTTCCTCGTCTGTACCATCTAGGTTTGCACAGTAGTACACTTCATTGACTTTGCCAGTAGAAGTGCAGGTCTTTCCAACATATAAATCTCTTGGGAGATTAATCATAGCCAAATCTTTAGTCTCCTGATCTAGGGATACTATCATGATAGAATCAGTTAACTGGGCACCATCATGCGCATAATCGCCCTCCGTTCCTTCCATATCGTAACCGGACGTGCCAAAGACGAGTATATTAGTTCTTCCATTGCTGTCAGTTTTGAGCTTTACATTATTAGAGATAGCACCAATGAAATCGAAGAGACCAGAACGTCCACTTGTGAGCTTAGAGATAATAGTATTACCCCAAATTGCAAAAGCTCCTACTCCTAAAGCGAGAATGATAAATATTACAATCAAAACCTTAAGACCAGTACGTTTTTTCTTTACACCCTTAGACTTCTTGTGTTTACCAGGAGCAGATGCTACTTGATCACGCTTTTTTAAGCTGTAATCAGGCTTAAGATCTTTCGAAGAAAGATCAAAATCCAAAGTAGAAACAGGTTTCAAAAAGTCCTCCTTTGCTTTCATCTTAGCAATGTCAAGATTCGTATTGTCTCTAACTAGCCCAAAGTTCTCATCCTTTTTCTGAGGAACCTTTCTTGGTCGAACGTCTGAAGAAATAACCCTTTGTCTAGGTCTATTCCCAGTGGGTCTCATTCCATCTATAGTTCTCGCAGTATTATTAGCCACTATTTACCTATTATAACATAAGCAACACGAAAAATGCCGGAAAAAGTGCTATAATTATTACAAGATGAGTATCAAGTTAACTAAGAAACAACAACTAGTCTATGATTATATTGCTGATTTTATTAATATCCATGGCTTCTCACCATCATATAGGGATATTTGCGCTGGGCTTGGTCTATCATCAGTTTCTGCCGTAGCAGAACATATCGATAATCTCGTGGCAATTGGAGCGCTCAGGAAGGCGCCAGGCGCAGCTCGTTCTTTGGAAGTAATCGACTTCACATATCCAGAAACAGTAGCGCTCTTTCGTGAAAAGATGGACAAAGCCTCGGAGGATGAGCTTGAAGTATTGAGAAAAGCTGCTATAATATTAGGTATAGATTTAGCGGAGAATTAAATGGGTATTTTAGATCCAACGATTTCAGTCGTTATTCCAATTCATAATGAGGCAGAAGTTCTGCCAGAGTTTTTAGATAAAAAATTAATCCCAGAACTAGACAAAATAAAAAACTACAAATTCGAAGTAATCTTTGTCAACGATGGTTCAACTGATAACTCACTAGAAATATTGAATAGATATTCGAAAGAGTCAAAAAAGTATAAAATCATTTCTTTCTCTCGCAATTTTGGAAAAGAACCAGCACTTTCTGCGGGGTTAAAATATGCAAGTGGTGCTGCAGTGCTTACTATCGACGCTGACGGTCAGCAACCTCCAGAATTGATTCCAAAATTTATTGAGAAATGGGAAAACGGAGCAGAGATCGTTACTGGTGTGCGTGATCATTTTACTAAGCATGGCTTCATTCAGAAGACTGGTAGTAAACTATTTTACTGGATGCTAAGAAAGATGGGGAACAGGTACACTGTTCCAGGAAGCACTGATTTTCGCTTGATTGATCGCGCTGTCGTGGATGAATTCAATTCTCTCTCTGAACACAATCGTATTACTAGGGGCTTAATTGACTGGCTTGGCTTCAAACAGGAGTATATAGAATATACATATGGAGCACGTCTTGCTGGCAAGCCTTCATATAATCTGTCAAAACTCTTTCATTTAGCAATTGATAGTTTCATCTCTATGTCTACCACGCCACTTGTAATTTTTGGGTACATTGGGGCGATAATTACCGTGCTATCTTTCCTTCTAGGAGTATTCGTGATTATTCAACAATATATACTAGGCGATCCACTTAAGCTCTATTGGAATGGTGCTGTTCAAATGGCAATCTTCATCACTTTCTTGGTTGGCTTGGTACTTATTTCTCAAGCAATATCTGCACTTTATATTTCTCATATTCATGCCGAAACTCAAGATAGACCCCTTTATATTGTAGATAAAAAAGCGTCTCAAAATATCAAAGTTTAGATATATAATATATATATGGATAAAGTTGCAATACTCATTCCTTGCTACAACGAGGAAAAAACAATCGAGAACGTCATCAAAGACTTCAAGAAATATGTGCCTGAAGCCAAAATTTATGTCTACGACAATAATTCTACTGATCGCACAGCAAGCTTAGCAAAAGCCGCCGGCGCAATTGTGCGCCACGAATATACGCAGGGGAAAGGCAATGTTATCCGCAGAATGTTTAGAGAAATTAATGCTAGAGTCTATATTATGGTTGATGGAGACGCGACATATTCAGCCGCCGATGCTCCAAAAATGATCAAGATGGTAGAAGACCACCGTGCTGAAATGGTAGTAGGAGATAGACTTTCTGGAGCGTATTATACTGAGAACAAACGCCCATTTCATAACTTTGGGAATAACTTGGTGCGCAGTTTAATTAATAGAATTTTCAAGAGCGAAATTACTGATATTATGACAGGCTATCGTGTTATGAGCTATGAGTTTGTAAAGACCTTTCCAGTTTTATCTCGCGGTTTCGAAATCGAAACAGAAATGTCTATTCATGCCGCTTTTCGCCGCATGCGCACAGAGAATGTTACCATTTCCTACAAAGACCGTCCAGAGGGAAGCGAAAGCAAACTCAGTACATTTAAAGATGGATTTAAGGTACTTGGCACTATTCTATATCTATTAATAGTGTATAAGCCGATGCTATTCTTTGGGATACTTGCTACAATACTGATGGCCCTTGGGTTATTCTTCTTCATTCCGATATTCATTGAGTTTTTAAACACGCGTGCGGTTCCACGTTTTCCTACGATGATTGTCTCAATATTTACAATGCTAATCGCCCTAGTGTTTTATCTGGTCGGATTTTTCTCAAAGATCTCATTAGTTAAAGACGCACGTGAATTTGAACAAAAACTTATTACCGTAGCACTACTAAAAGAAAATTTATAAGGAGGATTATGAAGGATTTCGAGTATCTAGACAAAAATGCAGTTTATTTGGATGCCGCCTGTCAGTCACTAAGACCACAACCAGTAATCGATGCGCTAAATAGGTACTATAAAGAGCATAATTCTTGTGGTGAGCGTGTCAAATATGACTGGGGCGTGATAACAGACGAAAAAGTAGAAGCTACACGTGCTAAAATTTTAAAATATGTAAAAAAGAACCCACGACATTACTTTGTCTCATTTACATTAAATACTACTTATGGGCTAAATCTCATCCTCTCTCAACTCAATGTTAAAGAAGCAGGGATTAAGACAATCGTTACATCTGATATTGAACATAATTCTCCATTTCTCTCTACTATATCTTGTGCCAAGAAGAATCATTTGCCAAGAAAAATTATCACCAGAAATGACGATGGCTCAATTAATCTAGCAGATATTCCAGAAAAATCACTAGTCGTAGTCAACTGTGCCTCAAACATCGATGGTAGGCTACTTACGAATATTAAAGATGTAGTAAAAAAGGTACACAAAACCGGAGGTTATATTATAATTGATGCAGCACAGGCTATGGCTCACTCTAAGGAAATACTATATGGTGTGGAGCCAGATGCAATCTGCTTTTCCGCACACAAGATGTACGGACCATCACTTGGTGGCATTATCATGCATCGTAAATTTGCCGAATTGATTGATACGACATTTATTGGCGGTGGTATGGTAGACGACGTTGACAAAGAGACTTATCTTCTCTCAAAAGATAATAAAGAACACGCTTATACTCAATTTGAAGCCGGCCTCCAAGCTTGGGGAGAAATTATCGGATTGGGTGCTGCGATTGATTGGCTAGAAAGCCTATCAAAAAAAGATCACCAAGAGCTTGAAGAAATAACGAAAAAACTATTTGAACTATTATCTAGCAAGAAGAATCTACACTTAGTAAACAAAGTTCCAGCCACTACCATGTCATTCTACGTAGACAAAAAGGAGTTGGGCTATGATAGCCATGTACTAGGAGCTGCCTTAGCAGACAATGGTATCATGGCGCGTACTGGTTATTTTTGCGTTCATTATTACTTAGATCATGTTAAGCACTATCCTCCGCTGATTAGATTCTCGCTGGGATACCATAACCGCCCAAAAGACATCGAGAAAGTAGCAGAAGCACTCAAGAACCTCTAGTTTGTGCTATTATATATAATATATGGTTTGTATAGCAGCATTCATTATTTTACTTCTTCTTGGTATTTTTGTAGCTTTCATCTCTATTTTTAAAAAAGATTTTGGTAAAAGATATCTGAAGGTCCTAAAAAAATCTTTTCATTGTTTTGGCAAGCACGTTCGCTTACAGAAGTGTGATACTAACTTCTCCGATGATGTTAAATCACTGATGCTAAGAAAAGTAGCCTTAAAAAAGCCAAAACTAGTAAAACCACTAAGCATTACCGTTGAAGTTGCAAGCTGGATACTTGTAATTGTTACTGTATGGTCTATCATTGAGGCCACTAAGGCCGGACTATCCCTTTGGGTCTTTGGTACTTGTAATGTATCCCAACCATCAAATTGCGCACTTGGTGCCGATTCGTGTGGCCTCGATGAGGATAATTTAAACTGGTTTACAGAATGGGGGGAAATATTTGGACATATTCCAGATCGCCTTAAAAAATGGGATGTCGCAGACTATGATCTAAGTTTATCCTTTACAACTGGAAATAAAGACAGCGATAATCTCGCATTGTCCGTTCTTGATCCAGGATGTTCTGTATGCTTGCAATCATATAAAAATATTCAGGGGAATCAAAAGTTTAAAGATAATCATCAAATTCGAGTTGTATTGTACCCAATTAGAAATACTAACGGCGAACTCAGATTTGCGAATTCGGAGCTAATCACTCGTTATAGCTTAGCAACAAATAAAGTGGCCGCAAATGATGAATATTCGGAAAAGATTATAAAGCGCATCTTCACAGAATATGATGAAAACGGTACAATCTACCAATCGTTATTTAATAATGAATTGACTGAGGAAGAGGCAAAAGACTTGTTGGATAAATGGCTTAAAGAATGGGGCATGGAAAGTGATGACCTGAGTGAAGTCCGTAGGCTAGTAATGAGTGATGAGATTACCGATGAGCTAAATAAAAATGTGAACATTGTTAATAACGAAATCAAGCCTAAAGGCATTCCGACAATGATTTATGATGGGAAAAAGCATCTAGGGTTGTTTAAAGCTTGAAATTTTCTTAAAAAAAGCGTATACATCTTGCCATAAAAGGCTTAATATGATAAAATTATAGCGATATGGTACAAAAAACAAACGTCGTGAATCGCAAACCAAGCGTCCCACAAAAAAAGAAACACACAGGTCTGATAATCACAGCTATTATTATCATTGCTGCTATTGCTACCATAGGTGGTTTAGTATTCATTAACCGCGATCGAATCTTCCAAAATAGCGGTAATAAAGAGCAGGAAAAATCTATCAACGAGAAAGACAAGACGACTGAAAAAGACGAAGATAAAAACTCCGCGCCTAAAGAAGAAAAACAGAACACGGAAATGCGCGAAGAGGAGAAAGCATCTGTCGCTCCGTATGAAGGGGAAGACCCCAATGAACTAGAAAATATTACGGGCGTCGTCAATTTTGCAGGGATATCAGAAGGGTACTTCACTATAACGGCTACTTTAGATCAAGAGCTTGGAGGTTCAGGAAATTGCAAGTTCACCATTTCAGGTAACGCTGACGCTGTTATTACCTCTAGTGTAGCAACGGCTGCTGGTCCAACCACCAGTTTCTGTACTTATTCCACACCTGCTTCTGGCATAAGCTCTGGAAGATATACCATTAGTATCGAGGTGACAGCAAGTGGCAAGAAAGGTATTATCACCGGGGAGGTTAGTATTTAATGAAGCGAAGACTAACATTTCCAAACAAACTTTTCCTAGTCTTTGTTTTTGGAATGGTGGCTACACTTGCTTTTCTGGCATTCAAGAATATGACCGGCTCCTTTGCCGTGAATGCCGCCTATAATGGATTCCAGGCAGGGAACATTATTACGGATTATGTAATGAGCGATTTTAGTTCTATGTCCGAAGCAGATATCCAAAAATTTCTTAAATCTAAAAATTCATGTAACGACACTAATGTTGCTAAAGCAAGGACTTATTCTAATCATACATATCACATTGTTAACGGACACTTTGTCTGTATGGCCGACGAAAGCTTTAATGGAGAATCAGCGGCACACATTATTTGGCAAGCTGCGCAAGATTATCGCATTAATCCTAAGGTGATAATTGTCCTATTGGAGAAGGAGCAGGGGCTAGTGACCGATACATGGCCAAATTCCGACCTTCAGTATCGTTCTGCCACGGGCTATGGTTGTCCTGATACCGCTGCCTGCGATTCGAAATACTACGGTTTTAAGAATCAAGTTAGAAATGCAGCAGAATTATTCAGATATATATTAGATCATGGCTCCAAATATTACCCAGTAGGAAATAATACCATTAAATATAATCCTAACGGAGCTTGTGGCAGTTCCACTGTTAATGTCCAAAATCGTGCAACCTCAGCTTTATATCAATATACTCCTTATCAGCCAAATGCAGCAGTCCTTAATAGTAACCCAGGAACAGTTGTAAGCTGTGGAGCATATGGCAACGCAAACTTCTATTACTACTACACTAGGTGGTTTGGTGACACACATATCAGCGTCTCTAGTAGTTTTCTTCCCGAAAGCGACAAGTTCGCTATCACTTCTCAGGCCGGACTATATATAACTCCAGAATCTAATGCTCAAGGAGCCAAGCTTGCTCTTTCCAAAACGGCAGCGGAATATCGTTTTGAAAGAACAGGAGATTTTTATATTATAAGACACATTGCATCTAATTTGGTGCTAGACGTTGCTGGTGGTAGTGTTGCAAATGGCGCTAGCGTGCAACTTTATACATTTAATGATTCATGCGCTCAAAAATGGTACTTCGAAGTAAACGGAGATAACTACAATATTAAGTCTGTCTGTTCTAATAAGTCAATTGATATTCCGGATGCAAAAACGGGAACTGCTGGAGTAAGATTGCAGATGTATAGCACCAATGCTTCAAACGCACAGAGGTTAGTCGTGAGAGATTTATCAGCAGCTCCAATAAGTAATAATACATATGTCCTGAAAACAACTGGGGGAAAAGTACTAGACGCTGAAGGTGGTTTGGTTAATAACGGTACCAAACTCCAAATTTATGATGCTAATTATGATAGGGGTCAGATTTACAAAGTGGCTAGAACTGCTGATGGTCTTTACATAATTAGAAATGCCACGTCTGGAAGAGTAGTTGACGTATCCGGTGGTAGAAAAGATGATGGTACGCCACTGCAGCTGTATGATTATAACGGGACATGTGCGCAGAAATGGATTGTAGAAAAGAGTGGTAGTGGATACAAATTCTTGTCGGCCTGTACAAAGAAGGCCATTGATGTGTCTGGTGGACTTGTAAGTACATCACGACGAAAACTGCAGATTTATACTGCAAATGGTTCAAACGCTCAAGTATGGATTCCGACAGCAGCATACGACAGTGTTGCCGAGGGAAATTACATTATTTCTTCTTCAGTAAATCAAAATTTCGTTATAGACATTACCAATGGAACAGCCGCAGCGAAAAATGGGACAAACATTCAGGTTTGGTCTAAGAATGGCACGGAGGCTCAAGATTGGAATATTTCAAAGAACAAAGATGAGACATACACGATAAAAAACCCAAAGACAGGACGTGTGCTAGATATTTCCGGTGGGGTGGCAAAATCGAACACAAATATCCAACTATACGCAAGTAACTCTACTTGCGCACAAAAATGGTATTTCAAGAAAAATAGTGATAATACATACCGTATTTCTTCCGCCTGCGGAGCAGTTGTCCTTGACCTTTCTGGTGGTATCGCGAAGAATGGCGACAATGTCCAAGTTTGGGAGAGTAATGGCACGAAAGCTCAAAAATGGGTATTGACGCCAAAAACAACCAGCTAGTATGATATAATAAATTGGTATATGAAAGATAGAGTAGTAAATTTTGGCGTAACATTGTATCGTGGAACGAAATCAGCCTGGAAA
This sequence comes from Candidatus Nanosyncoccus sp., assembly GCA_045578525.1. GTDB lineage: Bacteria > Patescibacteriota > Saccharimonadia > Saccharimonadales > Saccharimonadaceae > Nanosyncoccus. Next base: position 80,896 of record JAZNKL010000002.1, on the reverse strand, counting down.
AAATATCATCTTTTGATACCGCCAAGATTATGGGGAAAATATATCAAGCTCCTTTTGGGCATGCGACCATCTGAACTTTTTTATGACCCAATGAAAAAGCGAGAATATAATAAATGGCTTTATCAACAGGCGGAAAGACAATCGAAAGAAACTCTGAGCTCTTTCAAATATAAACCACTTATTTCAGTAATAATCCCAGTATACAATGCAGAACCAACCTTTCTTAGGGAGTGTTTAGATTCTGTACTATCTCAAACCTACAAAAATTTTGAAATCTGTATAGCGGATGATGCTTCTACATCCAAAGAGACCATCGCCATTTTGAAAGAATATGAGAAGAATCCCAAGGTTAAAATAGTATATCGTAAGAAAAATGGGCACATCTCTAAAGCTTCTAACGACGCCCTAAAACTCGCTAGTGGAGAGTTTGTCGCTCTTGTGGATAACGATGACACTTTACCGGAAAATGCTCTATATGAAGTCGTAAGGGTACTAAATAAAGACAAGAAAATAGATATGGTCTATACCGATGAAGATAAGATTGATGAGGAAGGTATATTTTGTTTTCCAAACTTTAAGCCCGATTTTGCTCCTGACACGTTTATGAGTGTCAATTATATTTCCCACCTCGGAGTATTGAGAAGATCAATAGTCGAAAAAATAGGTGGTTTTCGTGTGGGGTTTGAAGGAGCACAAGATTACGATCTTTATCTTAGGTTTTTTGAAAAAACTAATCGTGTTTATCATATTCCAAAGATTTTATATCATTGGCGAATGGCGGATGGTTCAACTGCCAAGAATATCGACAAGAAGAACTATGCTCTAGAGAGAGGAAAGAAGGCCTTGGAGGATGCGTTAAAAAGAAGAAAAATTGAGGGAAAAGTCCATATTGCTAAGAACTGTCCATATTACTGGATAGAATACGCAGTAGAAAAAAATCCAAAGGTTACAATCATTATTCCAACCAAAGATTTGGCCAAAATAACCGAAGTGTGCCTTAAATCAATTTATGAAAAAACTACATACAAAAACTATGAAGTAGTCGTAGTAAATAATAATAGTAAAGAAAAGGCGACCTTCAATTTGTTCGATAAATATAAGAAAAAGTACCAAAATTTTAGAGTGATTGATGCCAATTTTGAGTTCAACTATTCCAAAATTAATAATTATGCTGTCAAGAAAACTAAATCCGACTATATTGTTTTGCTTAACAACGATGTTGAAGTCATTACTCCAGAATGGCTAACTATAATGTTGGGCTATGCATCCCAAAAACACATAGGCGCAGTAGGGGCAAAGTTACTCTATCCAAATAACACTGTACAGCATGCAGGGATAGTTCTTGGGATTGGAGTAGCATCTCATATACATCTTGGAAGGAAAAGGGAAGACATCGCATGGGCTGGTCAGCTTGCTATCCCGCAAGATTTTAGTGCTGTGACAGGAGCTTGTTTAATGGTTTCACGGGAAAAATGGAACGAAGTAGGAGGACTGGAGGAAAAACTTAAGGTTGCATACAACGACGTAGACTTCAATATCAAGCTACTTGAGAAAGGATATTATAACGTATGCTTAGCTAATATTGAGTTATACCACCATGAATCTAAATCGAGAGGAGCAGATACTTATGGGGAGAAGAAGATTCGCTTTGATGCGGAACAAGATTATATGTACAACAAGTGGGGAAAAAGGATAGATAGGGATATGTTTTACAATCCGAATCTTACCAAAAAGACTACGGACGGCTATCTTTTAGATAGGATAGATAAGAAGGTGTAACACACCTAAACGCACACCTGTATGCTATAATAATAGTATGTTGAAGAAACAAATTAAGGCGCATTTTTCTGGACTATATAGTCTCGGTAGATCTATTCGTGATGTTTCAAAAAATAATAAAAAGCTAAAAGAGACCGAAAAGCTTTACAATGCAACGCACGCCAATAGCATTACCGCCGATGCTCCGATTGCTACCATCTTTATTAACGATGGCCCAAGACGTATCAACCTTGTGTACAGTAAATTTAACAAAGAGGCATTAGCAGAGCAGGAGAAGCTTGATTTACTTATTGTCGGGACTGAGTTTGCAAACGCACATAACTTCGCCATCAGGATCATATCAAGAAACGAGCTTCCAAATCCAAGAATATATTGCGAAACCCTCAAATCTAAAAAAATAGATATACCAGAAGATTACAGCTTTTATACGGATGCTAGCGAGAGAGTTTCAGGGAAGACGTATCGATTGAGTATTACGAAAAACGATATATTCTTTACGGAAAAGGAGCTAAAAAAATTAAAGGAGTGGATAAAAGATGGAAAACATTAATCCTGAACCGTGGAATATTTTGTTAGAAGAGAGAATAAAAGAGCTAAAGCAGGCAAAAGCGGCTCACAAAAAAATAGCAATAATACTCTATCCAGAACAGGACAAAGCCTCTTCTTTTCGTTACCGAGGATATAATATCTACCAAGCGACTAAAAACAGTAAAAAATGGCAACTCATATATTTTTTCCTAGAGGAAATTAGCACAGTCTTTGAATTAATTCCAGAAATTGATATTCTAATCTTTGGGAGGATTACGAGATGGTCTCCTGAATTTGATAGACTTGCAATAGCTGCAAAAAACAATAATATAACCATCCTGCAGGATTTGGATGACTGTATATGTGGCACAAAGTATATTAAAGACATGTTCAACGTTGTTTCCCCAGATTTTGTCGATCAGGAATATTGGATAAATACTTGTGCACACTATGAATTAATTTCTTACCTCGCAGACGGATTTATCGTAACCAACGATTATTTGGGAAAAATATTATCACAATCCCATGGCGGAAAACCATATAAAGTCATCAAAAACTTTTTGAATAATGAACAGATTAAGTTGGCTCAATCAATAGAAAAACAGAATAATAGCGATTTTCGTATAGGATATTTTAGTGGTTCACATACTCATTTAACTGACTTCGAGGTGGTGTATCCGGAAATACTACAACTTTTGGAAGATAATCAAAACTTTAAGCTGATTATTGTCGGTATGTTAGATCTTCCGAAAACAGCAAAAAAATATATAGAAAAAGGACAGATAATCTGCCGTCCAATGGTGGATTTTCTCACCTTAGAAAAACTCCAATCGGAAGTTGACGTTAATATTGCTCCGCTTGCGGAAAACATTTTTGCCAACTGTAAGTCAGAGCTTAAATTTTTTGAAGCAGGTCTCGTTAAGACTCCAACCGTAGCTAGCCCTTCATATTCTTTCAGTAGAGCAATAGTCAACAATAAAACTGGATTCCTCTGTAAACCAGGACAATGGTATGATACAATTACGAATTTGTACAATGACAGTGAGCTTAAGGATAGGATTGCATCGAGTGCTTTTCAATCAAGTATAGAAAACTACTCTCCAGAAAATAATTTAAAGCAAATAGAAAAGGTCTATGACTACTATGCCGAGAAATAAAAGCGTTTCAGTAATTTTACCAAACTATAATTATGCAAAGTATATCCGTTCTAGAATTAGAGAAGTCTTAGACCAAACCTATCCAGTCTCAGAGATAATCATTTTAGATGATGCTTCGACGGATGGTAGTCGAGAAATAATAAATAATGAGGTCGCAATAATCAGGAAAGATAATCCGAATATAAATGTTGTTATCGACTTCAATAAGAAGAATTCAGGGAACGTTTTTTCTCAATGGCAAAAGGGAATAGAGCTTGCTAACTCAGATTACATTTGGATTTGCGAGTTAGATGACGGAGCGAGCTCACATTTTCTTGAAAAAGTAATGTTCCCATTTTCTGATGATAAAGTAGTCTTATCTTACTGTAATTCAAAAATTGTAGACGAGTCAGGAAAGACTCTATTAAAAGACAACTTACGTCGAATTAAGGATGTTTTTCGCAGGAGGCATAACTTAGGTAGCTATACAGTGGATGGAATAACTGAAATAAACAGAAATCTAGCAGTTTATAATTCCATTCCAAATGTTTCCGCAGCGGTTTTTAAAAATCAATCACAACTTGTTTCCTATCTTGATAAATCGATGAAATATCAACTCTGCGGAGATTGGTTTTTCTATCTAAAAGTGGCGACTACTGGTAAAATAGCATATTGTAATAAAACACTAAACGTCCATCGTGTACACTCTGGAAGCGTCACAAGTGATACAGATTTTCAAAAACGCTATCAAGAAATGCAAAGTATTCATAATTATGCAATAAAAACGCTTTCGCTTTCGGACGAAACTATTAAGCGGATTAGGTCGATTGAAGCAGAGCTTGCTAAAAAATGGAAAATAAAGGATAATTAATTATGGCAAAGAATATTTCTTCATTTATAAAAAATAATTACAAGTATTTATTATTCTGTCTTATACTTTTTATAATTAATTGTTTTTTCACATTAAGATTGCGTAGCACAATCGGTGGATGGAAAGTATTATTCTTATCAATATTCCTAATTCTACAGTTAATACTTTTTATTTTAGGGTTTTATCTTAAACAGAAAAAAGGATGGCAGCATCACCGACTATTTCTTGTTTTCTCAATAGTTATTGGTTTGGTATATGTTTTTGCTATGCCGCCAGGAGTAGCACCAGATGAACCTAATCATTTCAGACGAGCATACGAAGTCTCTGAAGGAAAATTCATATCAGCACGGGAAAGCGCTGATGGCGAGGGGGGAAACTATCTTCCTAACTCCATAAATGAGATTTTTAGAGTCGAGCCAGGTGCAATGAGATACAGTGATATGCCGAACATAGTTGCAGAATCTAGTCAACCGGCAAGCGAAGTATTTCAGAATTTTGGAAACACTGCCCTTTATTCTCCAATTGTGTACGTCCCTCAAGCCACAGGGATTTTAGTCGGTAGAGTCCTGCACCTTCCAATGATTATCATTTTTTACCTTGCGCGAATCTCTAATCTAGTTTTTTGGATTATAATCGGTTATTTCGCAATCAAAAAACTTCCATTTGGAAAAAATGTCCTGCTACTAGTACTATTTTTGCCGATTTCCATGCAGGCAGCGTCATCCTGCCAGGCCGACGCCATTACCAATATATCGGCAATCGCTCTATTTGCTGTTGTCCTAGACAAAATCAAGAGTCGAAAGATATTAAGTACTAAGGAATATATTACAACAATAGCTTTAGCATTCGTTGTCTCGATGAGCAAGATTGTCTATCTACCGCTGATTTTCTTATTGCTTCTTCTGCCGAAAGAGTGCTTTAAAGGCAAGAGGGAAAGAGCCCTCAAAATCGGTTTGGCATTATTAGCTATAGTGGCTGTGAATCTGATGTGGTTAGCAATATCTGCAGGCTTTCTTGTGCAATTTAGGGAAGGAGTTAATTCTGGTGAACAGGTAAAATTTATTTTATCTAACCCAATTAGATATTTGATGATTGTTGGCACTTCAATTGTTGACCAGGGCATCTTCTACTTCTTTTCCTTCTTCGGTTCCAACCTTGCCCATTTCAATATAGGTTTGGCTGAACCATACATTTTATTTTTGGCCTTCTTCATCTTCTATACTTATATGAAGGAGAGCCGAAAGGCTATTGATTTGTCCATAAAACAAAAGACCGTTATTGGTATTATTTCAATTATTTGTATCGGCCTAATATTCACGAGCATATACGTTCAGTGGACGGCGGTTGGCAATCCAATTATCGAGGGAATCCAAGGAAGGTATTTTATACCATTAGCTTTGCCAATTCTATTTCTATTGAACCCTCTAAAAGATAGCACCAAAAAAGATTTTTCTCCATATGTTTTTTCCGTAGTTACAGCAATAAATATTTATGCTGCGATTACGATAATTGCTCACTATATGGTTTAGTTTTTCTTTTCTTTCTTGTACATATAAATGCAGAGACCGGCGAAGAATAGTACCGTTATTCCAGCTACCCAATATGACACACGCTGAATTTTTGTACCAGGATAAGTGACGACGATCTTGGCGTCTCTGCTGATGGTGATGTTGATAAATCCATATTCAGACATTAGGTATGGCAGAGATTCCTTAGAGTCATCCAGGTATTCGGCTTCTATATTGTAGCCTAAATAATAGATGCGTGGCAATGTTAATATAGTTTCTTTCGTTACATTAGAAACGTTAAAGCTCATATCAGGAACGCGATTGGACTGAATAGCTATCTGAACGTTTTCATCGTTAGCCTTAACTTCGTGTGATGGATAGTCGTTAATATACGTATTTGTGTGCGTTGCCGGATTTACAGTAGGCAGATAATCAATAATGATGGAGGAAGTATGATGAAGCTCTCCAGCAGGTGCAGCAACATTTAGATTATTCTGTGCGAAAGTATTGACTCTGGATAATCCAAACAGTCCAGAAATAGCCACAATAATCGCAATGACGGTATCCACGTTTGTGCCTTTGAACCTTGCTGTTACAAGTCCGATGACGATGGCTGAGCCGAGACCAACGAAGGTTAGTAATCTCCACGGGAATTGTAATAATAGCAGTGTATTTGGCAACCCTCTCCAGGAAAAAAGTGTAGTAGTGCAGAAGAAACTAATAATAGTGAGTACGATGGAGAAAATCAGAAAACTTCTATTATCTTTTGTTCGTATTTTCCTGTAATTAAAAATTGCATATATTATTGCGATAAGCCCTATAAACGTTATAATAATTGGGACATTAAGGATAATACCATCCATAGAGAAATACTGGCTTACTGGCACACGCCACATTTCCACACCATTGATATTCGCCATAAAATTTTCCTCAAAAACCCTATATTCCGTATGGGATTTATTTTCCAACATTGGAAGAAGAAAGGGTAGACTTATAAGTGCTGTCATTAATGCGCTTAGGAGGAAGAATAATATACGTTTTTTCTTAAAGAAAGGCTTAATGCTCGGCAGGAATCCGATAATAGTTAAACCAACAAAGAACAGTGTCATTACCAGGTGTGAATGTACCATGCCGATACACCCAATAGTGAAATATAATAGGAATCTTCTATAGTCATCGTGTAGTAAGTGGTATAGCCCGATTAAAACAATTGGCATAAAGATAAAGAACGTTGCTTCTGCCATTGCACCCCGAACTATTACGTCAATAAGAAAATAGGGGAAGGTCATATAGAAGATAGCTGAAGCCATTGCGGCTTTTTTGTTTTTTGTGATAAGAAGAACAAATTTCCTCATAAACAGGCCAGCGAGGAAAATTATTAAGAAATAGGCTATTCGCATAGCAAGATATACTCCTCCAATGCCTAGTCTATTTACAACTTTGAATATTAAAGCCGCGCCCATGTGAGATAACTGTGGGTAAAAGAGTCCTTCACCATTCCCTAATTCATTTGAAAGAACACCATATATTTTACCTGTAAAGATGTCAGACACATTTCCATTTGCCATCCCCTCTACGGTCGCAGCATGATAATAAAAATCGTGCCCCTGAATATATTCCTTATCAATGAAAATTGACATTGAAATCAATGCCACGATTGCTAATAACAAGTATGGTATTGACTTTTTCCAAATAGTTTTTAACTTTTCTTTCATATGACCTCTTTTATTATCATTAATTATATGGTACGAGCGGTCTTTTTGCAAATGTGGTAAATCTCCTCAAGATATGCTAAAATATATCTATATCTAACAGGAGTTTTTCATGAAAGGAATTATTCTAGCGGGCGGCTCAGGAACAAGGCTTTACCCACTTACTTTAGCCACATCAAAGCAAATGTTGCCAGTTTATGATAAGCCAATGATTTATTACCCACTTGCCACATTAATGCTTGCTGGTATTCGCGAAATTCTTATTATTTCTACTCCGGCAGATCTACCAAATTTTGAAAGACTTTTAGGCGATGGCTCCAAGATGGGAATTAGACTTTCATACAAGGTTCAGCCTTCACCAGATGGTCTTGCGCAAGCATTCACTCTTGGCGAAGAGTTTATAGGCGATGAGCCATGTGCCATGATTTTGGGTGACAATATTTTCTATGGACATGGTTTTGTAAGCTCCTTGAGACAATCAGTGGAAAATGCAGAACAAGGACGTGCAACCGTTTTCGGCTACTATGTCAATGATCCAGAACGTTTCGGCGTTGTAGAATTTGACGATAACTGGCATGCACTATCAATTGAGGAAAAACCAGAACAACCAAAGAGTAATTATGCAGTTACTGGCCTTTATTTCTATCCAGCTGGTGTATCAGAAAAGGCAAAAACCATCACCCCATCAGCGCGTGGAGAGTTAGAAATCACCTCACTTAATGAAATATACTTGAATGAAAACAACCTTGACGTGCAGGTCTTAGGGCGCGGTTTTGCTTGGCTTGACACTGGCACGATGGATTCTCTAGCCGATGCATCGGACTTCGTTAGAGTTATTCAGAAGCGTCAAGGGGTAGAAATATCCGCTCCGGAAGAGATTGCTTATAAAAACGGTTGGATTACTAAAGAAGAACTCCTAGAATCTGCCAATAAATATGGCAAGTCAAGCTATGGCCAGCATCTAAAACAAGCTGCTGAAAGAAAAATTAAAGATATCTAAAAACAGAAAGGAAAAGATGGCGTTTACTTTTGAGAAAACTAAGATCGAAGGCGTATATATCATCACGCCAAAAGTTTTTGGCGATGATCGTGGGTATTTCATGGAGACTTACAGTGACAAAGATTTTAAAGAAGCGGGTCTTAATTATACCTTTGTTCAGGATAACCAGTCCAGCTCCAAAAAAGGTGTGTTAAGAGGATTGCATTTTCAAAAAATCCACCCTCAGGCTAAACTAGTTCGTGTTTTAAAAGGTGAGGTTTTCGATGTTGCCGTAGATTTGCGTGAAAACAGCCCAACTTATGGACAGTGGGTTGGCGAAAGATTATCCGAGGAGAATAAAAAACAGCTAATGATTCCTCGTGGTTTTGCGCACGGTTTTCTAGTTTTGTCAGATAACGCTGAATTCGCTTACAAGTGCGATGATTTATATCACCCAGAAGAAGAGGGTGGCATTATGTATAATGATGAAGACATCAAAATTAATTGGCCAGAAATAGACGTAGATTACACTCTAAGCGAGAAGGACCAAAAGCACCCAAGCCTAAAAGAAGCAAATATAAAATTTAAAGGAGAAAACTAAATGGGAAAGACTGTAGTTGTAACTGGTGGAGCAGGGTTTATTGGCTCAAACTTTGTCTATTACATGCTAAACAAATATCCAGACTATCGTATCATTTGTTTGGATTGCTTAACTTATGCCGGCAATGTTCACACATTGAATAAAGCAAAAGAAAATCCAAATTTCCGTTTTGCCAAAGTTAATATCTGCGATAAAGAAGCTGTCAAACAACTATTCACTGAGGAAAAGCCAGATATCGTAGTAAATTTTGCTGCCGAATCTCATGTCGATCGCTCAATTACCGGTCCAGTAATTTTCATCAAAACCAACGTTGAGGGAACACAGACCTTGATGGAAGTGTGTCGTGAATTGAACATTCCACGCTACCACCAAGTTTCTACCGATGAGGTTTATGGTGATTTACCTTTAGACCGTCCAGATTTATTCTTCACCGAAAAAACACCACTTCATGCAAGTAGTCCTTACAGTGCATCTAAAGCTGGCGCTGACATGCTTGTAATGGCATACCACAGAACTTATAATTTCCCAGCCACTATTTCTCGCTGTTCCAATAATTATGGCCCTTATCACTTCCCAGAAAAATTAATTCCTCTCACAATCATTAATGCTCTAAATGATAAGCCCCTACCAGTTTATGGTGACGGTAAAAATGTACGTGACTGGTTGTACGTAGAAGACCATTGTCGTGCAATAGATTTGATTATCCACAATGGTAAAATTGGTGAAATCTATAATGTTGGCGGCCACAACGAAATGGCTAATATCGATATTGTCAAACTAATTTGTAAAGAACTAGGAAAGCCAGAGAGTCTAATAGAATTTGTCGAAGATAGGAAGGGGCACGACAGGCGCTACGCTATCGACCCAACATTCATTCATAATGAGCTTGGGTGGCTTCCTGAGACAAAATTTGAAGATGGCATCAAAAAGACAATCAAATGGTATGTCGAGAACAAAGACTGGTGGCAGGACATCTTGAACGGAACTTATAGGGAGGAAAACTAGATGAAAGTTTTAGTTACTGGCACTTCTGGTCAACTTGGCCACGACACTATGCTCGAATTAGAGAAACGAGGAATTGACTGTCTTGGCGCCGATCGCCAAGGTGGAGAAAACTATGAGTTTAAAACGACTACGCTTGATATCACCGATCAAGAAGCGGTAGAGAAAACTATTTCCGACTACCATCCAGATGCCGTAATTCATTGTGCAGCTTGGACCAATGTCGACGCTGCTGAGGACCCAGCTAATCTTGAGGCGGTTCGAAAGGTAAATGTCGAAGGAACAGAAAACTTAGCAAAGGCCTGTAACAAAATTGACGCAACGATAGTTTACATCTCTACCGATTACGTTTTTGACGGTCAGGGCGAAAGACCATGGCAACCAGATGACAAAAATTACGCTCCACTCAATGTGTACGGGCAGTCGAAATTAGACGGCGAAAAAGCAGTCACGGAAAATACCGATAAATATTTTATTGTTCGCATTGCTTGGGTATTTGGTAAAAATGGTAAAAATTTTGTCAAAACTATGCTTGAGGTAGGGAGAAATCATGATGAAGTTCGCGTAGTTGATGATCAAATCGGAACACCAACATACACTCCAGATCTTTCAAGACTTCTTGTCGATATGATTTTAACTGATAAATATGGCTTTTATCACGCGACTAATGAGGGTGGCTATATTTCGTGGGCAGATTTTACGAAAGAAATATTTAAGCAAGCTAAAATAAATTCCAAAGTTATTCCAGTAACCACGGCTGAATATGGGGCCTCCGTTGCTAAGCGTCCATTTAACTCACGACTCGATAAATCAAAATTAGTAGAAAACGGCTTTGAGCCTCTGCCAACTTGGCAGGATGCACTATCCCGCTATCTAGCAGAATTGCAGTAAGATCTATTTGGAGCAAAAATGGCAAGCGAGGTCGAGGAAAATAATACTGAGCTAGAAAGAAACTTTGAAAACTCAGTTCGAGTTTCTGTACTTTTGGTGGTTAAAGATTCCGATAGTGAGCTACTGCGATGCCTTAAAAGCCTCAGCAATCAGATTTTGGACGATATGGAAGTGCTATGTCTTGTTGTTGTACCAGAAAATGAAACAGAAGCATATCGAAACCAACTTTCAATTTTAAGCGATTTTGCGAAGAAGGATTCCCGCATTAGGGTGGTCCGCACTAAAATGACAGATTATGGTGTAATTATGAACGCCGGTGTTAAAGTTTCCAGAGGGGAATACATAAACATTATTAGTGTAAATGATTTTGTCGATCCAGAAATGTATATTGAGCTTTTTGCACTTGCCAAAAAACACGATGCTGATGTTGTTCGCAGTAATTACTACGAGTTCCTAAATGACACAGACAGATTGCACGAGTCATTTCTTGCTGAAGACGCGGATAAACTTAAAGACCCAGAGGAAGATACCAGTATTTTTTATCAACCGCCAATTTTAGGATGCGGTTTATATAAAAGGGAATTTATACTGGGAAAACAACTATCCTTTATTAATTCACTAAGTAGTAAACCTCAAGACGCTAGTTACAACTTTAAACTTTTAGCCAGTACCGACAAACTGGTTTTAACGAATAAAGCATACATTCACCACCAAGAAAATAACTCTATTGTTAAATCTGACGAAATGTATTTGGTTAATCTAGAATACGCTGAAACCGAAAAATTTCTTAAGGCTCGAGGGATTTGGGATACGTATGGAAATATTTTTGAAGCAGTTAAGTTCGCTAGCTACTTTTTGAATATGCTACGGCTAGAAGACAAAAACCTCGAACCGTTTATCCTTCGCACAAGAGCTGAATTCCATGATGCAGACGATCGCGGTAAACTTAAAAAGAAATACTTTCCCAAAGAACATTGGAAAACCCTGCAGGGTATTCTCAAGTATCCACCAAGTATCTTTTTGTTATCATTCAAAAAATATCGCAAAAAATAATAGGGAAGTTGTTTTAGCTCCAAAGCTTCATATATTCTTTGGTGACTTTGTTTGGCTTGCCATCACAAGCAATTTTACCATCTTCAATTAGAATTGCACGGTCGCAAAATCTCTCAACGTTTTCCATACTATGGGTAACTAATACCACTGTTTGCTTGCCATGTAAACTCTTGAAATAGTCGTTACATTTTTCCTGGAAAGCAGCATCACCAACAGCTAGCACTTCGTCTAGAACCAGGATATCGCCACGTGCACGAATTGCAATCGAGAAAGCCAGACGAACTTGCATACCAGAAGAATAATTTTTAAGCTTCTGATCCATAAATTGATCAAGTTCTGCGAAACGTACAATTTCATCGTACATCTCATCCATTTCTTTATTTGAAAAACCGAGTAGAGCGCCGTTTAAGTAAACATTTTCTCGCCCAGTTAATTCTGGATTAAAGCCAACGCCGAGTTCAATAAATGGTACGAGTGTTCCGTTTACTTTTACTGAACCTTTATCTGGTAGATATATTTCAGAGAGAATTTTAAGGAGGGTGGATTTACCACTACCATTCCTACCAACGATACCTAAAAATTCCCCCTTTTTGATATTGAAGGTAATGCCTTTGAGTACCTCTTGTTTTTTGTAGCCTTTTACCCCACGTAAGCGGTTGAAAATTGCCTGCTTCAATCCCCAAGATTTTTCAGTAGGTAACTTAAAACTTTTGTATAGTCCATCGACAGAAATAGCAATATCCTCATTCTCACTTCGCCTTACGACTTCATTTTTCATTCTTTTTAGATATTTTTCTGACCAATTCATTTTCATTAGAGTTCCTCCGCAAAGTATTTAGAACGCTTTTTAAAGAACAGTACTGAAATAATGAATACTACTACTACTATACCAACAGATATCAGTCCCCAAACCGGTCCAGACAACTCCCAACCAGTAATGGTAGCATTCGTAATAAGGTTTTCTCGCAAGTCCTGAATAATCTGAGCAACAGGATTTAACATCATAATTTTACCGATTAGTATAGATGTGTCTGTCACCATCGAGAGCGGATAAATAATCGGAACAGCGTAAAACATAGCCTGCATTAACACGTCCCAAATGTTCCCTACATCGCGATACTTAATATTAATTGAGCTAAGTAACAAAGAGATGCCTAGCGCAAAAACATAGAGTTCAAGCAGTAGTGGTACAATCATCAGCCACGAGAGGGAAGGCATCACTCCATTTATAAGTGTGAAGACCACCACAACGCAAAGATTGATAAGCACGTTGATTACCGCTGTACTAGTAGCAGAAACAACCACGATGTATTTTGGAAAGCTGATTTTTCTTAGGAGTTCTCCACGCTGTTCAATAGAGTGAATACCCTGCTGTGTGCACTCAGTAAAGAAATTCCAAAGCACTGTACCAGTAAGAAGGTATACCGGGTAGTGCGGTATTGCATCACCAAATCTCAAAACTTTTGCAAATACAACATAGAGAATTGCAAACATCAAAAGAGGTTTGATTACTGCCCACAAATAACCAAGAACCGAACCCTGGTAGCGTAACTTAAAATCTGTCTTTACTAACTCTTTTAGCAAGATCCTATTTTTCTTTCCAAAAAGGGGAAAACTCATAGGTTAATTATACCATAATAATGTATAATAAGATATATGGAAACTCCACTAATTTCGGTAATAATTCCAGTTTATAATGTTAAACCCTACATTAGGGATTGCATAGAGTCTATTCTCCGTCAAAGTTATCCTAAAATGGAAATCATCTTGATTGATGATGGCTCTACCGACGGTAGCGGTGCTGATTGCGATGCCTTTGCCAGGACAGATTCCAGAGTTAAGGTTGTGCATCAAGAGAACCAAGGCTTATCAGCCGCCAGAAATCGCGGAATTAAAGAATCGACTGGTGCTTATTTTACGTTTGTCGATTCAGATGACTATGTATCACCAGATTATGTTCAGTATCTCTTTTCATTATGCAATAAATATCAGTCAAATATGTCGATCTGTGCACTTAGGGAAATTACCCTTAAAAATAAAGAAATAAATTACGGTGAAGACTATGTGGAAAAGGTGATGAGCACAGAAGAAACGCTTGGCCGAATGCTCAGAGAAGATGGCTTCACTGTAGTAGCATACGCAAAGTTATATAAAAGGGAATTATGGGAGAACGTCTTGTTCCCAGAAGGTACTGTTCATGAGGACCTAGGCACTACCTATAAACTAGTTGAAAAGTGTCCACGTGTGGCATATGGCCCAGAACCAAAATATGTTTATAGAAAAAGAGATAACTCGATATCAAGTAGTGATTTTAGTGATCGGAAATTTGATATTATTACTTTAACCGATGAAATGTGCGACGCTATCGATGCATCTCACCCATATCTTAAAAACACTACTAATCTTAGGCGATGTCATGCGCGTTTTAGTGTTCTCAGACAGATGACCGGCAAGAAACTTACGCCAGTACAAGCCGGCAGAGAACAGGAGATTGTGAAATATTTGAGAGAACACAGGAAAGATATCACTAAGAACCCAGTAGCAAAGAGACGTGATAAACTAGCAATGTATGCAGTAATGGTCAATAAAGAGTTCTTTAAATTTGCTTGGAAAATTTACGCTAAGACTCGCTAAACGGCCAACAGTGTTAATTTTGATGGTGGCGCAAAAATTTGAGCGTATCTCTCATGGCATCGTCAATCGTAAGTTCAGTTTTCCAGCCCAGTTTTTTTAGAGCTTTGTCAGGGACAGCGAACATTTCTGCAAGATCCCCGGCCCTGCGCGGAGCAATTTTGTAAGGCAATTTCTCGCCACTTGCTTTTTCAAATGCTGCGACCATTTCTAGCACACTAGTTCCTTTTCCAGATCCTAAATTATAAACACTCACACCTGGCTTAATGTGTTCGAGCGCAGCGAGGTGGCCTTTGGCAAGATCTACTACGTGAATATAGTCTCTAATACAAGTTCCGTCACTAGTCGGATAATCGTTGCCATAAATAGATAGCTCCGGATACTCTCTGCTAGCCACCTTCATTACAACAGGCATTAGATTATTCGGTCTGCCATTTGGGTCCTCACCAAGCAATCCAGATTGGTGAGCGCCAACTGGATTAAAATAACGTAAAATTGTCGCAGAGAAATCCGGGTTTGAATTACAGAGGTCTTTTAGGATTTCTTCAATCATATATTTAGTTTTGCCATAAGGACTAGGAATACTTTGGCCAGTTGGCAAATCTTCAGTATATGCAGTGACCCCAGGATTACCATATACCGTTGCAGAGGAAGAGAAGATGATATTATTTACACCAGCACTAAGCATTGCATTAAGTAAGTTGATTGTACCTTTAACATTGTTTTCATAATATTTTAGTGGTTGCTCAACGCTCTCAGCAACTGCCTTAAGTCCTGCAAAGTGTATCACCGCATCATATTTTGTTGAACTAAAAATTTCAGCAAGATGCTCTTCGTCTAGAATGTCGGTTTTATAAAATTTAGGGCGCACGCCGGTCAACTCAGATATGGTGTCAAGCACCGATTCCTTACTATTATATAAATTGTCCAATATTTCCACTTCGTACCCAGCAGAAAGAAGTTCCACGACCGTATGAGACCCAATATATCCAGTACCACCAGTAACTAATATTTTCATACCTTTATTATAACACTAAAAAATGATATAATATATATATGAAAAAAGACCCAGGTCTTAAGTTTAGGATTAGTCTAATTATTGGTGATATTGTCGCAATTGTTTCTGCATTTTTGTTCGCCTATCTCTTCCGTATCCATATCGATCAAAGACCATATTTTTTTGAAGCAGAACCAGAAAATTTTATAGCATTTATTTTATTTTCGATTCCAGCATGGATAGTCATTCTCTCCATTTTGGGAGTCTACAAGAAAACTGTCTTCATGAACCGTTCCAGAATGCCAGAACTCTCTCGGTTATTCGCCGGTGCTATTATCGGTACGATGGCACTTATCTCATATAACTACTTCACCGATGGAAAGATTTTCCCAACCCGCCTCGTTGCCGTTTACGCGCTAATTCTTTGTTTTATCATGCTAGTTTTAGTAAGGGGAATTATTCACCTTATACATTCGTATTTCGTCCGTAGAAATCACGATACGCTCCGCGCGATTGTTATTGGCAACAATATGAACACTGCAAGATTACTAGATCATTTTGCGGATTTTCCAGAAGACGGCTATACTCTCTCTGCTGTGGTCGCTAACAAAAAATATATTCCAATTGAGTTCCAGGGCAAACGTTTTTCATCTTTGAAGGAGGCGTTGAAGTGGTCTAATGCTGATGTGATTTTTCAAACCGATGATGAACAGACTGAGTATGTTTATAGCCAGGCCATCAAATATCACACCTTTTATTATTTTGTTCCATCAGAATCAACTTTCTCGTCACACGTGGGTAACTTAGAACTTATTGGTGACACACCAGCAATTTCTGTTCGAATCACGCCGCTAATTGGCGGAGCGAGATTCATAAAACGCGCAGTTGATATTATCATCGGAACGCTCGCTTTTATTATTGCATTAATTCCAATGGCAATTATTTGGCTCGCAGTGAAAATATCAGATATCCATTCGCCAGTTTTTTACAGTGAGTATCGTCTTTCTCGTTACAATCAAAAAGTCAAAATCTTCAAATTTCGCTCTATGAAACCAGAGTATTCTGGGCTTTCTCCAGAACAAGCATTCACCAAAATGGGCAAACCAGAATTAATTAAAAAATATCGAGACAATGGTGATTTTCTCCCCAACGATCCACGCATCACAGGCATTGGCAAGATTCTGAGAGCTACATCATTAGATGAATTGCCTCAGCTTTTTAATGTGGTTCGGGGTGATATATCTTTAGTTGGGCCACGTGCGTTAGTTCCAGGTGAACTTCGAGATTATGGCGATAGGTCACTTCTTTTGTCTGTCAAATCAGGCTTAACTGGTCTTGCTCAAGTATCTGGTCGCCGTGATATTAGCTTTGAGGAGCGTCGAGCCCTTGATCTTTATTACGTTCAGAACTGGTCACTCAAACTTGATTTTAGTATTCTGCTTCGTACTATCGGAGTGGTATTTACGGGGAAAGGCGCCAAGTAAATGGGCCAAAAAGAGCCGTCAACCGATGTTAAAAAGCCACGAGTTGCGCTAGTCTGTGATTGGCTCACTACGGTTGGCGGTGCAGAAAGCGTCTTGCTAGCGCTCCATAAGATGTATCCAGAAGCCCCCATCTACACTTCAAAATATAACAAAAAGGGAATCGACTGGTTTTTAGACGCAGATGTTAGAACTGGCTGGCTCCAAATTTTTCCAACTTGCTTGAGGCGTTTCATTAGCCCTTTGAGGCAACACTATTTTTCGCATTTAGATTTATCAGACTATGACCTAGTTATTTCCGTCACTGGAGCAGAGGCAAAAGCGGTTAAAACCAAGAAAACCGAACAAAATAATAAGAACTCCGAACAAACCGAACATCATTGTGTGCATCTATGTTACTGCCACGTCCCTACTCAGTATTATTGGCAAATGTATGACGAATATCTCAAAAACCCTGGTTTTGGTATCTTGAATCCATTAGCGCGTATTGGTTTAAAGCTATTTGTAAAACCTATGCGAAAAAAAGATTTTGCTGCAGCCCAGCGTCCAGACGAGTTTATCACTATTTCCGAGCACGCCAAAGAGCAAATTAAAAAGTATTATAAGAGGGAAGCAAAGATAATTTATCCGCCAGTTGATCTAGAAAAGTTTTCCACAGAGTTATCCACAAATAACAAAATGAAACCTACGAAAAGTCAAGCAAAAAATCGATACAATTACATCACAACTTCAAGACAAGTCAACTGGAAACGTTTAGACTTAGCAATTCTTGCTTGCATAAAAGCAGATCAGAATCTCACAGTAATCGGCGATGGCCCAGAACATAAAAAACTGGTAAAACTAGCAGGAGATTCGTCGTTAATTCGGTTTTTACCACACATGTCTCAGGATGAGCTAAAGATCCATCTTGAGAAAGCTGACGCATATATTTTTCCAAGTTTGGAGCCTTTTGGTATTGCTCCGATTGAAGCAATGTCTTTGGGGCTTCCAGTTATTGCCTATGGTGAGGGTGGAGCTTTAGACTATGTTAAGCCAAATTTGAGTGGAGCTCTTTTTGCAGAACAAACTGTGGGCTCACTTGCAAAAGTGCTTGAGAGTTTTGACCCTAGTAAGTTCTCTAAATCAAAAATTATAGAATCAGTCGCTAGATTTGATAAAAGTATTTTTGTAGAAAAAATGCAAAAGGAGATTCGTGAAAAACTTAGTTAATTATTCAGTCAAACTTTGTCGGTATCTCCTCTATGTTTTGCCTGCCGTATTGTTTTTCTCATATCATCCAGTAATATCCATCGCAGAGAATAGCTATATGAATCTAGAGTTTTCTCTACCGGAAATTTGGTTAATACTTTTCGCAATTGTTGCCATGCCGCAGCTTGGTAAAATTTACAGATATTACGGCGTAAAAAAGCTTATTATTTCACTAATCATTCCGGTTCTCTGCTTAGCCTCTAGTATTTGGTCGGAAAACCATTTACGAGCAATCTTAACTTCTGGAATATTGTTTCTTTTAACGTTTACGGTTTTAATATCTATTATTCTACTTAAAGAGACGAAAGAATTAAGAGTGGAATTGATCAAAATATTACTATTATCTGCGACCATTGTTGCGGTAGTTTGTTGGATCCAGTGTGTTCTAGATATTGCCGGAGTGCCAAGAAGTATCACTATGCTATGTAAGGGTGGAACATATGAATCATTTGGCTTCCCGCATCCAAACGGTTTTGCGATAGAACCACAGTTTATGGGAAACCTCTTGCTAGCGCCAGTTTTGCTTAGCTTTTACTTACTTTTTGCTCGTGCTTATAAAAACCATAAGCAAAAAATCTTATTAATCCTACTTACGCTTTTTCTATCGGCAACTTTATTCTTGACGTTATCGCGCGGAGCAATATTCTCATTTGGTATCGGAATGGTAGTTTTGGCAGTAAGCTGTGGGCTGAAAAAATACAAAGGATTTCTAAAAAGTCTAGCATCCACAATCATAATTGGGCTGGCTGGGTTACTAGTTGCGCTTACGGCTGATGGAATATTTGCAAGCCTCAGTCCAACTAATGATACCTTTATGTCTGGCGTTTCTAAGGCTGTACATCAATTATCTCTAGGAGTAATTGATATTCGACCAGAAGAATACAAAGAGACCGAGACGGAGAAAGAAAGCTCTTTGCAAAATACATCAGACGAAAACTCATCTCCCGAAGCGGAAAAAACTTCAGCTCCAGAATCATCAAATTTCTCTGGTTATGTTGCTGAGTCCACAGACGTTCGTTTAAACCTCAACACCCTAGCATTCAATACTTGGAGAGAAAATCCTCAGTATGTCCTAATTGGTACTGGTCTTGGCTCCGCTGGTATCGCCATGAACAAAGCCTATCCTGCAGAGATTGGTCCAAAAGAAATTGTTCAGAACGAGTACGTAAGCCTGCTCTTAGAGCTCGGGATCTTAGGTTGCATCATCATACTTGCGGTAGCAATTTATGCTGCTATCAAGATTCCAAAAAACCCGCTTCTAGTTGCCGTTATCTTTAGTTTTGCTTTTAGCTTGCTTTTCTTCTCGGGACTTCCTAACGCTCTTCATATCTATCTTTTCCCCCTGCTTTTTGCTACCAAAGACAAACCTCTCATAGAAGATAAAGTTAAGCGTCATCGTAATAATCGTAATTAGAACATAGCTAGTAGTTGAGCTAACAAACACATAAGAAGAAAATAGTGGTATCCAGCCAACTAGCATGTAAACAAATTGATAGAAGTTATGGAAAAACTCCAAGTCAAATAGGACGGTAAGTTGGGGACGTAAAATTTCGATAATCAGAATATTCCAGATAAAGAATTTTATCACTCCAAATTTTCCGGGGTCGCGTTCTTTCCAGGTGATGTTACTGTGCAGAAAGAATGCGGCAACAGTGGAAACAGCTCCAGCAATCACGATAGCAAGTGGTTGTTTAAAATCAAAGCCACTTAAAAAAGTTAGCACACATACTTCATAAACTGCATAATCTAGGACTGCTGCAATAAAACCCACGCCAGCAAATTTCAAGATTCTTGACGCACTTACATCCGGATCCGTTGATTGCGTTTCTCTAGGAATTTTGGCTAAAACCTTCCTATCTCTTTTGGAAGGAATATTTTCATTTTTCATGAAATACCTTTCTGAGCCAGGCATCTGCTGGCCCTGCTGTCATTAATAATATCAAATAACCCTTGTCTCTATACTCGATTAGCCTCTTAGAGAGCTCATCATTGAGCTCTGCAGGCTCACCTATACCGGAATTAGAAAGGGAATCAATAAATTCTGCTGGGGTAATTATTTTGAGCGCTGGATCTTCACGCACCAGATAGGTCGGTAGCCAAAACAATTTGTCGGCAGCCGAGAATACATCTTTATAATCGTCAAAAATCTCATGTTGACGTACATTTTGGTGAGGTTCATAGATCGCTACTACTCCAGAGAGACCAAGTCGCAAAGCCTCCTCGCGAGCAACTTCTAAAGTCGCAGCAATCTCTTCTGGATGATGTCCATAGTCAGAATAAACATTCTCAGAGATTCTTTCAAAGCGTCTGCCCACGCCAGGAAAATCATTTAGAATTTCAATAAGTAATGCTTCATCAATTTTTCTTTCCGCATAAGACTTCCCACCAGATATTAAATTATCTGAGGCGACCTCCATGCCGATTTCTTCAACCATTTCAAAAATAGCTTGCATCGCAAGACTAGCATCATAACGTCTTGCCTCTCCTGCAAGTGAGAATTTATCAGATAGGTCAATCGCCATAGCATTCTGGGAAACTGCTTCGCCTTCAAGCTTAGAGCCACGAATTACATTTTCACTTTGCCCTTCGAACTTGGAGAATGCCCGCATATAATCAAGTTTTGTTGGATAGATATCTGGATGATCATAGGAAACTGTAGTGATAACCGATAGCCATGGAGAAAAATGCAAAAAATTCCTATCATATTCATCCGCCTCGTAAATCAAAAATTCAGATTTAGCATCGTAGTGACCGGCTTCAGCGAATGGAAGAGTAGTGCCAATAAGATAGGAAATTGGAAGCCCCAGATTAAGTGCTGCCCAGGCAATCATAGAAGTAGTAGTAGTTTTGCCGTGGGTTCCTGCCACTGCCACCATCTTTAGGCCTAACTTATCTACAAGATAAGCGATTAATTCATCACGCTTAGAAATGCGAACACCTAATTTCTGAGCAAGCTGTAACTCTGGGTGGTCAGCCGGGAGCGCAGAAGTGTAGACAAACCAATCCACTTTTCCAGAATCATACATCTTTTGTAAGAAATCTCCATTCTGTACCCCGAATTCTACAGGGATATTTTTTGAAAGTAATTCTGAAGAAACTGCCCCTTCAGACAAATCTGAACCGGAGACAAAAAGCCCAGCATCGCTTGCCATTAGTGCTAGCGGCCCCAAACCTGTTCCAGATATTCCAGAAATATAGATATTCATACTCATCTATTGTACCACAAAAAGTTGGCTCAGATTTCTCTGAGCCAACTCTATTTGTAGATTTGAGTTTTGATTTTAAGCCTAATTATTTCTTCTTAAGAGTCAAGAAACCGTTGCGTGGGTTTTCGTTGACAACGCGATCTGCTGGAAGATCAATAGGGGTACCCTTACCACCTTCTGCAGTTTTAGTGAAGAAGTAGATAGTTTGCTTCTTGCCGCCACGAAGAGTAACTTCTGACTGACGTAGGTAATAAGTAACACCTTTGCTATTAGTATGTTGGTAGGCCATATTTCCTCCTTAATTGATATATATTCTTATCTTATGACCCCAAGGCCAAGATGTCAAGAGGTTTTTGCTACTTTTTTATAAAAATTAAGGCAAGATGCAGCACGCACCAGAGGAAGGCTCTGATTAAGATTACAAAGATTAAGATAAGACAGATGATGGCAATTAGCCCAGACAATGTTGGTGTCCAGATTGGAGATGCAAAATCATAGCGAAAGAGCGCCGTAGAGGGAAGAGAAGCCATAAAACTATCTTCTATTGTTTCTGTGGTAGGGTATTTAGCAATCTCCCCAGTCATACAATCAAGGTATCCTTGGCTATTCCAAGCCCAACCGTTTTGAATAGCAAGCGGCTTACAAACTTCCATCGCCTTCGCAAAAACATTGCCGTTAGGATTTTCATCAGTGCTTGCCTGCTGTTCGGCCGCCGCTAATGCTTCGGATGCCTTTCTTTCGTATTGGTGTCCCAGGTAAATCGGCCCTGTCCCAAAGGTTACATTGGAAGTGCCATTTTTTTCTGTTATGTTTATTACAGTGTGGTTAATCGCAAAATCTCTGAGATTAGAGAGCGCGGTAGCTATTTCCTCATCACTGCCGGATTCGTCGGCAGTAGTTACTGCCGCCTTTAAATCTGTCATTTTGATATGATCAAATCTAAGGAGAGTGGCGTAGATGAAAAGCAAAAGCACCAAAATAATCAGAAGCTGCCAAGTTTTCACCTGCCTTAAGGACTTCAGAGACTTTTTTATCTCGTATTTGTTTAGCCCACTCATGTTGCATCTATTATATCACATAGAAAATACCCCCGGAATTACTTCCGAGGGCTTTTCGTTGCACATCAAGATTAGTACTGGATGGTTTCATCCATAGGGTCACATGGCCTGAAATCCGTGCCAACCGCATCGGGAGCCACGTTCAGCCCGTTCTTGCTTACTGAGTCGAATATATCCTTTAAGTGGATAATGCACTCAACAGGAACATATATTCCACTTGATTCGTCAACTCCAGCTATATAAATAGCATCTTCTCTAGAAAAAAGGTAACTATATTTACAGTTGATGTGTCCATCTACGATAAGACCAACAACTGTGTAGCTAGTGTTTGGGTGGCTGTCTCCACTATTTCCTGTCTGGATAAACCAATCACCATAAATGAACGTCGAGGAGAGCTTACCGATTCTCACTTCTGATGCACCAGTGTCATTGCCAAACTTAACATCGTCGAACACTCCATCCGAGATGTACTC
Organism: Candidatus Nanosyncoccus sp.; assembly: GCA_045578525.1. Classification (GTDB taxonomy): domain Bacteria; phylum Patescibacteriota; class Saccharimonadia; order Saccharimonadales; family Saccharimonadaceae; genus Nanosyncoccus. The sequence goes on along the minus strand of JAZNKL010000002.1, from coordinate 57,742 downwards.
TCCCATATTGCTATTAAGCAATGCATCCATCGGAGTCATCTCTATGGTGGGAGCCTCAGGTTCTTCATTGGCAGATTCCTCAGTAGCAACTTCTTCAGTTGCAGGCTCCTCTGTGGACGGTTCTTCGACTACTTCTTCTTTCGGCTCCTCAGTCGGTTCCGGTGTAGGTGTTTCTACTTCAGCAGCAGGCTGAGGTTCAGGCTGCGCTGTCGTTACTGTCACTGTACCGCATGCTGTAAGTGAAAGTGCTAAAATAGCACTTATAAAAACTGCTAAAACATTTCTCATAAGAACATTCCTCCTTTTGATGGACTACACTATGATGTGAAAAGATGTGTTAATGTGCAACTTATCTTATTATACCACACTTTTTCAAAAAAGTAAAGAGACAGAAGACAAAAAAATGGTGCGGGCGGTTGGGTTTGAACCAACGACCAAGCGGTTATGAGCCGCCTGCTCTAACCCCTGAGCTACGCCCGCAGCTCTCAAGATATGACTGGACTTATTTTAACACGAAATGCTATAATAAAAAAGCACAAATGGAAAGAATTAGAACGAGTTTTAGACGTCTTGGCTATCGCATTAAGCGATGGTTTTCTCAGGATCATGCTATTTTTTTAGTGGGTGTCGGTCTTTGTTTGATTTGGACTTGGGGGGCTATCTCTGCCATGAGCAGAAACTGGGAGCTGGAGCAGCGTCTTGATGCCCGCAGAAATGAGCTAGCAGTATTAGAGGTAGAGATTGAGGAACTAGAGTTAGAAAATAGGTACTATGCTTCGGAAGAATACCAAGAACTCGCCGCTCGTGATCTTAGAAACAAAATTGCCGACGGGGAAACGCTAATCTATCTTCCGGAAAATTCTGATGTCGCCAAGCATAAGCACGAGAATATCATCGTGGAAGAGGAAATTGAAGAGCCAGACAATTTCGAGCAATGGATGTCGTTCATTTTCGGCGCTTAGCATAAACGTTTTGTGTTATAATTAAATTATGGAAAAGAAAACTGGGAAAAATAGTAAATCGAAAGTCGATAACAAGAAGCGCAGTCGCTCAAAGAAAGTTCTACAAGCGTTACCGATTGTCGGTCTTGTTGTATTAATAATTGCTCTCTTAGTCACATTAATACTGGTTTTAATCAATATCAATACTGTTCCCATGAAAGAAATCGCCCCGGATGCAGAAATAATTGGCGTACCAATGGAGCGATACTTTTTTGATGCTAAGGGCGGATGCACAAACTATAGTGATATTTTACTCGCTGACGGAGCAAAGGATACGAAAAACCCTAGTGACGAGTTGAAGGAACACATAACCGTTAATTTCTTAGTCTCCCAAAAGTATAATGGCTACCCTTATAGCTATATTAATGAAGTATATCAGTCGTTCTTCGGCAAAGATGAGAACATCGCTGAAAGAGATGTTTATGAGACATCCGACGGTAAAATCACTAAAAATGATAGCGGTGTTTATATATCAGAAAGCAACTGTGCCGCACCAGAAGTTTACACTTGTGTAGTCCTAGATAAAGCCTACAAATCCGAGAAGAACGATATCTTGAAGGTGACAGTTGGTGTCTTAACTGTGACCTCAGAAGGCGGTGAAGTCCGTCCAGGTTTGAATACAGGAGGAGAATCTCTAGGACTTAGGAATGATTTTGATATAGATGGAAGATTAGGCGAACTGCCAAAATGGGAGTTAACCTTCAAGATTGACAAAGCTACTGGTCTCTACCAGCTGGTCTCTACTAACAAATTAGGATAATTAATAATCAAAATTATTATTATTTCTTGACCATTTTTCCGCTTATGTTTATAATAGATATATGGACAAAGAAGGTCAAAATTCTACGGGTGCCAAAGTTTTTGAATCAAAAGACATTGGTAATAAAGAAAAACCCGATTACTTCATTAATGTAAATGATTCTGAGAAAAAAGCAAAGGAGCGAGAAAAACAAGCTCAGCCTCATAGAAAACGCTTGATTATTATTCTAGCGGCTATTGCCGGCATTTTAATTTTGGCGATATTAATCACCATCTTTGTCAATGTCACTAAAAAAGATCGCCACGAATTCTATGATGGCTTGGGTATCCCGACCAGCATTGGAGAGGTAGAAGAAAGAACCTACAATCTCGTTTATACCGATGGCAACGCCACTGCTGATGGTTGGCGAAATGGCCTCAATTTCTTAAGTACGCTTGTTGCCGATATGACTCAAGAAGAAGAAAACCCAGATTTGATTTTTGCCATCCGTGCTTTTGCCGCTAAATTAGCTTATCAGGCAGGTGGACATGATGCATCACTAAGCAACGCCATTGCACTCTCAAATATTGCATCGACCGATGCACAAAAGTACAGTGCCTACGATGCTCTCGCCTGGATTTATATGTGGCGTGGAGAAATGGAAGAATCTAGGAAATATGACAATATGAAAGACGTATTAGACGTCCCGCAAAATGCTGGAGGCTCCGTCGGCGCCTTCGAGAACGAAGCTGAGGTACAGGCCGATCAAACTCAAGCAGTGGAGGAGTTGTCAAATGAAAATTAAGAAGATAATTCTATTGCTAATCCTTGCTACGGTAGCAGTTGGGGTGCTAGGAAGTATTCGACCAGCATTCGCTGCTGAGGATATTGGAAGCACTGTTGCTAAACCGAGTGATAACTCTGGTCAGACCAGTGGTAGCTCTCAAGAAACGGGTGGTGGTGGTAGTAGTACCACTGCTACTGGTAATGGCAAGTCTGGCATAGTCAGTAGTCGCGCTACAGGTTGGGAACCAACTACTGTCCCAACGACAGGCTCAATTCATCAGCCATCATTAGACTATGGTAGCGTTCATATTCCAGCGACAGACATGAGCACAGGTACTGCCACACCTGGTGCAACTTGGTATATGTATGGAGTTTATGCGCAAGAAAGCGGCTACGTAACATTGGACGGTGTAAAAACATATGTACATGCGGGAGATTTTCTTACCGCTATTCCAGTTGCTGGCGTACCAAAAGCCGATGGCAGTTACATGAAGGAATTCGCCGCTGCTTATTACGCCAAGCGAGTCTATGGGCAACAATTTGTAAAAAATGCATATGGGCTTGATGAGGCTAGTGTCTTGACAATTTATCAGCAGTTCATAGACTCCGGCAGACTTACGATTAATCAGCTGCTAAACGGCGACTTCCGTGCCTTCGGTGGCCTTGACGGTCTTCTAGAACAACTTACCGAAGCAGAAGTTCAAGAACTCCTTATTCCGCCCCCATCAATTCCACCAGTCCCACTCATGAGCTGTCACATCGGCACGCACGCCGGCTGGGCAGAAGGCAAAGCCCAAGTTCAAAACATGACCACAGGCACTGGTTGGACCGAAGAGGTCTGGGCCCGTCCAGGTGATACCGTACAATTTATGATTCAATATTGTTGGGGTGTAGGCGCAGTTGGCGGTACGGTTGGAAATTCCTCCAGTCCATACGCTATTTATCCAGGCGCAAACGCTAGAGTCTTTGGTAAATCCGTTGACGAAGTCTGGTTCTCACTTTCTGCAACACAAAATGCGAAATACCTCTTTGGCGAAAACGAACAGGTAATTTCCGGCGGTACTAACGATCTTAAGCGTATCTTAACCAATCCTCACATACAGACTATCGGTGGTGCATCCGGTGGTGCAGTTCCAGATAGTAACGTTGATAAAACCGGTGACTATGCTTTCACAGTACTTTCCCCAGGCCAAAAGGACAGCGGTAAATACGCTTGTACAATTTATGATTTCTCTCCATATTACACTAGTCCAGGTTATCAAATCCCAGGCATCGCCGAAGGTTCTTGTCCAGCCATCGCTAATAATGGCGGCGTAATGTCTGATGTCTCCAATAGCTACGGCATTATCTCTCAGACCATCAAGTATAACAAAGCTACTGCTTGGCAAATGTGGCGCCACAACGAGACCGGTGACTGTTTAGGATGTACTCAGGATCCACCTGGATGGGTAAAACCTATTCCAAGCAAAGACATACCAGGGGCAATCCCAGGTTATAACACACTTGAAGAATATAACGCGAATGTAAGGAGCAATCCATTCCAGACCATGGACGCAGCAATCGGCGCAGGTGTCAATAACTGGGGACTAATCGTTAAACATGAAGGTGACACTGCTAATCATCAACGTGACTGTGATGACGTTAGATGTGGTTGTGCCGGATGGCACACTCTTTGCAGTGCATCAGGACATAAATGTTGTGGTCACTGTGAAAAATATGCTCCGACCTATGATTGTGCAGATGGAAGCGGAACATGTGGTGGCGGATGTGAAGAATATAAATACGACGACTGTTATCAAGGGTGTAACTATAGTGGGACATCGATAGATGGGCCATGTGAATGTATGGGCAAAAGTGGACCTAATTATGTTAAGCCAACCATCGATTACTCCACCGGTATGAAAGACGAAGGTGAGCAATCTTCCACCGCTAAAGTTAATGTTCCATACAACTATTACACTTCTACCAAATCTGGCATTAACGAGGATGATAGGATTTACCTCGGCGAAGGAGTAACATCCAATTTCGTAGTTTCTATTCTTCCACGTAGCAACACGAGCGTTCATAATGGTGAGCCATATGCCACCTTGCATGATGGTAGAATTCAAGCTGTAGAATTTATCGTTAGTGCAGATGATAATATCGACGCGGTAGGTGGTAGCGAAAACACCCCTCAGGACCCATGTGCTTATTATCAGAATAACCTCAGAGTTATCAGCGGTTGTAATACTATTTGGAGTGTTGATCCGATGCTTAATCCTCAGGGTCGCTACGGCGGATGGACTTATACTCAAGTCGTTGATCGCGTAGTCCCAGATAATCCAGATGCCTTCTCGGAAGATTTAGTTGGCGCTAGGTATTGTGTAGCAGTTGGTATCTCCCATTCTGATTCACACGGCCAGCCAGGTGGCGGCACCGTCTCTGGTATGAGCAACCCATCTGATTGGCGTATATCCGGTGCTTCTTGCCGTACTATCGCTAAAAAACCAAATTTCCAAGTCTGGAACGGTTATATGTATACTAATGGTAGCATCATTACCAGCCAAACTAGAAAACACGTAAACGCCAATCTTGGTGATAGCGCAGACCCAACCGGCCTCTTTGGTTCATGGGATGAATATTATGTCATGGCCGCCGGCGAAATCAGAGGCTTCTCTTCTGGCGCTGGACTTGGCTATTACGGCAAGGAAAGAAACACTTCACTCGGCCTACAGGGCGGAAATAGCCCAAGCGCTGAACCGTGTGATATTTCTAAGATGACCATCTCTAATGAGGGATGTAATGATGACCTTGGTATCATTGGCAGGTCCAATGTCAGAAAATCTATGGATATAATTATTGAACGCCTATATTCTCGCTATACCAATCCATCATCAGCCAACGGCGTCTCCGTTCTTGCTAATGGTGCAACTTATGTCAATTACAATGGTGATTTAAACACCAGCCAAATCAAAAATCTAAGTGGCGCAAATTCCGCTTTGCTTATTAACACTGAATTTGGCCCAAGTTACATCAGACAGACCAAGAGCTCGGTCAATTCAGATTCCGAACAGACAACTTCCAATTACGCCAGCAATACGCTCGTTATTTACACCACTGGCAAACTCACTATTGATACTAATATCTGTACGGGTTCTGGTGATTGTAGCTACGGTAACAACGGCGCTTCTCTTACTCTCCAAGGTAGAAATAATGATTGGTACAACAACATTTACAGCATTCCACAGGTCTTGATTATTGCCAAAAAGGGAATCGATGTTAAAGAAAATGTTAACCAAATAGATGCTTGGATGGTTACTGATGGCACCGTAAATACCTGCACGGAGTTCTCAGTCGGTAGCGGTTCGTCTGAACAATGTACCAACCCGCTCATCGTTAACGGTCCAGTCGTTGCTAAGTCATTATTGCTAAACCGTACCGCCGGCGCAAATCCGGGTAGTGGTATTGCCGACACTAACAACGTATTATATAAGAATCTTGCAAACGACGGTTCAGTTACGCCAGGAGAAATCTTCAATCTCCGCCCAGACACGCTTTATTGGGCATACGGACAGTCGCAACGCTTCAGCCAAGCAAACGTAACCTACACTCGCGAACTTGCGCCTAGGTACTAGTTAGGAGTCTCAGGTGGCATCTTCAGATAAAAACAACCAGAAAAAAGCTTTTACACTTGTAGAAGCAGCTATAGTCATTTCCATCTCTAGTTTAATGATGATTGCTTTTGTTGCCACCATTGGCTCCCGTATCAGCATCCAAAGGTACAAGGATTCTACTATCAATTTTGTGGATTTCATCCGTTCAGTATACTCTGATGTCATCAATGTAGAAAATCCTCGTCTAGGCCAAATCGAATCACAGAATGATTATTGTACATTATCTGGCCAAGCAAAAACGCTTGATGCTACTAATAGTCCTAATGCTAATCCTAATCCAGAAGAAAGCTATCCAGGCCGTTCTGGCTGTGCTATCTATGGCAAGCTCATTTCTATTGGCGAAAAAGACGAAGATACAGTCTATGTCTATGATGTCATTGGACGTGCAGCCGATTTTACAAATCCAATTGTTGGCGCCTCAACCGCAATTGAGGAGTTAAAAGTTGTTAATGCCGATATCCTAGCGCTAATACCAAATGGCACTCTTGCAAACCAGGTGTCTTTATCTACAGCCGCGCAGTATACACAATATACTCCACAATGGGGTGCTTGGGCAGAGGACGTCAAAGGTGATAGATTTCACGGTGCAATCATGATTGTTAGAGCTCCATCCTCTGGGGCTGTTAGAACATTTTTCCTAGAACGTGCTTTACCAATCCAAGAACTGATCACGAACTATGACTACAAGGATATGAATGACAATAGTAGCAATTTACAGTTAGTCGTAAATGCAGTTAACAACAAAAGTGCTGACCTTTCCGAATATCTCAAAGTTGGTGATGATGCAAAAACTTCTTTTGTCTTTGAGGATGTAAATATCTGTATAGATTCTGATGATCTCTTCACAAGTTTTTCTGCCCGTAACAATATCCGCATTAAAGCCGATGGACACAACTCCACGGCCGTAGAGTTTGTCGAATCAGACAAAAGCGGAGACGAAGGAGGTAATAAATGTCGCTAAAATTTAGAAGAGGTGATACATTGGTGGAGGTTGCATTTGCAATCGCAATTTTCGCACTAGTTTCGATCATCTGTATAAACGTCATGAACGCAGGTCTAAACTCTGCTCAAAATTCTCTAGAAGCAAGTATGGCTAGGAATGAAATTGACGCTCAAGCAGAAGCTATTCGCTTTGTTCATAATGCTTTCACTCTAGAACGCGAGGAAGTAATAGAAAACCAACAATACCGTGACCTATGGGATAAACTCAGTCGCGATAGTAACAGTGGAGTTAGTGGTGGTATGGCCAACGACGCAAAAAGTCTCCCAGAACTTTCTGTCTCCGCCTGTTCAGAGATATATGATCAGAATAATCCAAAGAGTATTTTCAATAGTAATTTGACAGCTTTCGTTATGAACACACGTATGATTGACCCACAGGATCAAACCTTTAATAACGGCGTTCGTGATCTTGATAAGATTGTCGTTTCCACTAAAAATCTTGACGCCGAGAACATCTTTACCGAAACTCCTCTTTACCCAAGACTATTATTTGCTGATAGCGTAAATGGGAGCAACGTTAGCGATGCTAATTCGGATAGCGAACTTGCCGAGCTAAAAGAATATCGTTACCTTGCTAGGGCCGAAGGGATTTGGGTGATTGCAATTAGAGACGAGACTAAGAGTAGTCAAACCAGTACCCAGCTTATTCCAGAATTCTTTGATTTCCACATTAGGACCTGTTGGTATGGCCCAGGCGGCACCAGACCAAATACTATTGGCACAATCGTTCGTTTGTATAACCCAGAACTAATTGAAAGGATTAAATAATGAAAAGCAAAAGACGCGGATTTACTATGGTTGAGCTTAGCTTTTCTATTGTTTTCATTTCTAGCTTGTTACTGCTTTTGACATTCATAATTTTACAAGTAACATCGATCTATCAAAAAACTATGTCTGTAAAAGCTGTTAATGCTACCGGTCGTGAACTAATCGATCAATTCTCTCGTTCTATCTCTGCATCTACGCTTGTCAGTACAAACTCTAGATGTGCTAGTGTCGATGAGGGCTACCGTGACGAATGCGTAAAGGACAACGCTTTTCGCTTCATCTATCATCAGTATGAATCAAGTAATTTTCAAGTATCCGGCCGAGATCTTGACGAGCCAGTCCCAACTAGTGGCGCATTTTGTACTGGACTATACTCTTATCTTTGGAACACTGGTTATGTTTTGAACCAAGACAACAGAGGAGCGGAGACTTATCGTGCTACTATTAAATACGAAATCGATGACGAAACAATTGAACGCAACAATTTCAGATTGCTCCGCGTTTATGATCCAACCAGTAAGATGTGTCGAGAGAATGTCAATGGCTCAACCTATAGTTTCCGTACAGAAGCGAACGGCATTGTCTATGAACTACCAGCTGGTGAGGAGCCGACCGAGCTACTGAGCTCCGCCGAAGCAGACCTTGCTCTGTACGATCTTAGAATTTTCCATCCTGCAAGACACATTTATTCTGGACAAGCGTACTATTCTGGAACTTTTGTACTTGGTACACTTCAAGGTCAGATAGATATTTTTGCAAACGGTGATTATTGTAAAGCTCCGCCATCCAACGATTTAGGTGAGTTTACCTATTGTGCTATTAATAAATTTAATTTCGCCTCGCAGGCAACAGGAGAATCAGATGATTAAAAAGAAGACAAAATTTAAAAACGGTGCAGTATCGTTCTATATCGTAGTTTTCCTTACACTAATCTTTGGTATTATTACCTTAAGTTTTATCCGTATTGTTCTAAATGAGGCAAAAGAGGCTTCCAACACTGATCTCTATAATTCAGCCTATGACTCCGCTCTTGCCGGTATCGAGGATGCAAAGATTGCTCTAATTAAATATCATGATTGTCTATCTCAGGGTGCAATTGCCAACGCAGCCGCTGCGGATAATACCTGTCCAAGAATTGTTTATGAAATGGAAGAGGGAATTAAGAAAAGTTCTTGCGACGTAGTGCAGCGCGTACTTGGGCGCGATCAAGAGGGTGTTGACGATGCTGACGTCAACCCAGATGGCCAACGCGAAGTAGTAGTTCAGGAAACGCAGAGTATTAGGGACGATGGCAGCGCCGTAGATATGGAACAAGCTTATACTTGCGTTAAAATCACTGAAGAAAATGACGATTATTTAACATCACTTGGCTCGACTGATGATACCAGAATTATTCCACTTCGTTCTGCCGACCTTCAGGACGCTACAGCGATAGAAGTTAGTTGGTATTCAACTGCCAATGGTACTAATTACAAATATATGGGGAACATGTTCAAGCGTGCATCTTCCGATGCTTACACTCCACCGGTGCTAGCAGTCGATCTTTTCCAGACTGACACCAACGGCGGCGGTGTTAATTGCGGCGGTGATGCTTTGTCTCCATGTTTCTCCGTTGGGGAACTTAGCGTGAACAATAGTGATAGCTCTGGCACAGATCATGCAGTGCTATTGTTCCGTCCAGAATCTGGTAACGAGAAGAACTTTGTTAGCGCAAGTACCGTACTGGATAAATCTGACAAACATGACAACTCCCCAATCACTGTAAAGTGTAATTCTAACGGTACGTATGCTTGTACCGCAACTATAGAGATTCCTCCAACTTTCCGTAATACTGAACCTGCCGAAGCAACCAGCTTCCTTAAGGTTTCTCTTCCGTATGGCCGTCCAACCACCGATATTTCTGCCAGACTTTGTACTGGCGTAGAAGGAGATGCTTGCAGTGGTTATACCAAATTGACTGGTGTTCAAGCTGCCATTGATTCTACTGGTCGCGCCAATGACCTTTACCGTCGTGTAGAGGTACGCGTTGAATTAGTTGACTTATATTATCCATTCCCAGAAGCCGCTCTATTCCTAAATGGTGAGGACCCAACTGATAAAAATTTCTTCGTGACTAGAAGATGCCGTAAGGCAGAGGACGGTAGTCCGAGCAGCTGTGTTAATAGTGGCGAAGTATAAAAGATATTGACTTTCTGAAAAAGTATATATATAATATATATGTACTTTTTCATTTTTGTCGCGGGGTAGAGCAGCCTGGTAGCTCGTTTGGCTCATAACCAAAAGGTCGTTGGTTCAAATCCAACCCCCGCCACCATAATCAAGATTTATTCGTGATCAAAGATGGCACCATGTATTCCCCCCAATCATGGTGCCATTTTTGTTACTTAGAAAGAAGCTGTTTCGCAGCTATCTTTACAAGCTCCGTCCAAGAACCAGAAGGATGTGGCGTACTCGCAACTTGAGTTAATGGTAATTTATGTCTAATTGCTAATGCCACCTCCTGCAGGACCAAAGCAGCGTCCGGAGACACCGCGGTCGCACTAATAATTTTACCCTGATTATCAGCTATCATTTTCAAAAAGCCAATTTTAAAATCACTGGTAGTAGCCGCCTGAGTTGCAGAAAGGGGAACTAAGACTTTTTTATATTTCTTCGCCTTCTTAGCAATTTCTTTTTCAGTCATTCCTACGCTTGCAATCTGCGGATAGGTATCTACGGTACGTATAAAACCGTCAAAATTGATGTAAGTTTTGTTTCTCTCTAGCATATTCAAAGTGGCAATTTCTGCTGTGTAGATCGCTCTTTCGGTAGAGCTGTCGCCACCTATTACGTCACCTATAGCAAAAATATTTCTTGCTGATGTCTGTAAAGTACGGTCTACAACAATGCCAGTTTTATCAAAACTAACTTTTGCATTTGGAAGTCCTAAATCAGTAGCGGGTTTAGAACCTGTAGCAAGCACAATCGTTTCTACTCTTACCGCTCTCTCACTGCCATTTCTAGAGAAAACTACCTTAGAGCCATGTTTATCTTTTTCTAGCGCAACTACACGAGTTTTAGTAAAGACTTTAACCCCAAGCTTCTTGTCAAAATATTGCTCAACAAGCTCTGATACTTCTGCATCCTCTCTTGGCAAAAGTTTATTTTTCATCTCAACAATTACGACTTTCGCACCGAGCTCAGCATAATAATTGGCAATTTCGCAACCTGATGCGCCACCACCTACAATCAATACAGCTTTTGGTGGACGCTCTACAGTCAGCGCTGTTTCCGGAGTCAAATATGGCGTTGTGTCGAGTCCAGATATGTTGTTTTCTGCCATTTCAGAACCAGTAGCAATGATGAACTTATTTGCAGATATTTGTCCATCCCCAACAGCGATATCATTTGGTCCCACAAAGTGAGCCTTGCCCTTTAAACATACTACACCTGCTGCTTCTAAATCTTTCTTTTTCGGAGTTGACTTTGCTATTGCTATGTCACGCCATCGTGCCACGCTTGGGTAATTATAGCGTAAGTTGTTTGAAGAAATGCCAAATTTGCTTCCCGCTATTGCCTCAGCATAAAGATGAGAAAAATGAAATAAAGCTTTCTGGGGAATATCTCTAGAGTTGACATTCGCCCCACCCCATTTATTTTGTTCAATCAAAGCAACTTTTCTTTTTGCTTTTGCCAGCTTCATCGCAGCGGCAATCCCAGCAACGCCTCCACCGATCACTATATATTCAAAGTCGAATCTTTTTCCCATGTTTGCTCCCTAAATAATCTTTCCTTTATTTTCGTAAATAAATGCCAAATCTTTATTGTATTTTTTAATTTCTTTCGCAATTTGGCGATTAATATCTAATCTCGTAACAGTGGCTCTCTTTTTTGCCCAAGTAGTTACTTTTTCTGATACAATCTTAACATATTTTTCTGCAGTTTCATTAGAAATCTTTAGAACTTTTGCCTCTTTTAAAATGTCCTTGGCAATAGCAGAGCTGGAAAGCTTTAATGGTTGTGGTTTCTTTTTTTGCGCTTTTGCTAAAATTCTTTGCGGTTTTGCTTTAATTTTTTGCGCTTTTGCTTTCTTTAGTTCCGCTTCAGCTTTATTATTAGCCATTATGCTGCTCCGATTACTTTAAAAGCTAAAAGAAATAGTGCCAAAACAAGGAATCCAACTCCGGAGACGACACGCAGAAACTTCTTATTTCTAAGGCGCCATTTTTGAATATCTACAACGGTTTCTCCCTTTCTCACGGCAATTCTCAGTATTGCTAGTGGCAGAATTGACAAAAGCACGTATACAAAAATCATCAATATTTGTAACCCTAATGGAAGAGCGACAATACTGTTCGCAGATACGATAACTAACATAAAAGTGAATGGTGCTTCTGCGAAGCATGCTAACATGCCAAGTGAAAACGCTTCAGTCTTGCTCTCAGTAAGCTCTGCACGTTTGTTGATAAATTTTGCAACAGATTTTGGTAGCCATAATTCTGTGCTCTTGCCAAGACGAAAATAAAAAGCCCAAACAGATATTGCTAAAGCTGCCAGGATCCCAACGGCGATTGTCATCGTCCCCGGATTCATTTGCCCCTGGAAAATCACACTAATTATGAAAGCAGCTGCAGGTACAGCAAGTAAAGTCAAAAATGCATTCCCTAAGATATAATTCGAAGCTAACTCTCTAGTCTTTTTGCGAACATGTTTGCCTAAGCTTGCATGGTAAAGCAATAATAATGCCCCCACACCAAGTTGCAAAGTCGCATGGATAATCCCAGCTAGTAAGATGATAAATATATCCGACCTAACCATAAGTACATTATACCATGCTTATGGTTATACGACAAATGTTGTAAATTTTACAATGAAGATTTTTTAATCTGTTTTATAACCAAGAATTGCCCAAAAAACTATTAAAATGAAACGCTTATGCTTGCGCAGCCTGTTATATTTTTATAGGCTAAAAATATGAGCAAATTAAAAAATATTTTCGTAAAACCAGCCATTTTTATGACTGTACTGACAATATTCTTCCAACTTCTCATATTGCTCATTTATCTAGCGAACTATGTTCCTAGTCCAACTTCTCAATTTGATATTAATTATGATGAGGCACCATTTTTTGAAGAATTGTCTCCACTTTCTTCAATTCCGGAGAGTATTGATTTTGCGTCAAGTCTAGGCGAAAACAGTTCTGATTCAGTTCTAGATTTAAATCCGGAAAGAAATACCAACTATCAAATCGTGATCAAAGCCGTAAATCCAGGCTACAATACTGAAACTGGAAAAAACGCTGGCGAGTTTATAGAAATAGCTAATCTTTCCGGCGAACCTCAGCCACTCGACAATATCGCTGTCGTATATACTGCAAAGCCAACATCCTCTTCGCCAAACGGTAAGTCTACCATTCTTTATTATTTTCCAGAGGGAAGCGTATTTATTGGCGACACAATCCTTTTACGATATAAAGATACTCCAGAAACGAGCGAGCGAAACCAAGATCTTACATATAATACTTCACTTGCTATGGCGGGCACTCTCTCACTAATTCGTCTAAAAAGTAGCGTAGATATATATAACTTACCACCTGCGCTCGATAGTCTTGGAGAAATCGAGAATTCACTTTGTTGGCTTGGTGGGGAAGGATGTCTCCCCGTTTTCTCTACTACGGTTAAATCACGTTCTTATACGACGATTCTAAGGAATGAAGAGACAGGTGAATACGAACACGTAACAGACTACACACCAACCTATGATCCTAACCAACATAATCTTTATCTACCGCCGGAGAACAAAGATATAAGCAGCAATCTTGCACAAAGTCAGACGGGAAAAACCACCGCCTCTGCGCAATCAGCATCTTCGGAGTTATTTAATACAGAAAAAGATGCCCAGTGCCAAGGATTAATTTTTTCAGAAATATTATCCTACTACGACGAGAAAGAAACAGAACAATTTATTGAGCTCTATAATTCTACCGGCACCAGTATGTTATTGTCGGGTTGCAAGATCAAATACAAAACTAAATACTATGAGCTACCAATATCAGATACTATTGGCTCGTTAGACTATTATGTATTGCATCCAGAATTCAAACTAACTAAAAATCCTAACACGGAAAACACCCTCGAACTGTATGACGCTAACGGAGCTTTAGTTGACAGTTTGAGCTACCCACACGGACAAAAGAAAACAGCCTCATATGCGCAAGTTGGCTACAAGGAAGATGGCACAGAGGATTGGAGAATCACTTACGCAGTCACTCCAGGAGAACCTAATATTTATCAGCAATATAAATCGTGTACAGATGGCAAAGTTATAAATGAATCAACTGGAAATTGCGTCAAAGCGGCTACAATGTCTAGCGCTCTAGCTGATTGCCCAGCGGGGAAATATCGTAATCCCACTACCGGTCGTTGTAAAAACATCGATTCAGATGGTGAGACAGCCGAATGCAAAGAAGGCTACGAGAGAAATCCAGAAACAGGACGATGTCGCAAAATCAAAAACAACGAAGGTGCAGATTATCCAGTAGTCCCAGTCACTGGCATGGAGGAAAGGTCGGTTTTTGTAGGGCTTCTGGCCATTTTGGGTGTAGTAGTTATCGGCGCAATTTGCATTATATTCCAATTCCGTCGTGAGATTATCTACTCATTCCGTAAAATCATCAGCAAACTAAAAAAATAGGAAAAAATCTTCCCTCACCCCTGTATTAGCACTCTTGACACGAGAGTGCTAATTTGCTACAATAGAGACATAAAATTAGCAGTCTACTAACAAGAGTGCTAGAAAGGAAGTATAAAAATGAGCAAAATTATTGGTATTGACCTCGGTACAACTAACTCCGCCTTTGCCTATATGGTAGCCGGAAAACCAGAGGTAATCACGAATGCTGAAGGTGATCGCACCACCCCGTCAGTAGTGGCTGTCACTAAAAAAGGTGAACGTCTTGTTGGTAAAGTTGCACAGCGCCAACGCGTTACCAACCCTAAGAACACGATCTATGGAATTAAGCGTCTAATTGGACGTAAATATGATGACAAAGAAGTCCAGCGTGACCTAGATATTATGCCGTACAAGATTGTCAAAAAGGGAAACAGCGTCGCAGTGGAAATGGATGACAAAAAATATACCCCAGAAGAAATTTCTGCTATGGTTCTGTCCAAAATTAAAGCTGACGCTGAGGCTTTCCTTGGTGAAAAAGTCACCGAAGCAATTATTACTGTACCTGCATACTTCGATGATTCTCAACGTCAAGCTACTAAAGATGCTGGCAAAATTGCTGGGCTAGAAGTCAAGCGTATTATCAATGAGCCAACAGCTGCTGCTCTTGCTTATGGTTTGGAAAATAAGAAAGACGAGCAAATTGCCGTCTTCGACCTTGGTGGTGGTACTTTCGATGTTTCAATCTTGGAACTCGGCGATGGTGTCTTTGAAGTAAAATCTACTAATGGTGATACCCACCTTGGTGGTGAAGATTTCGACAATATCATCGTTAATTATCTACTTGATGAATTTAAGAAAGAATCAGGCATCGATATCAAAGACGATGCTGCTGCTATGCAACGTATTAAAGATGAAGCAGAAAAAGCTAAAAAGGAATTATCGTCAGCAACTTCCACTGACATTAACTTGCCATTCTTGACTGCAGATGCTGACGGTCCAAAACACTTTGAACATACCTTGACTCGTGCCAAACTTGAAGAGTTAGTAGAGCCATTGATAGAACGTCTCGAAGGCCCAGTAGAAAAAGCATTAAAAGACGCTAAACTAAAAGCTTCTGATATTGATGAAGTAGTTATGGTTGGTGGTATGACGAGGATGCCAGCAGTTGTAGAGAAAGTGAAGAAAATTTTTGGCAAAGACCCAATGCAGGGCGTTAATCCAGATGAGGTCGTAGCCGTCGGTGCCGCAATTCAAGGTGGTGTTCTTCAGGGTGATGTTAAGGACGTTCTTCTTCTTGACGTTACTCCACTTTCCCTTGGTATTGAAACCATGGGTGGTGTGTCAACCAAGTTGATTGAAAGAAATACTACTATTCCAACAAGCAAGTCCGAAGTCTTCTCAACTGCAGCTGATAATCAGCCACAAGTAGAAATTCACGTTCTTCAAGGTGAACGCGAAATGGCCGCAGATAACAAATCGCTCGGTCGCTTTATCCTAGATGGTATTGCACCTGCGCCACGTGGAGTTCCACAGATTGAAGTTACTTTCAATCTTGATGCTAACGGTATTCTCAATGTCACCGCAAAAGATAAAGGCACTGGCAAAGAACAGTCAATTACTATTCAAAACTCAGGCAATATGAGTAAGGAAGATATTGAGAAGGCAGCTAAGGAAGCTGAGGAGCATGCTGAGGAAGATAAGAAAAAGCGTGAAGCCATTGATGCTAAGAACCAACTAGAGAATGCCATTTATCAGGCAGAAAAAATGCCAAATGATTATAAGGATAAAATTTCTGACGATGATGCAAAGACAATCAAAGAAGCAGTCGAAGAAGCTAAAAAGGTTCTAAATGATCAAGAGTCAGACAAGGAAGCACTAGAAAAAGCCGCTCAAGAACTATCTAACAAGATTATGCCAATCGGCGCAAAAATGTACCAAGAAAGCGCCAAAGACGATAAGAAAGATGGTTCAGAAAAAGCTGATGAAAAATCGGACAAAAAAGATGATGGCGATGAGCCAGTCGAAGGCGAAGTTGTAGATAAATAATTAGAACAATCTACGGCAGTAAAAATCCTCCTGCAAAAAGGAGGATTTTTTGAATCGCCAAATTATTTTTTCTTATTTTGACGTTTGACTGGAAAGGCCAAAATTGTTCCTACCATACCACCAAGTAATGCAACTATAATGTCCCACATGGTGTCTTGGAGACCAGTTCCAGGAGCAATTAGCTCTTGCATACTTTGGCCCAGTAGCTGGTCACAAGAAAATTCAAAGCATTCCCAAAGTGCAGCGGTCAAAGCAACAAAAGCAATTGACCACAGAGCTTTGAACCACATCTCATCTGGTTTTGCGGAGGCTTGGTCAATTATTTCGCGAGCACCAAAAGCTGCTAGCAGTCCACTAGCGCTATGAACGACTTTATCAAATGGCAGGATTACTTTATAAATATCAAAATCAATTCCTAGTACCATTGCCGGAATAATAAAAACTAAATATGCAATTTCGAATCTATCAGAAATTTTAACGCCAAAAAATCTTAAAATGTCCATTGCAAAGGGAAGAGCCATCGTTGCAAGATAACTCCATATTTTTGTAAAACCAGTTCCGGGAATAAAATAAAGAATAGCAAGAGTAGCTCCCGTTACGAGAATCCCCCATTTTAAAATTGATTTAATAGCTTTCTGAGTTTTCATAGTAACAATTTTATCACATTTCACCTAGCTCTGCTGCAATCATCTCACGTGTAACTCTTATTTCGCTACCGGCACTGGATCGTCCTGACAAAACATTCTTAGCCACAATGTTTTCAACGGTCTTCTGCACGATGCGCTTCATCGGTCTAGCACCGAGCTGTGGATCATAACCTTTTTCTACCAATAATTTTTTAGCATCATTATCTAACACTACTGATATTTTTTGGCTTGCTAATGTCTTATTGGTGCTTGCAATATTAAGATCCAAAATCTGCATACAATCAGCTGGTGAAAGTGGCTTAAACAAACAGATTTCATCAAAACGGTTTAAGAACTCTGGTCTAAATTCATTGCTGGATAGTAGATAGTTCATAAAATCATCTTTAGCAGTAGCCAAATTTACGCCACTTGATACATATTCGCGAATCTTTTCCGCACCCGCGTTGCTAGTTGCGACTACAATAGTGTCCCTGAATGACACTTCTTTATTATTTACATCGCGCAGGATTCCTTCATCCAACATTTGAAGCAACGTAGTAAGAACCTGAGGATGTGCTTTTTCGATTTCGTCTAGCAGCACTACAGAAAAAGGCTGTTTCATTACTTGTGCAGTTAAACTTAGAGGATCGGAAGCAGCATCTGCAATTAATCGTGAAACGTCTTTTGCTTCCACGAACTCATTCAAATCAAGGCGAATTATTTTTTCTTCACCACTAAAGTATACCCTAGAGAGTGCTTTAGCAAGTTCAGTTTTCCCAACGCCAGTAGGCCCTAAGAATAGGAAAGTTCCAATCGGACGATTTTGACTTCTCACACCTGCTGCCGCGCGACGCAGAGCATCAGAAACTGTTTTTACGGCCGCTTCCTGATCTACCATTTGCTTATGGATCAGCTCTTCCAAATTCAAAAGCTTATCTTTGTCCTCGGAATTTTCAGCTACCTGAACTTTTACGCCTTCAGTTTTTTCTACAGCTTTTTGCACGCTTTCTGCAGTTACTAGTTTGTTATCTGCGTAGCCACCCGCCATTTCGAGCAATGTGACTGCTTGCCCAGGCATTTCTAGGTTATGAATATAGCGCTTGCCCAATCTGTAAGATTCTTTAAGTGCCCATATAGTGTACGACACTTTATGCTTGTATTCTAGAAACGGTACTTGGTCTTGCATCACTTTCATAGTTTCTTCTTCATTTGCCGGTACCACCATGATCTTATTGAGGGTGTTCGCAAGGCTAGATTTTTTTGCGGAGATCTCCAAGAACTTTTGCTGGTCTAATGTCAAAATTATTCTTAGTTTTCCAGCTTCCAAAATTGGAAGTAGTAGATTAGTAATATCAACTGAGCCAACTCCTTCTTCAAAGAAGAGTTCAGCGTTTTCAAGCCAAATAATGATATTTTTAGCGGAATACGCTTCGGAGAGAATATGATTTACAAGACCTTCAATCTGACCAGGCTCACTAGCAGCACTAACAAGTGCCGCCGCGTCCAATTTAAAAATCTGTCGGAACTTTAAGTCATTAGGTAGTTTACTATCAGCATCCATCAATTGTTCCGCAAATGCGGTGACGATAGTTGTGCGCCCACTACCCTCTGGCCCGATAAGTGCCACATTTTGCCTGCCACCGCTCGTAAATATTTGTGTCATTTTTTCCAAGATTTCCTTGTGGGCAGACTGTTGGATTTGCGTTTTTATTGCCCCCTCACGTTGTCTAGAAATATTTACACCAAACTTTTGTAGTACTGGAATGTATCCAAACGACAGATCTCTTGCGATGCCGCCACTATGTCGTCTCTTGCCAATACTGCTCACTAGTCCATTTAAATAATTAAACCAAATAATGCCATCCAAAAGATCTTTTAGCTCCAACTTCATCTGCTTTAAAATCAACTCATTTTGTGAATGGTTAGCAATCAACGAGACTGCCATAATTGCACCATGGATTTCTTCTGAATCAGTACCTTGCTGTATTTTTAGGGCCGTTTGGAATATTTGATTAGGATTCTCTGGTAAATCTTTAGCTATATTTTCAAGAAAGGCTGGTGTAATCCCGTAACGAACAGCTAGGAACATTCCACTATTGGTTTTAATAACCATATGTGCAATATCGAGATTAGTAGGATTCTTAGGAAGACCCGCAAGCACGTCATTAGAAAGCAAATCATTTAGTTTTTTCGTTTTAAGTGCTGGGACCGGCACAAGCTCTTTTTTCGTCCAAATCACAAACATTAATAGAATTAGTGCTACCGACATCAGCGAGAACCCTATGGAGTTCTTAATAATCAAAAGGTAAACTCCGCCAGCCAATAATAAAACCATAAAGAATATCATTACGATTGTAACGATTTTCTTGCCTAATTTTTTTCCAAGTCTGGCTTCGCGAGCGCGTAGGGAATTGTAGTCAAATGTTTCTATAGTAGTATCATTCATAGTTGCGCCCTCCATTATAGTGTAACTCCTATAAAGCTAAGCACGAAGCCAACGATAACTAGTACGGGAACTGCCGGCCAAAGAACTATAAGTATTGTGCCAATGACCAGCTCCAAAAGCATTGCAATAGTTCCAAAAATGATGATAAATAGTCTCACGAAGAACCCTACAATTCTAGAGATAAGTCTATCAGAAAATGCACTCATTCTTGTCCCAGATGTCTCTGAGCTGGCATTTGCGGATATTTGGCGATAAGGTAAAAACAAAGTTCTAAAAAGTTGCCCTATGGAGAAAAAATCTGCTGTATCACCAAGTTTATGACGAAAATCATCAATAAAAATGCTCCAACCCTTTGCATACCACCATTTCACTAAGTCAACTGCAAACATACTATATATTATACATCTTATGCTATTTTTTATCTAGTTTATGCTAAGATTAAACTCGCTTATGCCAAATAATATAACGTTATTGCTAAAATTAATATAGCTTTTGTTATTTTTTTGGTTTAGAAATATTAGCTAAGCGACCATAATCAGGGATAATAATTGGCACTTTTTCTCTATGATGATTGTAGAGTGGAATGCCTAGTTGATCGGCTAGCGTATTAACCACTGCGGCACCGATTCTTAGCCCAGTGAAACTACCAGGCCCAGACATAAAAGTAATTTCCGTAATATCCTTAAAACTCGCGTTGTTTTCTGCTAATTTATCAGAGATAAAAGAAAAAATCTTTTCTGCCGTATCTCGACCAAGTGGCGCTACATAAAGCTTTTCATCTAGTTTGAGTACGGTGTCAGGATTTGATGTATCAAGATATAATTTCATTATTTTTCCTCCTGTAATTTTTCTATCGTGCGAGAGCCATCGTTATTTAGGACAATTTTATATATTTGGTGATTTTTAGGCAAAATATCTGCAACAGATTCTCCCCATTCTATGATTACCACAGTATTTTTATTACTTATCGCATCTGCGAGATCCTCTGCCATTAACCCAGGATCGGAAAGACGATAAAAATCATAATGAACCAACATTCCACCAGGGAACGAATAAGACTTTGAAATTGTAAAACTCGGAGAAGTCACAGCCCCATCTATTCCTAGACCTTCAGCTATTCCACGAGTTAATGTTGTTTTTCCAGCACCAACATCGCCGATAAGCTCAATAACTACAGATTTTTGATCGTTAGAAAAATTATCAAGGAAAGCTTTTCCAAGTTTTCTACCGTATGCTAACATTTCTGACTCAGAACGAGATATCATATTATATATTATAACATGAAATAAGAGAAAAACTAGATTACGCGAGATACTTCTTCAAGTGTAGTTTCACCACGGAGTGCCGCAATTACACCTTTTTGCTCCAATGTTAGCATTCCATTTTTCTTGGCCGTTTTTTCGATAGCATCGGTATTGATATCTTGTACATCTCCGCGAATGAACGACTGAATTTCCTCAGAAACGATGAGTTGCTCCATTATTACCGTGCGACCCTTATAGCCAAATGGAATCTCTTCAGAAGGTACTGGTTTATATAGAGTAATGTCATTGAGGCTCACACCACGTTTCTTGAGTTCTTCAGGCGAAACTCCTTCAAAAACGCGATGAATATACTTAAGAGTTGCCTCGTCTGGTTTATATGCTTCTTTATTATCAGCTAGTTTTCTTACTAGCCTCTGAGCAATAACTAATCTTACTGAGCTAGAAAATATTGGATTCGTGCCAATCATATCAATCATACGCGAAAATGCTGCTGATGTTGAGTTTGCGTGAAAGGACGAAAGTACTAGATGCCCAGTGATAGAAGCTTGAATTGCTGTACGTGCAGTATCTGCATCACGAATCTCACCAACCATCACTACATCAGGGTCTAGACGTAGTACCGAGCGAAGTCCGTCAGCGAAAGATCCTCCTTCGGTAGTATTGATTGGAATCTGAGAAATGCCAGTGATGCCGTATTCAATCGGATCCTCGAGGGTAATAATTTTGCGATCTGTCGTATTAAGCGCATTAATAATCGAATAAAGCGTTGTAGATTTACCAGAGCCAGTAGGGCCAACCATAAGTACTAATCCACGTGGGTGCGAAATCACTTCATTGATTTCCGCTCTTTCCTCATCCCCAAGCCCAAGCAGGTCAAGATTAAGCAAAGTTTCATCGAAGTTGAATAAACGAAGTACTGCATCTTGTCCATAAAGTGTTGGAATAATTTCTACACGAATATTCAGCAAATGTGAGCTTCCATCGCGATATACATCTTTTTGCATATGACCAGATTGAGGAGTAGTAGCAGCGGTTGATGTACCAGCTCTGGAAGAAAGTTCACCCATGAATATACGATATCTATCACGAGATATGGTTGCGACAGGATGTAAAAGCCCATCTACACGCATGCGAATGCGAATTTCATTCCTAAGGTTTTCAATATGAATATCTGATGCGCCCAGTTTGTCGGCTTGATCCAGAAGATAATCAAAAACCTTATCAGTGGACACTTCATTTAAAACTTTAGAGACAGATGCTAGTGTTTCGGAATCGCCCTCACCAGCAATGGTGATATCATCATATTCTGTCTGTTGTGGAGGATCATAACGCAGAATGAATACTTTGTAAGCAGAATCTGTAATTAAGAAAAAATCTGTCCTTTCACCTTTATCTAAGTATTCCTGACGAATTTTATCGATTACGGTTCTTGGAGTCTGACTAGTTACCATAAATTGGAAATGTTTGCCATCACCCCCTTTTTGCAAAGGCAAGATGAAATCTTTATGCATTTGAGTTTTGTCTAGCAGCCCTTTTACCAGGGGAATGTCATTTTCAAATCTACGCGTATCAAGATAGGGAAGCCCCAAAATACGGGCACGCGAAGACGCCGCTTTTTCTTCGTTCTCTCGACGTTTTTGCTGTATCTCCTGTTCGTCCATTGATGCCCTTTATGCTAAATATTATATCGCTTAAGCTATTATTTATAATTATTATGCTAATAATCATAAAGTATATGCTAAGATTGATATCTCTTATGCTCAATTATAGCACAACCGTAAAACAAATAAAATAGACGTGCTATACTTATGGCGTATGGGCAAGCTAAGAGTCAAGAACAGAAACGACACTAGGTATCTCAATATCCAGAAAACCATAGACAGAGTCCTAGGAAAATTCGTAAAACACGGACATGTAGCCAGCTTAAAAGTTTCAGAAGTTACAGATAGCGCTAATATTTTTGCCTCTACTTTTTACGACCACCACAAAAATTTGGATGCTGCCATAAGGCACTTGAATCATAAAATGAAACGAGAGCTAGACCAACTAACCAAAGAGGTAGCAGAGAATAAGTGTAGCCTGATAGTTTTTTACACTAAACTTCTGTACCTAATCGCTAAGAACAAGAATTATTACGACATTGCAATCAAAACAGAAAATATTGGTATTATTATGATGGCGATTAGAGTAGCGGAACCATTTGTCATCAAAGAATGGAGCGCCAGAACTAAAAAAGAACAAGAGGACAAGTTTTTCATATTCTCATGGCGAGCAGTAGAAGAAATATGGTGGTGGGGAGAGCAATACAACTTTGATGAAGAAAAAATCGCTAAACTCGCAAGTCGGCTAGTAAGCTTAACCAAGACGATAAATCAAACCTATATAAAAATGTTGTAAAAAATACAACATTTTTCGTAACAGGTCTAAACTACTTATGCTATAATATATACATAACAAAGGACTTTTTAATGGACAATAATATGCAACCTTTCGCTCCACAGCCGAGCAGCCGTCCAGATCAGGGTGGTAATTCAAATTTTAATCAAAACCCGCAAAATCAGGGTACTCAAAATCAAAACCAGTCAGAACAATCTCAAATTGACCCACAACTTCCTCCAGCTATGGATAATCAGCAGGGACAAAACTTTTTCCAACAAGGAACTACGTCAAATGTAGAAAACCCAACTGGCCCTACTATCCACAACACCGGTGTTCAACTCGAATCTCCAGTGCTTGCTCCCACACATTTTGATAATATTAAGGACCCAAATATTCAAGGTCAAACTATGATTTCCTCTGGCACCGTTGCAAACAAACCAATGGACGAGAAAAAGTTATTCAAGACCCTAAGTATCGTTTTCGGTGCACTTGCTTTTATTGGTATTATTCTCGGTATTTGGAGCCTCGTTTCTAATATCAGCACATCTAATAAACTCGCGGCAGCTCAGGCAGATCTTAAAAATAAAAATGCAATTATTGCTAAAGTTGAAGCAGATACGGGAGCTGTAATCACTTCTCCTGATAATGTTCCTGCCTACACTGCAATCACCGATACGATTTATATTCCTGAATGGGGAATCAGCTTTAAAATCCCAACTGATCTAGAAAATGTATCTTATACTGTGGATCAAAAATATCGCCCACAGATCTGCTTCACCGCACATAAGACTGGCATTAAATATTTCCCAGCATTTGCTGATATTGACCAGAACACTGCTACTCTTGGATGTGTTACTCGTGTAGCCACCTATGAGGGCGACTCCGACAAAGACACCGGTGCCACCTTTGGTCAAAAGATTTATACCTATGGTGATTACAATTACTTCTATACTGCACCAACCACCCATTTCTCACAAGATGCATCCGAACAAGGTCTAGAAGATACAGCTGTTCAGATTATCAAGAATATGGTATCTGGCAACATTTCTCACTATGAATAAATAGCATTTTGTGCTATAATAAAAGTGGAAATTTATTAATTTATAATAATTTGTTAACCCGTTGATATCAGGAAAATATCAACAAAATAGAAAGGTGTTTTATGGAAGTAGCCATAATTGTAGTTGCCGCTATCCTAGGCTTAGGAGCTGGCGCTGGTGGTGTTTTTGCGTACAATAAAAAGAATGAAAAAGGTGGCAAAAACAAAGCTGATGATTTAATTAGAAAAGCAAAACGCGAAGCTCAGGACATTGTCACAGAAGCTAGAAAAGAAGCTAATGCAATTGACGAAAAATCTAAAAACGAAGAGAATGAACGTAGGAAAGAGTGGAAAAAAACCGAAAATCGTCTTGCGGAGCGTGAAACTGCGCTAGACAGCAAACTCGATCAAATCGAAAAGAAAACTGAAAATCTCATTAAACAAGAAAAAGAAATCGAGAGCTTGAAAGGTGAAATTAGAGATATCCGCACCAAGCAACACGAAAAACTTGAAAAGATTGCTGGTCTTTCCAAAGCAGACGCAAAAGAGAAGCTTATGAAAATGACCGAGAACGACATCAAGCAAGATTTGATGAATCTTGTTGCTAAAGAGCAAAAAGAAATAAAGCATGATGTTGATGAAACAGCCCAATCTATTCTTCTTACCGCTATGGAGCGCATGTCTTCAGAAGTCACAGCCGACCGCACCATCACTGCACTTAAACTTCCAGATGATGAGATGAAGGGTCGCATTATCGGTAAGGAAGGTAGAAATATTCAAGCTTTGCAACGTGCTACGGGCGTTGATATTATGGTTGACGATACTCCAGGTATGGTAGTTTTGTCCAGTTTTGATCCTATTCGTCGTCAGGTTGCAAGATATGCCTTGGAGCGTTTGATGAAAGATGGTCGCATTAACCCATCTAGCATCGAAGAGGCTGTTGCTAAAGCTGAGAAGGAAATCGAAAAAGAAGTGGTTCGCGCTGGTGAAGACGCCGTACGTGAAGTTGGCCTTGTTGGCATTCCGCGTGAACTAGTGCACTTAATTGGTGAATTAAAATTCCGTACTTCTTATGGCCAAAACGTTTTACTTCACTCAATTGAAATGGCACACATTGCTGGAATGATCGCCGAAGAGATTGGCGCCGACAAACGTGTTGCAAAGACTGCAGCACTCATGCACGATATGGGCAAAGCTGTTACTCATAAAATCGAAGGTAAGCACGCAGATATTGGTGCTGAATTAGCTAAAAAATATGGTATGCCAGACGAGGTTGTTCATGCAATTGCTGCACATCATGATGATATCGAGCCAACCACGCCGGAGGCTATCATTATTAAAATCTGCGATGCAATTTCTGCCGCCCGCCCAGGTGCCAGAAACATTTCCGCAGAGAACTTTGCTGAGCGTATGAAAGATCTAGAGAATATTGCAACCAGCTTCCCAGGCATCGACAAAGCCTACGCTATCTCTGCTGGTCGCGAGGTCCGTGTTATTGTCGAACCAAAACAAATTGATGATCTCACTGCCTTGAAATTAGCTCGTGATATTGCTGACAAAATTGAGGCTACTATGAGCTATCCAGGAGTAATCAAAGTCAACGTTATCCGTGAAACTCGTGCTATCGAATACGCTAAATAGCCTAAGCTAAGAATTTTAAGACGAACCAAATTAACAAAATATTCTCCATTACGCTAGATTTGTATGAACTGCTGTAACATCGTCCAAATCATCAATTGCATCAAGCAGACTTTCTGCCTTTGCAAGGTCATCGCCATCAAGCTCAATTTTATTGGCAGCTACATATTTTAATTCTGCTGAAGTAATATTCATACCAGCGTCAACCAAAGCTTGTCGAACTTTAGCTAGGTCAGAAGCGGCAGTAGTGATTTCCGTACCATCATCTTCCTCAGTTACATCTTCCGCGCCAGCGTCAAGTGCTAGCATCATCGCATCATCGCCTTTGTCTGTGATGAAAATGACACCTTTCCTTTCAAATTGGAACATCACACTTCCTGGATCAGCCATCCTACCACCAGCTTTATTCAAAGCATTTTTGACTTCTGGCATTGTGCGGTTTTTGTTGTCAGTCGCCACTTCAATGACGATACCGATACCACCAGGCCCATAAGCCTCATAAGTTTCTTCAATCAGTGCTGCTGAAGACTTGTCTGCAGCTCTAGCAATTGCTCGCTCAATATTTGCTTTAGGCATATTGGCGTGTCTTGCTTTTTCTAGAACCATCGCAAGGCTTGGGTTCATATTTGGATCGGTGCCACCACGCGCTGCGATTGCAATTTGGTTTCCAATTTTGGTAAACAGTGCACCACGCTTTGCGTCAACTACGGCCTTTTGACGTTTTGTCGTTTCCCATTTACTGTGTCCTGACATTTTACTCCTTAATCGTTAAAAATCTTGTCTATAATTATACCAGAAAAACCTTTAGGCTACAAATAGGGAATTAATGCGCAATTATAAGAACGGTAAGAACTACCACCGCAACAAATACTCGGTAAAAGCCAAATGCTTTCAAGGAATTTGATTTTTTGAGATATTTCAAGACGAAATAGATCGCAAAGAGACCAGACACGAAAGCAATCAAGTTAGAGAGTGCTAGTGGGCCAAGATTTGACATCAAGTAGTCTCTAGTAGACGAAGAAAGAAGTGTTTTACCACAAACTGCTAGCATCAAAGGAATGGAAACTAAGAAAGAGTAGTCCGCTGAAGACTCGGAGTTTAAGCCAGATAAACGACCAGCAATAATAGTAGAGCCAGAACGAGAAACGCCAGGTATTAGCGCAAATGTCTGGGCTAAGCCAATTGCAAGTGCGCGTGGCTTGGTGAGCTCATTTTCCGATTTGAGAGTCGAAGCGTGAGGTAGTTTATCGACAATAATCATTAAAATACCGATGATACCCATCGCAATTGCTACCGTATATAAAGAAGAAAAGAATGGCGTCTCTTCAATAAAGTGACTAAGTAAAAGTCCTGCAATTCCAGCCGGGATACAAGTGATAACAACATTAAGTGCCAGTTTAAAATTGTGTTTCACGAAAATATCTTTAAGAATTTTTAGAATACGTTTTCTATAATAGATAATTAGTGCGAGAAGTGTACCAAAATTAATTAGTTCCAAAAAATAGTGGAAATTTTCTGGACGACTACCCATTAATTGCTGAACGATTTCCAAATGTCCAGAAGACGATACAGGAATGAATTCTGTTAGACCTTGCACTAAGCCTAAAATAATAATAACAAATATACTCATACACCTATTGTAGCATACCATCACGCTTATGCTTGCATTAAAAATTATCCTTTGCTATTATAGACAAGTCGCCTTTAAAAGGATAACAGCAAATCCATAATGTGGGTTGGTCGTGTAGGCGATATAATTAAACGGGAGCATAACCACAAAATATGCGTATCGGACTGAAGCGTGATTATTCACGCAAGAAGTCGCAGATTCCTCCTGCCCCATGGCAAGAGTTCATTGAAACGAAAATCAAGTAACCGGAGGTGACAAGTATAAAACTTGCCGGAAAACAATATAAGTTTTAATGATAAAAACGCGCAAGCCTCTGACTAGGTGCCAGAGGCTTTTTGGTGTAAGACTAAATAATTATTTATTTAGTTTTGCATCAATTTTTTCGCGGAAAATTTCTAGATAGTCATCGGCGCTTTTTGCGTTAGAAAAATCAATTCTTTCACCATCGATAAAGAATGATGGTGTACCTGGAATATCTAAATTCTTAGTGATACCGGCATCAAAGCTTAGTTTTTTCTTCACTTCCTCACTTTTCATATCTGCTACAAACTTTGCTTCGTCACCAGTGCCATTTGTGACGGAACGGAAGAGGTCTAGGAAAATATCAGTTCGAGAATCACCAGAGGCATTTGCCCAAACGGATTGGTTGGTAAATAGTTTATCAGCATACTCTTTCCAATAGCCTTGAAGTCCAGCCGCTTCTGCCGCACTTGCTGCAGCAGTGCCATTCTGGTGGTAGGATAGTAAGAAATTACGATATACTACTGCCAGTTTGTCACCGTACTCTGCTAGAATTTTATTGACACGTGGATTAACGGTTGAACAAGCAGAGCATTGGAAATCGGCGTATTCAAAGATCTTCACTGGCGCATCTGGATTTCCTTTAATGTGATCGCCAATATTTCCATTATCTTCGTTTGCGCCAATTACAGTATTAATATCGTATTTGCTATAATCTGTTTCACTTGCCTTTTTTGATATACCAGCCCAAATTATTCCACCGATCACCAAAATAGCCACTAGCACAACTAGTATTGCCGCTACGACATTGGACATTCCTTTTTTCATGCTTCCTCCTTAACCGATATGGCAAAAATTCAATTTATATGATATAATATATATAATATCACAAAATTAGAGTAGTGGCTATGAAAAATATTATGAAATCTTTTGTCAGCTGGCTTGATCCAAAATTAGAGCGTTTTCGTACTCCAAAAGAGCCAGAAGAGCTTCCACCATATACTCCAGAAACCATAGAAGATTTTATTGGCGTTATTAAACGCGCCCCAAAAGATGTAATATCGAGTAAGCAACGTGCTACTATCGCAAGCGCTATGAGTTTTTCTGAACGCAAAGTTTCCGATATCATGATGCCACGCTCAGAAATCACTTTTGTTTATGAACACGATTTTTTGGGACCACTAATGCTAGACAAGCTTTATCAATCTGGCTCTTCTCATTTTCCAGTTTTGTCATCTGATGGACGTCAAGTTATTGGTGTAATACACACCGATCAATTAAATAGCCTAGAAATAAAAAATACTGATCGCGCCACCAAATATCTCGATAAAAAAGTTTATTATATCAGAAGTGATTATAGTCTAGATCAAGCGATGTCTGCGTTTCTTCGCACAAATTGTTTTTTCTTTGTCGTTATTGACCAATCCGGTCAGGTAGCTGGACTGCTCACCTACAAAATGTTGGTTGGTTTTCTTTTAGGCTATATCCCCCATGATGATTTCTTTGAAGACAGCTCTATTGCAGCGGTTATGAAACGCAGTACAGAAGAACAAACTGCCGAGTCGCATACTGCCTCAAAAACTAGCGACTAACCCTCTCTTGTGGTATAATTATTATTTATGAGATTATTATCACAAGAGTTAGAAAATTATTTAGGAAAAAAAGTCACCGTCTCTGGTTGGGTCAATTCTCGTCGTGACCATGGCGGCCTAATATTTATTGATCTTCGTGATCACGGTGGCATCATCCAACTGGTTGTTACTCCAGAAACAAAAGAAGCTTTCGATCTTGCCGAAACTCTTCGTGATGAGTTCGTTATCACAGCTACCGGTACCATGCGTGAACGTGCACCAGAGCTTAAAAACCCAAATATCCCAACTGGTAATATCGAGCTTGTAGTAGATACTTTGAAGCTCCTCAACCGTTCCGAGCCACTTCCAGTTAATACTCACGACGATGGCCCAGAAACTGGAGAAGATTTAAGACTTAAATATCGTTACCTAGATCTTCGCCGTCCATCTATGCAGAATCTTATCCGTCGTCGCTCCGAGTATTATCAAATTTTAAGAAAATACATGATTGAACATGATTTTATTGAAGTCACTACGCCAATTCTTGCCAACTCTTCACCAGAAGGTGCACGTGATTTTCTAGTTCCGTCTAGACTCCATCCAGGCAAATTTTACGCCTTACCACAAGCCCCACAACAATTCAAGCAATTATTGATGGTTGGCGGTGTCCCACGTTATTTCCAAATCGCACCATGTTTTCGTGACGAGGATCCACGCGCAGATCGTTTATACGGAGATTTTTATCAGCTAGACTGTGAGATGTCTTTTGTAGATAATGGCGAAGATGTCAGAAAAACCGTAGAACCACTTATTAAAAATCTAGCCACAAAGTTTGCCGGGAAAAAGTTGGAGATTCGTTCCGAATACGCAAAGAAGTTTATTCCAGAAGATGATACAATTCCACGTATTCCATTTGAAGAATCTATGAACGCCTATGGTGTGGACAAGCCGGATCTTCGCTACGGTATGGAAATGATTGATTTAACAGACGCTCTAAAGGGAACTGAGTTCAAAGTCTTCCAGTCACCTTGTGTTAAAGCGCTTTGCGTAAAAGATGGCGCTTCGCTTACTCGTTCTCAAATCGATAACTTTACCGATCAAGCTAAAAAACTTGGCGCTGGTGGATTGGCATATATTATATATGAAAATGGTACAGAGAAGTCTCCAATTGCTAAATTCCTAAAAGAAGAAGAACTTAAAAAAATCAAAGACCTCACCGGAGCAGAAGATGGTGACGCCGTATTCTTTGGCGCGGACGAGAAAGAAAAAGTCAACAAAGTTCTAGGTCAGCTTCGCATCGCTTTTGCCGAGCATTTCGAACTAGCCGATCCAAACATCGTCGCACTTTGTTGGATTACAGATTTCCCATTTTATGAGTGGAACGATGGTGAAGAAAAACTGGACTTTGGGCACAATCCATTCTCTATGCCAAAAGGAGGATTGGAGGCACTAGAAAATGCCAAAACTGATGCTGAAAAATTGAAAATTGTTGCAGACCAATACGATATGGTGATGAATGGTCTGGAAATTTGCTCTGGCGCAGTTAGAAATTATAATCCAGAAATTATGTATAAGGCATTTGGTTTGCTTGGTTACGACGAAAAATACGTTGAAGAACGTTTTGGTGGAATGCTTTCTGCCTTCAAATTTGGTGCTCCTCCACATGCAGGCTGTGCTTTTGGTATTGACCGTATTTTCATGGAGCTAATGGGCGCAAAAAACATCCGAGATATTATTGCCTTCCCGAAGAATGGCTCTGGCATTGATCTCATGATGGGCTCACCATCAGTAGTAGACGAAGACCAGCTAAAAGATGCCCACATCACTGTTACCGAAGACGATGACGATGAAGATTAACTTTTAAGTTTTCTTTAAGCTTTTACGATATAATAAAAGCATGGCAACACAAGTTTTTAGAAGAACAGAAATTAAGTACATCATTACAGAAAATCAGTTCGATAGACTGATGGACTTGATTGAACCATACCTCATAAAGGATAAATATTTCAAGGGCACAAATATGAGCATCTATTTTGACGATGAGAATCGTTACCTAGCCATTCACTCATTAGAAAAACCGCTCTATAAAGAAAAAATCCGTTTAAGAAGCTACGGCGTACCAACTTTAAATGACACAGTCTTTCTAGAAATCAAGAAAAAATTTAAAGGCGTTGGCAGTAAGCGACGCATACCAGTTGTCCTAAAAGATTTTTATAATTATGAAAAGACTGGTGAGTTAGAAACTAATAATGAAAATATTAAACAAGAATTAGACGAATGTTTTGGCCGCTATAATTTGAAACCGACAATGTTTTTAGCTTATGATCGCACATCTTATTGCGATAAAGATGACCCAACTTTTCGTGTAACTTTTGACCGCAATGTTAGAAGCAGAAATGACGAACTGAAACTCGAAAAAGGCGATCATGGAAAAAAGTTTTTTGAGCATGGTGAAATTGTTATGGAAGTAAAATCGGTGCGAGCTTACCCATTTTACTTTGTCCGTGCTTTATCTAAGCTCAAAATCTACCCAGCTTCTTTTTCTAAATATGGTCGTGTTACGGAAAAAGTAATCTATCAAAATCATGCGTTATCTCGCAAAAGTCGAAGCGAGCAGCACGAAAATGTTGTAAAATAATAAGCATAAGGAGAATATATGTTCAATAGTATTTTAGGTTCAGAATTAACCCCAGTGCACTTTTTAATTTGCATAGGAGTAGCATTTGTGCTAGGTTTGATCGTCGCACTTACACACCAAAAAACCAGTCGCACTACGGCAAACTTTGTAACCACGCTCGCAATTTTGCCGGCACTTGTAGCGATGGCAATCATGCTCGTTAACGGCAATCTCGGTGCAGGCGTAGCCACCGTCGGCGTCTTTTCACTTGTTCGCTTCCGCTCCATTGCTGGTAATTCCAAGAGTATCTTATCCGTATTCTTTGCGATGGCTATTGGCCTTGCTGTCGGTACTGGTTATGTCACCTTTGCAGCAATGTTCACCATTATCGTTTCTCTTCTGATCTGCTTCCTCAAATTCATCAATTTCGGCGAAGGCAAAACTGCTGAGAAAAAGTTAATTATTCTTGTTCCAGAAGATTTGGACTATACTGAAATTTTCGATGATGTGTTCAAAAGTTACACCAACTCCCACATTTTGGAAAAATCTAAAACCACTAATATGGGTAGCCTCTTTGAGCTAACGTATCGTGTAAATTTGAAACGCAATGTAAATGAGAAAGAATTTATTGACAAACTACGTGTTAAAAACGGCAATCTTAAAGTGTCATTGTCTCACCCAATTGCCGACGAGGAGTTATAAATATGGAAAAAGAATCATCAAATAATATTCCAGAAAATGTTATGAATGACAAGCCAAAAAAGAACGTTGGCAAAACTGTCGCTATCATCGCCGGTGCACTGGTGCTTGTTGGCGGTCTGGCAGCTGGCGGTATATATTTAGCCACTCATCAAACTCCAACTACAATTATCGATTCTGACACTTCCGGTAGTATTGCACTGAAAGATGGGGAAAACAAGATCAAAGCAGGTGGTACCTACACCTTCACGGGTAGCACCGCAAACGGCAAAATAGAAATTGACACTACCGAAGCAGTAAAAATTATCTTAAACAATGTTAGTATTACTAACCCTTCTGGTGCCGCCATTAAATCTAAAGGCACAACTGGTAGAGTTACTATTGAGCTGGTTGGTGACAATAAACTTGTCTCTACTGATACCAACGCTGAAGATCCTGCAGCTGCAGTTTCTGGTGACTCTGAACTAGAAATTACTGGTTCTGGCTCCGTTACCATTGAGTCAAACGGTAAAGGCATCAAAGCAGACAATGGACTTGGGCTTAGCGGAAGCGGTACATATACTATTACAGCAAAAGACGATACTTTGCATTCTAATGGCAATATTACCATTACAAGTGGTACATATGTTTTGAATACTGGTGATGACGCAATACACGCCGATGGTACTTTGAAGATCGCTAGTGGTAAGGTAGTCATTGAAAAATCCCATGAGGGATTAGAAGCAAACATCGTAGAAATATCCGGGGGCGATGTTAGTGTCACTGCGTCTGACGATGGCATAAATGCTCAAAATTCCGACGGCACATCTCGTGTTGGTGTGGTTGGTGATGGCAAATTAGCTATCTCAGGCGGCAATGTTTACGTCAATTCAGGTGGCGATGGGCTAGATAGTAATGGCGCAATTGCCATTTCCGGTGGAGAAACTTATGTTGACGGTCCACTAAATGACGGCAATGGCGCAATTGATTGTGATGGTGAAATTAGTATCACCGGTGGCACACTCATTGCTGTAGGCTCTTCCGGTATGGCTCAGAACGCTACGAATGCTACTCAGCCTTCCGTCTTGATGAACTTAAATCAGAGTTACGGTGGCAACATCATCTTTGGTAGTATTAGCTATGAACCATCAAAGAAGTTTCAATCAGTGTTAATATCTTCCGATAAACTCAAAGTTGGCGAGACTTATCAACTCTCCATTGGTGGCAGTCAGGTCCAATCCGTTACGATTTCCCAGAATATTACTGGGCAGGGAAACGGTATGATGGGCGGTGGTATGCCAGGTGGCGGTATGGGTGGCCAAGGTCAACAAGCTCAGCAAGGCCAACAGCCTCAGATGACGCAAAGAACCAGATAAATCATCGTTTTTCTGTTATAATATAAGAATGAATGGTTTATCCGAACAAGAGGTTGCAGAGCGCATACGCGCAGGTCAAAGTAATGCACCAGTCGAAGCTCCATTTAAATCTACATGGCAGATAATTAAAACTAACACGTTCACTTATTTTAACGCAGTATTTTTGGGACTTGCCATTATTCTACTTGCAGTAGGTTCTTTTCGAGATATAACTTTTCTTCCGCTTATTATCATCAACACATTGATTGGTATCGTTCAAGAATTTCGCGCCAAGTCTGTTTTGGAAAAACTAACAGTTCTGAATGCCCAACAGGTTTTGGTTTGGCGAGACAAGAAGAAGCAAACTATTCCTACAACTGACCTAGTAATCGATGACATCGCAATTTTTAGAGCAGGGGATCAAATATCTGCAGATGCAACAGTACTCGATGGCTCAGCATACGTTAACGAATCGTTGCTTACTGGCGAACCGGACGAGATTGAAAAAACAACGGATAGTAATTTATTGTCGGGCTCTTTTGTTGTGTCCGGTGAATGTACCGCCAGAATTACTAAAGTAGGCGCAGAATCCTACGCGGCTAAGTTAACATTACAAGCAAAAGCCATCAAAACCGGTGAGCAGTCAGAAATTATTCGCTCGCTTAACAAAATCGTTAAAATGGCCGGTATTGCTATTATTCCAATCGGCGCATTGCTATTTAGTAGACAATTTTTCCTCCACGGCGCCTCAGTACAAGCATCAGTTCAAGGCATGGCAGCCGCTGTCATTGGTATGATCCCAGAAGGACTTTTCTTACTTGCCAGCGTTTCACTAGCGATTTCTGCAATTAAAATGGCGCGCCAAGAAGTACTCATCCACGAAATGAAATCCGTAGAAACACTTGCACATGTTGATGTCTTTTGTGTCGATAAAACAGGCACTATTACTAGCCCAGAAATGAATGTCAGAGAAATAGTCTCACCAGACAAGGGAACAATTGATCCAAATATATCTAGGATTATATCCATTTTTGCCTATTCATCCGTTACTACCAACGCCACTTCTGAAGCAATTCAAAAATACTGTACAAAAGAAAAAGGGAAAGCTACAAAGTTCATTGAATTCTCTTCCAAATATAAATATAGCGCTGCAGAAATTGACGGAAAGAAATATGTGCTCGGGGCTCCGGAATTCGTTGCTAAAGACGATTATGATGAGATCAAAGCAAAGGTAGAGAGCTACTCAGAAAAAGGCTATCGTGTACTTGCTTTTGGCGAGTATCACGGCAAACTAACTGGAAAAGAACTAACGGCAACATTTACTCCGCTGGCATTTATCATTTTGGAAAATCCTGTTCGCGAAACTGCACCAGAGACATTCAAATATTTTGAAGAACAAGGAGTCAGAATTGTTGTTATTTCCGGAGATAATCCAGTGACTGTTTCCGAAGTAGCACGGGCAGCTCAAATATCTGGAGCAGAGAATTACATTGATGCCACTACACTCGAAACTGACAAAGACTATAAGGAGGCTGTAAAAAAATACACCGTATTCGGTCGTGTTTTGCCAGAACAGAAAAGAAAGCTGGTCCAAGCGTTGCAGGCGCAAAAGCATACTGTTGCTATGACTGGTGATGGTGTAAATGATGTGCTTGCTCTAAAGGATGCTGACTGTAGTATTGCCATGTCGTCTGGCGCAGATGCTGCTGTGCAGGCTGCCCAGCTTGTTCTACTTGATTCTGATTTTTCTCATATGCCAAGTGTCGTGCGTGAAGGTCGCAGAGTGGTTAACAACCTTGAGCGCTCGGGCAGCCTTTTCATTGTCAAGAATATATTCAGCGCTATTGCTGCCGTCCTCTCAATTGTTATCGGTTTTAGTTATCCACTTTTACCTGCTCAGGTCTCTTTTGTCACAATGTGGGTTATTGGCGTGCCATCATTCCTTCTTTCTCAAATGCCAAACGAAGATTTAATCCATGGGCACTTTATCAATAATATTTTGAGAAAGGCAACAGCAGGTGGGCTTGCTAATGTCATCCTAATTTTGGCTACCAATGGCTTCTTACATTTACTTAATGTCGAAGCTGATTATATACCTACAATTTGCACAATCGTTTTTGCAACGGTTGGAATTATATATCTTCTCCGTATCTGCTTACCATTCGATGCTTATCGCTTGATTGTTTGGACAACGTGTATCGCTGGGCTAGCAGCATGCTTCATTGTATTACCATGGTTTTTCTACTTGCGTTCTGATCTTCCGTTCGAGTTTATAGAATTGAGTATTATAATAGGCTCGCTGTCATTCCCGCTCATGATTATGTTAGATAAAGTTGCCGCTAAATTCTGGGATAAACATCAATTTAAATTGGATTAAATGAAACTATATGTGATAAGACATGGGGAAACTCTTTCCAATCTTTCTGGAGTTGTTTCTGGACGTTCCGATGAGGGTCTAACAGAAAACGGCATCAAGCAAGCGCAAGAACTAAATAGGAAACTAGAAAAAATATCGTTTGATGCAGTCTATGTTTCACCAATGAAACGCACAATTGAAACAGCAAATATTATCGTACCGGAATATCAATACGTTATTGATGAACGAATTGCCGAACGAGATTTAGGCTCAATTAATAATCGCACTATTGATGAGCTATGGGAATTACCACTTTGGAATTCATTAACCGAAAAACGCACAGCAGAAGGCGCGGAAACATTTGCATCTGGTTTGGAGAGAGTTGAAGACTTTTTAGCATCACTAAAGAAACAGTTTTCGGACAAAAAAGATGCGAAAATTCTACTAATCACACATAGTTTTATTTCACGTTGCCTCTGGGCTATTAAGCAAGGTGTTAGCGAGGATTTGGACTATACAAAATTTCATCACAAGAATAACGAAATTGTAATATACGATCTATAAAAAATGGTCAGCCATTGTGCAAGAAGTTGCAACCATGCTAAAAGAAGATTTAATGAATAATAATTACTCATCGAATCTCTTTTTCTCTCGCTAAATGTACTCTCAAAATTGCTAAAAACTTTTGTAAAAGTACTAAGGGGCTATTCCCACTATATTTGCACAGTATTCGTCAGCTACTGCTTCTATTATGTCAAGATATATCTCAGCAATCGCCAGTGCTCGTAATTCCATCGTTGCGTAACTAGACCAAACGTCACTGCACCACTACTTCAATACACACCTGATGCCAAGTCCATTATTACGAACTGCACCATTCACCTTGTTGCTATTTCTTGATGGTTCAATTGCGTATGACTTGTTGTTATTGTATCCAGTAGTAGTCCAATAATAGCCATACTTATTCAGGTCAGCCACACCCGAAGTTGCAGCGTTCCAATATCCAGTGTATGGAAGGGAAAGAGCAGTATTAAGATTACCGTAGTTATTATTATAAGCAGCATACAACACCGCTAGAGCACCATTAGTAGGATCACCATTTGGCAAAGTCCAACCTGCCGGACAGATATCGTATTCGGAATTGACTTTACTTGATCTCGTACATACTGTACCAGCTGAAGCCGCACAATAATTATAACGGACACCCATCTTGCCTGTACCCACACCACCAGCCGAAGTTGGCAAATTGTCGACTTCACTACTGTCAAATCTTGGGTTCGCATAATCATCCACCAATCCAGATGCCGGCAATGAAAACGCCACATTAGGAGACATGTTGGTATTACTGACACTAAACGGTTCTACGATAGTTGCTGCACCCAGTCTAAGGTTGTCCAACATCCAACAATTGCCGTCCGCTAATCTTTGGATAGAGTATTCCTGATTGTCACGAATATCTATCGCGGTTTTAGGAGTAGTAGAGCAAGACGAAACAGTTACGTTTTGGAGATAGAATGCCCCCACCCTCTCCTCAACTTCAGCAGTCAATGTAGCTGTGCCAGATACTACATAAGTTGTTGGGCTAGCCGAAACACTTCCGAGCGTTCCGTTTGCCGTAGTAGACCAACCAACTAAGTCGTATTCGGTTTCATACTCCATAGAGATTTGATATGTCTGATTAATAACCAATGAGACGACACTATTGCCAGTAGTCACATCGTACGAACCATAGGTATCATTCGCCAAAGTAACTCTAGTAACACCAGTGGTAAACGCTACTGTGACATCAGCATAGGCAATTTCTTGCCACTGAGCATACAAAGTAACCGATGCTCCAACCGTTGAAGTGAGGCTTGGGACAGTTGCTTCATCCGCATAGCTATCACCTGAACCGTCAGCCCGTGTATTCCAGCCTGTGAAACGATAGCCTCTATTGTTGCTGGTCTCCGCACTATAGGTATTAGCTGGCAATCTAGTTGAAGATCCTACGACTGCTTTACGGTTCTTCATAGTGCCGTTTACGGTCCAGTTAAGATTTTTATCAAACACGATAGTATAAGAGTTATCCACTAAACAACGCACAGTCTGGCCACGATACTTATAGGTACCATTTGAATTAGCACTTACCTTATTAGGCTGAAGCCATAGGTTAGCCGCAGACGTATTATTTATAATTGATGTACTCTGATAGTTACCAGACTCGCTTCTTCTATTTGCCAAAGTTTCTGCCCATTGACCACTATACATGAAGTTATTCGGATATGATCGCCATTTCTTAGACATTGCAACCGAGTTATTATTTGAACCATTGCCACCAAGCGAAATGTCAAGATTAGCAAAGCTGCCAAACGTGCCATTTGCAGTCGGCAAATACCAACCGGCAGGACAGATATCACCTTGTATTTCATCGTCTGGGTTAGACTTGTTATACCCGCCATTTCCAGCAGTAGCGGTATACCAGTTGTAGTAGTTACCATATGAATACCATGAAACGCCGGCACCCTCTGCGTTATACGAGTCAGGAAGACTACGATTTGTGTTATTGGTGTTGAAGTATATGTGATCAATACAGCTAGACCTGGCAAGATTACAGAAAGTATTGGTCGAAGCAGGGTGTGCATTTGCCGCAGTCATGAATTCCGCAGTTGGATTATGGGTATTATTAGCATTAATTACAACATCATTTCTAGATAAATCAAGTCTCAAATTTTCTATCGTCCAACATTCGCCATCTGCTAGTTTTGCTACTGCATAGGTACTACCATCACGAGAGTCAGTCAGGGCTGTAACGGCTCCTATTGTCATACCTTGACAACCAGACCAACCCTGCATAGTTCCAGCAGAAGCTATCCATTTAGCATAAAGCACCAAGCCACCTTCAGAGAGATCACCGACAGTAATCGTCTCATTTGGCCCATAAGTTGTTCCACTGCCATTTGGCATAGTGTTCCACCCAGCAAATCCATATCCAGGCCTTGAATAGTTTGGCGCCCTAAGTATCACCTCACTTGCGCCCTCTGTTGGCTGCTCTGCCATCTCGCCAGTATTATCGTCTCCATTACCCGTGTAGCAAATACTATTAACCGTACAGACGATTGTATCGTTAGCAGTAGCAGTAAGCGTGAGCACCTTACGATACTCACCAGTTGGGGTTCCAATATCGACTTTTGCCCCGAATGTTAATTCGTAGGAATCTGGGGTGACTCCAGTTGCTGAACTAGAAAAACCAACAATATCACTCACCCCCCTCACTGGAATAGGGAGATATGTTGTACCGTTGACACTGTATCCGTAGCCAACTGGGAAATTAGATATTGTAGTCTGATTTGGAATTGTTGGGATTCTGATCTGGCCATCAGTAGAAACGATATCTGTAGTGTCGTTGTTGTTTTCAAGAGTCAAGACATAACCACCGTCATTGTTGGTTGATACCTCCACAGTATGCGATGCCGAGTTAAATTCACCCGGAATTACTTCAAGCGTTTCTGGCTGTCCCACGGTTAGTGTAATAGATGGAGTGACCGGCTCATCAGCGTAAACACTCTGACCGCTCAAAAACAATCCCATCAAAAACAGGCTGGAATAAATAATCTTACCGATCTTCACCCACACAGGTGAGCGGCAACTGAGCCTCCATTTTCTCACTCTACTTATTCCTTATGCTTCTATTTTAACATAAAAGGTATGAATAAATAGATAAAAACACAAGCAAAATTGGACTTTTTTGCCCTAGTTTTCCTCAAGAATTAGTCGCAATAGCTGACCGTTTTTTCGCAAATAGTTTGCGGTATTACCCAATCCACTAGAAAATCCTCTTAACCAAGATGGACATACGGCAAACCTTCCGCTGTAGCCGTTTTTAAATCTACACAATACGAGCCACCATCATATGTCTTAATTTTCTCCAAAATTCGCGAAATTCAAGAAACATAAGAAAAAACAATATCCTGAGCTAAGATGTCAATTCATGCGGCTCGAACCACTCCCCAACAGATAAAAAAGACCTTATTAGGAGCCTAATTTCAAAATGGTCAGGGTGATGAGACTTGAACTCACGACCTCAGCGTCCCGAACGCTGCGCGCTACCAACTGCGCCACACCCTGACGTATTCCCATTTTAACAAAAAACTGGTAAAATAGCCATATGGCAGAAGCGCAGGGAAAAGTGAAAAAAATATCGCACAAGAAAAGTGTAATGCTTTGCGTTACCATTCCATTGATCGCATGTTTAATTTTTATGGTTCTTTGTATGCTAAATTTGACTAGTACGATTTGGTTTGATGAATCCTATTCCGCATATTTAGTTCGTGGGAATTTTGGCGATATATGGAATATGACCAGTCTTGATGTCCACCCACCACTTTTTTACTTCTTGTTAAAAATTTGGTCTAGTATTTTTGGCTATACAGATTTTTCAATGCGTTTCATGTCGATTTTCTTTGGAGCAATTGCCATCATCTTCACTTTTCATTTACTAAAACGCTGGTTCAATGTTAAAACTGCAAGCATTGCCACGATCGCCCTTAGTCTTTCGCCGATGCTTATTCGTTACGGTCAAGAGATGCGTATGTACACCTTGGTTTTTGCAATCATAGTGGCTGCGACCTATGTGCTAGACTTAATGCTCGAAACTAAGAAAACTCGATACTATATATTATATGCAGTTTTAATTGCACTTGGTATGTGGACACATTATTTTGCTGCCATTGCTTGGATTGCACATATCATATATTATACGGTCTCAAAACGAGCAAAACTCTTTAGCAAGCCAATGCTCCTCACGTATATTCTAGCAGTAGCGCTTTTTATTCCATGGTTGCCATCGTTATTCAGACAAATCATAGAAGTTCAAAGCGGTTTTTGGATTCCTTCAATTAGCATGGCAACTCCAGTAAGTTACATGACGGAGGCTTTGATGTTCTCTGAGGCAGAATACGCTACAGGCTGGCTAGTATTGCTTTGTCTCGGCGCAACAATTTTGACTATTTACTTCTTAAGAAAAATTTATGTTACTCAAAATAAAGTTGAGCGTTCAAAGTTTTGGCTACTCATCTCAATCATAGCAATCCCACCAATCATCTTAATTATCCTGAGCCTTCCACCACTTACGTCCATGTTCATCGATCGTTATATATTATATAGTGCCGCTCTTATTTGGACGCTTATTGGCATGGCTATAGCATTCGCCTTTAGCAAAAAATGGCTCAAAAACAGTACGGTATCTCAGAAATTATTAGCAATTGTTTTGTTTATTTCTGTCGCGGGCTGTGCTATTACTGGCATAGTCAACGTCGAGAATCGTAAAACAGAGGGCTTCGTGAAAAACATCGTATCTTCTACTAAACTTGTCTCTGAACCTGGCATACCTATTCTTGCCAATAACGAATGGAATTATTACGATGCAGTCTTCTACTCATCTGAAGAGCATCCGATTTATGGTGCAGACGAGTGGATGAACTATCGATATGGTTCGATTTTTCCAATCAAACACATTGGGTATAATTTAATTGATAATTTGGATGACTTTATGAGCAGTCATGATAAAATTTGGTATATCACAGATCTAAACGATTCTACGCGTAATGGGGAGCTAGACAAGGAAGTCTTAAACAATAAATATCGAATTGTTACTACCATAGCAGATGATCGTATGGTAGCATTTGAGCTAGTAAAAAAGTAGAAACTGTGGTATAATGAAAGAAAATCGGGGCGTAGCACAGTTGGTAGCGCACGCGGTTTGGGACCGTGAGGTCGCAGGTTCGAGTCCTGTCGCCCCGACCATATTTTAACCATAAGGCTTTATGAAAAGCCTATTTTTGTGCTATAATATAGTAAATGGAGCCAGATAAAAAACAGCAACAATCTATTCAAAAAACGTTTAAACAGATGTTTTTTAATGTTTTGATTTTTCTGTTGCTAATCATGGTCACATTCTTTTTTGTATTTAAAGACCAAGACTTAGGAGAGGCATTAAATGCATTTTATAATGCTAAATTCGGCTTCGTTTTCTTAGGAATTTTGTTCATGGTTGGATACTTCGCAATTGAAGCATGGAATATTTTTAGCATTTTAAAATCTTTTGGGGAGAAAATATCTTATTTCCAAGCATTTAAATTTACACTCATTGGTTTTTTCTTCTGCTCTGTCACACCCGGTGCATCCGGCGGACAGCCACTAGAAATCTACTACATGAGCAAAGAAAAAATTTCCAGTGCTCATGCCACATTGGCGCTACTAGTCCAACTATGCGGAGTACAGATCAGTGTGATGGGGTTAGGCTTATTAGGCGTGCTATTCTCTCTGCAATTTATGGATACCAATGTTATATGGCTTACGATCCTAGGTTTGATCATCAATGGCGCCGCTCTTGCGATACTCCTAATTTGTATATTTTCCAAAAAACTTACACACCGAATAGTAGATTTTGGCATCGCTGTTCTCAAGTTATTTGGCTATAAAAAGGTTGAACAGAAAAGAAAATCTATTGATAAATCTCTTGAACAATACAGTGATGGTGCGAAATACATTAAGACTCATCGTAAAGAATTCTGGATCTGTATCGGTCGCACTACGTTGCAAATGGTATTATATTTCTTGATTCCGTTTTGCGTGTATAAAGCCTTAGGCCTTAGTGGCACAAGTTTTATTCAGCTGTTTTTCTTCCAAGCAGTTTTATTTATGGCTACTTCTGGTTTGCCACTCCCAGGAGCTATTGGAGCTTCTGAAGCAGTATTCTTAAGCCTTTTTGGTGTAGCTTTTGGCGAAGAAATGTTGGGTGGTGCTATGCTTCTAAACCGCAGCATTAGTTTCTATTGGTTTGTAATTATTACAATGATGGTAGTATTTGTTAATATCGTTAGACTGAAAGCTAAGAAGGAAAAATAATTTTGAAAAGAAAATGGGGCTACAAATTGTAGCCCCTAGTTTGATGAAAACGTTACTCTGCATCCTCGTCTGTCCCGATTGCGAGTCCTCTGTTGGCGTCACCACGCGGGTTCTCGCCAAACTCGTAATCTTTACCAGGCAAGATTGCGTTCAGGATGATTCCAACTATTGAAGCGATAGCCAGTCCCGTTAACGTGATAGGCGCGCCAGCCACCGTGAAAGTAATGCCGTCGCTCATTCCTAATCCGCAGACCAGAATAACACTGACAATAATCAAGTTTCTTCCTTTTGCCAAGGAAACATGGTTCTCATACATATTCCGAACGCCGATTGCCGAAATCATGCCATAGAGCACGAAAGATATTCCGCCGATGATGGCTGTCGGCATAGTATTGATTACCGCCGCAATCTTCGGTAAGCAACCAAGAATTATAGCGATAACCGCAGCACACCTAATCAAGAACGGATCATGCACACCGGTTAATGCCAGCACGCCTGTATTCTCGCCGTAGGTTGTGTTGGGCGGCCCACCAAAGAATCCAGCAAGTGTAGTTGCCAGCCCATCGCCAACCAAAGTGCGATGAAGTCCAGGTTCTTCGATGAAGTTGTTCCCAGTTGTTGCAGAGATTGCCGAAATATCTCCCACATGTTCCATCATGGTTGCGAGCGCTATCGGTGCCATGGTCAAAATAGCAGACAGCTCAAACTTAGCCAGCATAAAAGGCGGCA
Organism: Candidatus Nanosyncoccus sp.; assembly: GCA_045578525.1. Lineage (GTDB taxonomy): Bacteria > Patescibacteriota > Saccharimonadia > Saccharimonadales > Saccharimonadaceae > Nanosyncoccus. Next base: position 13,642 of record JAZNKL010000002.1, on the reverse strand, counting down.
GACCAACGATAGATGCTTCACGTATCGGTGTGAAATCTACCTCTACGACTCCAGCAGCATTCATGATAAGTGCTACAACGTAGGACACTACCACGCCCATCAGTATTGGAATAATCTTCAGCATTCCTTTGCCCCAGACATTGCAGATAATAATTACTACAATTGCTACGAGTGCCAAGAACCAGTTGGTGCTTGCATTAGCCACAGCCGACGGTGCTAACGATAATCCGATACAGATTATCACCGGACCAGTGACTACCGGCGGCAAGAATCGCATCACGCGTTTCACGCCAATAGCTTTGATGATCAGAGCCAGCACTAAATACAATGCACCAGCTACGACTACGCCACCATTAGCGAGCGCCAGTTTCTCGAGATCGCTCATCGCCTCATAATTAGGGTTTGCAGCAATAGTCGCATATCCTCCCAAAAAGGCAAAAGATGAACCAAGAAATGCCGGCACCTTAAACTTTGTCAGCACATGAAACACTAATGTTCCTGCACCTGCAAAGAACAAGGCTGTTTGTACCGGAAGTCCGGTAATCATTGGCACCAGCACTGTTGCTCCAAAAAAAGCGAACACATGCTGAAAAGCCAGAACAAATATTCTGCCCCAAGACAACTGCTCGCGGGCATTGGTGATAACACCTTTTGTCGCAGTTTTTTCCATTTTCATCCTCCTTATCAATGTACTTTGAGAAAGTTTTCAGTCACTCTAAGCCAACACTTTTCATCAAACTACATCTAATGTACCATATCAAGAAAAAAATCCAAAGCATAAGAATTATGAATTTGAAAAATGATGTATAATGTATATATGCGTAGAAAAATCTCAAATTTTGCTTTGCTAACTATGTTTGGAACGATTTTTGTTGCAACGTCGGTCATCTTCCCAGTTTTTGCAGAGGGAGGCACCACACTTGATGAGTCACAAATTGGCGCTATTTCTCAAAACTGTGCCACCATCAAGCAGTCGCTTCGTGCTCTCCAGCGTGCAGATGCACGTACACGCTCGTATTTAGGATCTGCTTATGAACGAGTACTTTCTGATTTTATTACACCAATGGACCTTCGTCTTATCAACGTTAACCAGCCTAATGCCACCCTTACAACGATTCATTCTGATATTATTGAAGCTCGCCAAAACTTTGTTCGCGATTACACAATTTACAGCCAAAAATTAGAAGAGCTAATCACGCACGATTGCCAAAACGATCCTCAGAATTTTTATCATACACTTACCGACACTCGTGCTAAACGCTCCGATCTAGAAAAATCTACCGAGACGATTCGTCGTTTACTCTCTGACCATCTTGCTGCTGTCAAGAAACTTCAAAACAGCTTAGGAGATGAGTATGGCAATTAGCAAAGTAATAGAACCTAAGAAACTGGAGAAAGCACCAGAAGAACTGGACGAAAAGCAGAAAGAAAAACGTGGTAGTCGTAATCTGACAATCCTTGGTATAGTTTCCACGGGTATTGCGATTTTAACTACGGCCGTTAGCCTAATCGTTTACCATAATTCTGGCGACATCTATCTAGACCGTTCACGTCCAGGTTATCTTCCGGACGAATCAGAAATTCAGACTCAGGTAGAGTCATCCTATGATTTTTCCGTCACAGGCCCACTTACTAAGGAAGTATTGGACGAATACATTAAACATTATAATGAAGAACTAAACATTATCGACGATCTTGAAGCCCCATTTTCAGAGGAGCCTTTATCTGACAAATCTCTAGGCATCCCAGAGCCACAGCCAGAGCCAGTACAAGAAGAGGCACCTGCAGAAGAGCAACCATATTATTGGTGGTACTAATCAAACCTAGTAAACTTTAATTAAATTCTAAACTATAGCAATTTACTTTTTACTTTCCGCGATATAGAATAGAGGAAAACGTGGAGGTAAAAATGTCACTAGTTATTCGTGATTCAAGTGGATGGGCAACACACCGTATTGAACGTTCTGCAAACGGCGTCGATTTGGTGGTCAGAAATATTTCTACTGGGTTAGTAGAAGAACGCATCGTTGGCGGTGTGCTATAACGTCAATAACAAAGCACTAGCCTCTTGACATAACAGGGGTTTTGTGATAAAATCATAGTATACCAATTAAATGGTTAGATTTTCTATGAAAGAAGAAAAATTACCTATCATCGGTTCAATTATGCTTGTATCCGTTTGCGGTCGAGATGATGTTCCCGCTAAAATCGATACAGGTGCGGACTCCTCTTCTATTTGGGTGAGTCATTTGCGGATTGACAAAGACGGAGTATTGAAATTCCGACTTTTTGGTGAGGGTAGCCCATTCTATAACGGTAAGGTCGTAAAAAGAACAGATTACAAGGTCGCAGTTGTCCGTAGTGCTACCGGCGAAGAACAGGTTCGTTATCGTACGTATTTCACCCTAAAAATTGCAGGGAAGAAAATCAAAGTACTATTCAACTTATCTGATCGTAGCGCCAATAACTTTCCAATTTTGATTGGTAGGCGTAGTATCAGCGGAAAATTTCTAGTGGATGTATCGCGGTCAGAATACAAAAGACCACCGAAAAATCCCAAGACTAAACCTTTGTCAAAAGAATTAGAAGAAAATCCCAGAAAGTTTTACGAGAAATATTCAAAGAAAGGAGCAAAATAAAATGAAAATCGCAATCCTATCAAACGGTAACGCTAACTATTCCACTAAACGTCTTGTCGAAGAAGCGGAAAAACGTGGTCACAAAGTAAAAGTGATTAAGTATAAAAATTGTTACCTTTCTTTAGATGAAAAACATCCTGACGTCTATTACAAAGGCAAAAAAGTTGAAGGATATGATGCAATTCTTCCGCGCATTTCTAACGGTATGACTCGCTATGGTTGCGCGATTGTGCGTCAGTTTGAAATGCAGGGTCTTTGGACTGCTTCTAGTTCCATTGCGATTACTCGTTCTCGTGATAAACTTCGCGCTGCTCAGATTCTAACCAAAGCCGGAGTTGACACGCCAAAGACTCTAGTTTCTAGAAACAGCGCCGATATTGACGATCTCATTGACCAAATCGGTCTTCCAGTCATTATCAAGCTAGCAACCGGTACACACGGAAACGGTGTCGTACTTGCAGATACTAAGAAGGCAGCTAAGTCAGCGCTTCAGGCCTTCTATCTTTACAATGAGGACGGCACTAATATTTTGCTTCAGGAATACATTGAAGAATCAGCCGGATCGGATATTCGTGCTTTTGTAGTTGGCTCACGTGTAGTCGCTAGTATGAAACGTCAATCTCTTGATGATGATTTCCGCTCTAATCTTCATAAAGGTGGAGAGGGAACTGTCATCAAACTTACTGATGAGGAAAAGAAACTCGCCGTCAAAGCTGCTAAGGCCATGGGTCTACATATCGCTGGTGTTGATTTGATGCGCTCCAATCGTGGCCCGCTCGTTCTAGAAGTTAATGCTTCTCCAGGATTTGGTATTGAAAAAATCACCGGCAGAAACGTTGCCGAAAAAATTATCGATTATGTTGAGCAAAACGCTGCTCGCAAAAATTCAAAAGATAAAATCGGCGCTTAGATTATTCACAGTGTGATATAATATACTTATGGTTATTATTCTCACACTTGTTGCACTGTTTGTACTATTCTTCTTTGTTCGTCATCACACCGGCCCAGCACATCTGGCGATGATTGCAGGATTGTCAGTTTATGAAATGTTTGGGAATCAATTTGCCGACTGGATTCATAAACTTGCAACTAATGTACCACTCGATTTAATTCAAACTTGTGTTTACGTTGCTTTGATTTTAGTGTTTCCTCTACTTCTCTACTTACGTTCCTCGCACGGTGGAATGTTTGGAATTCTGCGTATCGCAGAAGCTGCGCTTTTTTCCGCACTTCTTACTTCTCTCCTTTCTGCGACCATCGCGAAATTCGTGCCATTTGATGCTCTTGCCACACAGATTTCAAGCTTCATCACTTCGATTGAGGGAACCATCGTTCTTATCGGCATCGCCTCTGCCTACTTTGATATTCTAATGTATCACGATTAAACCGCCTCATATTCAAACCAAAATTATCACGGCAAGTGTCAACATATCAAGCTAAAACATCACACTTATGCTTGAGTAGAAATGTACCCTGTGTTAAGTTCGCGGTATGAGGTTACACGCATCATGGTCAATTGTATTTTTTGCTATCGGCATCATCATCGGCGACATTATCGCACTTGTCTCAAAAAATACATTTTTTGGTAACATAATCTGGTTTTTCTTAAGTCTGCTATTACTATTTTTTGTGATTATAGTTCCACGTTACTATACTATGCCAGTCGCGATAATCGCGGGTGCACTACTTATCACAAACCTTGCTACGCCAATTTTTATTAAAGAAGATTATGCAAAAACACTAACTGGCAGAGAAATAGAAGTCACTGGAAAAATCATCAAAGACCCAGAAGAAGATGATGGTAAAAAGAAAATATATTTAGAGGTTCCAGAAATCGGTAAAATTTTTACAACAGTATCGGACATAGACGTGAAACGCTCGGACTATATCACGATTTCTGGAGTTTTGAGCGAGGGATTTGGAAATTTTGCAGGAACGATTTATCGCCCCGAGGTCAAAGAAATAATTCATCCAGAGCCCGGAGATTTGTTCCTGAAATTTCGGGATTTCTTTGCAAAAGGCGTCAAAGATAATCTGCCAGAAAAAGAAGCCGGGCTAGCGAGCGGTTATCTGCTTGGGCAGAGAACTGGAGTAGATAAATCATTCCAAGATTCTCTACGCACAGTTGGACTCACGCATATTATCGTGGCTTCTGGTGCGCATTTAGGAATACTAATTAGTATCGCAAGAAAAATTTTTGGTAGACTTTCTCGATTCGCAAGCTTCTTGTCTGGCGGGATTGCGACACTACTGTTTATTGGCATAACTGGTCTTTCTGCCAGTATGATGCGAGCTGGCTTGGTCGTGGGTATTTCACTCATCACGTGGTATCTTGGTCGCAAAATTCATCCCGCTCGGTTGATATTATTAGTCGCGGCGCTTACTTTAATTTTCTCACCAGAATACTTAGTCGATTTCGCATGGCAGCTCTCATTCGCCGCTTTTTCCGGGATACTTATCGTCGCTCCAATCATCAGTAATATCTTCTATGGAGAACATAAAATGCCAGGCTTCATTGCTAGCACAATTATTTCTTCAATCTCGGCTACTCTACTATGCTTGCCGATTTTACTGTATTATTATGGCTCAATTTCAGTTATTTCAATTTTAGTGAATTTGTTAATATTGCCTACGGTATCTATCGCAATGGGATTAACATTTTTGACTGGTTTATCCGCACTTATATTACCATTACTTACTCCAGCATTTGGCTTCCTAAACAAACTGATCTTAGATTATCAAATTGTCCTAGTTGAGTTTTTCGGTGCCAAAAGAGAATTTTTACTAGAACTTCCGAGTAGCAATCCACTATATTTATTATTATATATTCCAGTTCTAACAATTATAATTTACTGGACCGTCCGCGCAAAGAAAGATAAAACAAAACGCCTACGCTTGCATAGCTCCGATTCTTTTGATACGCTAGGATTAACTTCCTAATCGTTTTCTCATGATTTTGCTATAAAGAGCCCCAAAATAAGTTATAATATAACAAAGGAGGAATAATGGTAAAAAAATCAGAAAACACTGCAGGTGGTGGGAAAAGCGAAGCACTAAATCTTGCTATCGCTCAAATCACTAAACAGTTTGGTGACGGTTCGATTATGAAGCTTGGGGAAGCTAAAAAGATTGATGTAGAACTGCTTCCGTCAGGCTCACTAAGTCTAGATTTGGCGCTCGGCGGCGGTTATCCGAAGGGTCGTATTATCGAAATCTATGGTCCAGAGTCATCCGGTAAAACTACCTTGGCACTTCATGCAATTGCAGAAATCCAAAAACAAGGCGGACAAGCTGCATTCATTGACGCGGAGCACGCACTCGACCCAGCCTATGCTAAGAAAATCGGCGTCAATACGGGCGACCTATTGATTTCTCAGCCGGACAACGGTGAACAAGCTCTTGAAATTTGTGAGACTTTGGTTCGCTCTGGCGCTGTAGATTTGATTGTTGTAGACTCCGTAGCCGCTCTCGTCCCTCAGGCTGAAATCGATGGCGATATGGGCGATGCGCAGATGGGCCTTCAGGCAAGACTCATGTCTCAGGCAATGAGAAAGTTGACTGGTATTATTAGCAAGTCTAAGGCTACAGTTATCTTTATCAACCAGATTCGTATGAAAATTGGTGTAATGTTCGGAAATCCAGAAACCACGACTGGTGGCAACGCACTTAAATTCTACGCATCAGTTCGTATCGATATTCGCCGCATCGGTCAAATCAAAGATGGCGATAATATCTCTGGCAACCGCACCAAGATTAAAGTCGTTAAGAACAAAATTGCAGCACCATTTAGAACTGCTGAATTTGATATTATGTACAACGAAGGCATTTCTAAGACTGGCGATATTCTAGATCTTGGCGTAGAATATGGCATCATTGAAAAATCTGGTGCTTTCCTGAAGTACAATGGTGAAACTATTGGCCAAGGTCGTGAAGCAGTCAAGAAATTATTCCGCGAGAATCCAAAACTGATGGCTGAAATTGAACAGAAGGTTCGCGAGAAGGCTATGCCTGAAGCAGAGCCAAAAGCGGAGAAGAAATCAGAAAAATAAGGTTAGTAGAAAAGATAATGCCGCAGAAAGAAGAGCTTTGGCAGGAATATAATCAATCTGGTGAACCATTAAAAAACGGTGGTCGCCCAGCACATACCGAGTCAGCAACCGGGAACCGTCATGGCGTTTCTAGAATTTGGCTATTTAGAAAAAAAGGAGATGGTTTCGAGGTACTGTTTCAAAAGCGCTCTCCATTCGTTCGTAATGCTAATAAATTTGACGCATCCGCCGGCGGACATATCGATTACGGTGAATCGCCACAAGATGCCGCGGTAAGAGAATGTGTAGAAGAGATCGGCGCAAAGTTAGAAAAAGAAAAACTCATTTTCTTTGAAACTAGCGTTAACAAATGGTCACTCTTTTTTGACTTTTGCTATGATTGGAGCGGGGAACCAGACGATTTCCATTTCGATGATCAGGAAGTATCTGAGGTCAAGTGGGTAGCGCTTGAGGAAATAGATGATTTCGTAAAGCAGTACACCAAAGACACTATTGCAGTTGAACATCCTCAAGTGATTGAACTTCTGAAAAAGGAAATTTTGCAGCATGGAAATCATTAGCCTGAAGGAAGATGCCAGCTCCGCCGAGCCAACCAAACTCGCCAAGCCAACCAGCTCCGCTGAGCCAACTAAACTCGTCAAGCCAACCAACTCCGCCAGCCCCCAGATCATTACGGCGATGAAGCCAGCAGTAAAAAACGAAAATCGTGTCAATATTTATGTGAATGATAAATATGATTTCTCTTTAGACATCGCACAGGTTGTTGATTTGAAAATTAAAATCGGAAAAAGACTATCCGAAGAAGAATTAAACAAATTGCGCCAAGCTTCAGAATTTGGCATACTCTACCAACGAGCTTTAGAAAAAACATTATCGCGTCCACATTCGATTAAGGAAATACGAGATTATTTGAAAAACAAGCGTAGCAAGCGCCTTGCGGAAAATAAAATGGCAATAGAAAATCGAAAAAAAGACAAAGAGTTAATCAAAAGATATAGATTGAAGGTCAAAGAGCAACCACTTTTTTCTGATGAGGATATTGAAAAAATCATTAGTCAGCTAATAAAAAAAGGCTATCTAGATGATCAAAAATTTGCTGAATATTTTGTAGAAAATCGCAATCAGAAAAAAGGTGAAAGTATCAAGAAACTAAAACTTGAGCTAGTAAAAAAAGGAATCAACCAAAATATAATTACTAGAGCTTTAGAAAATTCCGATAGAAGCGATGAAGAAGAAATCAAAAAGATTATCAAGAAAAAACGTCAAAGATACGATGATGAAAAGCTTATTCAGTATCTTGTGCGTCAAGGTTTTGACTATCAGCTGGCGAAATCTTTGGTGCAGGGCTATCAGGAGCAGGATTAGTACTTTCAGCCTCTGAGGCGCTAGACGTAGGAGCGGTAGCTTCTGGTTCCGGAGCGAACACTCCTCCAGGCTTAAACGGATTTACGAAATTTGGCACAAAATCTTCTTTCATAGCACGTTTTTTGATTTTGTCTTCTTCATCTCTCACGATTACTTTTTCGTCAGTGACTTTCACTATCTCACTTCGACCAATCAGAAGCTCTGGATCCAAGAATGACTTCATTATTGGTCTTTGTACCACAAACTGCTGAATCGTAAAATCTTCAGTATTAATCATGAAAGTAGAAATTTTCCCAAGTTTAGAGCCCTTTTTCGATTCTACTTTTTTGCCAATCAGCTCAAACTCAAGTTCAAGAATTTTATCAAGTTTAATTACATCTCCAGGATTCACAAACTCGTCGATTGAATCCACCACCATTCCCACTCTAGAAAACTCGCGTACATCTTTAACCTGTAAAATCGTACCATTCTCTCCACCGACTTCCGGCCCAGTTAGTTCAAAAGCTATCACTTTTAAATCATTTGGATCAATAATTAGTCGAGTAGTTTTAGCAATCATACCACCAACGTGCAAACTAAGCACGGGGAAATTGAGTAATTTGTCTGCATCTAATAGCATAGTTTAATTATAACACAAAAAATCACGCTTACGCTTGTGTGCAATAATATTATGTTGCTATTGCAACACAAAATACGTTTTATGAAGCACAACCATTTTATCTCCCGGCAGGTTGAAGGTTTTTTCTGGCGCATAATTCCTGATGGCGGAAAGAAAATCCATTAGCTGTGGACGAGTTGCAGAAACCCCCACTTTAAGAAGCGAAGCTCTTAAAAATTCTAACGCTATCACATCATCAAGCTTCAAAAACCATTTTCGCTCGTATCGGCCATCAGTTGGCATTAGCTCACGCACGAGTTGCTCAATTTGAAGGCGTAATTTTTGTTGTTTTTGGTAAAGTCTAAAAATAGACAACAGTTTTTCTTGACTCATCAAACTTATTTTTTCACGCACGCGGTTGCGCAGATATTTGTCTTCGATGTTGGTTGGATCCTGTCTAAATGCTAAACTATGAGTACTTGCATATACATCAATATCGGCGCGAGTCTTTGGTTTTGTATCTAAAAAAATCCGTACGATTTTTTCTCGCCCAAACGGTGAAAGTCCCCGCCAACCGGTCCCACGAATGATGTTAATTACAATAGTCTCTGCGAGGTCATTGATATGATGTGCAGTGTAAATTTCTCCGCCCACCTCACTTGCGATTTTGGACAGAAATTCGTAACGCGCTTCCCGTGCATGTGCTTCAGAAACGTTAGCGCCAAGCTTGGCTGTACCAAGATAAAACGGGATTCCATAAGAATCGGCAGCGCGCTTTACGAACTCAGCGTCAGCATCAGCCGATGGTCGAGTCCCATGGTTGAAATGCGCCACTACTGCATCGGGATCCCTACCAAAAAGATCAAGCAAAACCATTGAATCCACCCCGCCAGAAATTGCCAGAACCTTCTTCATATGTTATAATTTTACCATATGAACGCCGAAAAAATCAGAAATTTTTGTATTATTGCACACATTGACCACGGCAAATCTACTTTAGCTGATCGCATGATGGAATTAACTGGCACTGTTGAAAAGCGCCAAATGAAACAGCAGCTCTTAGATAGCATGGAGTTAGAAAGGGAAAAGGGCATCACGATTAAACTTACTCCCGTGCAGATGCACTATAAAGGCTACGAGCTGAACTTAATCGACACGCCAGGCCACGTTGATTTTTCTTACGAGGTTTCGCGTTCGCTCCAAGCTGTAGAAACAGCTGTTTTAGTTGTTGACGCTACACAGGGAATCCAAGCCCAGACTCTCGCCAACGTTTATCTTGCGCTAGAACAAGATTTGTATATCATTCCTGTCATCAACAAAATCGACCTTCCAGCTGCCGACGTCAAAAAAGTTGAAGACCAGCTCATCAATTTATTAGGCTGTACACGTGAAGACATCATTGGCGTATCCGCAAAAACCGGATTGAATGTTGAAAAAGTGCTGGACAAAATTATTGCAGATGCTCCTGCTCCAAGAGCCGTAGCAAAGGATACTAATTCATCTGCTTTGCGCGCTTTGATTTTCGATAGCTACTTTGATGACTATCGCGGTGTAGTTTTGTATGTCAGAGTTTTTGACGGCACTCTTCCTAAAAACTCCGAAATCAAAATGATGGCCGCAGAAAAAACCGGCATCGCTCTAGAGGTTGGCATTTTAAAGCCAGAAATGTCACCAAAAGCTGAGCTAGAAGAAGGCGAAATCGGCTACATTGTCACCAACTTAAAAACTACTCGCGAAGCAAAAGTCGGTGATACGGTTACACTTACTGGCACCAGCGCGCACGCAGGTAGCCAAAGCCTCGAAGCAGAAATTCCGCTCCCAGGCTACAAAAACGTGCAACCATTTGTCTACGCCGGATTTTTCCCAGTGTCAAATGAAGATTACAAAAATTTAAAAGAAGCCATTGAAAAACTTGCACTTTCCGATTCGGCTCTGCAGTATGAGCCAGAAAACTCGCCAGTTTTAGGTTTTGGACTTAGAATTGGTTTTTTGGGACTTCTGCATATGGACATTATTAAAGAACGCTTGGAGCGTGAATTTGATCTCGACCTTGTTGTCACCAATCCTTCTACCAATTACAAAGTGAAACTAAGTAGCGGCGAAGAAATAGAAATCAAATCCGCTGCCGACCTTCCTGATATGTCAGAAATTCTGGAAATTAAAGAACCGTGGGTAAGTGGCGAAATTATCGTGCCAAAAGAAATGATTGGAAACGTCTTGAACCTCATCGTGGAGAAACGTGGTCGCCAAACTAACTTGAGTTACATTGAAGATCGCGCAGTGATAGATTTTGAAGCACCAATGGCAAATCTTTTGACTGACTTTTACGATCAGCTAAAATCTACTACTTCTGGTTACGCTAGCTTTAACTACGAACTCAAAGATTATCGTGCAGAAGATTTGGTACGCGTTGACGTTCTAGTGGCCGGTCAAAAAATGGATGCACTTTCAATTATGTGTCATAAAACCGAGGCCGATGCCATCGGTAGAGAAATTACTAAAAAGTTGAAGCAAGTTATTCCACGTCAAAATTACGAAGTTGCTTTGCAAGCGGCAATTGGTGCGCGCATTATTGCAAGAGAAACTATCGGCGCCTACAGAAAAGACGTGACCGTAAAAATCCATACTGGTGATCGTGATAGAAAAGCCAAACTTCTAGAAAAACAAAAACGTGGCAAAGCTCGCATGAAGCGCTTCGGCAAAATTGACATTCCTTCCGAGGCTTTCACCGTGATGCTAAAACGCGACGATGACTAGTAGTTTTTCCTAGTGGCAAATTCGTAAAGTTTATCGATTAAAAGATTAAAGACTTCGTCACGAGTGCCGTCCGCCTGAACTGGCACTAACATTCCAAGCTGCTGATAATGTTGAAGCACTGGAATTGTTTTTTGGTTAAACTCAGCGATGCGTTTCTCAAAAACGCCACGTTTTTTATCGTCCTCACGCTGAGTGGTTTCTTCACCCTCGCGCGCGCCAGCTTCGCGAACAGCATCCCATCGTACCATTACGTCTGCCTCGGACACATTTAAAACTACTGCCGCTTTAATCTCGTGTCCGGCCTCGCGTGCCGCTTGCATCACCTCATCTTCTTCACCTTGCCATCGTCCAACGGAAGAAAGAATTAGCGCCGAGTCGCGCAAATCTTCGCGCGCAAAATATGGAAGTACCCATTCGTAAAAAACGTCGGTCGGTGCTAAGTCACCAGAATCAGTATAGTGCTTATTTTGTTCTGCTTCCATTGCCCTAATAATCATTCCTGATGATAAGAATCTCGCTCCGAGATTTTCTGCCAATCTGATACCTACAGTGTCTTTGCCACTCATAGGCAAGCCAAAAACATTAATTGAGCCCTTACCGAGCCACTCTTTCAAAAAATTTATTTTTTCTTCTGTGTTCATATATATCATATTGTAGCACAATTTTTGTAAAACATCGTGCCTATGCATGGCAGCAGACTCTTCAAATTTCCCTTGACACCAAAATAGTTTATGCTTATAATAGAGATAAAAATAAGCGTTTATTTTCTATATCGGAGGTGACTATTATGTCCAAATCAAAAATCAAAACTAAATTCGCACGCACGGCCGTTATGGCTATAGCCGCTACTGGTCTTACGGCCACTGCTCTTGCTCTTGTCTTGGGCAGCATTTCAGAACAGAAGGCAGCTGCCGTTAATACATCAGCGGATAATGCCCCTGGCTCGCAGATCTCTGTAGTTTTGCCAGACATCATGGCCCTAAGGGTCATGAACAAGCAAAATTCCGCAGAGATTACTAGCCTTGACCTCGAGCTGATGCCAACCCCAAACGGCGCCTTCGTAAAAGACAGCATGCTGGTAGAAGCTTCCACTTCTAACATTACCGGCTACAAGCTCTACATTTCCACCCTCGGTAAAGATCATAACAACGCTTACACTAACGCTCTTATCAATCAAGATTCTACTATCGCCGCTAGTGTCGGCACCATTCCAACCTTACCAGTCGGCGCCAACCCTACCGAGGCAGCCTACCGCGTCTCCAGTTCTGCCTATCGTGGTACTTGGGGCTATAGCACCAACGGTCTCACCATCACCCCAGGCGCAACTGATACTGACCCACCTACTATCACTGAGGTTACCAATACCAGCGCTATCACTTATAATTATTTCCCAGTTCAGGGTGACAGTACTGTAATCAGGGCTAATTCCACTTCTGCTTCCAAGCAACTTACCCCTGTCACGGTTGGCGTCAATGCCACTAGCGCCGTTTCTGCCGGTACCTATAATAATATCGTAGAATACACCGCCGTTGCTAATCCATCCGCCAACGAATATTCTGTTGACTTTGACGCTAATGTCACCATCGAGGACATGCCAACTAAAATCACCATTTCTTCTGTTGCCTCATCTGAAACCGTCACTATCCCAACCACCGCCCCATCTCGTACTGGTTTTGCCTTCAAGGGCTGGAACACTAAGGCTGACGGTACTGGCACTATGTATCAGCCAGGCGATACCATCACTCTTACTGCCGACGATAGCGACCCAACCGCATCACAAATTACGTTGTATGCCATCTGGGGTGCGCCTGCCTTCTGGGGCATGACCTACATGCAGGAGATGAGGACTGACACTTGTACTGAGCTTACCACTCCAGCCAGCTCTGCTACCCAGTACGATGTCGATGGTTCTCACAAAGGTGATACCAACTACATTCCACAACGTGTTCTCTACGACTGGCGTGGTGCTGATGGTACTGGAAATAGCTCAAATAAAGTAACACCCGATTCCGCCAACGCTAAGAGCTATATGGTGAGAAAGTTAGCCGATGGTAACTGCTGGATGACCCAAAACCTAGAAATCCCTCTAGCATCTGGTACTACTATTGAGGCTTCCTATAATACCTCTGCTACGGCCTACAGCTTCACTCCAACCTCTTGTGGTAGTAACGGTGCCTGTTCTATGAATGGTAACACCGCCTACAATAGCTCTACCAACACTCGTTACTACTCCT
>JAZNKL010000001.1:0-122016 GCA_045578525.1 Candidatus Nanosyncoccus sp. | reverse complement strand
TAGTGCATTAGCAATAGCTGTAAACTCCAGCTTATTAGTATATGTACCAGAAGCAATGTTAGTATCGACATTTACACCTACTGTGACTGGAGTATAAGAGTGTTCTACGGCAGTAGAGACTGTACTGTTAATTGTGTCAGGTGAGCTGTGAGCTGGGATAGCATTGTAGTCAATGTTAGTAGGATTAGTGGTAGGAGTAATAGTAGGGCTAGTACCAGAGCCTGTAACGCTTATAGCATTAAGGCTATAGCCCCAATGATTGACATTGCTGTTAGGGGTAGTGGAAGACGATGCTGCGGAGAACTCTGCTTCAGAAATAGTAGTACCAGCACTAGTTCCACCATGTGTAGGGTCAATGGTAGGAATAGAATAGTTAGAAGCTACATTTGTATCGCTGTGGATCATATCGGTAGTATAGACTGGGCTTTCTGGTGTACTAGTATGAGGATTGGCATAGTCTGATGCCATATAGAGCATGTAGCCTGTGGTGTTAGATGTAGCTACATCTACTATAGTAGTGTCTTTTACAAATCTACCGGAAGGAGTAGGAGTTAGTTCTAGGTTCAAGGACTCTATCTCAGAAGAAGCAGTGTTATCTAGGGTTCTGATGGAGATAGCAGATGTGAGGTTCAAAACCACATCTGCAGTAGCAGAAGCAGAGCCGTTAGGATCAGCATAAGCAGAAAAAGTAGAGAAAGTAGAAAAGAAAGCAAAAGAGGAGATTAGAGTAAGGAGGACAATTACAGATAGAGAAGCAAGCAGAACCTTAGATGGGTTGCTAATCTTCCGTAATAATGACCCCCCCCCATTTGTGACTCTTGACATGAAAACCTCCTACTAAGTTATCTCTAGTATAGCATAAACAAAAGCGAAATGGAAATAGTTTTTGCGTAAAATTTGCTATTTCTTTGCAGCTTTTTCAATCGGAGTTTCCTCAGTCTCGGAATTTTCTTCCTCTGGAAGTACGATACCAATAGAAGCAACCGTGTCTCCCTCACTCATACGCATAATACGTACCCCTTGGGTCGCACGTCCAAGTGTTGGAATCTCTTTCATCGCTACGCGAATTGCCTGGCCCTTAGTTGACATCATAATTACTTCACGAGCAAGTGGGTCTAACGTATGTACTGCCACGATTGGACCAGTCTTCGCCGTTACAGATGCTACCTTGATACCGACTCCGCCACGCTTATGTACTGGGAAGTTAGAAACTGCAGTTGCCTTACCATAGCCATTCGCAGAGATAGCAAGCAACTTCTGAGATGGATCGGTCACAATATCCATACCGACAATTTCATCTTTTGGCCTCAATCTCATACCACGAACGCCTCTAGCCGCACGTCCCATTGCACGTACCTGATTCTCGTTGAAGCGTACTGCCTGACCCGCAGATGTAGAGATGATAATATCGTTAGAACCAGTAGTGCCCTTAACCCACTTAAGTTCATCGCCTTCATCTAGCTTAATAGTAATTAGGCCATTTGTACGAATATTTTCGTAGTCACGGATAGAAGTTTTCTTAATAGTTCCCTTCTTAGTCGCCATAAAGAGGAAGCCGTCTGGGCCGAGCTCATTACCTTGTTTGATGATGGCAGTTACCCTCTCATCAGGATGAAGATTGAGCATATTTACAGCCGCAGTTCCCTTAGCCGCAAGAGATGCCTGTGGCACTTCGTAAGCTTTCAAACGGAAGACTCTACCCTGAGAAGTAAAGAATAGTAAGAAGTCATGAGAATTAGCAGTGATAATCTGAGCAATCACATCTTCTTCCTTAGTTGTCATACCACGTTTACCTTTACCACCTCTGTTTTGCTTACGGAAGTCGTTCTGAGAGACGCGTTTCATGTAATTCTCTGCAGTGAGAAGGATGACGCTTTCTTCCTCTGGAATTAGCTCTTCTTCAGAGAACTTACCAACCTCATGATTGATAATCTTTGAGCGACGTTCATCTCCGTATTTCTCTTTCATAGCGATAAGCTCTTCTTTGACCACGCGAAGAATTTCTTTCTCATCAGCCAAGATTGCCTCAAGCTTTTTAATCAGCTCGTGAAGCTCCTTTAGCTCTTCCTCGATCTTGTCACGTTCAAGTCCCTGCAATCTACGAAGTTGCATCGCCAAAATTGCTGCCGCCTGGATTTCGGAAAGTCCGAATTTCTTCATGAGCTGCTTATCTGCATCGTCGTAGGCTGCTCTAATAGTTGCGATTACTTCATCGATGTTATCAAGCGCAATTTTCAAACCTTCCAAGATGTGCGCACGTTCTTTCGCCTTCTTGAGATCAAACTCAGTTCTGCGACGAACCACTACCTGACGGTGTTTAATGAATTCTGCTAGAATCTCTTTAAGTCCCAGGATTCGTGGCTGAATACCATCAACTAAGGCCAACATATTATAGTGGAAAGTAGTCTGAAGTCCTGTCATCTTGAAGAGTTGGTTTAAGATCTTCTTAGGGAAAGCATCTTTCTTAAGCTCTACCACTACGCGTACCTTACCACGTGCTGATTCGTTTCTAGCGTCAGCAATGTGATCAAGTTTTTTATTCATTGCGAGCTCTCTAACCTTCTCAATAAACGCTTCCTTGCTCACGCCATAAGGCATCTCTGTAATAACGATGTTATAGCGACCATTTTTACGTTCTTCAATGTTGGTCACAGCACGGATTGTTACTGAACCTTTACCCGTAGCATAGGCTTGTTTCATTGGTGTACCGCCATAGACTTCTGCCCCTGTTGGGAAATCTGGACCCTTTACGTATTTCATCAGTTCATCCAGAGTAATTTCTGGATTGTCAATCTGAGCTACAGTTGCATCAACGAGTTCTCCAAGATTATGTGGTGGAATATTGGTAGCCATACCGACTGCAATACCCATCTGGCCATTAAGCAAGATATTAGGAAGCGCCGCAGGAAGGACCACTGGCTCCTGCTCGGTACCATCGAAGTTATCTCTAAAGTCAACAGTTTCCTTCTCAATATCAGAGAGAAGTTCTGCGCCTACCTTGTCCATTCTCGCCTCAGTGTAACGTGAAGCAGCTGGCTCATCACCATCGGCCGAACCAAAGTTACCCTGACCTTCTACGAGAGTATATCTCATCTTCCAAGGCTGTGCCAAGTTCACCATTGCGTCATAGATTGAAGAATCACCGTGTGGGTGATATTTACCCATTACCTCACCGACGATACGCGCCGATTTTACTGTTGCATGTGGAGCTTTCCAACCGTTCTTGTTCATCGCATAAAGGATACGTCTGTTAACTGGTTTCAAACCATCACGCACATCTGGAAGAGCACGATCGATAATCACCGACATGGAGTACTTCAAGAAGTACTCTTCCATCGTATTCTCTACTTGACGTTTCTCGATACCATCTATCACTTCTCCAGATACCACTTTTGGTTCATCTACATCTGGAGCGCCTTCGGTGTCAGCAACCTTAGAGGTACTTTCATCGCCTTCAATTTTCATATTTTTGATATCTTCTGGTAAATTATTTTCTTCTTTACTCATTTACTTTCTCCTTAGAAATCAAGATCATCAAGTTTAACACTTGCTGCCCCTGATTGAATAAAGTTTTTACGAAGATCGACCTGATCACCCATCAGCTTCGTAAATACGGCGTCTGCTTTTTCCGCATCGTCAATATGTACTTGCACTAAGATACGTTTCTCTGGATCCATTGTAGTCTCCCAAAGTTGCTTTGCGTCCATCTCACCAAGACCCTTAAACCTCTGTTGTGCAGTATAACCAGCCTGTTTAAATCTCTCTTGGGACTCATCGATTTTAACTCCGGCTTTCTTTCTTTCTTCAATCTTTTCGGTAAGTTTCTTCTCTAGTGCTACCTCATCATACAGATAATCAATCTTACGGGTATTCCCGGTACCCTTAATCAAACCAAATAGAGGTGGCTTAGCAAGATAAACGTGCCCTGTCTCAATCACCTGTGGCATATAGCGGAAGAAGAAAGTCATAAGAAGAGTCGCAATGTGAAGACCATCGACGTCAGCATCAGTCATAAACACAATCTTATCATATCTCAGACCATCAAGGTTAAATTGCTCGCCGATACCCACGCCGAGACCCTTAATCAGGGAAACCAGCTCTTGGTTGGCAAGCATCTTATCTAGCCTTGCCCTCTCGGTATTAAGCACCTTACCTCTTAGCGGCAAAATCGCCTGAATCTGTGGGTTTCTACCCTCTTTTGCAGAACCAGCCGCCGAATTACCCTCTACGATAAAGAGCTCACATTCTTCACGGGATCTAGAAGAACAATCTGCTAGTTTCGATGGCAAATTCAGCCCCTCAAACGCACCTTTACGAATAACATTATCGCGCGCCGCTCTAGCTGCCTTACGAGCCCTAGCTGCAAGCGTTGCTTTTGATACGATCTTCTTTGCAATCTGAGGATTTTCTTCGAGGTAATAACCAAAGTACTCAGACATTACCTTGTCGACGTAACCTCTGACTTCTGGATTACCCAGCTTGTTCTTGGTCTGACCTTCAAACTGTGGGTCTGGAAGCTTTACCAAGATTACTGCGGTGAGGCCTTCTTTGATATCATCACCAGCAAGGTTATCTTCCTTCTCCTTAAGGAGACCATTTTTACGAGCATAGTCATTGATTGTACGATTTAGTGCTGTACGAAAACCAACTACATGCATACCGCCATCAGGAGTAAGAACGTTGTTTGCAAATGGCTTCATCGTCTCTGCAAAGCTATCATTATATTGCACCGCAATCTCTACTTCTGAATCTTCAATCTGTTTTTCTACATAAAAGATATCATCGGAAAGTACTTCCTTGCCGTTGTTGAGGCGTTTGACATAAGACTTGATACCTCCTTCGAAGTAGAATGATTCCTTCTCCCCTGTTCTTTCATCAATAACAGAGATAAGAATTCCCTTAGTAAGATAAGCTTGGTGTCTAGCATAGCTTGCCACCCATTTATAATCAAAAGTTGTGGTTTCCTTAAAGATAGTTGGATCCGGATAAAATGTAATCGATGTCCCCTGTTTGTCAGTTTTACCAATTACTTCAAGTGGTTTTTCTGTTTTACCAAGATCAAACTCAATGTGGTTAATTTTTCCATCTCTGTAAACTTCAGCAACCATGTGTGTAGAAAGAGCATTTACCACTGATGATCCCACGCCGTGAAGACCAGATGACACTTTGTAACCGCCATCACCGAACTTACCGCCAGCGTGGAGCACAGTGAGTACTGTTTCCAGAGTAGAAAGATGTGTCTTCGGATGGAGATCTACCGGAATACCACGCCCGTTATCATCTACTCTTACTCCCCCATCATTCAAGATAGTAATTACTATCTTAGTAGCATAACCCGCAATTGCCTCATCGATAGAGTTGTCGGCAATTTCCTTAATCAGGTGATGCAAACCGTCATAACCGGTCGACCCGATATACATACCAGGACGCTTACGAACCGGCTCTAGCCCTTCCAGAACTTGAATCTGAGAGCTATCGTAACTATTAGCCTTCTCAGCCATTTTTTACCTCAACTTTAATTATTATTTATAACTATCATACACCTTGAGAGCTAAAAATTCAAGAGGACGTATCTCTTGTCCCACCCCTGTTATTTACACTTTTTTCAAATTTTATATATAAATATAAGCTCTTTAAACGCGTTTTTAGGCACTTTAGCACTCAAGACGCAACTCGTTACATATTCAAGCCGCAATTAGCCTTCTCGCGTCTCCTAATGCGTCAAAGGCCTGCTTTTTATTTAAGCATAAGCACTTTATAGCGAAAAAAACTGGCCCCAGAATTCTTCTGGGGCCATTGGCTTGATTTTTTTGTCTAGTTAGCCGATCAGCCTGCCCGTTATGATGTATCCATAGACGATACGATGCAATGCATATCTTTCACCCCCTCTCAAAATAAACAGTTTGATCACAAAAGTTCCATAGCGAAAATCACTATCATATATATATTCTACCATACCTGGGTAAAAAAATCAAGCTTTTTCTCTATTATCTAACCTTAAACACCTGATCTTCTGAGGCGTTATTTTGATCTGGCATCGCCATTTCTTCAGCTTTTTTACCACCTACCTGCTCTACGTCCTCATCTGGCACCACATTTTGGAAAACTGCATTGGGGTGAGCAGCCGTGGACGACGTTCTTTCTGGAGCAATATCCCGGAGCTCAGGCGAAAAGTCAACGGCCTTTAGGCCTTTACTTTTCGCCGGCGAAGGCGCTCCAGAAAGAACGCTCGACTCGGCTATTCCGCTATCTGCTTTTTTCTTCATCCACCTATCTAGGAACGCTTCCGGCTTGCCGTCACCACCAAACTCTGGTCCATCAACAACACCAGAAGAAGAGGCATCCGATTTAACACTCTTCCCTAATCTTTCATCAATCTCCGCATCTACCTCAGCTCTAGTTCTACCGTATTTAGTGGCCGAATACATTTTCATCGAGTCTAATACTTCCGGATTTTCTTCTGACATTGGCGGAAGCAAAGACATTGTAAATGGCTTCGATGGCATATCGAACATCATCACTGTAGAAATCGCATGGAAATTCGGCTGGTTATGAAGGTCTTCTGCATTAAACGTCGGTGTAAATACCTTCTCCATAATTTCCGCATCTGTGACACCAATACGCCCACAAATCACTGTGCCAACGTTACCAAGCAAGCCCTCGCGTATCTTATCGGTAAGCTGCGTCATAAATTGATTTGCCACTATCAAATTCAGACGGAATTTACGAGCCTCAGATAGAATACTTTCAAAGCTCTCTGTTGCGAAATTCTGAAACTCATCAACGAACAGACAAAAATCGTTACGCTGGTCCTCCGGCGTATCCACCCTTGACATTGCCGCTGTCTGAAACTTCATCACGAAAATCATACCTAGAAGTTTAGAGTTTATCTCTCCCATCTTGCCTTTAGAAAGATTTACCAACAAAATCTTTTTGTTATCCATGATGTCACGAATATTAAACCCTGAATGTACCTGTCCTAAGATGTTTTTCATCATAGTATTGGAAAGGAATGGCCCCCATTTTGAGGCAAACCAAGTAATCACTTCGCCTGCATCATTTGATTTTTGAGAAGCTGGAAACTCCTTTGTCCAATAATCGTAAACACTCTTATCTGTTACATACTGGAGCTTAGCTTTGACAAATTCTGGATCAATAAAACAGCGTGGAATGTCGATAAAAGTCGCACCAGCAGGATCAGACATTAGAAGAAGCGCTGCATTTCTAAACATATGCTGACCACGCGGGCCAAAGAAACCTTGATTTCCAGGGTCATACAACGACTGCAACATATTGATCCCCTCTTGTACGATGAAATCTTTCTGATCTTCGGTTTCCCATTCAAACATGTTCATGCCAATCGGATGCTCAATGTCGCCAGGGTCGAAATAGATTACATCATCTATCCTATCCTTCGGTACCATTGAGAGTAGCTCCTCTGTTACGTCGCCGTGTGGATCGATAAAGGCGAAACCACGCCCAGCGAGCATATCTTGATAAGCGATATTTTTTAGTAACACCGATTTGCCCATACCAGTAGCACCAATCACATAAGTGTGGCGCCTACGATCCTTCTCTGATAACCTGATTTCTTTCTTTTGACCTCTGAACTCATTTACCCCCAAAAGGATACCGTCAGTTACCAGTTTTGCTGGACCATCAACCTGTTTAGTAAGCTGCCTTTCTACCTGAGAGTTTGGAATTGCATTCTGATCCGGCAAGTGAAACATTGTTGCAAGCTCCATCGAGTTTAAAATCAAACTATTATTTTTCTGTGGGAAAATACGGAAAATAAAATCTTGCGCCAATTTCTTCTCATCTTTTAGCATATTGTATTCAAAACTGTTATAAAGTTGGGAGTTAAATAACGCAAATGCCGAGATCATTCCACCCACCAACGCATCAGATCGAGCTTTAGACTTAGTGCTTGCCACCACCCTAATCAAGACCTCAAACCCAGGGTAGCGAGTCTTTTCATCAATCGCAGTCATTTCTTCTTGTTGAACATTGGTGATGGGTTCTTGCTCACTTGGATCCTTGGCGCGTTCTTTAATTGGTTCCACCGGCAAACGAATAATATCTGTGACTTTATCTATCACCCAAATACCTGTACCACTTTTTGTGTTCCCATCCCGTATTTTTTTTATTCGGTCCGCCGACTTCTTAGTCCAAGACTGATCCGTCGGGCGAAACATCAACTGAAGTGCCATTCCTTCGCCTTGCTTCACCGCAGACATTGCATTAAGAAGCGCCCCTGATGCGTCACGTTTCATCTCCTCATAGGTAGCAATCGGATAAACAAATTCCTTCTTAAGAGAGAACTCTCCGCCAGATACTCCAGATATCCCTGCTTCCTTAGAGAAAATGTTATCTTCATAGGTCTCTTCTAACCTAGCTGTCGGATAAGCCGAGACAATTGCCTGCTTCACCGTCTCTGTAATTACTGCTGGCACTACCGCGTAATATTTAATCAGCCCATCTGTTGCAATCATCTCAAAAGAAATGTGTCTCTGCCCATAAATTTTCGATTTAATACCCTTTTTAATCGTTGAAGCGATGATGGAATACATAATCTGTGCCTGCGAGAGGGCTTCATTAGTCACGTCACGTTCATCTCTACCACCACCTTGGATATCATCTGTTTGGGGCGGCAAATGAATCAGCATTGGCACCATTTTGATACCTCTCTCCAGATTCTTCGCCTCACGTTTTTTCTTAATAGTCCTGGCAATTAAAAGCGCCACGAACAAAATTGCTCCTAAAATCAAAACTACCACTACTAACCATCCGAGCGTCCCCACGCCACTACTTGAAAGCTCATTCGTCTCTGCTATAGCGTTTACCTCTGTCGCACCAGCCATACCTGTTCCCACCGCAGATTCCATTAAGCCACCTTTCCTTCCGCCATATCAGAAAAATCTATTACTTCTGCCTGGCTATTCTCTGGTGACGTCATAGTCTCCATCTGCTGCTTCTCTGGCGCATCATCAGCTGAATTGTCATTTCCAAAAATTCGGCCATAGTTATCCCTGAGTCCATCCGCCATCATTTCGTTTCTAATGTTATCCAGCTCAAACGGATCGTTTTTATACTTCGAGAGTGCCTTTTCTACCTGTTTTTGCGACTCTTTATCAATCAAATCACCCCCAAAAGTCAAAATCTTGTCCTTGTCGATTTTTCCCTCTGTGGAACCGTCCTCTGCCAATGGTTTATACTCAGTATCCAACATTCTTGCACCCTGAAGAGCATTTATCTCTGGTGGTACCATCTCCGGTGGAGTCATCTCTGGAAAATCAGGTATACTCTCGGTATTGCTCACCTCTTCCATATCCTTTGTGCTATCTGAAGATTCATAGTTCATCGATCCCTCTGAAGCCTCGAAATCTTTTGGCACTTCAGGTGTACCAAACATCTCTGTTACTATACCGCCCAGTTCAGTTTTAGCCTCCCCACTCAAATCCAATTTTTCCCTGGACTGTGAATCTTCAATTTTTCTCTCTTCACCATCAAAAACCTCGGGACTTTTTCCATCCATATTACCCCTGTTACCTCCAGTTCCAAGGTTATCCATAAGCCTAATTGTAGCAAAAAAAGCATAAAAAGTAAAGAAAATCTAAAGTCTTTTGGAAATCACAAAGCACCCCAGTACAACGAATATCACTGTCATTGCGATGGTCGCTAAATTTAGCACCCCAAAAGATTGAGTTAAAAGCAGCATCACCGGCCCAAAAGCTATCATTGCAGCAAAGTAGTTTTCTTTTCTTGTTCTCTCTTTATGTCCCATCATTCTACGGAAAAAAATCACGAGAAGATTCACTACTCCCAATACTACCAGATAGACCATAATAAAAAACACTAAAACCCCCAACGGACCGACTTCCGTAGGGGTTGTTAGATTTATCATCGCGAGAATAATAACGACAGCTATAAGACTTGCAAACGATATCAGACGATTAAACATAACCTGATTATACCACATTTGTTCAGTTTTTATTATTCTCCCAATGACAAGAATGGTTCTTACGTCAAGATTTCCCTTGATTTAAGATTGTGTGTTGTAGTTCTCTCGAACTAACTTACCCGCACTGCGAAAACGGGCTTTTAGTTGTCCCCCAAGAGTCGAGGTTTCCCTCGGTTTGACCCAGTTTTACCTGGGCCAAAGAGTGGAAGTTATCCGGCACAAATTAACTTACTATAGGCCGCAACTTTTAATCCACTCTCTAGCTTTTTGACCGCCTCGCTGATGCGAGACATCGTCCTTACTGTTGTTTAGATCATTCTTCTTGTTTAAGGTGCTAATGGTCATAAACTTCAGCGCGCTCTACGCTATTTCGCGGAGCTATAGGTAATTCCTATGAAACTAGATTTTCGAGATTTTACCCCGACAAGTCTAATTTCGAGGTGTAATTTATGGCTAGAAATTACCTATTCGCCCGCCAAATCAGCTAGTCTAGCTCTTTCTTAGATTTGGACTCTAGAAAAGATGCTAAAGAGCTCTTTGGCTCTTTTTAAAAGCTATTTGTATTTCATTTTTTCCTTTTAATTTGCAATTTTTGTTTTTGTCTTTCGACTTATCCCTAGCATAGCACAAGCATTTTATTTTTTCAAGAGTTTTGAACAAATTTTTTGTTGTATTTTTTACAACAATCAACATTTTTATTCACTACTACCTCTGGAGAGCACGCTTATTTCCTGTGTTGTAATTTTTACAACATTTTGTATATTTTTACCATTATTTTTTGAGTAAATCTTTTACATTAATCCTTTTTCCATCTTGACAATGACGGAAGAAATCGCTTGGGTTTAAGCCGCTTCGTAGTTTACTATATTCATAAATTGCCAGCTCCTCTTTGCGCCACTTAGCATCTGGATCCATATCAGCAAGCCATTTATTGAAAATATATCTTAGAGCCTGTTTAGTATCACCAAACTCCTATGTGCCTTCATGCTCGACCCACGAATGCTCATAATAATAAATTTTCCCTTCTCCTCAATCAGCAAAATAGTATGTGACGGCCATTCTTGCGTTGTGCTCTTTTGTGCTCGGCAAGTCCATATTTTCCGACATACAAATTTTCTTCATTTATTTTTATAATTACGGCATATCTACCTTTTTTGGAATTTTGGCGTGTTTCTATTTCCAATTTTAAGTCACATTTTGCTTGTGGAAAACTTTGAAAAAATTGTAAAAAATTTATGCAAAAAACTATTGACATAAGCATTTTTTCGCGATATTATAGAGGTAGCTTTTGAATAAAAAAATTATTCAAAGCCAAAAACAAACAATCATAGCCAAAAAACTCCACACTCTACAAAAAGTCCGGTATCCTCGCAGTTCCGGACTTTTTCTTGTATCTTCTAATGTTTCGATTTAATCGATAAAAGGCTTTGAGAGGGTATTTTATTCATGCGAAGTGCGCCTTTTGGGCGAGCAAGCATGAAAAAATGCCCTATCAGAGCCTTTTAGCATTAAAGCGATCTGGTGGAGCTGCCGGATACTGCCTCCGGGTCCGAAAAATCTCCATAACATCATTCTACACGCATAGTCTATCTGTTTATCTTGGCAAAAACCTAGCAGAACAGATAAACGAATCTGCCTAGGTGCCATGACTATGATTTCGGACCTCCGTCAGTCAAACAAAAATCCTATTCCCATGAGTATGATAACCACTGCCAATATGGAAACTCTTGAACAGGGGTCAGCCTAAGTTAAACTAGGCAAAAGCAGGCATGTAAGCTACATGCTTGCTGGAAGATTTTTCTTCACTTATTCAATACTTACGGTATCAATCGTCGTGCCTGATGTTTGTTAATAATCCGTCTAAGCTTTGTCAGCCCCAACTACCTAAATTATAGCACAAGTACATTAAAAACACAAGTTTTTCTAGAATGCGTCTAGTAGAAGCTTTTCACCTCTGTTATCCTTTATCAACAATACTACTTACGTTTTCCCTGTTATGCTAAAAACCATAACCTGTTTATGTATTTTTTACAACATTTAACCAAAAAACAGCTAGTTCCTATCTCCTAAAAATTGCCGGTACCTCTGTTTATGTATTTTTTACAACAAAATGCTAAAAATCTTAATTCTTATGCTTGCACAGCAAAGTATCGTTTGTTAATTTCAAGGCATGATTAAAAAAGACAATAGTGCTAACCCAAACAAAGTTGCTAAAACTTTATCTTTCATCCCATTCGGTTTTGAAGCTAAAAAGATTAGTATCGAGGGTGCTGTGACACAGGGTCTACCAAGCTTTAATATTGTAGGTATGGGGTCTCGCACAGTCTTTGAAGCACGCGAGCGCGTTAAGTCCGCTCTGAGAAATCAAGGGTTCTCCTTCCCTAGCCAAAAAATCACCGTCAACCTTGCGCCAGCAGACCTAGAGAAAAATGGTACTTTTCTTGACCTTCCTATCGCTATAAATATTCTCATTCTTTCTAGCCAGCTTCGTCAAGAAGATACTAAAGACTTCGCCTTTGTTGGTGAGCTCTCTCTAGATGGTAGCATTAAGCCGATTAAAGGTATTATTAACATCGTTGAGGAAGCCAGAAACCATCACGTGTCCACTCTTTTTATTCCTAGCGAAAACTACGTCCAAGCTAATATTATTTCTGGGATTCATCTTATCCCTGCTAGAAGTCTTACCGAAATCTATCAACACCTAAAAGCCCAATTAAATCTTACAAAAATTATCAAGATGCCAACATCAAGACGGGCTACAAATAATCCGTCAAATGAAACATTGCCAAAACTCGACGACATCAGGGGGCAATCTATCGCCAAACGCGCTCTCGTCATTGCTGTTGCTGGTCGACATAACATTCTCCTCTCTGGACCACCAGGCACAGGTAAGACGATGTTAGCTCGTGCCGCTCTTAATCTCCTTCCCAAACTTTCTACCGAAGAGAAAATCGCCGTCACTAAGCTCCACGCCCTAGATACCTTCACTAATAGTATTGTTGACGACAGACCATTTAGGACCCCACACCATACTAGTAGCCTCAGCTCTCTAATCGGTGGAGGTCCAGGTGCAAAACCGGGAGAAGTCTCTCTTGCCCATCTTGGCATACTTTTCTTAGATGAGCTTCCCGAATACCCAAAGCCGTATCTAGAGTCCCTCCGCCAACCTCTAGAAGATCGTAAAATCACTATTTCCAGGGTAAAGTGCAAGACCACTTATCCTGCCGATTTTATGCTTGTTGCTACTATGAATCCCTGCCCCTGTGGCTATTATGGAGATAAGTCCCGCCCCTGTACCTGTACCGAATCACAGATCAGGAATTATAAGAGAAAACTCTCTGGCCCACTCCTTGACCGTATTGATCTTTTCGTCGAAGTCTCTCGCCCAGATATCACCTCTCTTGAGCAGGTTACTGATGGCTCCGAACAAAAAAATGCCAAATCCTCCATCAAAGCCGCTCTTGAAGCTCAAAAGCACCGCTATAAAGATGCATCTTTCTTTAATGCCTCCGTTCCAACCCAAGAAATAGCAAATAGGTTCAATCTTACAAAATCCGCCAAATCCCTCCTTAATACTGCAGCCAAAAGCCTTAGTCTATCCGCCAGAAGTTATTTTAAAGTCATCAAGGTAGCCCGCACTATTGCTGATTTAGAGTCTAATCCCGCTATTGATTCCCCTCATATTTCTGAAGCCCTCACTTTCCGCCAAAAAAGCAGCTAAACCCCTTGAAATCACGATTAAAATTTGCTATAATAGAACAGATTAAGGCTAAGAGAAAGGATACCCCATAGCAAACAATAATCTACGTACTCGCATTAACGGCGAAATTCGCCACGAAAAAGTTCGTGTAATTGGGGCTAGCGGGGAGCAACTTGGCATCATGAGTAGCCGAGAAGCTTATAACCTTGCTCAGGATCAAGGTGTAGATCTCGTTGAAATCGCACCGAATGCTGATCCACCTGTTGTCAAAGTCATCGACTGGGGTAAATACCAATACCAGAAGATGAAAGAAGAAGCTAAGAATCGTAAAAAAGCCCGAGAAAAGCAGTCCGAGCTCAAAACGATGAAGATTGGTCTTAAGATCTCTGACAACGACCTTAACATTAAAATCCGCAAAATTAAAGGTTTCCTAGAAGACGGTGACCGAGTCAAAATCATGATCATCTTTCGTGGTCGCGAAATGGCTCACAAAGAAATCGGCCAGGAGCTCCTTGATAGAGTCCTTGCCGAGCTAAGTGAAGTCGCAGTCACAGATGGCAAATCTCAATTTTCCGGACGCAACCTCGCTATCGGGATTCGGAAGAAGTAACTTTAGACTTCCACGGTTCCAGAGGTCGTACTTTCCAGATTGTATTGCATTTGTGTATACAATGTCAATATAATCACCTCTGTCCTACAGAGTAAAATATCAACTAAACTAAAGGAGTATTTATGCCAAAGCTAAAAACTCACAAAGGTACCGCTAAGCGTATCAAAATCACCGGTTCTGGCAAGCTTATTAGAGAGCGCGCTTACAAGAACCACATCCTAGCGAAAAAGTCGAAAGCTAGAAAACGCAATATGAAAACCGCTGCAACTATTGACGGTAAAATTGCTAAAAACATTAAGACTGCACTAGGAGTATAAGATGAGAGTTAAAAGAGGCGTACCTGCACGTAGCAGACACAAGAAAATTTTAAATCAAGCCAAGGGGATGCAACATTACCGCACCCGTAGCTTCAGACTAGCTAAACAAGGTGTCATCAAGGCCCTTCGCTATAGCTATCGTGATCGTCGCAATAAAAAGCGTGATCTAAGAAGCCTTTGGATTACCCGTATTAATAATGCCGCTAGAGTTGAAGGTCTTTCCTATTCTCAGCTCATTGCTGGCATGAAGAAGAAAAATATCACAGTTGATCGCAAAATCTTATCTGATCTTGCCGTTAATCAACCTGATGCGTTTAAGGCAATTGTTGCCAGTGTGAAGGAGAAATAAGATGGCGATTTGCGAAATTTCTGGCAAAGGTAAAATGTATGGCCACAACGTTTCTTTCTCTCAGAGAAAAACTCGCAAGGTCTTCAAGCCAAATGTCCAAAAGAAAACTTTAGTAGTTGATGGTAAAAAAGTTAAAGTTAACGTTGCCACCTCTACCCTTAGAACCCTGAAGAAAAAAGGTCTAATAAAATAAGCAAAAAGCCACGCTTTAGGCGTGGCTTTTTGATGGGCCTTATAGTAAGCCGGGTTCTGTCATCAAGCAAGCTTGATGGGCAATCATCTATCTAGACACTGAATTACTCCAGTGTTCAAGCGGTAAACGTGCATCCCCGGATCAGGGTTAATAGCACTCCTTGCAGCTGGTAGGGTTTGCCCCCGATAGGTATTACTACCTATCGCTGTGAGCTCTTACCTCACTCTTTTCACCTTTTCCTCTGCATAGCAAAGGTAGTTTTGTTTCTGTGGTACTTTCCCTACGTTTACACGCGGTCGCTGTTAGCGACTACCATATCCTGTACTGCCCGGACTTTCCTCTGATAAAAACCAGCGATTGCCTTTAAAGCCACTACCATTATACCACCTCTTATAATTTTCGTCCAGACCTCTTTAAAAAGTCTGGTTCAATCCTTTAGCTTTTCTAGAAAAATGCCCCACCAAAGCCTTGTTTGCTTCTGCGTCGGCCTGAGCATTCTGATCACGTTTTACATGCACGAATGCTACAGCTTCAAACTCTTTAAGTAAATTTTGTATGTCGTTATAAATCGGCATCAAGTCCATACTCTTAACCTGATACACCCCTTTTAACTGATTAATCATCATTAGATTATCGCCCACGAACCTAACGCGTTTTAGCCCTAACCCTATCGCCTGCTCAATACCTTCCTTCATCGCGTAATATTCTGCCACTCTGGATGTTGCAAAACCAATAAACTCTCCACCCCTCTTAATCTCTCTTCCATCTTCGCCGATAATATAATATCCGATAGCCGCTGGGCCAGGGTTGCCTTTACTCCCACCATCGACATAAACTGTAGCGCCATTAACCGCACTCCTTGCCGAAACGTCAGAAAGGCTAGAAGGAAGCGGTACTCTTGCATTTGGATCAGTTACTTTCGCCCCTAGTACTTCCATTACCGAAATCGATGCATCATCTAATTTAACCGCAGCCATTTCTTCATTTTTCAAATATTTATAAGCACTATAAATATCTCTCGGCTCTATCCTCTCATTCGCTAATCTTATTTTATAGATAATAAACAGATTACCAAGCTGTGAAGAGTCGGCTAGCCCAACAAAAGTAATCGCATCTAAAAGTTTAATTTCAGCCACATTCACTCCTAGATATTCGTAGATGCTCCTAGTCATAGCCTCTTCTGGCTGTTCACCAAATCTAATTTTCCCAGTTGGGAGCTCCCAAACCGGACCGTCCTCCGCTCTTCCTCTTGAATGCTTCAAAAAGAGCACCCCATCTTCTGTTTTAACAATTCCGACGACTCTGATTCTCTGTTTCATTTCCACCCTTTGTCTTACACGTAAGAGGCTTTTCCTCTTGCATTGTCTTAAGGTGCCCCGCTGACCGTCTTTTCCCCGTTATAAAAACAAGGTGGGTAAAATCTTATGCGTATTCCCACGGGAATATCGCCACGAAATCCCTTTAGATAGATTATTCAGGAAAATAACCTAAGCCAGTAGGGCTAATTCTATTATATCAAGAAAACAAAGAAATATTAAGAAACTCCAACTAGTGTGTAGAAGAAATCTAGAATTCCATCAATCATTGTCCCCATCAGTCGAGATAGCACCGAACCAGCCACGACCACTAAGATTAGAATTAACCATATCCCAGCAGTTTTCTCAATACGTTCCATCACTTCCCTTGCTCCATCAGGAGCGATAGCATATAGAACTCTCGAACCATCAAGCGGCGGGATAGGTAAAATATTAAAGACAAAAAATCCCAAATTCACGAGTACCATCTGTGAAATCACCGCTGTAAGTATCCCCATATTATGATAAATCGCTCCTGTAAAATGCCCTATCAAAAACGAGATGATAGCAAGTAGAAAATTCGTTAAAGGACCTGCAATTGCTACAAGTGCCATACCCCAGGCGCCACCCTTTAGATTGCGCGAATTGACTGGTACTGGCTTTGCACCGCCAAAAATCGGTCCGCCTGAAATATACATCAGAAGTGGCACCACGATAGAAAAAACTGGATCAAGATGCTTCAGGGGATTAAGCGAGAGTCTTCCTTCGTCCTTAGCTGTGTTATCCCCTAACGCATAAGCCACCACTCCATGCATCAACTCATGCAAAATCATCGATATCAAAATTACTGCTAAAACAATAATTAGTTGGTAGATATTATCCATTAGTTCAGTGCCACTACCTCAAGTGACGCCGGAAGATCGTCTGCTTTCTTAACCTTTAACTTCTTCTCTGTTCTGGCCGTCAATTTAAGATCAGTCACCATGCCATCAATATTGCCAGTTGCGATTACAAGCTTTGGCTCAATTTCACGAATTGCTCTAACAGAGGAAGTACAAAGAATATCTGCCATACCTAAGTCATCAAGGCCTTGCTCAATATCACCAATGATACCAATATGTACACCTCCCACTTCGGCATCATAAATAGTCTTGCCAGAAAGTCCAGGTCTCTTGCCGTCCGCTTCGCCATCGGCAATATCTTCCGCGGACGAACCAGCAATTGGCACAGGCAACGCTCTGATCGTTACATCACCTATTTCAAACTCACCAGGACCATGAATCTCACCAACTTTTAAATCAGCATTAATAGTATAATCTGCCATATTAAAGGTTACTGCAGTTTTCTTAGTCGTAATCGTGATTTCTTCTGGTTTTTTACTTTCTAAATCAAACATTTTCCTCCTTTATTTTTTAGCAATACCGATAATTTTTTCCGGATCATAAACATCCGCTATTTCCATCTCGAAGAGTTCCATTATAAATCTATCTCTGACGCTCTTCCTATAAGTAAAGTCCTCTTCGCTCATAATTGCATAATCAAGTGGCTTTCCCATTTTCTTCTCTATTACTTCTGCCCAATGGGTTAATTTCTTCGTTTTGTCATCACCGATAATTAGCATATCGAGACCTTCCTCACCAGGAACGCGATTCGTAACAATCAGCCCCTTGATATAATTTTTTACCGGTTTTGTATACTCTTCCCATGTACTGCGTCTAATATCTTTATCTTTACCGTCTGTAAGATTCGCCGAGAACATCTCAGAAAGCGCATGAGAAAGTGGATGTTTCATATTAGCTGAGTAATAAACTTTATTATCGTAAGTCTCATTTTTGATGATACCCACGCTGTCCAGATTCAAGAGCTCGCGCCTTACAGAATTAATCTGCTCATCAATCACCCTTGTGATTTCCCTAACATAAAATGATTGGTTCGGGTTCCTAAAGAACAAATCCAAAAGCTTCGTTCTAGTTTTAGAACCGAATAATTTTTCTAACGGAGTTGCACTATTTTTTACCATCTTGTATACATTTTAGCACAGCAGGCTTAATTTTTTCAAGTGGTAGCCAAATAATTTTATCGTTTCTTTTAAACCAAGTAAGTTGTCGTTTTGCAAGGTGAAAGTCATCATAGAAATTAAGCAATTTTGCCTCATCAAGTGAGCACTCACCTTGCATATACTGCCAGGCGAATTGATAAATATTACTCTTCATAGCCTGCGAATCCCATCCGAACTTATCAACCAAAAAACGAGTCTCCGCATAAAGCTTATCGTTAAATAATTTATCCACGCGCTCCATGAGCCTTTTTCGCAATATTTCAGTCGGCCATTTGATACCAAAAATTACATAGTCGGACACCATTTTTTGACGGTCTGAACAATTTATTTGCTCACTACTCGCCTCTGTTATGTCTGCCTTTTCCCCAGTCTTACCCATAAACTGATAATCATAGATAAGAGCATCAACATACAGTCCGGTTCCGCCTGCAATAATAGGAACATGGCCGCGTGTTCGAATTTCAGAAATTTTGTGTTCGGCATAGTCCTTAAAATCTGATACCGTAAACCTTTCGCCAGGCTCTACTAGGTCAATACCAAAATGAGGCACTCTTTCCTGCTCGCTTGAAGTCGGCTTAGCTGTACCAATATCTATATACTTGTAAATCGCCCTGGAATCAGCCGAAATTATTTCCCCACCTATTTCTTTTGCTGGGAGCCCTAAAACCTTAGAGCAGGCTTCTGCAATTTCAATTGCTACACCGGTCTTCCCTGACCCAGTGGGACCTACAATTACTATCACCGGTCCATCATACGGCGTAGTATCGTACTCTGTATTTTTTTTAGAGATTCTGTAAGTAGTTTGAGAGCTCTTCAAGTTTTACCTTTTCTTCCTTTGTGCTACCATCAGCGCTTTCATCGTGGAGACGAACGCTCACAACCTTTTCGGCCGCATCTTTTGGCCCGACAATTAAGACGCAAGGAATTTTCATTTCCGTAGCTCGACGGATTTTCTTGCCTAGCGAATCGGCAGAATCATCGACACTAAATCTAAGTTCATTATATTTAAGTGGTTTGTTTAGCACTACCTCAGACAGCACTGTGGTAATCTCTGAGACATAGTCGGCAACCTGATCATTAACGGTAAGGATGCGTACCTGCTCCGGTGCAGTCCAGAATGGGAACCAACCTGCAGTATGTTCAATAAAGACTGACAAGAAGCGTTCAATCGAGCCCAAAGTAGCATGATGAATCATTACTGGACGTTCCTTTTCGCCATTCTCATTAGTGAATTCTAGACCAAATCTCTCTGGCTGTACAAAATCTAGTTGCACAGTCGCAACCTGGTGTTCACGCCCAATTGCATCTTCGGCCATAAAATCGATTTTTGGACCATAAAACGCTGCTTCACCCTCAGCTTCAAAGAAGTCTAGATTATTGTCGATAGCTGCTTCTTTAATCTGTCCCTGCGCCATCTCCCAGAGCTCTGGATCCCCTAGATATTTATCTTCGTCTGAACGATATGACAATCTTGCACGCAATTTGCTCATGCCAACAGTTTCATAAAGCTCACGGATGATAGACACTAGTTGTTGTATCTCACCTTTGATTTGATCTTTTCTACAGAAAACATGAGAGTCATCTTGCGTCAAAGAACGGACACGAGAAAGACCACCAAGCTCGCCAGTTTTTTCATCACGATAATCAGTTGTTGCTTCCATGTAGCGTACTGGCATTTCCTTATATGTACGAGGACGAGAAGCGAAAATCTGTGCATGATGCGGACAGTTCATTGGTTTCATTGCAAACTCTTCCCCATTAACCTGCGAATGTACCATAAAGAGTTCATCACCAAACTTTGCATAATGTCCAGAAGCTTTATAGAGATCAGTCTTAGTGATATGCGGAGTCCACACTCTAGAAAATCCAGCTCTACCTCTAAGTGACAAAGAATAGTTTGCCATCACTTCGCGAAGTACAGTACCTCTTGGAGTGAATAATGGCAACCCTGCACCAACTAAGTCAGAGAAAGTAAATAAATCAAGTTCACGACCTAGCTTTCTATGATCACGTGCTTTTGCTTCTTCCTGACGTTTTAGATATTCATCTAGCTCTTCTTCCGTCTGGAATGCTACGCCATACAAACGAGTAAGCATCTCGCGCTTCTCATCACCTCTCCAATACGCTCCAGCCACTCTGATAAGCTTAAAAGGTCCGAGATCATCGGAAGTCTCAACATGTGGACCTTTGCAAAGATCAGAAAATACTTCTTTATTATCTGAAGTGGTCATCGTATAGAAAGAAATCGTCTCTGATTCTGGTAGCTCCTCAATCAATTCTTTTTTAAGAGTTTGTCCTCCAGAAATTGCCCAATTTAAAGCCTCTTCCCTGGTTTCTTCTGAACGAACCATTTTGAACTTGCGTTGAATAATTCCACGCATTTTCTTTTCAATTCTAGGCAAATCAGTATCAGAAATCTTGGTATCACCAAAATCAATATCGTAATAAAAACCGTTCTCAATCGCCGGGCCAATACCAAATTTTACATCTGAATAGAGTTCTTTCACAGCGGCCGCCATTACATGGGAAAGTGTATGACGCATTCGCTCCACAAAATTAATATCTGGTTCTGCTTCATCGATTTGCTTTTTATGCATAGAAAATGATTCCTTTCTCCTTTTATTTTATCATAAAGTATGGTAAAATAAAATGGTTAGGGTCGCTAGCTCAGTTGGCTAGAGCGTCTCGTTTACACCGAGAAGGTCGGGGGTTCGAGCCCCTCGCGACCCACCATGATAAAAATATGAGAGCTTGCTCTCAGATTTTTATTTTAGAGGCTTGTCAAAACCCCGCAAAGTGCGGGGTTTTATTTTACCGGCTTTCTAACCAGCTACTCATTCCAAGTTTTTCCATAACTACATCTGCTATTCCCTTCCCATCTTTTTCGTAATCGACTATACGTATGTTGTCATTAGAATGCAGATATGAGCATTTCACAGCACCTTCCTCGCCAGGCATGGACGTACGATGGTTGTACCCACCATATCCATCTCTACCATAATAATAAGCACTCATTTTCTACCCCCTTTCACAAACTAGAAAATCGAACCTAAAACCTCAGAATGATATAACGTACCACAGGACAACAAGATAAGACTTGTCGTTATATCCTTATAATAACACTAATATGCAGTACATACAATAATACTACCAAGCTGACAAAGGTTTTCTAAGTCCTGCTAGGGACATAGTACTGATACTGACGAAACATGTGATAAAATATACTTATGGTAAAACCAAAAAAGAAACAACAGGAAGAAAAGTCTTTACCTGTTTTTGCAGAAGGACTTTCCTTTAAAAAACTCTTTTTCGTCTTCGTTGTCGGCAGTATCTTTGGTGATTATTATGAGCGTATTATTAATCTCGTTGGGTATTCTTGGGGAGGAACACCCTGGTTTTGGGAAAGAAGAAGCGGTGTTATCTATGGTCCATTCAGCGTTATTTACGGATTTGGAGCCGTCCTCATGGTCTTAGCCTTTATTTGGTTACCAAACAAACTAATCAAGCAAGCAAAAAAACGTAAGTCGATTAAATCACGATTGGAGTCAGTAGCTACGGATGAAAATTCCACGCCGCTCTCTTGGTGGCAACTCGTCTTGGCTGGCGGATTATTAGGTGGAATCGCCGAATACATCTTTGGCGTGCTTCAAGAAATCTTCACTGGCACAGTATCGTGGAATTATAGCGATCACTTCCTCAATATCAATGGTAAAACATCTCCTTATGTCATGCTAATATGGGGTCTTATCTGCCTTATTTTTGTGAAATACGCTTACCCACCTCTCAGCCGCCTCATCGAAAAAATACCTCAAAAGATTGGCAACGTCATCTTTTGGATACTTTTAGCATTTTTGACA
Source organism: Candidatus Nanosyncoccus sp. (assembly GCA_045578525.1). Classification (GTDB taxonomy): domain Bacteria; phylum Patescibacteriota; class Saccharimonadia; order Saccharimonadales; family Saccharimonadaceae; genus Nanosyncoccus. Next base: position 99,675 of record JAZNKL010000001.1, on the reverse strand, counting down.
TTCGACATGCTAATATCTTTTTCTGCCGTGCTCAGGATGAATCTTCGTCGTCACAACGTCCCAACTTTTACACCATACGGCGAATTTCTAGATAGCACCTACCCAGACAAAAGAATAAGAGCCGCCTATCCAAATATGGTAGAGGTTTAAATTTCCCAGGAAAAGACGTGCAAAAATCTCTGAAGCAAGTTTGGCTGCAGATCAAATTTTTCCGCCGCTATATCTATAGTCAAATTGTCGCCGTTAATTATAAACCTTAGTTCCCCCTTCTCTCCATCCATCTGCATCGTGAAGTTATTTTCTGCGTCTTCCCATGCCAACACGCTCAAATCTCCTCTTGTAGTTACTTTCTGCTCTGGTATCCACCATGCATCATATTTTCCAACTACCTCACCATCGTGGACAAGATCAGTTGATACTAGATTTGTTTGCAGGTATTCTACTACAGATAAAGAATCATCAAAAGATTGCTGCCTAGTTGGCGCACCTAAAAGGCTAATTGTAATAATGTCTCCATCTTGCAAATACCCAGATAACAAACAATACCCAGATTGATCGCCGTTATAGCCAGTTTTAATCCCAGAAATACGAGAAACGCCCAAAAGCTTATTGGAATTTTCTATTGTTCCGGCCACCGGCAGAGTGTAACTTTTAAGCCCAACAATTTCTGCCAGTACAGGATTTTTCAAGACTTTTTGTCCAAGAATTGCCAAATCGTTTGCGGTACTTACCGTTCTTTCATGATAGCCACTAGCATCGTCTGCTACTTTCGTATCATTTAGTCCCCACTCAGCAAGCTTTTGGTTAGCGTAATCAAGATAAGCTTCCATAGAAGAAAAGGCCCAAATTGCAAGTGAGTCAGCCATGTTATTAGACGATGCTAGAAGCATTGCAGAAAGTGCATCATATTCACTTATTTTTTCACCAATTTTTACCGCCGTAGTAGACCCGTTATTTGCCACATACCAATCATATCTCGCCTTATCATCGGCAGAAATTTCAATTTCTGCACCCTTTTCCCCATGTTCAAAGGGTTTTTCCTCCATAATCATCAAGGCAGTGATAATCTTCGCCGTGCTAGCAATTGGTCTTGGCATAGATGTCATACTGCTGCCCTCTAAGACCTCACCATTTTCCGTTTTGTCATGACTATCAATTACTTTGCCATTTACCGCTACGGCTAATTGACCATAATAAGGCTCCTGAACATCTATTTTAGAAAACTCCGGCAAAACATATATCTCCTCGAACGAAAGTGTAGTGTCCATAGTTATCATTCTGTAAACTACAAACAAAAGCCCTGCCAGAAATAATGCAAGGAAAGCCTTCAAAAGAAACGGTGTTTTTCTCCTACGTTTTCTAGTCTCCATGTACCAATTATAACGCAAAAGTTAATTCTTAGAAAAGTTGTAAAGGTGAGCCGGGATGATCTTTTCCTTTTTTAGCTCATCCATAATAATTTTTCTAATTTCTGGTTCTACAACCAGATCCTGCCCTGCTTTGCATTGACAGGTTACTTTATAACTTACACCAAATTCGCCTACGTCGATATACGGATTGATAATGGCTTTACCAGTCACAAATTCAATGTCGGACGTATCGATACGCTTCTTTGTCATCTTGAAGGCCTCCATCACCTTATCAGCATCATATTCGTATGGAATCTGCACAGTCACCTCGGCCACCGTATCTGCTTTACTATCATTAATTAAATCACCCATATTTCGGTTGGATACAATTTTTATACGTCCTAGATAATCTTTGACCTCCGTATTCTTGAGACCAACATTTACTACCGTACCTCTAAATCCTCCTACTTCAATCATATCTCCAACCTCATAGAGGCCTTGAGAAATGATAGAAATACCTGCAATAATATCTTTAAACATATCCTGAAGCGCCAAACCCATAATAGCAGTCACGATACCAAGACCAGCTAGGAGAGACGTCACATTCACGCCAAAGTTAGCTAAGATTGCCAAAAACACTGCAATTGCAACAAGATATCTCACCATGCCCATAATCATAGAGTAAGATGTCTTGATGCGATTAACCTGTTGCTCTGTCGGATTCTTATTGTGTGAGCGACGGAATAATATCTTGAGGATTCTTCCAATAATTAGATAGAAAATGATTGCTATTCCTACATAAATTAATGGATTGATTAGCTGTGTTATGCTAACCTTGAACCCCAAGATATTAATCATCGCTTCTTTCATTGAACTAAACCTCTACTAGATCTTTACCGTTAGCGTCGTAGTCAGAAAGGCTAACCTTCTTGATTTCGTAATCTTCGTAAGTATTATAGTAATAAGTTTTCGTCGCTGCAGAGTAACCACCAGTGTAAACAGTTTTCTCAAAATTGCCATCAGCCATTGCTGCTGCACCATCAATCATAGCTACGCCAGAAAGTGTATGGAACATTCTTGCAACGTTTTCTTCTTCAGTGTCCTTAGTTGGATAATGCGTGTTAAGATAAGCTAACCTTACAAATCTTGAAGGAGAATAATAGTCGCCAGGAATGCCGCGCATCAAAGAACCGGAGCCAAATGGCTTAAACTCAGCCTTACCCCAGTTAATTTTTTCTGGTTGAGCATTAAAGAGATTCATATAGTTTCTGAGATTCTCTTGATGCCAACCATAGCCAGGTTGATTAGTAAGTACATCGACGTCATTGTCAAAAATTTGCATACCATCAGCAGTATATTCTACAACAATACTACGCTTGCCGTCGCCGATAATCCAATGGAGTAGAGATACTGGGAATTTATCACTCACTGGCTTTGCTACAATCGCAACATCTTTGAGTGCTTTTTCAGCCTCATCAACAGAAGTAAAGTTCATTACTACCCAAAGTGGAAATTCGTAAGCAGCTACGTTAGTTTTGCCATCCACTGCATCTTTAGCATATTCAGCGTATCCAGGGAAATTAAGGCCAGCAATTGCTAGACCAGCCTCATTTGCACAGTCAAAGTATAGTGGAATGTTCTCTTCCACAATTGCCATACCAATAATTGCATGTTTTGGCTTCATCTCACCGAGAAAAGCTGATTTATAGTTATATTCTTTAGGTGTTATTACTACTTTCTGGCCATAACCCACCGACCAATCTAGGTTCCTACCAAGAAACATGTTGCCTTTACTATCGCTAAATCTTATAGAAGAGCACATTTTCTTTCCTTTATTTAATTTTACTGTACCAATTTTATCATAAAAACAGCAAAATGCTAATACTTTTGCCACTATTCCCTGGCTATTTCTTTACAACTTTTCTGGTAACGTCAAAGTTCTCCATATACTTGCCAGTCAGGAGCCTTGTTTGTGCATAAAAAGCTGCAAAAGATTGATACAAAATTGCTACAATCGGCGACAATATCCACTGCAAAACCATCCCCACAGATTTTATGCGATTGTATTTTTTAGGCCTTGGTGGCAACATACGCAAAGATATGAAAATCGTTACCATTAGCCCTATCATTGCAAAAAGCTGAATCCAAGAAACGGTCACTGGCAAATTGTAAGTAAGAAGCTCTCTGCTCTGAAAGTTAAGTAATCTTGGCACCCAACCACCGAAAGCTACAATTGGACTCATTGCTGCCAGTGTCACATGTCCGTCCAAAAGACGCCAAAACTTTGGAAAAAGAAACCATAGTGGCATTTTGCGACGTTTTTTATCGACCATCCTCACTCCTACGTAAGCTACATCCGAAGCACCATAGTCCCAACGTCTCAGCTGTACAAATTGCGCCTTCACCGTACGCCAAAATGTCTCTTCAATTACCGCGTCTTGATAAATCGGAACTTTTATCGAAACTACCTCGTATTTTCCTCTAAAGTGGAATAGGCTTCGCCAGTACTGGTGCCCATCCTCTACGATTGTACGTTTGCTCCAAAAATCCATTTCATAAAGCGCATCTAACGGTTGAGAATGCGAAGCAAAATTGCGCAAAAGATGAGGCCTTTTTACGTTAATAACATTAAAGAAAGAATTAGAAACAGCGATCACTCTCATTGGTGCGCTCGCATCCCAAATGTTGTTCATGAAGAGTGAAACTGGCTGGAACGCAGTTCTCTTTCGATCAGGATTTACTACATATTCATATGCTACATAATCAAGATATTTCTCGCTCATACGGTTGTCGGAGTCAAGCGAAGTAACGATTACCCTTTCCATTGGGATTTTCTTCTTCGCGACATATTCCGCTAATCTGTGGCCAGCGTAAGTCAAATTTGGGCCTTTACCCTTAATTTCACGTGGCAAATCTTTTGGATGTTTTACAAGGATAAAATCATAGAACGTCCCCTTAAACTTTTCTTTTAAAATCTTTGCATTCTTCTCCATCTCCTCTCCACCTCTTTCTTCATAGCCGAGTACAAAAATTATTCGCTCATTCGGGAAGCTGGTATCTCTTACTGCCTCAACTGTCGGTATTAAGGTCTCTAGTCCCTCATTATAAGCCACCATAATAACCGCATGAAAAATCTTATTCGGATCTGGATAATCTTTTGGTGCAACTGACATCATTCTTAAATTTTCTAAGTGTTCATCAAAATTGAACGCTTCCGAAGAAGAACCTCTAAGTGACTCAAACTTCTCGTGAGGAGTTAAAAGGTCCTCATATCTCTGGTGCCAATCTACCCGCATCGCTCTTTGTATCTCGTTGTATCCCTGCACAGTGCGCACTGCTACCCCCACTGCCTTTACCAATGTAATAGTAATAATAATCAAAAGATAAATCGCCCCAAGGGTAGGAGAAATCAAAGAGAAAATAACTAGCGCTAGAATCATCGAATAAGAAAGCACTCCAGGTAGAATCTCAAAGAAACGATATAATCTAGTTCTCTTTCCTAATGGAATCTCCAAATCATCAGTTAAGATTCTTCGACCCTCAAGTCCATTTAGTTCGCGCGCCATTCCAAACTCCGCAAAACCCCTTTTAACCTAACCTTCTCCTAGCAATCTAACAAGTACCAAGATTGCACCAAGTGCTACCCCAATAGATATTAATATAAATGCTTTCGCGACACTTTCACCACGCTTCATGCATAGCCTAATCGCAATCAAATTATGTACTATCCCCAATATAATAGCAAGAAGCGGAAAAGCTAGCATGTCAACCCAACTGCCATCGCGATAACCACCAGCTGTACGCATCTCAACTAAATCTTCTCCTGCAAAACTACCGATATCTCCGTAGCCAACTTTCACTACCGCTGTAGATGGTTTCAAAGTGACAAGTGACATAATGAATAGCACCGTACATATCACTAAAAGAAATATCATCAAAGAGAATAATCCTTTACGTTCTCTTACAATCTCCCCAAAATGCTGCCCATAATTCTTCATAGGTATATTATACCATAGGAAATTCTTACGGATAAAATTTCCTACTTACCTAGTAAAATCCTACGAGGATTGTCTTCAAACAGTTCTTTAAGCTTATCGCTTGGCGTCATACCTGCTTTCACACCATAGCTAGCCTTTAAAATCTTGTACATTTTAGCCTTGGTTTCATCAAATCTGTATTCGTCAGAGACTTTATGTGTATCAGAAGCTAAGCAGAAAATTTTATCACGAATTAAAAGCTCCTTTAGGGTCTTTTCCGCACGACGACCATATCGTCCCAGTACTGCCAAGTAATCACCCTGGAGTACACAGCCAGCACCAATCCACTCGTCTACAATTTCAAGATTATTTTGCACATAAGTATATCTTTCCGGATGTGCAATCACCGGCACAAACCCATGTTGTACCAATGAAAACAATGTCTCTTTTGCGGTTTTATCTTCTACTTGCACCGGAAATTCAACCAGTACGTATTTCGTGGAATTAAGCGTAGCAACCTCATACATGAGTTCTGATTTCTCATTCTCATAGGCTGCTAGCATCTTGGAAAGCTCACCATCAATATAAATCTCATTCCCAAGATAGAGATTAACCGAAATACCTGCAGTATGAGCCTTCTCTTTTAGCTCAGAAAATAATTTCCACTTTTTAACGTTATTTGTGTTATAGATACTACCTTTAATATAGTGAGGCGTCAAAATAATGTCAGTCACTCCAGCTTTCTCGGCATTTTTGAGCATTTCAATGCTTGCTTCAAAATTAAGAGCACCATCGTCAATACCAGGCAAGATATGACTATGAATATCGATCATTTATTTAATTTTCGAATAATACGCATCCGCATAGTAGGACGAGTAATATCCGCCTCCTACCTTAGCTTTATTAATCACTACGCCAGCGATTTTAGAGTTAACCTTTTCGAAGTTCTTTTTCACGTCTTCGAGTTGGTCAATTTTTGTCTTAGCGTTAGAAATAGTAACAATATTGACATCAGCGTATTTAGACATCACCAAGGCATCAGAGAGACCTAACGCCGGTGGACAGTCAATAATTACAATATCGTATTGCTCACGAAAACTATCTAGCAGCTTCTTGTTATTCTCGGAAGAGATTAGTTCCAAAGGATTTGGTGGAGTTGGACCAGCAGGAAGTAAATATACACCTGGTACCTGAGTAGGCTTAACATAAATTTCCGGCTTGATAAATGCCATCATTCCCATATCCTCTGTACTCTTGAAACGAAGAATATAGTTAGAGTACCCTGCCATTTTATCATTAGGAATGCCAAAGATTTCGTGCTGACGACCTTTCCTCATATCACCGTCAACAATCAGTACTCTTTTACCATCTTGAGCAAAAGCTGTAGCAAGATTTGCGACCAAGAAACTTTTGCCATCACCAGATTCAGGAGATGTCACCAAAATGGTCTTTAGCTCCTTCTCAACAGAAGAGAAAGTTACGTTAGTTTTAATTGATTTCACCGCCTCAGCAAAGGAAGATTTTGGATTTGTTGCCACCACTAAATCTTCCACACCGCCACGGCGAGTACCATCTTTGTGCAGCTTATGAGTTTTAGAAGTAAGACTCTTTAAGCTAAATTTTTTCTTTTCAATCATCTTATTTCCTCCCTGCACTTGGCACTACACCTAGCACCACTAGACCAACTTTATCTTCCACAGTTTGGCTGTTTTTAATTGTATTATCAAGATAGAACATAATTAGCACGATACCAATACCGGCCGCAAGACCAGCAAGAAGATATTCAATCGTCTGTTTTGCCACATTGATGTTATATGGTGCGGTAGCAGCCGTTGCTTTATCGACAATCTGTACGTTATCGATCTTGTATAAAGCTACAATTTCTGCTTTAAACACCTTCGCAAGATCATTTGCGATCTTTTGTGCCATTTCCGCATCTTTATCAGACACTGTCACGTTAATAAGCTGAGTATTAGAAACAGAGCTTACTGATATCTTAGAAGCGAGTTGATCAACAGTTACGCCAAGCTTCAAATCATCAATTACTTTAGTGAGCACATCACGGCTCTTGATAATCTCAGAGTAAGTTTTAACGAGATTATTAGAAAGCGTCACGTCGTTCGTAGTAATTGAGGTGTTTTGTTTTTGCTCGGTCAAAACAAGCTTAGTGGTAGAATTATACATCGGTGTCTTTAGGTAAACTGAATAGATCTCACCCATAGAAACCACTGCCAGCAGTACTAGCAGAACGATGTAGAACTTTGATAGGACGTACCTAAGTAGCTCTTTAATATTGATTTCATCCATCTTATGTTTCCCAATTAATTTATAACACCGATTTTACGGTATTACAATAATTGTATCACAGAATAGACAAAAAGTCAATACCTTTATGCTAAGTTTATGAATAAGCAGTTTTGCAAAAATTGTACCTTTGGCCACAAGAAACTCGATCACCTCTATTAGACATATATCTTGAAATAAGTCCACATATCCTCAGATAACCGCTGATTTTGTTCCACCACTGCTCGCTTCATTAGTATAATCCAATCTTGCCATTCCTCATATCTCTCCTTACCGTAATAAAGTCGCATCGCTGGCGCAATTTTCCCTGCTTCTTCATCGATTAATTTCAAGATATGCTCTGTCACAAACGGCCCCTTCATCAGTTCCTGCATAATCTGAATAAATTTATTACGATAATACATTGATTCCATTACATGAGGGAAAGTGGAACCCTCCGCCCGGTATTTCCCTTCCATAATTGCCTCAAATTGATTACCAACTGCACCATCAAAGAACACGGAATTTCCATCTCGATAATAAATCAAATCTGTATCATAGATCAAGAAACGCCATCTCCCATCACTGTATTTATTTCCATCTACCTCTTGGCCATTATAGCGCCACATCTCAAAACTATTCCCCGGCCAATCTGTATTATTCCATAGAATTTCCAAGGCATAGTATCTCAGGTAATTATCCATATCTACCATTTTCTCCAGCACTTCCCTGTTTTCTGGAACATTCAGGTCTCTTTCAAATAGTCCCGTTAGACCAGCCTCGGCAAAGGCCACAGGCTCACCTGCTTTAATTTTCTCTATGTCATCTGATTCTGCCACTCCAAATCTCTTAGCTAGGAAAGAATCAGAATAGTTTTGCTGCACATCAAATATCCCATAGAACTGACCGTTAAGATATCCCACCGCGCGTTTAGTGGCCGAATAGCCGTCAAAATCACTCTCTTCTGCTAATCTACTAACTAAACTAGAACGAATATTGCCAGTTCCCTTGTCTTGTCCGCCTACTCTAACCCTCAGCGAATTATATTTCTTTGGAATCGCCAAGCCAACTGTGCTATCCCCAGACGGGCTAAAACTATATGCCAACTTATCATAACCATATTTCCTATTTGCTACCAATTTTAACGACTTCACCGGATCCGTCACCGACGTTCCACCCGATACCTGTATTCCAATTTCTTGATCCCACAAAATCCCCTTATTCGTGTTAGCCTGCATTTCGTTTGGATCGAGCAAGACTACATCAGCATTGCGAATCCAACTATCATCCCTCTGGCTATAGTTTCCAGGGACAAATTGGTTTTCGTCCATGCCACTTGCGATATTATCATCATAAGTTTTGCCTTTCACGAATATTCCCTTTTCGTAGTCGTACAAATTATTGTGATCAGAAGCTAAACTAATAATCTGCATAGTAATGTCTTTTTCTGGCTCCGCTGCAAGAATATAAGTCTCAAGATACGTTTTTCCGCATTTTCCACCAATATAACAATAAGTTGCCTTCAGAGGGATTGCGTTTACAAGTTCGCTCATGCCAAGTCTGATCGGTCCGCTATAAATCTTACCATTAGTTGCAGGATTATCACCGTTGAGTGTATATCTAATCTCTGTTGCTGGAGCTATAATTGCACCATTAGAGCTAAGCTCTATCTCTATGTCAGTATCATAAAGCCCAGTTTCTTTGCTGAAGTTGATTTTGATGTCCTCTGCCGGGCCAATGTTCCAAAGAACATATACGATTGCACCAAGTATTGCTACCACTGCGATAAATGCCATCAAAATAATCGGCCATTTGCGGTAGCGCTTCTTCGGTTTGACCGGCTCTAGCGGTCTAGCACGTTTTATTACCGCAACCTTCACCTCTGATTTTTCGGAGGTTTTATCACTAACAGTAATCTTCTTTTTTGGAGTAGATTTCTTTGGAGCGGACTTTGGAGCGGACTTTTTTGACGTTGATTTCTTCGACGCAGATTTTTTAGATACAGATTTCTTGGACGTGGACTTTTTGGATGTAGACTTCTTTGATGTAGACTTTTTCGCCACAGCTTTCTTTGTAGACGTTCTCTTACTACCACCCTTTTTTGGAGCAGTTTTTTCTTTCTCTTCTTCCACCCGTTTATCGTCCATAATACTTAGTCTCTTCCCCAGAGATCCCTAGTATAAACTTTATCGGAAACATCAAGGATATCGTCTTCCATCCTATTAGCCAAAATTACTGATGATATTTCTTTAAACTTATCCAAATCAGCAATCACTTGAAGCCCTTCAAATTCTGGAGTGCTCAAGGTTGGCTCATATATCACCACCTTCTTTCCATTGTCCTGAAGTTTGCAAATAATATCTTGAATTGCCGAAGAACGGAAATTATCCGATCCGCTCTTCATCGTTAAACGATAGATTCCTACCACCTCTGGACGCATCTCTAAAATTTCGTCTACAATAAACTGCTTTCTAGTTTCGTTTGCTTTCACAATGGCCTCTATGAGATTTTGCGGAACATTCTCATAATTCGCGAGTAATTGCTTAGTATCTTTCGGTAAGCAATATCCGCCATAGCCAAAAGATGGATTATTATAAAAATCACCAATTCTTGGGTCAAGACAGACGCCCTTAATAATCTCTTTGGCATTCAAGTTTTTGACGTCCGCATAGGTATCAAGTTCGTTAAAATAGGACACTCTGAGTGCGAGATAAGTGTTAGCGAACAGTTTGACCGCCTCAGCCTCAGTACTCCCCATATATAGCACCGGCACATCTTTTTTCAGTGCTGCCTCCACTAAAAGATTTGCGAATTTATGTCCGGCATCTTCACGCGAGCCAACGATAATGCGAGACGGATAAAGATTATCATAAAGCGCTCTACCTTCCCTCAAGAACTCTGGCGAGAAGAAAATATCAAGCGCTGGATATTTTTCTTTCATGCGACGAACAAAACCAACTGGAATAGTTGATTTAATCACTACAGCTGGCATTTTTTCAGAAAAATCTCCGGCCTCGCGCATAGTATCAACTTTTCCTAAAATATCTTCCACCGAAGAGGTATCGAAATAATTCTGCTCCGGGTCATAGTTAGTCGGAGTAGAAACGATGATAAACTCCGCATTCTCAAAGGCTTCTTTATAATCTAATGTTGCCGTCAAATTTAATTCTTTCTCGGCAAAAAATTTCTCAATGTATTCATCTTGAATAGGCGATTTACGGACGTTAATCATTTCGACTTTCTCTGGGATGACATCTAACGCCATTACCTCATGTCTCTGCGAAAGGAGTGTCGCGAGCGACAACCCAACATAACCCGTCCCTGCAACTGCAATTTTCATGAGTATATTGTACCATATAATCACTTAAAGTTTAAGCTTTTGTCGATGTTTCTTGATATATACATTCTCTTTGCTAAATGCACTTTAGTGCCTCTATCATGTACACCATCTATAGTATGTTATAATTACCTTATGAAAATCGCATTCCCAGAGCTAAACAACCCTATCATTAAAGAGGCCGTTTCGGGAGTTTCTGAAGCCGACCCAGATTTCGAGGCGGTTTCTGCTAGCTCCCTTGAGGAGGCTTGTTCTCTCTGCAAAAATGGCGCTGCAGACGCTCTGATTGCAGGCATAGATTATACTACTCGCGACATGGTTCTCGCCTGCAGGGATTATCTTGGCATGGCAGAAAATCCTATTGCTGGCACCTCTGGCAAAACCTTCTCCAGCTGTTTTGTGATGGAAAAACAGGGAGCAGACACGCTTATCCTCGCCGACGCCGGCGTTACTAAAAATCCTACTGCCGAACAGCTTACCGACATTGTCCTTCAGACTTACGAAACCGCTCTCAAAGTTCTAGATGACGAGCCACGCATTGCCATGCTTTCATTCTCCACTTTCGGCAGCGCAAAAGACGAATCAATTGACAAAATCACCTCTGTCATCTCTGCTGTTAAGACTATGCGTCCAGAAATCAAAATTGATGGCGAAATGCAGTTAGATTGTGCTATCGATCCTCGCATTGCTGAGAAAAAGTTGGCTAATCGCTCTTCCGATGTTGCCGGCCACGCCAATGTTTTAATCGTTCCGGACCTCAATTCTGGGAACATCTTGTATAAATCTCTTGAACAATTCGGCGGCTACGTCGCCGCTGGCCCAATCTTGCAAGGTTTCATCAAGCCATGCAGCGACCTCTCTCGCGGCAGCACCAAAGAAGATGTTGAACTGGTGATTGAGACTGTGAAGAAGCTCGCGAGCTAATTATTTGACAACGACCCTTCCCTGCATTATCATAAGCTTATGACACACTTTTTTGAACAAATCAGCAACATCATAAAAGACGCCGAGCTTACCGGCATTCTAATCATTCTTCTAATCATTACGCTAATCGTTCTCAATATCACTGCGTGTATTTGCGTTATTTCTATGCGAAAATCGCTCAAAGAAATCGCGAGGCATCGCCAAGAAAATAATAAAAACAAACCAGTAAAAAATTGCCACTAATATAACCTATTTTTCATCATATATCATCTCATCCGTAATTGGTTGCTCCGGAAAGATGATATTGTATGCCCTTACGAAGATTTCATGCGGCATCATTTCTGGATTAACCGCACTTTTAATCTTTTGGATATAACTATTGCATATGTCGTCCATCTCGCGAATTGGTAGACTGAGTTTTTTCCATTTGCTCTTAACAAACGGCAGAACCCATAACTTGATGCATTTTTCATACAATTCCTCATCTACCCGTAAGGGATATGAGCCATTAATACTAGGTCTCTTATTCTTGAAACGCATCATATAGATAATTGATTCGAAATTACTTGCCCTCCCCAAGTAGTCTAATGACTTATGATCTCCAATCGCGACCAATTTGTCCCTTAGATATTCTCGAGCCTCAAATATGTATCTCGAATCATATTCGTTATTGATTGATAGTTCTTTTGGATATTCGCCTCCGAACCAAGGCCAATCGCCAAGATTGTCGACATGTGCTCTCTCCATATTCTGTTTTAGTCTATTGGAGAATACCTTAATATAAAGACACTCAAGTATCGGCTGGACTTGGCTATCATCGTAAGACGCCCCAAGTTCTTTTCGCACTTTCTTCGAGGATATATTCGTCACCACATCATAGTTAGATTGGATTGTTACGCTTAGTTGCTCCGGCAAATACTTGTTGATGTAAAACTGTGGATCGGTAATTTTAATACTATTGAGTTGATCTATAATTACACTTCTATCAATTGGCAATATTATTTTTACAAAATCTAATTTTCTGATAACAGACAAAAACGCCAGCGTTTGCACTATCTCTTCACCCTGCAGCCTATCAATGTCGTCAATTATAATTATCATCCTAAATGGTTCCATTCCCTTCTTGCCTTTTTTCTTTTCATATGCCCTATTTAGGCTATTGATAATATCCGTTGTCGTCTTGCCAGCTTTGAACTCCGGCAAACCAAATTTCTTGCGACATAAATTACCAATTAATTCCTCAAAAATAAACGATCTAAAAACATTCTGCTCTGAAAGGATTGATCTCATTGCCCTCAATACATCTTTTTTAAATTCGTTAAATTCTGAGGTATATTTAAACGCGGACTCATATATGAATCTATAGTCGGTCTCTGCCAATCTTCCGTCATGCAATATCTCACTAACGGCCACAAGTGTATATGTGGTTTTCCCGACGCCCCATCTACCATCAACCAATAATGTCTTTTCCTTATCAAAGATAAATTTCTTTATGGGGTCTATATTATTTTGAATGATAGAATCTACTTCAGTAGCCACCTCAAATGTGGCGTCTTCGCCAATAATTCTCCTTCTTAGAGTAGCCCTATCGACAATCGGAGACCTGATGTCATCAGACTTCAAACTGTTTATAATCGATTGGGCATCACGTCGTCTGCCTATATTCGGTATGATTGTATGTTTTATCCCATATGCTAAAACCAATATCAGGATTATTAATTGAATATATCTTAGAACTTGGGTGACTACACCGACGACTCCGTCGTTGGAATCAAAATCAAAATTTAAAATCCCAAGAATTTCTGGTAACAGTAACAAAATTACTGCCACATATAACAACGTAACAATGATTGCATGGCATATACTTTTACATTTATATCCCAAAAGCTGCATGACTATCCTCTTGAGGTTATTTCGCTTGTCCTTTGCAACGACTTTGTCCATTATACTACTAGCGTACTACCCTGCTATAAAAAAGTAAAATGGTCATGTTTAAGATGACAAAGTCGGACCGTTTATCCCCTCTTCGGCGCGCCAATTACTCCATATTCATCCGCCCTGTAATGCGCTCTGCCACTATCGCTAATCCCTCCAACTAATCCACATTTGCACTTCACCGTCTGATAATACCTATTACCATAGCAATCCTTAAAATGCACTTTAAACTTCAAATTCATCGTTCCAGATTGAACCAACCGATTAACCTGCAACATATAGTCTTTACCAGCATAGTCATCTTTATAAATAATTTCAGCTATATCAACTCGCTTCCTTTTCCTCTTAACATCGCCACAAAAATCGTCACACCAAACATCATACATCTCTCTCAGGCCCACATTCTGTATAGCAAAATATAGCCCTATAGACGTATTTTTCCCTTTATCAAAATCAAAATCAATCTTCTCTAAAATTGGATCCTCCAACAAGCTAGGCTGCCAAGTGTCTATCTTCACCAATGGCAATACCCTCTTGGCGTTGTCCTCTTTTCTTACTTCTTCCTGTCGTTCCAATGTTATTTTAACTGGGATCATAGCGCTAAAGAATCCGATGAACGCTCCCGCTATGATACCAAAATACCCTACTATATTATCTAACCATTCCCGCGAATTTTCTGGAGAAATTAGCCCCATTCTTGTGGGTACGTCAAGCGCATCAAAAATATAAATTACAATAATAATTAGAGCCGCTACAGCAAATGCCCATTTTACAATGTTCACATACTCATCGGCATTCTGTTTCTTTGTTTCTACAACCTGATCTAAGTTTTCTACCTTAAACTTATTTTTCTTTTTCATCTCAATAAAATCATATCATATATGATTGACGAAAACAATATAATATGTTATAAAACTTATGGCTATTTGTGTCAAAAACTTTCGCAACCTCTATTACCACACCCCCGCTTTCACTAGTCCACTGACTCCCCATTAATATGCGAAAACGCCCCACGGTAATTCTGGCCCTTAACCCTGTGCTCAAGCAGAGCCGATAAATGCACCTGCGGGACAATATAATATTTAGCGCCGTATTTCTTTTCAAGACTTCTAAAGCATCTTTCCTCTGCGCGTGTCATTATGTAAGGAATAAATCAACCATTCATGCTCAATATATTGAATCAAAAGATCGTCTCAGAATCTAAAATTTCAATAGATGTTTATTTCATGAGTGCTAACTCGCAAATACTCCCCGCATATCTCTCAACAAACAATGCCAACACAGTATCAGGGCCGTATTGTTCTAGCATATTAGGTTTATACTTGCGCCTATCAATAAAAACCGTTCTTTCAAATGTTTTAGCAAAAAACTGTGGCAGATTTTGCCTATAAGAATCGCCAACAACCATCAAAGTCTTTTTGATTGGAGCATTCTCATTTTTCGTGACAATAACAGCATCATTTTTTTCTACGACCTCATAATTTTGCTCGGGTAAATATTCCACTGTTGGAATATTATCTACAAAATAGTCATATAACCCCATTGGTCCAACTAGGTCTCTATTAATCTGTTTTTTGTTAAAACTAACTTTTGCTTCTGCCATCTTATAGCTCGACTCAATCTGTGCGAGAACTTCCTTAAATCCAACGTACGCACCATAGTCATTCCAATGAGTATCCTGCGCATAGTACAATTGCCCAGTCTCCTTCTTATCATTCAGTACGCTCTTGAGATAAATAACATTTGCCCCCTTGGCAATTTTTTCAATAACTTTATCCACACGACTACTTACGTCATATATCTTAATACTGTCTGGGAGCATCTCTCTATACATATTTTCCTTATTTGGTATCACCAAATAATACAAATCTATTCCCTTTTGTTCTAGAAGCTCCGTATATTTCGTAGCATTATGCGCCATACAATTCTGCAATGAATCACGAAAAGCTGAGACGCCTTGAGCATCTTTAATCGGGTTTTGATCGGTGTCATCACTATAAAACAACCAGGTTTCTTCATCTGCACCATTGCTCTTGCCGACTACTACTCCAGAAGAACCACTCTCCTTAAAGACATCAAAGTTAAACTTTGCCCAAAAAGTTTTTAGATCATCATGAAATGGATGATTATTATCTAACCAGTTTTCATACTCTCCTGGAAATTTTTCTATATTATTCATACTCAGCGCAGGCGGAGTCACAACTTTATGTCTATTTTTACCTATTTCCAAATTAAAGAGACTATTCACACACATTAATACACTAGGCAAAAATAGCATCAAAAGAACTGTTATTATCATTATTATTTGTGAAATTTTTCTACGCATACTTTCCCTCTCTAGAACCTAAAATAAATAAATGTACTGTACGTATTGTTGACTAAATACAATATGCAAATAAGTAGTAGTGTTATCACTATTAGTGGTTCAACATAAGTCTTAAATATATTCACGCTCTTCTTGCTAATATTAATTTTACTGAGCATTGCCTGAATTGGACCAGCCAATGCAATAGCGAAAATAAATGCTATAAGCGTCCTTTTATTCACTACGTTATAAAGCTGGATCGGAGCTACTGCAGTTTGGCCTAAAAACATTACTTTCAAATATTGAATAGCATCTCCTAGATAAGACGCACGAAATATTACCCACCCTGTCAACACGACTAAAATAAGATATACATGGCCAATAATGTGATATTTGTCCAATATCTTTTTTAGCCCTAATCGCTCAATAAATATGAAAAATCCATGGAACAGTCCCCATGCTACAAAAGTCCACGCTGCACCGTGCCAAATACCAGTAGCAATAAAAACAATCCAAAGATTAATGTACGTACGAAATCTTCCCTTTCTATTCCCACCGAGTGGAATGTATAAATATTCTTTGAACCATGTCGACAGAGAAATATGCCATCTTCTCCAAAATTCAGTAATGCTTGTAGATAAATACGGTAAGTTAAAATTCTCCGGAAATTTAAATCCAAACATAGAACCTAACCCAATAGCCATATCGGAGTAACCAGAGAAATCGAAGAAAATTTGCAACGCATAACATATAGCACCAATCCACGCAGTATGCATTTCCAAGCTCCCTATCCCTGCTCCAAAAATTGTATCTACAATTGCTGCCATTGAATCCGCTATTAAGACTTTCTTAGCTAACCCATATATAAATCTTTTCACACCATAAGAGAACTTCTCTACAGTTGTCTTCCTATTATCTAGTTGTGAATCTATATCCCTGTATTTCACTATAGGACCGGCGATGAGTTGTGGGAAAAAGGAAATATATAGTGCTAGCTTTGGCAAATTCTTCTGAACCTTAATGTCTCCCCTATAAAGATCGATCACGTATGACATCACCTGGAACGTGTAAAAAGAAATGCCAATTGGCAAGGCAATCTCCCCAATGGTAAGTGTCCCTGCTCCAAATACATTATTCACATTTGCCACTAAAAAGTTGAAGTACTTGAAATGCCCCAGCAGCCCAATATTGAACAAAATGTCTAGAACCAGCCATAAAACTTTTTGTTTCTTTTTCTTTTTATGACCAGCCCTATCTATCAGTAATCCAAATGTATAGTTTACAATAATCGAAGCAATCATTAAAAGTACATACTTCGGCTCCCCCCAAGCATAGAACAATAAGCTAAAAATGAGCAAGATATAATTCTTAGTATGCGGCCATATCTTACCAATAGTAAAATATAGCAACATCAATATCGGTAAAAACACCCAGAGAAAAGAAAGCGAGTTGAATAACATATATGATATATTATATCATACTAGATGGTCGATTTATTTTTTCCTCAATACAAAGAATATATGATACATATTGCCGTCCGGCAAATATTCTTTTTCAATCTTAAAATATTTTTTCAATATATTCTTGACTAGTTTTTTGCTAGAGCCCTTTGCACCAATTTCCCAATAATGCTCACCATTTCCATCCCTATCGATATCCCAATTACGCTGGAATAATCTAGGGCTCAACATCTGGATATTAGCTTCTGGGATTTTCGGAATGTTAATTCGGAGATTCCATCTAAGATAATGGTCAGGCAAAGATAAGATAAATCTCCCTCCGTCATTAACACAGTCGCATATTCTTTTTATAGTCTCAGCAAATATGTCAAATGGTATGTGCTCCAACACCTGGCAACACAAAATTACGTCATACTTGTTTTTTAAGATTTTGTCTATATCAGTAACCGATCCAACTATATCTGGGTTTAATTCTTTATCAAAATCAAACGTAGTAACGTTACAACCAAATTTCGTTAATAAATCAGAAACAATCCCATCTCCAACACCAATCAGCAAAATTCTTTTATTCCCAGAAGCCATAGCTTCTGTCAATTGATAATAATAGCTGTTCCATCTATCCACACTAACATATTCGCTAAAATTATAGTGTTCTTTATTTACTTGAACTTTGGTCATTAATATGCCTTCTTCCAAACCCAGTTGGAATAATTAAATTTTTTATGTAATTATAGTTCAGAATCGCATATATAGCAACTCCAATTACGATTTGCGCAATAACCGTCTGAATGTCCGAAAGATTCATCCACCTTATTGGCCAAACAATTACAAACATTACTAAACCCTTCAGCAAAAATTTTGCGGTGGACTTGATATATCTAATAACTGGCAAATCCTTCCGTACATAGTAGAATTGCATTACCATTACTACGAATTCGGCGATAATCGTCCCTATACATGCACCAATAGACTGCAGTCCCGGTATTAGCAGCAAATTAATTACTAAATTTACTACCGCCCCAACAATTGTGAGTGTTGCATAGGCTTTATCCATTTCTTTCGGTAGCATAAAACCAGCTTTTACGGCATTTGCAAAAGATATAAACAAAATCGTTACAGAAAGCAGCGACAGCAATATACTCGATTTTATAAAACCGTCCCCCATATATAATGGTACAAAATTATCAGATATGGCAATTAGCCCAAACGCTATTGGATATGCAAGAAACATCATAAAATCTGTTGCCTTCCCTATAGCGAGTTTAATCTCTTGCATTTTATCCATCGCCATTAAATTAGACATTCTCGGCAGCATCACCACCCCTACTGCAGTAATAAAGGCTATCGGAAAAGTAGTCAACTTTTCAGCTTGTTCATAATACCCCAACTCAGATATATCAGCCATAATTCCAAGCATCATCTTATCCATAACTTTATATAAGCTAACCGCAATCACCGGTATAAATAACACCAAACATGGTTTTATATGTGGTCTCATCATCACTTTTCCATATTGTGGAAGAGAAATTTCTTTTATCAAAAATGGCCATAATACTAATTGGGAAAGGAAAGTCCCGCCAGCCATAATCAAAGTATACAACCATAAATCATCAGCTGAATCAACAAATATGAAAATACAGAAAATAGATAAAATTTTTATGACTATATTCCTCATTACCGTAATCTTGAATTTTTCCATACCAAAGAAAAACCAATTAATATCAAAAACTACAGATACGACGTAGACAAGTTGTATAATTGTCACTAAAGGGTACCCATTGCCAATCATAAAAGTATACAGGACATATAATATAATCATCATTATTGACATGATTAATTGTATAAAATATATACTCCAGAAAGTATTTGACAGTTTTTCCTTATTCTGCCTACTTTTCGCTATAGCTCTATTCCCATAGTTATTTATGCCCAACATAGCAACTAGCACAAAGTAGTACGCTATAGAATATGTATAAGAATAGATACCTACGCCATCTGCTCCCAAAATCCTAGAGACATATGGTATAGTAACCAGCGGCATGACCAAAATCAGCATCTGATACAAAACATTATATAGATAATTTTTCCTCATCTGGCTAACCATACTTATAAATTCTCCTTCGCTCTAAGCACACTATTATATGCCATAATTAAGTTTTTTGTCATATTACCAGCTGTATATTTTCGTTTCACCAAATTAAGGAAATATTGTTTTTCCCTATTCGCCAATGTGCTATTTTCATAATAAGCTAATATTTTATTAACTGCTCCCTGGTAGTCGCCCACATCATACAAAAACTTTTTTCCTAAAATATCCGGTACACCACCAGAATCAGTTCCTAAAACTATATTGTTCTTAGTCATCGCCTCAATCAGAACTCTTCCAAATGATTCATTACGAGAAGTTAGCACAAATATATCCAACATATAGTAAAATGAGCTCATGTTTTCTTTCGGCATATCAATAAAAAGTTTTAATTTCTTTTTCAGGAGTCTTTTTAAATCACTCACAAATTTTTTCATCTCGTCCCTGTAGACCTCATCGGCAGTAATCGCTACGGTAAATTGAATATCTGGATACTTTTTTAGCGCGTTACATATCTCCAAAACAACATCCCACCTTTTATATTCTTCATACCTACCAGAAAAACCAATATTAAACCCTTTCACTCCATTTTCTCGCTTTATTCTCTTCTCGTCTTCTTCGTCATATTTGAACCAATAGTCATCTAGGGCGTTCGTTACAACCATCACTTTTTCATTTCCAACCACTTTAGCCCATTCCAATTGGTTTTTACTAGTTGTCGTGATAATC
The DNA here is from genome assembly GCA_045578525.1 of Candidatus Nanosyncoccus sp. Lineage (GTDB taxonomy): Bacteria > Patescibacteriota > Saccharimonadia > Saccharimonadales > Saccharimonadaceae > Nanosyncoccus. Next base: position 79,290 of record JAZNKL010000001.1, on the reverse strand, counting down.
AAGTCAAATCCAGAGGATAAAAAGGTCAGAAGCTTTTTTGTTCTTGGTCGATATTCGTTAAGAAACATTCTATCAGTCATAATATAGTTAACATTATCGATCCGTTGAGTTTTACCCATAATCCCAGCTGCAATAATTACTTTTGTGTTTTGTGCATGCACTATATCTGGCCCAAACTCTCTTATTACATCCAGCAAACTACCATACATAAAGATAAAATTCACAATTTTATTCTTGTATTTCCTATATGTAAAAATCCTAGCCTCATTTTCTCCGCAAGAATTATCTTTACCGTCTGCCATAAACACCCCGACACAATATCCAGAAGCCACCAACTCCTTTGCCATTGTTGTAATTGATTGTTGCGAGCCACCAAGAGTATTTAAATTATTATCGGACAAAATTAGAATTTTTTTTTGAGCATTTTTAGTACTTTTATCGTCTGTATAAATATAATACCCCACTATAAACCAGAATGCCATCATCACTTTGGAAGCATCAAATATGTCTATGAATATAGCATTTATGAATAGTGTAACTATCATAGATAAGACGATGAAGCTGATTTTCTTATTGTTTCTAACCTGTCTCCATACAGTCACCATCAATATAATCCATAGGACCAACCCAACTATGCCAGTCTCACAGAAAAGTTTTACAATTCCACCGTCCATTGCTTCTCCAGAAATAGACATGCCTAGTCCAAAAAGCGGTGCCACCTCAACTGCTTGTTTTATTAATACTGTCCACTTAGTAATCCTTAAGGCAAAACTTCTATCATCCGTTTGGCTGAATACAAGCGGACTATAATATGGCTGCTTATTCCATCTATAATAATCGTAATCAGAATTTTCCCATGCACTTATTGTAGTATTTACATAATCACCAAAGTCTACCCCCGCAAAGCGTGACGACTGTAATCCTTTAGCTACTCCAATTACAACGGCCGCTAAAACTAGTGCTAGCGCCAAAGCTTTCAAAGGTGAAAAACCTTTTCCTTTCTCTCTAGCACCAAAAATTGCCTTTAAGACCCATATAACCGTAATTATTGCAACCGCCGCAAGCGCAATTCTCGACTCTGACAAAATTACACCTGTGAATATTAGTACTGCAAACAATATATTTGTATACTTTTTATTCACAAAAATTTCATTTAATATTAGCGGCAAACAAATTGCTAAGTAGCCAGCAAGCTCATATGGACCGCTAAACGTCGTAAACACCCTACCGCTTGTTGGACGGTTAATTAACGCTGCTATATCTGGAGTAAGCGAGAAATATTCCAATATCGCATATATACCATGAAAAACAACTGTCGCTTTTATGAGATTCAGTAACAGCCTCTTTCCGCCAGGTATTGAGATTAAATCTCTACCAGCAAATATGAGCACAAAGTATTCAAACACTCTGACCAGATAAAGAATGGAAAGGTACGGTGTGACATTTCCGGAAATACAACCAATTATATTGGATATGGTAAAAACCATCAAGCATAAACCAAGTACCTTAATAATCTTTGAAAATTTTTTATATTCACCAAATCCATTTTTGAGTCCATTTATGAAAAAGAAAATTAAATATCCAGCTATCATCAGGTCTTCCAGTCTAATCCCCGCATGGCTACCAGGAACTGCAACTAAAGTAATTTTCGGAAATAAAGTAATCGCTAAAAATAAAGCTATTAGATAAAACTTTAAAAAATTCTTTCTGCCTAATTTCATTTCTTCTCCATGCATAGCTCATAGAAGCTTATTACTTCTTTACTATATTGATTACGTATATTCCCAGGCTCTATTTTGATTCTATTATAACAGAAATTAAACCTCTCTACCATCCCCTTCAAACTTTCCACGTTGCCTCCGTCATAAACAAAATCTTTGTTCTTCACGAACTCTTTGGCCGAGCTCTTATCAGATACAATACACGCGATGCCTAAACTCTCTGCTTCCATAGGTACAAGTGGCTGTCCTTCGTACCAAAGAGATGGGAATACTAATGCTTTTGCATCTTGCATATATCTTTTCACATCTTCACTATCTTTCCAACCAACAAATTTTATTGTGCTATATTCATTTGATAATTCGTCAAACAATGGTCCATCTCCTACGACAATTGCTGGATAGCCGACTTGTGAAAGCGCTTCACAAAAAATCTTAATGCCCTTTTCTTGGCTTAATCTACCTACGTAGAGATAATATCCGTCCTTATTTTTTTTGCCAGTCTTACTCACTTTAAAATCCATCGGATTTAAAATCTTCTTTTTGTACTTTAAGTTTTCAAAATTACCCTTAAGTACATCCCACTGCAGATCTGATAGATAGATAATATACTCCAACTTTTTTGGCAAACCCACTACTTTATTTTGCACAAACTGCCTTATTACTCTATAGATTTTGAATCCATAATTTCTTGAATCGCAATTTGTTTTAATACACTTTGCCGACATCGGACATAATGTACAAATTTGGTTTTTCTTATAATTAAAAAAACCGCCGTTTGGACATGAGGTAAAATAATCATGTAAAGTTAAAACTAATTTAAAATTACGTTTGAAAATTGGTCTAAAAATACTTGCCGAAAGACACTTAGTCCAGCCGTGTACATGAACAATAGTTTCACCCGAGTTTAGTGACTTCAATAACTCTGCCAGTTTTCTATTTGCTTTGCGATTATAGATACCGTTCTTGATTCCGCGAAGCCTATTCCGATCTAGCATTGCTTCACCTTGTTCCGTAGAAATAATTTTCACTTTCTTATTAAGACTTTTTTTCGTCGTGATGTCAGTCGCGCCAGTAAAAAACCAAACATTGTATTTTTTTTCTGCTAAAATATTCGCCGTATCAATTGCCACTTTGCTAGCCCCACCCTGGACGTAAGCAAAATCATTAATAATAATAACGTTTCTAAGCATATCACCTCTCCCCCTTCCTCATCAGCGCATAATTCTTCTGCAACTTTGGATTACGCGGCAAATCGCCCTTCGTACTCAGCATCTTCACACCGGACATCTTCCCTCTCGTCATACCAACATACCTTGCTGCCATATTTGGAATATAACCACCAATTACGCGCAAGTTCTTATCATGCACAGCATCCTTCAAAATCGATTTCGCCATTCCGCCACCAGCAGAATTTACCCCATGCTTTGCAATCTCCGGATTCTGTTTCATAAACTCGCCAGTCAATCTATACCTATCATATAGTTCGGAAAGTTTAAACTTATGAGAATGGTAACAAACGGCATCTGCTACATATTTTATCTTTCCACCTAGAGTAATAATCTTATGTGCTAGATACATATCTTCAGAAATCGGCAAATCTTTTCCGTCATACCCATTCAATCCTCTAAATACACTTGCGTCTATTGCACCTGCAGCATCAGAAAAGAAGAATGTCTTAAGACCTTTTTTAGGAATATCTTTTTTCGTTACCGTAAAAGATCGCGTAGGATAGTTATGCGCCCTAGTATATTTCTCTATATTGTTGTATTTAGTTTTCTGTCTAGCATACGCCGCGTGCGCCTCTCCGCTCACTATTGGAGCAACGAGTTTTGCCAAAAACTCATCGTCACGAATCACTACATCCTGAGTCAAAAACACGATTACTTGCCCTTTAGCTTTCATCGCCGCTTGCTCTCTCACTAAACTATGTGAGAAAGCTTCTTTTTTTATCTTCTGGAATGGAATTTCTGCCGCTTTCAAAATATCTTCCGTGTGATCATCACTCTCGGTCAGAACATAACGAACCTCAACTAGCTTTATTCCCTTTTGCATCCTTAGCGAGCGATCAAAATCGAGTACCTCTTCTTCGGCATTATAAAGTGGACATACAACAGATACAGTTGGTACTCTCACACTCTTTCCCATAACTTCCTCTATTATACCACAAAATGCTAAAATAGTTAAAAGATTATGCTTATTTTAAGCCACTTTTATTTCGATCCGTCTTTCCTGAAAACAGCCTTAATTGTTCTAAAGAAAATTTTTATATCGAGCGTAAAACTCTGATTATCTATATAATAGTATTCCATTTTCAAACGTTCATCGTAATCTACATCACTTCGTCCACGCGTAGCCCAGTAACCAGTCATCCCTGGTTTTACAGAATTATACTTTTTTGCATCACCTTTATGCATTTTAATTTCCCCAGGAACTAGCGGCCTAGGCCCAATAATCGACATCTGTCCAAGAAGCACATTAATAAACTGCGGAATTTCATCTATCGACCCACGCCTAATCACCTTGCCAATTTTAGTGATTCTTGGATCGTTATCAAGCTTTTGATATTCTTCCCACTGTTTCTTATATTTTTCTTTTTTCAGAAGCTCCTCCAGCCTAGCATCAGCATCCCATACCATCGAACGAAACTTATACAACCTGAATTCTTTACCGTTTTTTCCTACCCGTGTCTGTCCATAAATAATCCTGTGAAAATCCCCCGTACACATATACGCCACCTTCAAAATCAGGGTGAGTGGGATCAAAAGCACGAGCCCAATCAGTCCAAAGACAATATCAAACAATCTCTTAAAAAATTTGTACACCATAATTTATTACATATATTATACCACACTCTACTTATTAAGCAATAAAGCATAATAATTTTGCAGTAAATTTATTGTCATGCTATAATAGATTAAACAAATTGGAGATTTTTATGGCAGAAAAAAGGAGTAAAAAACCAAGAAACATTGACGGTGTTAAACGCGTCAAGAAAACACCGAAAGTAGAGATTCCTATGGATTCTCAAGAAGATTTAGCTGCGGCTATTGACGGTTTTGCTAACGCAGAATATGATGACGTCCCAGAAAACCCAGATGATTATTCCGATGAAGTTAACATCGCTCCGTCAGAAACCGCCGAAAAAACTCCTGTCACCATTGAAAGATCCGAGCAAGTTACCGTCGCCGAACTCAATGACGGAACCGAAGAAATCGAGGATCAAGACATCGAAGCCCTCATCAACGATGGCGTCGTAGAAAGCTCTGCAGAAATCTCCGAATCTGTCACCGAAAATAATGCCAAAGAAGACCGTGCTTTAAATAGTATTAAACGCTCCGATAAGAAAGAGGAAAAAATGAGAAAGAAGCAACCAAAAACCGCTAAGCCATATCGTATCATCAGTCGTATTCTTGCTATAGTGACTACCATTTTGCTTGGCACACTCATCACTTATATTTCCCTTTCCGGAGCTCTTCCTGCTAAGTATATCATCCTTGCTTACGCTGCTGCTGTTATCTTTTCTGCCCTTTATCTTTTCAAAACATTCCGCAAGAAGACACGTATCGTCCCATTAACTATTTTCAATATCTTCGGTCTCATCCTTGCCATCGGCAGCATTTTTGGCTTCCTTAAATATAACGAGCTGATGAGCTTCCTTGATAAAAACCTTGACTCCGGCGCTTCATATGATGTTTACAACGTCATTGTAAGTAAAAAATCAAGTTACAATAATCTAAACGACGTCAAAGGCAAAGAGTTCCACAGTATTTCTGACTTCATCAATACCGAAAAACTTGAAGCTGCTGTCAAAGAACAAGTAAACGGCTCCGTCGTTTATGCCGATGGCATTACTTCTATGCTCAAAAATTCTATTGACGATCCAAACTACATTTCTCTTCTAAATGCCGGTACCTGGGATGCTACTATCGATACTGATGAAGGAAAATCTTACCCAGATAGCCTCAAAATCATTGGCGAAATCAAAGTTGAATCTGAGAAAAAAGAGCGCGCAAGCACTGGTAGCATCACCGACGAAAGCTGGATTATGTTCATTTCTGGTATCGATACTCGATCCGGCCAAATGCTAGAAAGAAGTCTCTCAGACGTTAACATCATTATGACTGTCAACCCTAAGACTAAGCATATTTTGATGACTGCAGTCCCACGCGATTACTATGTCCAGCTCCATGGTACTACCGGACTTCCAGATAAGCTTACTCACGCTGGTTCTCTCGGTGGCATTCAACTTTCTATGGCCACCATTGAAGATCTTATGGACATAGAGTTTAGCCAATATCTTCGCGCCAATTTCAACGCCGTTATTGGTTTAGTTGATGCCATCGGTGGCATTACTGTCAATTCCGACGTCAACTATTCTTTCAAGTGTCACACCAATCCAAGCTGTACTATTAATCCAGGGTTAAACACCTTAAATGGCGAGTGTGCACTCGCCTTCGCTCGTGAACGTATGGCTTACAGTTCTGGCGATCGTCACCGTGGCGAGAACCAAGAGCAAGTTATCGAAAAAATCTTCGAGAAAGTTACCAGTAGTAGTACCATCCTCAGTAAATATTCAGAAATTTTGAATGCTCTCTCTGGCTCTTTTGAGACTAGCCTTACCACCTCCGACATCACCAGCCTCGTCAATATGGAACTAGATGAAAACATGCCAAAATGGACTATCGAAACCTACAATTTGAACGGTACTACTGGCGGTGCATATACTTACAGCTATCCAAGTCAGACTCTCAGCGTTATGTACCCAGACCAATCTACTATTGACACCGCCAAAGCCAAAATCAAAGCAGTTCTCGCTGGTAAGTCAGCAAATAGCGTCAATACTATGGTATCCGAGCCAGCCGCCGAGTAAACTATAGGGCTACCAAATAGACCAAATAAGCTAAATATGGTAAAATCATCTCTATGAATATTGTTTTAAGTTGTCTTATTACCTTCCTAGTTTCAATGGTGCCAATCATCGAACTTCGTGGCGCAATTCCCATTGGTGTCGGACTAGGGGTGCCAGAGCTTCTCGCTCTTCTCATTGCCGTTATCGGCAACATACTTCCTGTCCCTTTTATTTATAAATTCTCTCGTAAGATTCTCGAATGGGGCGCCAAAAAAGGCAAAAAGAAAGAGGGCGAAAAATCCCCAAATAGTATCATGAAAGCCTTCGCCAAATTCTGTAATTTCTGTCTGAAAAAAGGCGAAAAAGCTGGTAAAAAGCTCGAAAAGAAGGCTGGCAATAGCATCTTCCTTGCCCTGCTTCTTTTCGTTGGTATTCCACTTCCAGGCACTGGCGCATGGACTGGCACACTTGCCGCTTCCCTACTAGACCTAGATTACAAGAAAACTGTCATTGGCGTTATGTGTGGTGTGCTTCTCGCCGGAGTTATTATGCTAGTTGTTTCCTTCGGTCTATTTAATATAATTTTAGGATAATAAAAAATCGCTCCTTTGAGCTGATTCTTTAAATATGGAGCCGCTGGCAGGGCTTGAACCTGTGACCTGCTCGTTACGAATGAGCTGCTCTACCAACTGAGCTACAGCGGCACCTCTCTTAATTATATCACAATAAATACATATACACGCACCAGAAGTGGAAGAATGACCCCGCAAGACAGAACAGATGGAAAATACAGTGCATATATTTTTTCTTAGCACCAATCATATAAAGCAAAGCTCCAATAGAATACATTGCCCCACCTAAAATTAAGAATATCACACCACCTATCCCCATTCCCTGAAGCAAAATTGGCAAGAAAATTAAACTCCCCCATCCAGATATTAGATGGCAAGCTACTTCAAGTTTTTGATACTTATCAACGTTAATCGCGGAAAAGACCACACCTATCGCCACCACAGCGCCAATCACACCAAACATCACCCAGCCAAGCGCCCCACCAACGGCCAGCCACGCGACTGGAATATAGGTCGTAAAGACTAATAGATACACGTTGCAGTGATCGATGACCCTCAGTACCTTTTTGCCTTTCAAATTGCGTGAGAGCGCGTGATAGACACAAGAAACGGTATATAAAACAATTAACATAGAGCCAAAAAGCGAAACTGCCACATCAGCCGCTCCAGTCTTTGCTTTCACCACCATCAAAACCAGCGCTGCTATAGACAAGCCTGCCCCAATGCCGTGAGATATTGAGTTAAAAATCTCCTCTCCCAGCGTATATTTTGGAATAGAAATTTTTGCCATACAATCTATTATATACCAAAATCGACCGCGTTTTGCGAAGCAAAACAAAAAATCTCTGAAAGAGATTTTTTACAAAATACCGAAGGTATTTTGGCGGATCCGACGAGACTCGAACTCGCGACCTCCGCCGTGACAGGGCGGCGCTCTAACCAACTGAGCTACGAATCCACTCTCTAGAATTATACACTACTCTGTAGTTTTTTTCAATATCTTTTTAAGCACTCTTAGCAGCTGTGCCGCTTCTAGTGGGCTCAACTTTAAACAATCTCCCATTTCTTTAGGAACCTTTCTAGCTATAACTTTTAATCCTATACCTTTTGGAGTAATTGCAATGTCCATCACGCGCTCATCATCTTTCCCCCGCTCACGAACAATTAAACCTTTTTTCTCCATTTTTAGAAGCACTGGCGAAAGCGTCCCAGAGTCGAGATATAGCCTCTCCCCCAGTTTACGCATGGATATTCTTTCATCTTCCCAAAGTACCAACATTACAATGTACTGAGTATAAGTAAGATCGAGCTCCTTTAAAAGTGGTGTGTATTTTCTAATAATCTCTTTAGATGCTACGTACATCGGAAAGCAAATCTGCCTATCAAGTTCCAAACATCTATCGATTTTATCCGACGAGCTCATTTATTTCCCTTCTATCAAAATCTTTTTAAGTTCATCTTTTGCCTTTAATCCCACCAATGTATCTTTCAGCTCTCCGTCTTCAAAAAGAAGAAGGGTTGGAATAGACATGACCTCGTATTTCTCTGCAATTTCTGGCTCCTCATCAATATCCAATTTATAAAATTTCCAGTCTGTCACTTCCTCAGCGAGTTCCTCAATAATTGGCGAAAGCATTTGGCAAGGTCCGCACCAATCTGCAAAGCAATCAACCAACACTTTTCCCTCTGTTATGCTTGAATAAAAATTTTGTTCATTTAAGGCTTTTACACTCATTTTATCTCCTTTATCATTGCGTCTGCCGCTAGCGCTCCATCCGCCGTAGCTGTTACTAATTGTTTCAATTCTTTTGCTCTTGCATCGCCTGCAACGTATATTCCAGGTACGTTCGTATGTATTCCATCAGACGTTGCAATATACCCTTTGTCGTCCAGCTCGATTATGTCAGAAAAAGCCTGGTTTTGTGGAATATATCCTACTGCCATAAATACACCAGAAACTGGTATTTCGCGCATTTCTCCAGCTTTATTCTCTACTTTAATTCCAGACACCTTTGTATCTCCCAAAAGTTCTTTTAAGTTAGACGAAAGCACAAACTCAATGTTTGGTTTCTCCTTAGCTTCTTCAACATAAATATGCTCTGCTCGAAACTCGTCACGACGATGTATTAAATACACTTTATTTGCCACATTAGAAAGATACAATGCATCCTGAAGTGCAGTATTGCCACCGCCAACCACCGCTACATCTTTCCCTTTGAAGAAATTGCCATCACAAGTCGCGCAGTAAGACACTCCTTTGCCTGTGAGCTCCTCTTCACGAGCAAGACCGAGTTTTGCATTAGCCGCTCCAGTAGCAATAATAATTGCTTTAGCGCTATATTTATTTTCTGAAGTTAAAACTTCTTTCAAAGAATTGGAAATTACCTTAATTCCCATAGCTTTTTCGTATTTAATCTCCCCACCAAAATCCTTGACCTGCTCATACATGTTTGTTGCAAGCTGCAAACCAGAAATTTCTGAAAAACCTGGGTAATTCTTCACTTTTTCAGCATTAATAATTTGCCCACCATAGGCCTTCTCCTCCAGTATCAGCACCTTTTTCCCTGCCCTTAGAGCATAGATTGCTGCAGTTAGCCCCGCCGTGCCTGCTCCGATGATTATTGCGTCGTACATCGTATTAGTATCGTTCATCTCTTTCCTTTCACTCTGCCGTATCATCTCAGCAAGTTTATCCTTCAATCAATTGTTTTACCTTATCTTCAAATTCTTCTGGTTTCGTAGTTGGAGCAAATCTTCCTACCACTTTACCATCGCGATCAATTAGAAACTTTGTAAAATTCCAACGAATAAATCCTTTGTCGCCCGCAACCTTACTGATTTTAGACACTGCAGCCATAGCAGCCTTATTTTTAAGCCCCCTGACCTCTTCATTCGGCATTTGCTCTTTTAGCCATACAAAGAGTGGCTCTGCTTTATCTCCATTCACTTCCACCTTTTTAAACTGATCGAACGAAGTGTCATATTTCGCCGTACAGAACTCGTGAATTTCCGCGTCTGTACCAGGCGCTTGATGTCCAAATTGGTTACATGGAAAATCCAATATCTCTAAGCCCTTATCATGATACTTCTTATATAGCATCTCTAAGCCTTCATATTGTGGTGTAAATCCACAACCAGTAGCCGTATTCACAATTAGCAATACTTTTCCCTTAAAATCGCCCAAAGAAACATCCTTCCCTTCGCGACTTTTTACCTTAAAATCATAAATATTCATGCTTATTCTCCATTATTTGATAATTCAATTGTACACAATTGAATTTAAATTGTCAATAATTTTGTCTAGTAAATATAATAAACTATTTCTAATTATTAAGGAGTTTTTCAGCGTAAAATTATAATAGTAATACCTTACGAGTACCGTTTAGTCGGGCGCAGTAAGGATTACTATTATAATTTTACCTGACAAAAACGACTAATTAGAAATAGTTTATTATATTTATCCAACACTATTAACAAGACTATAGATTGGAAATAGCACTGCAAGTACGATACCGCCAATTAGAAGTGCCATAATCACCATTAAAATTGGCTCAATCATTGTAGAAATCGCCGCAATCTGTTCATCAAGTTCGTCTTCATAGACCTGTGCCGCCTTACCAAGCATCTCATCAATCTTACCAGATTCTTCACCGATCGACGACATTTGCGGTACAAGTGGCATCATATATTTTTTGTCACGAAGCGCTTCAGAAAGTGGCTTACCTCCTTGCACTTTCTCCATCGCAAGAGTAATCTGCTCTTCGTAGACTATGTTATTTGTCGCTTCGCCAGACATTCTCATCGAATCGAGCAATGCGACACCTGTAGAAAGTAACATCTGCATAGTACGAGCAAACCTCGCATTGTAAAGGCGTAAGAACAAGTTTTTAAATATTGGTACATTTAACTTGAAAACCGCTGCCCATCTCTTCCCTGTATCAGTTTTTCTAAATTGCATGAAGAGCCAGCCAAACAGTACCACTACGGCCAACACAATATACCACTCGTTAATTACGAAATTAGATATACCAACCAAAATTTGCGTAGCAACCGGAAGCTCCTGCCCTAAATCTGCATATAGATTTTCAACTTGTGGCACTACCATTACCATCATAAACACCACTACCGCAATAATCACAAAAAGTACAATCGCAGGATAAGTCATCGCCCCACGAATTTTAGACATCATATTCTCGTCTTTTTCCTTTTGGTCAGCTAGACGTTTAAGTGCCAAATCTAGCGTACCAGAAGCTTCACCTGCCTGAATAAGCGACAAATATACTTGATCGAACACGTCCGGATGCTTTGAACAAGCCTCCATCAGAGTTTTACCTGCTTCAACTTGCGAAAGGATGTCTTCAATCACTTTGCGCATCGGCTTGCTTTCTGTCTGTTCTACTAGGGTTCTAAGAGCATTAGAAAGTGGCAGCCCTGCGCCAATCAATGTCGCAAACTGCCTAGTGAAAATGATTTTATCTTTACTAGAAACTTTTGACGATAGCTTCGCCAAAATTCCACTAGTGTCTTCCTCTTCTACAGAATCTGGTACATAACCCTGGTCAATCAAAAGCTTGCCTGCAGCACGTTCATTCTCTGCCTGAATAACGCCTTTTATGGTTTTTCCAGTCTTACTGTCTTTTGCTCTATAGAGAAATCTTCGCATTGCCAAATCCTAAATTAGCCTTGCGCTAACCTCTTAAATTCTACTGGGTCAACTGCGTATTCCAGGGCATTATCAAACGTAATTGTCCCCTGTTGGACAAGTTTTGCTAACGTTCTATCCATCGTCTGCATACCCTCATTTACACCAGTTTGGATCGCTGTATCAAGTTGATGAGTCTTTCCTTCACGAATAATTGATCTTACTGCAGTATTTGCTACCAAAATCTCACAAGCCGCAATACGTCCACCACCAATTGCTGGGACTAAACGTTGTGAACAAACTGCCATCAAGATAGACGAAAGCTGTGAGCGAATTTGTGGCTGCTGCTCTGCTGGGAAAACGTCAATCATACGATCAATCGATTGCGCCGCTGAGTTAGTATGTAATGTCGCAAAAACAAGGTGGCCAGTTTCCGCAATCGTAATAGCTGAAGACATCGTCTCAAGATCGCGCATCTCACCAAGTAGCACTACATCTGGGTCTTGACGAAGAACCGATTTAAGCGCTCTTGAGAATGAGAAAGTATCATAATGTACTTCCCTCTGTACGATGACTGATTTTTTAGACTTATGCGCAAACTCAATTGGGTCCTCAATCGTAATGATATGTACTGCTTTTTCTTGATTAATCTTGTCAATCAGAGCTGCAAGAGTTGTAGATTTACCAGAACCAGTAGGGCCCGTTACGAGTACCAACCCTCTTGGATAGTTCGCGAAAGTAGAAATTACCTGTGGCAAACCTAAATCTGCAAGTGTTGGCATTTTATTTGGAATTAGACGAAATGCCGCAGCTAAATTTCCTCTTTCCTGGAATGCATTTACACGAAATCTCGCCATATCGCCAAAGGCAAATGAGTAATCAAACTCTTTATCTTTAGAGAGCACTTCTCGCTGTTCTGAATCAAGTGTAGAAAAGACTAACTTCTGAATTACGTCCTCAGTCAAAACCGAAATCCCAGCAATTGGAATAAGTGCGCCATCAACGCGCAGAATCGGAGGAAGTCCTACTTGGATATGTAAATCGGAAGCATTTCGCTTCACACACTCCTCAAGTAAAGTTTCAATTCTTACGCTTTTTGCCGGAGTTGCTGCCGTAGAATCCGCAGTAGCCGCTGGTACTGCTGACGTTGCAACCGGAGATGGCGTCGACATTGCAGTCGCTGGAGCTGCTGCTTCTGCTGACGCTACCACTTCTGGCATTGTTGTCACTGGTTGTGCACCCATTGCAGGAGCTGCCGTCCCTGGCGTCACTGGTGCAGCCGAAGCTACTGGCTGTGCGCCCATTAGAGTATTTTGCCCACTATTATCCATATCTACATTATAGCATAAGCATGATATCTTTATCAATAGAAAAGTTAGGACATGTGCCTAACTTTTCTATCATACTAGGTTCTTTTCGTTGGGACTTTTCTTCCGAAGAAAAGTCCCACTAGCGTTATGCAAGATCAGACGCTACACGATTTACCTCTGTCATCGTAGTGACACCAGAAAGCGCTTTTAGCATTCCATCTTGACGCATTGTCACTGTTCCCTTTTGTTTAGCGACATTCATGATATCTGCTGACGTCGCATGCGCAACAATCAATTTCTGAATGTCATCATCAACAGTAATTGTCTCATAGAGACCAGCACGCCCTTTATAACCACCAGGAGAATCCTTATCATCAAACCCTTTAACCAATGTATAGCCTTTATTATTCATCACTGGCAGCCCAGGATAGCCCAAACTTTCTGACACGGTAGCCACCTGCGATTGTTCCTTCGGAAGTAAATCCCCTACTACCTCGTTTAATTCTTTTGTCTCGAGTTCAGAAGAGGTATAAGCAGTTCTCTTCTCTGTCACGCGACGCACCAATCTCTGGCCAATCACCGTGTTAAGGGTAGAAGCTAAGAGGAATGGCTCAATTTCCATTTCTAGAAGCCTTGGCAAAATACCAGCTGCTGAGTTAGTATGGAGCGTAGAAAACACCAGATGGCCTGTAAGCGCCGCCTGCACTGCAAGATTTGCCGTCTCTGAATCACGAATCTCGCCCACCATAATCACATCTGGATCTTGACGAAGAATCGAGCGGAGTCCACTTGCGAAAGTCAACCCAGCATCAGTATTTACTTGAATCTGGTTCACTCCATCCATCTTATATTCTACTGGATCCTCAAGTGTAATAATATTAATTTTCACATCTTTAATCTTCTTAATCAAAGCGTATAGTGTTGTTGATTTACCAGAACCAGTTGGGCCAGACGTCAAAATCATTCCATTTGGCTTGGAAATACCTTCCATCACCATCCTTAATGCTCTACCGGTCATACCCATTTGTTCAATATCCATTGTTGTGCCAGTTTTATCAAGAAGCCTAATTACTACCTGCTCACCCCAGACAACTGGCGCGATTGCAATACGAAGGTCCACTTCTTTATCACCAATTTTCACCGCAAACTGACCATCTTGCGGCACACGGTGCTCATCAATTTTCAGATCGGATAAAATTTTTATACGCGAGACTAGCGCCGGCTCAATTGACTTTGGCAGTTCCATTACTTGCCTGAGCACACCATCAATTCTACATCTGATCACTAGCGAATCTTCAAGCGGCTCGATATGAATATCAGAGGCTTTAGACTTAATTGCAAAATCCAGAATCGAGGTGAGTGCTTTAGAAATCGGCGAATCTTGAGTAATTGTTTTAACATCTTGTGATTGCTGTTGCATTTCTTCATTGGTAGATCTCACCGCCTGTTTCACCGACGAGAAATCACCTACATACTGTGCAAGCGCCTGTTTAATGCCTTCTTCCGAAGACATCACCGCCTTAATTGATTTACCAGTATAGGTAGAAAGATAGTCTGTTGCCTGAACGTTCGTCACGTCAATCATTGCCACAATCAGCTGATTATTGGCGAGACCCACCGGGACCACCATGCTCCTCGTTGCCACTTCCTGTGGCAAATTAAGTAACATTTCACGGTCCATCGTCACGTTTTTAAGATCAACGTATTGCACACCAATTACTACAGCCGTAGCATGCGCTACCATCTCAGTATTTATAATTCCTTTAGAAGTGAGGTATGCAATTAAAGGTTGCTTATTTTTTATTGCCTCATCCGTTGCAGTCTTTACAGCAACAGCATCTGCCAATCCTTCATCGATCAGCAGTTTGATTACTTTATCTTGAGTTTCTTTAGTTAGGAGCGCCATTACTGCCCCCCAGTCCCCGAATCAGAACCTGTTTCTGAATTAGTTTCAGTTGCGGTAGCATTTGGATTTCGGACAGTCACTACCGCATCAGAACGCCCACAGGCAATTAATTCCGCTTCAGATAATTCACCATTTTGATCAACATCCTCACAATCACCAACATAAACTTCCACAGTTGGGTTAATTGCATCCGGATTAAACACCTCTGGATCCGGCTGTGCAAGAGTCGGTTGCACAACTGATATCGTCTTAAAGGTTACTGATTTGTCATTTGGATCACCCAATAAAAGATTGCATAAGATTGCTGCGACAATAGTTCCTACCGTTGCTACAATAATTACTGTAAAGATATCTGATTGTCTCATTTCTTACTCCCCGAGCTGGTATTGCTACTGCTCTTTTTCTTAGCACTATTTGATGCATAAACTGTTTTGTTACTCTCTACCACATCTGCATCTTCAGTATAATAAGCTACACCTTGAGATTGCAATGCCAGATAGTTTTCTCCGCTCCAAGATACCGTTGCAGTTTGCAAATCGAAAGTCCTAATTGAACGCTCAATATTATTAAGCACTGTCATGGTTTTATTCGAATCAGCTTCTACAGAAAGCGACACTGGGATTGTCGAAAGCCCCTCACTACTACTCACCACATTTCCTGATGGAGAAAGTGCCTCTGGATCCCACGCAGAGATATTGAAAATCTGGTTAAGAGACGACATCAAAGCCTCCTCGTTTGCTTGTGCTGGTAAAGCATCTGGAATTACGCGAAGCGCCGAACACATTTTTAGCATCGACATATATCTAGCTTTCTCCTCATCATTTTCCGTTTCATCGAACTTCTTCTGCCAATCAATCTTTTCACCATTCACATCAAAACAGTCCTTTTGACTTTCCCTTGCCACGCTTTCAAGATCGGTATTATTAGCCATATTCATCATCACGTTATAGCGCAACGACCCTGGCATCGTACTACTATCAAGCGTATCTGGATTACATTTTCTAATTTCCTCATCAGAAAACTTTCCATCTTTATTAGTATCACGACAAAGTCCAACGTTCGAGATAGTTTTTTCATAATCGGAGATTGCCTGATCTTTTGCATCTATCACCTTAGAGTTAAACCCAATATACTTAACAAAGTAGACCATTAGTACTCCACAAACTCCCAGTACTACCGCAGCTACCAACACAATCAGAAGAGTCTGTTGTTGAGTTTTAGAGATTTTTATCCTCTTGGAAATAGCTGGACCATTTGGGTTCTTGTCAACATCAGCCATTAGTCTCCACTCCCTCCTGTGCTATCTGCACTATTTAATTCCGTCGTCGCAGATGTACAGACTACATCAGAGTCAGAACAGTCCGCAGCTCTTTCAGCAAACATACCCTGAATCTGAACATAAGAGTCCGTCACGTTTTGTCCAGTTGGTGAAATCGCCATCACATGCTTATTGGTAAATTTAAACACCGCTTCGTCCAGTGTAACCGTTGCTGAAAACCTCAAAACTAAATCTCCAGAAGAATTACGACCGTTAGAAGAGTCTCTCACTACTACATCTTCAGTTGCTAGTTTGCAGTCATTCGTAGAAGTCCATTTCATACCAGTTCCAATATCAGAGCCACTATAAGCGATGCACTCACTGTTGAAATGCGGAACACCTGATATATTTCCAGACTCGTCCATATAACCTTCTTTGTACCACTCTGAGAATCTTGGGCTACGATAAACCTTTACCACCTCTGCATCGCTTACACTTATACCACTACTTACCTGCTGCTCCATCAGGCTTTTGCCATAATCATCTAGAGCATCAAGCTTTTTGTTATAATTTTCCGTCATCAACTGAGCCAATTCTTCCGCGGTCTGAGTAGCAGTCTCTGTCTGAGTAGTATTATTCTGCCCAGTAACTGCAAATTCATTTAGCATATTATTAACTGCGTTACTTGCACTATTAGTATTTTCCACATAGACTGTACCTTCTGGCTCATCTTCAGCAAGCGAGCTATCCTTCGTTGGGTCACAACCTTTCTTCCCTTTCAGCCAGTATGCATAAACATATTTATTCACTACGTCACCGACTTTCTCTTCTTCCATCAAGATGTTACCATCTGCGCCAGTCTCCACCATACAACGGGTTGGGATATCGTTGTCTTGTGCGTCAACATAACGACCATAATCATATTTCATAAGACCAACACCTTTTTTGAATGATTCTAGTACGCGGTAATCAATATATGGAGAAACCTTTGCATCCGCCTGCGCATCAAATCTAATCTGATTGATTGGCAAATCTACCGAAAGCTCAGAAATATTAATTGTATCAGGACCTGCTGGTAAAATCGTACCAAGAATAGAAAATGTACGTGACAAAACCTTTTTATTAGAATTAATTTCATCAATATTGCTAAGTTGGTTTTGGATTGTCAAAAACTCGCCTAGACTATCATAAGATTTTAGTTTATCAGACATCATCTTGAGTCTAGTATCTTGACCACCCATAGCGATATTTTGACCTTCCCAAATCGTCGCCATAATCACTACCGTACCTCCAGCAACTGCCGCCAAAATAATCGACACGAACAAAGCAATATTTCTAAATCTCATCGCTTTAATCATTTGACGTTTCACCTCTGGTACGAGGTTGATTTCGTAATTTTTGGATTGCTCGGTCATCATGGTCGGCGCTTCTTTTGGCTTAATACCAAACTGTTTTAGCGTTGCCTTCCATTCTTTCTTGAACCAATCAACAATATTCTGGAACATTAGGTGTTGCTCCTTTCTGCGAGCCCGATTGCTACGGCAAATTCACTAGCCACTCCTACCAGCGCTTGTTGCTGGTCTGGTGTTACTTGTACTAACTGCCAAGGGTTACCCTGAATGGTCTGGACATTAGTTTTTACCTCAATGTATTCTGCAATAAATGGAATTACGCCGGCAAAACCGGATAATACGATACCAAGCACCGGTGCGCCCACGTATTTATTCTGGAAAAATCTCACTGATTTTGTCAGCTCTTGTGCGAAATTCTCCAAATTAGAATCAAGCGCCTTGAATACTTGACCTTCAAGCTTGTCCTGTGCTAAACCGAATTTCAAAATAAATCTTCTTGCCTGATCTTCGCGCACATTAAGAGTAGTAGAGACAGTCTTAACTAGTGCAGAAAGCCCACCTGGAATCGAACGAACAAGCCTTGGAGAACCTTTGTAGACTACTACTAAATCCGTAGAATTCTCACCTAGATCCACGATAATCCTTGCATCAAGCGACCCAACTGGAGCTAAGCTTCTAGTCATTGCAATTGGCTCTGGCTCCTGTGCAATTACGTTAAGGCCAACCTTCTCAATCATTTCCATTCTGCCTTCAGCATAATCTTCCGAAGTAGAAGAAAGCAAAACCTCTGCCTTTGATGGGTCGTTAGGACTAGGTCCAAGCACTGTATAGTCTACTTCCGCTTCGTCAACAGCCATCGGAATATACTGATCTAGCTCATATTTGATTGTTTTTTTCAACTCTTTTTCTGTCTGATTCGGAACCTCAATTACCGCAGTATAAGTCTTTCCTGCTGGAAGACCAATCGCCACGTTCTTTGTCTTAATCCCGGCCTGTCTCATTGCACCCAAAATCAGCTCCCCCATCCTTCTTTGCCCCGCCTCACTCGTATCTTGAGAAACAGCCGGGTCAATCGGAACATACGCATATCTGATTAGCTGAAAACCATGCCCAGCATCACCGTCTAGTTGCACTAAACGCATTGCGCTTGTCCCAATATCCAATGCGAAGAATTCGCCCACTCCTTGCAACAAGTTCATACACTCAATTATAAGCGTAAGCTTTGCTAGTGTCAAGAGATATTCTAGAGAAAAAGACAAATTTTGAGAATTTGTCTTTTCTATTCATTCACGCCTCTTATTTACTTAATCCAAGAAGATAAAATCTCTCTTTGTTCCCTGTTTTTCCAGATAATTCATTGTCATGCTTATTAAGAACCAAAAACCCACTTCTCTTCAAAAACTGCTCAAAATCTTTAATAATCTCGCGACGCATTTTTTCGTTCTTTACCACTCCACTCAAAAGTTCGGCTGGCCTTGCTTCAAATTGTGGCTTTAGCATCACTAAAAATTCCGTTTTGGTTCCGGCGATTTCTTTCTTTACATAAGTTAGTACTTTTTTAAGGCTTACAAAAGAAACGTCTGCCAAAATCACATCCGGGACATCAATTTTTAGCTTATCGCTAGGGTTATCGTCTTTCTTTACGCTAACAACCTCAAAAATATCCGTTTTCTCATGAAGCTCCACCTTTTCGTCATACTTAAGTGGCGCCATCATTTGCTTTGTCCCTTTTTCTACCGCTATCACTTTTAAAGCTCCTTTTTCAAGAGCATATTCTGTAAATCCGCCGGTAGATGAGCCAATATCCAGCACTACCTTCCCCCGGAAATCAAAATGAAACGCTTCCGCCGCCTGTTTAATCTTAGTTCTTCCCCTAGTACCATTCATAGACTCTCCCTCAAGAAAAGTCAGTTTTACTATTTTGATTTACGTTCGCGATATTCACGTGTTTCGGTATCAATAGAGACCACGTCGCCTTCTTTAATGAAGGCAGGAACTTTTACTGTTACACCAGTTTCAAGTGTCGCATCCTTAGTGATGGAAGTGGAAGTATCACCTTTTACTGCATTTTCAGTATAGGTAACAGTAAGCCAAAGGTTCTTAGGCAAAACCAAATTAATTGGTGTGCCATTATAGAATTGAATTTCCATTTCATCGCCATCACGCATGAAGTCAGCCATATCACCAACCATATCAGCGAGAAGTTCATATTGTTCAAATGATTCTGGATCCATAAAGTAGAATTTCTCATCATCTTTATAGAGATATTGCACTTTACGAGTAGTCACTTCTGCTGGCTCAATCTTCTCTTGACCCTTAAAGGTCTTTGGAAGTAAAGCGCCGGTAATCAGGTTTTTTACCTTGACATTTACAATTGAGCCACCACGCCCCATTACCTTCTGAGAATATTCGATCACCTTATATGGTTGACCGTCCAAAGTAATCAGTACATTCTTTTTCAAATCTGTTGGTCCGTACATAAAAATCCTTCCCTTTGATTAATCATCGTGTTGCTATATTTAGACAAGTAACTTTTAAATGCGGCAAACTTAAGCCACAAAAGGCAAAAGTGCGAGATGTCTAGCACGCTTTACGGCAACAGCTAACTGTTTCTGCTGCTTTTGGGTGAGACCAGTTTTAGAAATTGGTTCTAGTCTGCCATAAGCATCTATATATCTTTGCAAAGTCTTTACATCACGGTAATCAAAGTAAAGCTCTGGGTCATTTTTAGTCTTGCGCATATTATTCCTTTCTCTTATTTTCCCTTAAAATGGAATGTCGTCTAATGAAACTTCACCAGCATCTTCTGGAATATCATCAGGAATTACATCCTGTGAGCCACCATTATTGGAGCCACCATCAGTATTGCCACCAGCGTTATTTCCGACGAAGTTAAATTCTTCTACAACAATTTCTATTGCCGAACGTTTTTTACCAGTATCCTTATCATCCCAAGAACGTTGGTTCAAGCGTCCAGAAACTAGAATGCCAGAACCTTTTTTCATATACTGGCTAATAGTCTCTGCGGCTCTACCCCATGCACTACATTCGATATAAGATACTGTTTCTTTTGTGTCCCCATTTGCGTCTCTATAAGTGCGATTTACGGCAACAGAAAATCCACAAACCTTAGTTCCACTAGTAGTGGTTTTAAGTTCCGGGTCACGAGTAATATTCCCACAGATAATTGCTTTAGAAAAGCCTTTCATATTTTATTCCTCCTCTTTTGCGGATTCCTCTTTTTCAGCGTCCGCAGCACCTTTGCGTTCTTTACGCTTTGCTTCTATTTTTAGTCGATTTTCATCAACTTTCACCAAAAGATAACGAATTACTTCATCCGCAATATCTAAATTATCAGAAATCTTCTTTGCGACGCCTTTTCCGTCTGACAATTCGAGTTCGTAATAATAATAGACTGCGAAATCTTGTTTGGCAATCCTATAGCCCAAACGTTTTTTACCTTCGTTAGTCTCTTTGGTAATTTTGCCACCAGCATCTTCGACAATCTTCTTAATTTTGTCGAGTGCAGGCTGGATATTCATCTCGAGATCGGGATGAATAAGCACAGTAAGTTCATACTGTCTCATTGATTTTACTCCTTTGGTTAAAGCAAATGCAGCTCTAGACTCACTTGCTGAGTGTTTAATATCTTTACTATTATACCTCAGTTTTATAGTTTTTGCAAGACATTTAGATCCAACTTCTCTTATTTTTTATCTAAACAGCTTTGCGCTAGCAAAATGCCGTCTTTCAAAAACTAGTGAGTCTAGTTTACTACACTTCCCTAATCTAACCCATCTAGAATTGGCTAGTTTTCTATTAGCAAATATACGGTGCGCAAGACATGAACGACCAAAACGTCTAAGGACCATACACTCACTGAATAATTGCTATAAAGAGCGCCACCCATGCATCCAGTATGCTACAGAAAAGGTTCCTACAAAAGCACTAGCTCGTTATTTTAGTAAAACAATGAGCCTATGCTTGAGTAGTATCCATCTTTGTGCTAACAGAGACGCTTCTAAGCATAATCATCTAAAATCCACCCCGGTTGCCCGCACCAAAAAACCGTATGTTGTAAAATTTACAACATTAGTAGTTAGGGAAATTCTTACACAAATTACTTTTGGGACCGTAAGCTTGGGCGAGCGCCCTTGAGCGTGTCCCAAAAGAAATTTGTGTGAATTTCCCTAGCCTGCTAGCTGGTCAAATTCTTCCATTGAGGAGATTTTGACTTCCCTAGGCTTATTACCATTTGCTTCGCCAATTACCCCAATTTGTTCTAGCCAAATCGCAAGACCTGACACAAATCCATGTCCTTTTCCAAGATAAGTCTGTAGCATTGCCGTAGAAAACTTACCTTTAGAAAGTGTAATTTCTACCGCTTTTCTCACCACTGGGTCAGTTGGGTCATACTTACGTCCGAGATCGCCAATTGCTCCACCATCTGCTGGGCCAAAGCCCTTTATCTGCACCGCCTGAGAAATCACATCGTCATTATAATCAGGTGGCCTTTGTTCGCGCAAGAAATCTGCTAAATTATTCACATCTTCATCTGAAGCCCAAGCACCCTGAATCCTGCGCGGCTTGCCCATCATCTCGGTAGTTAACATCAGCATGTCACCTTTACCGAGTAACTTCTCAGCCCCACCCATATCAAGCATAATTCTAGAGTCCATCTGCGAGCCTACTGCAAAGGCAATACGCCCAGGAATATTCGCCTTAATCAAACCAGTAATCACTTTCACCTCTGGCCTCTGCGTTGCAAGCACCAAGTGAATACCAGCGGCACGACCTTTCTGCGCTACGCGCACAATTAGCATCTCAAGATCCTTCCCTGCCATCATCATGAGGTCTGCCATCTCATCAATCACCACTACGATATACGGCATCTTACCACCATCATGTTTCTGCTCGTTGCCATCTTCATCTGGCACCGAGACTGCCTTTTTCGCCATTTTCTTATTATAGTCAACGATGTTTTTGACTTTCTCTTCCGCCATCAAAGTGTAGCGACGCTCCATTTCGTTTACTGCCCACTTCATTGCCGAAAGCGCCTTATCTACAGAAGTAATAATCGGGGTCAAAAGATGTGGAATATCATTATACTGCACCATTTCCACCTGTTTTGGATCGACAATGATGAGTTTCATGTCGCTTGGCGCATTACGATATAAAAGCGAAGAAATCAAGGTGTTCGTCATCACCGACTTACCAGAACCAGTAGTACCAGCGATCAGAAGGTGAGGCATCTTCGCAAGATTTGCCACCACACTTTTACCAGAAATATCTTTTCCCACTGCAAATGTCAATGGATCAACAGCTGTCTTCCACTCGTCGCTTTCCAAAATTCCACGTAGTCTCACATCAGCAGATTTAACATTAGGAATCTCCACACCCACCGAACGAGTTCCCGGAATTGGTGCTTCAATACGAATTTTATCAACCGCTAGATTCAACGCTAACTCTTTATCACGCGCCAAAATCTTGGACAGGTTTACGCCAGCCGGTGGTTTCATAGTGTACTGAGTAACACGCGGGCCAACGTTAGCACCTTCCATCTCAACATCAATGCCAAATTCCGCTAAGGTCGACTTGATAATAAAGGCATTTTGTTGGTGATTCCCTGGGTCCGCTGGCGATTGTTTCTTCTCTAAAAGATCTAACGATGGCATCTTCCAATCTGGATCTGATACCGAAACCAAAGCTTTCTCTTCCACCGGTTTTGCTGGTGCAGTTTTCATTGTGTTAACTTTGAGTTTACTCTTGCTACTATCATCTACCGTAGCCACACCAGAGTTAACTTTAATCTCAAGGTCGCCATTTTTCTCGGCCTTTTCCGCCGCCCGTGCAATCTTGGCGTTCTCGCTATCCTCTTTCTTGTTAGACTTGAACAAATTAATTAAGCCCTTGAACACAGTTTTTGGCGAAACCTGCAAGATAAAGAGAGCCGTTATAAAGATTAAGACAATATAAATAAATACCACTACCCCTGGATCAAGAATTTTTGTAGCCAAAATATTTAGCCACTCACCAAGCACGCCACCAGTTGGTTTTTCTGCACCGATGGTCGGAATACCAGTTACACCTGCCGCCCAACATATCATCAAAATAGAAGCCAGCCACATTGCTATTGGCAACCTATTGTCTGCACTTCTGAAGATTCTAATTGCGAGATAGACTAGAAGTACTGGCATTAGAAACTTAGCATAGCCTATTGCAAAGAAGAGTGCCGAGTCGACATTATTTAGCAGTTCCCCACCGCTGCCAAACCACGTCATCACAAAGAAAACCGCCAGTGCTAGCATCAACACTGCCATCACTTGTCGCCAAAAACCACCAGGAAGCTCATGCTCTGGAGCCGGGTCCTTAGCTTTTCTACCTCTTTTTACGGTCTTCTTTCTTGCCATATATAATATATATCTTTCTGCCCACCAGCCCAAGTAATCAGCTTGTGCTTTATTCATATATTATACCACAGATAGATCAAGTCAAGACAATAAATTTATTATTCAAACCACCAGCGAGTGATTGTTAATGCAGTAGTTTTACGACTAACACAGGTGGTACAATTGGCGATATTAACCGCTGGATAATAATTATTACCAGGATTTTGGATTGTAAAACGAGATGCTCCAGACGAAGATATACTTTTGTAACCACCTTCGAGATCACCAGAGGGGCGAGTGTCAGAATAATTTATCGCGGTATTTAGACTGATACCTCTGCCATATGTACCACTTGTTTGCGAAACATATACTCCAGTATTTACATAATTCGTAGTATCGATCGGTCCATTTATCCATAGTAAGACGCTTGCACAGGAACAATCCGTACCAGTGTATGATACGTAAATAGAAGAGTTGTCATAATACGCAGAGCGGGAAACACTTGATTTATCACCACCGCTAGCTTGTCCGAAAAGAGAATCATAACTGCTAATTACATTTGTAGGGCCATTATTAAAGATATAAAACGGCAACCCATAATTATACTTCTCCGGATCAGTATATAGAGAAGACGCCAATAGATTTGGAACTGAACTCTCAGAATAACTTGCAGTTTGTTTTAGCTCTGTAAGCAAATCGTCATTTCCTATCAAATACTCCATAGCGGCCTGATTTTCAAAAATCGTGCTATTGACTTCTTCCGCCTGTAACGCTTCATTAAAATCTTCATAAGCATCAATGTCGAACCCGCCTTTGCTTAAGAAAACTTGCCATTTCTCTGCTTGTATCCACACCGCAAAAAGTGTCCTCTCTCCCGGCTCCACTAAGGAGGCATCAGCTACAATGGTAAACTCATCTCCCGGCATATAAGACGTACCAGTACCATCAGCTTTAGTATTCCATTCCTTTAGGACATAGCCTTCTTGTGAAGTGGTAGGAATGATAGTGGGGATAGTAAAGGTATATTGGGCAGCTACTGTGCTATGAGTCATAGGATTTGGTAAATCAGTAACCGTATCAGTAGTATTACCGTTAAAGTTCAAGGTAAATAGAGTTGGCAACGCATTCGCAATAGCGGTAAACTCTAGTTCGTTAGTATAGACACCAGAAGCAATGTTAGTATCGACGTTTACACCTACTGTGACTGGAGTATAGGAATGTTCTACGGCAGTAGAGACTGTGCTGTTAATTGTGTCAGGTGAGTTGTAAGCTGGGATAGCATTATAGGTTCCTGCTACATTTTTCTCTGTAAGAGAATATCCCCACCTATTTTTGTAGCTAGAGTTTGCCATAGAGAACTCCGCTTCAGAGATAGTAGTACCAGCACTAGTTCCACCATGTGTAGGGTCAATGGTAGGAATAGAATAGTTAGAAGCTACATTTGTATCACTGTGGATCATGTCTGTAGTATAGACTGGACTTTCTGATGTACTAGTATGAGGATTAGTATAGTCTGATGCCATATAGAGCATGTAGCCTGTGGTGTTAGATGTAGCTACATCTACTATAGTAGTGTCTTTTACAAATCTACCAGAAGGAGTAGGAGTGAGTTCTAGGTCTAGAGACTCTATCTCAGAAGAAGCAGTGCTATCTAGGGTTCTGATGGAGATAGCAGATGTGAGGTTCAAGACTACATCGGCAGTGGAGGAGGCAGAGCCATTGGCAAGCGTGTCGGCATGGGCAGAAGAGATAGAGAAGGCAAAAGAGGAAGCTATAGCAAGAAGAGCGAACGTAGAAAGAGAGGCAAGCAGAACCTTAGATGGGTTGCTAATCTTCCCTAATAATGACCCCCCCCCCATTCGTAATTCTTGACATGAAAACCTCCTACAAAGTTATCTCTAGTATAGCATAAGCTAATTTGGGAAGTCAAATGTTTTATACGCATCTCCTCATTCTTCAGAAAGAAGGCGCTATGGGCTTTAATCTTGTAACAATTGACACGAGCGTTCTTTTGCGTATCGCCATGGATCATGGCAACAATAATCACCGTTCTAGAGCAAAATCGCTTGTTAGAACACCGGGAATGTATTTTACTGTATTAGACCAAGCAATTCCCTTCCGCCAAATTAGTCCCATAAATTAGCTGCTTTACTACTGCTCTACGTTTTTCATCGAAAGGCTGAGCTTGCCCTTATCATCAATCGCAACTAGTTTCACCTTGACTTCTTGGCCAACTTTCAAAACATCAGTGACTTTCTCTACTCTCTTATCAGAAATTTGAGAAATGTGTAGCATACCGTCAATTCCAGGGAGAATGTTTACAAATGCCCCAAAATCTTTAATCGTTACTACTGTACCCTTGTAAATCTTGCCTACTTCTGGCTCCTCGGTGAGGCTCTTCACCCACTCTAGCGCCTTTTCGATTGCAGAAGCGTCTGTTCCGGCAATTGTAACAAGACCATCATCAGCAATGTCAACAGAGGCACCAGTCTCAGTGGTAATCTTATTAATCATCTCACCACCCTTACCAATCACGGCACCAATTTTATCTGGGTTAATCTTGATTTTCTCGATACGTGGGGCATTGTCAGAAATCTTATCTCTAGGTCCAGGAAGCACCGAAAGCATATGGTTCAAGATAAACATTCTACCTTCATGGCTCTGCGCAATCGCTTTCTCCATAATTTCAACTGGGAGACCGTGCACCTTCATATCCATTTGCAAAGCAGTGATGCCTTCAGTCGTACCAGTCACCTTAAAGTCCATATCTCCGGCAAAATCTTCCGCATCCATCAAATCGGTTAAGACGTAAGCTTTATCAATATCTGCAGGTGTAATTTCTGTTCCCTTTGGCACATCTACCATCAAACCCATCGCTACACCAGATACTGGACGAATTAGCGGAACGCCAGCATCCATCAATGCTAGACATGAAGAACAAGTTGCCGCCATAGAAGTAGAACCATTCTGAGACATAATCTCAGTCACACTTCTAATCGCGTATGGGAAATCCTCAACCGAAGGAAGAACCGGAAGAAGCGCTCTTTCTGCCAAGTAGCCATGGCCTACCTCACGACGTCCAGGAGCACCCACACGACCAATCTCACCAACAGTAAACGGCGCTGCGTTATAATGATGCATATATCGGCGAATGCCATCGGTCACTTCCATCGTATCAACTACCTGTGCCATACTCATTGGCGCAAGAGTCACGATATTCATTGCTTGGGTAAGTCCACGTGTAAAGAGCGATGAACCATGAACTCTAGGCAAAACGGAAACTTGAGAGCTAAGTGGCCTAACCTCAGTTAGTTTCCTACCATCTGGACGCACACCCTCTTCCACAATTCCACGACGAACTTCGGCGTGAACTGCTAGTTCAAATGCCTCTGCATAATCTTTTGCGTGTTCTGCATCATACCAGGCTCTGATTTCTTCTTCAGAATCAAGTGCCTTGAGATCATTTAAGGTCATTTTCTTAAGTTCAGTATCAGCCTTTGCTGCGACCTCGGCAATGTGCTCATCCCAGAGAGTTTTTGCAAATTCTGCATGCATTTCCTCTAGAAGATCGTCGCAGATTTTCTGGCGCTCAAGCACGTTTCCACGAATCTTGCCACCAGCAAATTTACCAGTGCACCATTTGTCTACTCTTTCCTGAATGCTCTCCTCAGGAAGTACCAACTCGTATGGCAATTCCTTTGGCTTCACCGCTTCACGTAGCTTTTCCTGAAGCTCTAGAGCTGGTTTACAGTTCTCTACTGCCCATTTCATCGCATCAATGATAACCGATTCTGGCACCTCTTTAGCACCGGCCTCTACCATCATCACCTTACCATCTCTCACTGCCACGACGAGATCAAGATCAGATTGCTCTCTTTCCTCAGCAGACAAAAACGCCTTAAATTCACCGTTAATACGACCAATTCGAAGACCTGCAACCGGACCATCAAATGGCACACCAGCACAATGAAGTGCAGCGGAAGCTGCCACCATACCAATCACATCTGGGCGGAAACCTGCATCCATCGAAAGTACAGTCGCTACCACCTGAATTTCCTGGCGATAGCCCTTTGGAAATAGTGGGCGAATCGGACGGTCAATCAAACGTCCAACCAAAATTGCATTATCTGAAGGTTTGCCTTCACGCTTAATGAACTTGCTACCATTCATCTTGCCAGCGGCATAAAATTTTTCTTCATATTCAATAGAGAGTGGGAAGAAATCCTGTTCAACTGGTTTCTCAGAAACCACCACGCTCCCTAAAATCGTGGTGTCTCCATAGGTTACGAGCACGCTTGAGGTGGTCCTAAAACCAACTCGGTTAACTTCGAGCGTCAGCTCTTTCCCACACCACTCCGTAGAGAGGCGAATCATCTTTTTTCCACTTGGATTAATGATGTCCATGAAAATATACCTTTCTGGGAAAACATCAGATATTCATCGTCTCTGGGGCTACTCTGTTAGCGTCACAGACCACAAGTATCTGCCGTCTTCCCTGTTAATTTTTAACTTATATCTATTATATCATACCTTCATCAGATTATCGTAAAATCACATCTAGTCTTCCTTGTCGCACCCCTTGAATCTATTGACTTTTTAGCAAAAGCGTGATATAATAGACAATGGAACTGGTGGTTTGGGACTGTGTCTTATCTGGAAGAACTCCTCCAAAAACTCTCTCTTAGATAACACAGCCCAAGCCACTTAAACTCAGCACCTTTATAAGGGGGGGTAACATGGAAGAATTAGGTATCGGGCGGCAGTTATACAATATGGCTGCCGTAGAGAATGAGTACCGGCAATATGCCATGGAATGTGAATGTGGTATGTCGCTGGCGCTCGCCAGGATTGGGAATCTGGACAGACAGCTGGATATTTTACCAGACAGAAACCCAATCGGTTACATTGAAAGTCGACTAAAGACTTTCGACAGCACAGTGAAAAAGTGCTATCGCCGCGGCTACGTCAAAGAGGAAGAAAGGCTAACTATCGACATCATCAAAGAGCATGTTCACGACATCGCCGGTATCCGCGTAACCGTTACATTCAAAGATGACATCAAGGTCGTACGCGACCAAATCTTGCGCCAACCTGGCATCATGCTGGTTAGTGAAAAGAATTACGTCGACAATCCCAAGGCTAACGGCTACAGTTCCCTACATCTGAATGTCCAAATTGACATTTACTCGTGCGTCGAGGGTATGAGTAAAGCCGTCCCGATTGAGATTCAGATTCGGGACCGCGCTCAGGATTTGTGGGCAACTTTAGAGCACATAGTGGCTTATAAGAACAAGAATAAGTCACCTCGTGCCGGAGAGCTTTTCAAGCGTATCGCCGACACTCTGGATTCTTTCGATATGCTCGCAATCGAGCTTCGAGATTATCAACCCAGCCTCGATGAAAACATTGAGGAAGGCGAAGCCGAAAGCACCACCGAAGAAGACGAGACCGACTAACGCAACTTCCAAAAACCCGTCTAAGATTTAGGCGGGTTTTTCCATGCCCCAACAAAAATCCCCCTATACTAAGGGGATTTTTCATTTCACCGAGCTAGAACACGATTCGTAGCCAAGTGGATGTTTACTTACGAAGTCCAAGCTTGGAAACGGTCTTCTTATAAGTCTCGAAATCAGTTTTCTCAAGATACTTAAGGAGACGTTTGCGCTTGCCGACCATCTGCATTAGTCCGCGGCGAGCCATAAAATCGTGTTTGTTCTCTTTTACGTGCTCAGTCACTTCCTTGATGCGCTCAGTCAAGATAGCCACCTGCACCTCTGGGGAGCCGACATCTTTCTTGCTTCGCGCCATCTTAGAGATGGCCTCTGCCTTCTTATCTTTTGTTATCATGCGCTTTATTATATCACACCCCTATAATTTCTGCAAGGCTTAGAAACCCCGCCAAAAAGCAGGGTTTTAAAAAGCTTAATTTTTATGCATTTTTTCTAATAATAACACTTGCCCCAAGCAAGCTGACAAGCACAGCCATCGCAATTAGACCAGCATAAGAAGCGGAAGCCGTTCCAGAAGAAACAGTGTTGTTTGCACCAGAATTTGGTGCTTTAGCAGTATTAGAAGTCTCTTTTGTAGCAAGTGCATAATTGGAGAAGCTATCCGTCATAAAGGTAATCGTGTTGTTTACAGGGTCATACGTTGTCTCAATTACTTCATAAGTTCCATCATGTTTCTCGTGAATAATCACGATATTGCTACCGTCAACACCGTCTTCTAGCTGCAAAGTAATTGTTGCAGCTTTTCTTAGCTCAGTCACCTGAGTATCCCAACTATCATCTGCAGAACCTTTGTAAACAGTATTAAATAACGAAATGTCGATATAATTAGAAACATTATAGCCGGAAGGAGCAGCATTTTCAAAATTATTAACCTGCTCATCTGTGAGCTCAACATCGGAAACGTCTAATCTGGCTGTACCCATATCAAACTCCTCCCCATCGATTACAATCGAACCAGCTTCAATTGCGCCCGCAGCATCCGTATCAACTGCGTCATCCACCGGCTTGAAATCCGCCGCAAGATGTGCATTGCCACCTCTAATGGTGAAAGTATACTCACCAATGTTCTCCTGTGGCTCAAACGCACCACCGTTGATTCCAAAAGACACCAACTGATATCCAGCATCAGGAATCAACTTAATGGTTAACACTGTTCCAACTGGAAACTCTGCACTGCCAGTACTACCATCCGGATCATGAGGTGCAACCATGCCATCACTCCAATTGCAATATGTTAGGCCACAGTTGTTATTTAAATCGTCCACAGAGTTGTAGGTCACACCATTATAAACCGCTTTGACGAAACTGATTGTCCCCTTACCGATAATATCATCCAGGGCAGCGTCTTTATCCGTCTCGTCATTTTCCCAGAGAAAGTTACCGAAGAATTGTTGTTCTCTGCTCATAATATCAGTTTTGGTTTTAATCATATAAGTCGCAGCCTTATCTACCGTAATGTCCAATCTCAACATTTGGCTATCGTAAATGCGAGCCAATTCTTCTTTGGTACTTGGCAAAATATCAGATAAATCTCTACCGTTAATTTCTAGCCCGTTTAAGACCCAAATCCACAGAGTTTCAATAGTTAAATCAACTGTAGCTCCGCCTTCATCCTCATAGTTCACGGATTTAGAATAATTTGCTGGATCATCATTCTTCCCAAGTTCTACACGCGTACCATTAATACTAACTTCCGCAGCAAAACCTTCCTCCGCGACATAGTTGACAGTGGCAGAACTTTGCGCCGCAAGTACGTTGCTAAATGGCAAAATACTCGTAATCGTAGCAAAAACCATCGCCACCGATATCTTTAACAATCTTTTCATAAAGCTCTCCTTAATTGCCTTAATTCTAAGTATACCCACCCCCGAAAAAAAGTCAAGCGTTTTAGACTTTTTGTCTATATCACATATGCCTACATTTACAGTCATTTTCACATTCGTGTGTCTGCACCCCACCACAAGAAGTCTTCTCTTACTAATCAATTATTCCTAGCTCAGCTAGCCCTATCGCCTCAGACACCTTGTATTCTCCAATCTGTGTACGTCTCAGTTCAGTCAAATATCCACCTACGCCCAACTTCTCACCAATATCTTCGCCTAGCGCTCTAATATAAGTTCCTGAGCTCACATGACAAGAAATTTTAAGATATGGCCACTCATAAGAAAGCACCTTAATATCATAAATTTGAACTTTCCTAGTTGGCATTTCTACGTCTATTCCCTTTCGTGCCAAATCGTATGCTCTTTTGCCATTAATCTTGACCGCCGAATAAGTCGGCACCTTCTGCAAAATTTCCCCTTTAAAACTCTCCACTACTGTAGCTACTTGCGCAGGGGAAATTCCTGGCAATGGAGATTTTGAAGATGCTGAACCTTCTACCTGCCGAATTTCCCCCTCAACATCACCAGTCGTCGAAGTCTTCCCGAGTTCAATTGTCGCCTCATATTTTTTGTCCAACTTCAAAAACTCTTGAGCTTTCTTCGTTCCAGAACCAAGCAGACAAATTAAAAGACCCGTCGCAAACGGATCCAGCGTTCCAGCATGACCAACTTTCGCTCTTTTTGGAGGTGTTTGACCCAAAGAAATCGCCCGCGCCCTAACTTGTTCAGTCAGTACACGTCTAATTCTCGCAACCACCGCAAACGAACTAAGCCCTGCCGGTTTATCAACCAGTAGTATTTCTCTATCTAATAAATTCACGTACTTATTATATCATGAGCTTTTGTAGTGCCCATAAAAGTCGTTTTTGTTTTAAGTGTGTTGAGAGTAAACACTCAAAAAAGGCTAGATTATAAGTTCTAGCCTTCTGTCTTTACCAACATGAACATCATTGTTGCAGATATCACGGTGGCGACGATAATTGGAAGCATTATCATATTTTACATCCCTGGTATCTTAAATGACCCTGGATCCTGGACCGGCGGGACCGACGCCGGATCTTGGATCGGCTGGACAACAACCGGATTAACTGGCTCCGGTGGAGGGGCTACCCCCTCTGGAGCTTCCGGTATCCCTAATGCATCTGAAGAATCCTGGGCCGGAGCCGGCATAGCTGGCTCAGGCATCACTGGAGCTGCTACGGTTGGCTCAGGCATCACTGGAGCTGCCATAGCTTCTGCTGGCATCTGCCCAGTGGCTGCCGGAGTAGGTCCAGTAGCTACAGGAGTTTGAGCCACAGCTGGCTCAGCGCTCACGCCCATTGGAGGCATCACATCATAAGCGGTTTGTGGTGCAGGTGGAGGAGGAAGCTCCGCATCTGGTGAAGCAGGAGCAACTGGCACAATCGGCTGCACCTCTGGCATTGTTGGTGCTACAGGTACAGCATTAGCCAGCTCTTGTTCCATCATTGCACCATAATCTTTAGGTTGCTCTTCTTCAACTGGATTAAGTACTCCATCACTCATGTCAACAGTATCGTTCGGTGTACTATAAATTTGTTCAACCGGGACCGCCGCCGTTGGAACAGCCGCCACCTCTGTTCCAGAAGCAGGAATATTTCCCATTCCAAGGTTCGCAATATCAGCACTCGGCGCTTCCGGTACATTAGTTACAGTTGGAACAGCATTCATTATTGGATTACTAACTTCTCCCATCATCGGAGTTTGTGGTTCCAGTGCTAAAGTGGGCTCAGACATTGAGACGGGCTCAGGCATTGAGGCAGGCTCAGGCGCTGAGACAGGTTTAGGCATTGAAATAGGCTCAGACACCGGAGCTGAGGCAATTGGTGCAGGTTCAGCAATCATCTGCTCAAGTTGCGCTTCGGGACTAACTGTATTGCTGACGCTTCCTGCATCCACTGGAACATTTGCCAAGTTCTCTGACGTTGCCACTTCAGTTCCCTCTGTTGGTGTCACATCTGGCTCGGGAGCCACAGGAACTTCTGGCGCTACAGCAATCACAGGAGCTTCAGGGGCTTCTGAGGCCACAACAGTTACAGGAGCTTCAGAAGCTTCTGGGGCCGTAGATACCTCTGGAGTTTCTACCTTGTCGTCTTCATGAGATACATCAATGCTACCAGGTTCAGGCTGTTTTTCCAATTGCTTTGGCTCCTCTACTGGAGTTTCAGGTGCCGGCTGTTTTAGCTCTTCAATATGCGAAACAACTATTTGTTGATCTGCTCCTTTTTGCATCAGTTCTGCAGATGCTGCCATCGTATCTGGAGTAGTTTTATCATTCGAAAATCTTTCTGTTTCTGCAATTATACCAGTAAGAAGCGCCGTTGCTACATCTTTTTCAATATCTTGATTTTCTGCTTTTAAGAACTTCAAAACCATTTCGGAAACTGAAGAAGCCATAGGATCATTCCACTCAACACCGCCCAAACGTCCAGGAATTTTGTTCGAAATATTAATAGATACAGCATCGTGCATAATTCTGCCATGCTGCGCAAGCGCGGCATCCAAGTCCTCAGGGGTAGGGACATTGAAAGATATTACCATATCGACATTCACTTCACCGTGAGAAAATTCTAAATCATCCTCAGAAATCGTCGTACGATAAGGTGTAATATAAACCTTTACATAATCACCTTCGATCTTGTAGCGTAAATGGTCCGCCTTCTCTTTATCAAGTGCAATAATAAAATCTTGCAAAGAATTAGTATTTGTCTCAAAAGTCTTTTCTGGTTCCAAAAATTCCAAAGCGTTCGGAGTTTTGCCAGAATAAATTGCTGTTGCATGCTTCCCCATTCGATCAAGCGAAATAGTCAAAGCAATTGCTGCCGACATCTCATCAACCGAAGGATCTTTTGAAAGTACCACCAGAATACTATCAGCATCATCAACTTTTTCTATTACTCTAGTCAGGACTTCGTCGCTCACTGCATTGGCCGTTGCATCTGCAGCGGTTGCGGTCGCCTCTCTAGAAGACGCATCGGAAGTGTCATTGTCAGAAACGCCGGCACTGGAAGTACCAGAAGCATCAGACACTGGAGCATCACTTACTGGCTCATTTGGTTTTTGATCGTCTTTCCTATCTGTTTTATCTGGCATTTTTGTTTTATACTTAAAATTTATACCTCCACTTTAGCATAAACAGAATAAGAAGTCAAGAGAAAAACGGTGCTTCTGCGTTACTATTTTTTCTTCCTAGCAACTTTCTTGCCAGCCCTTCGTTTCAAAGTTCTTTTAACCTTTCCTTTTTCAAGCTCAACCACACGATCCGCTCTTGCGATTAATTGCTTCTCATGCGTAACTAGAATGATAGTATGGTCTTGTTTCAAATCTTGCAATATTTCAGAAAGATTTGGGATTGCCTGGGCACCAACAGAAGAGACCTCATCAAAAATCAATATTTCTGCCTTAGTTAAAATCGCCCTTGCCACTGCCAAAAGTTGTTTATCACCTTCAGTTAAGGTACTCTCGTCATCAGTCACAATCGTATCGTATTTAGCCGGCAATTTTTTGATTATTTTATCAAGGCCAATTCGCTTACACACTTCTTCCTGCTTACCATGATTTTTCTCAACCAAGGACAAGTTATCTCGAATCGAGCTATTAATGACAAATGGTTTTTGAAAAACGCCGGATACGTTAGAATTGTGCACTCTTTTACTGTAATTATATATATTTTCACCGTCTATCAAAATCTGGCCTGAACTTACTCGTTCTAATCTATGTAATAAATGCAGAATCGAAGTTTTTCCCGCTCCTTTTTCGCCAATAATTGCGGTAATCTCGTTTGGTCTTGCCTTGAAACTCACGCCCTTTAGCACTGGACCTTTTCCGCGATTCAGTCTCACATTTTGAAATTCTACTAGTCCGTTAATATAATCATTATCAAAATCGCCAAACTCAATTTCTGATTTTTGAGTATAGTCTAGTAAACGCTTCACCCTGCTCAAATTCACACTATACTCTTCAAGTGGCCTCAAAACATCTCGCCATAGTTCGTTCGTCGTAGTTGTAACTTGCTCGAAATATGATATTAGAAGCACTAAAGTCGCAATCGTCATCTCGCCATTAATTACGAAGAACGCCATCATAATATAAAGCGCGATTTTGCCAAGGTAAGTTAGCCATTCGTCGTGTATATAAATTTTCTCCCGATCCAGTCTGCGTTTTAAGTATTGTTCTGCCCATCTTTTCGCCGCACTGTTGTATTTCTGTTGCATTGCCGAAAGAAGATTCATCGCCTTAATTTGTGACGAATTGGTCGCTACCTGATTTACGACGTTAGTCGTTTTGTCCTCATACTTTCTACAGCCATCAAAATGTTTAGCATAAGCCTTCGTATTTTTACCCATCAAAATCATATAGATAATGTCAACCAATACCGCAACAAGCGCTACCCATATATTGCTAAACACAAAAATTGCAAAAATTATGATCAGCTTAATACCTTTAGAAATCGCACAAGCCAAACAATCAAAAATATCTACCACCCACCTTATGTCGTCCGTACAAGTAGCAATAACTTTTCCGCGAGATAGTTCATCAAAGATGCCATTATTTACTGCAATATGTTCCAATAATTTTTTCTGTAAAAGAATATGAAAATCTCTTGCTGTATTCATATACATTCGCCAAATTACAGTTCTGACGATTGTGTACACAGCGTAAGAAATCAGATATAGCACTGACCACTTTAAAACCTCTTCGATAGTTCCACCTCGCGTCAATACTCCGATAATTTCTGATGTAGCAAGTGGCGGCAGGAGTAATGCCCCCTCCATCAGAAGATGCAAAACTATGTAGACGCAAAACCTACTGTTCTTTACCCCAGTAATTGCGCGCATATCTTTATAGTACTGAAAATATCTCATATCCTACCCAAAATTAATTTAAGTATAACCGAAATACAAACAGAAGTCAATTAAACATCAACCTCTTTACTTTTTTAAACGAATAAGGTATAATTACCCTTAATATAAATTATTAATTTAACTCATAGGAACAATATGCCGATTATTAAATCTGCTAAGAAGGCTGCTCGCCAAGCTGAAAAACGCACTGAGCATAATAAAGAAATTAAACGCGCAATCAAAGCCGCTCTAAAAACATTTAAGGCAAAACCAACTGCCGAAAACTTAGCTAAACTTCAATCCGAATACGACAAAGCAGTTAAAAAAGATTTGCTCAAGAAAAATACTGCTTCCCGTCGTAAAGCTGCTGCTGCTAAAGTTGCCAAAGCTGCCGGTGCTAAACCTGCCAAAGCCGTTAAGAAAACTGCTGCCAAGAAGCCTGCAACTAAAAAACCAGCTGCAAAAAAGGCTCCAGCCAAAAAACCTGCGGCTAAGAAACCTGCTGCGAAAAAGGCTCCAGCCAAAAAACCTGCGGCTAAGAAATAGCTCAAAAGAACCTGCAAACTGCAGGTTCTTTTTTATAGTTTTTCTACTTTTAATAAGAACATTTTTATGAGCGTCCAAGGCTCAATTCGACTAGTTTTCATCTGCATATCGAGCTTAGATAGTTCTTTTAGTATTTTGCGATTCTGAGTCGTAGGATTCTGTTCAAACTTTTTAAGCGCGGATGAAACAAATCCTCCGACCATCACATATGGATCTAGCATCTTCACTTCCCCACCAGTTTCTGCTGTCCTAAGTAGCTTATCAAGTTCCGTCACTGCTCTCTTTCCGTCAGTATAAGCAATGTCGAATATTCGAAAAGTCGCCCACTTATCCACCTCTTCTTTTTGGTACTTCCTTACTTCTACTTTTTTAGCAAAATCTTTATATGATTTTCGATTCGGTACATTACTTTCCCAAATCACAATCGTATGTTTCGTATCCAAAAATTGCAAAAACACTTCATACGGGTCCGCCACATTTTTGCCCATTTCTGCCCCGTTTCCATCATTTTTTCTTGCCGGAGTTAAATCTTTTATCAAAATCTTTCTTGATGTTTCAAAAAGAGAGTTCCCCTGACATATATTATATATGTCAGAAATCTGCAAATCTTCTCCATCAAAAATCTCGTAATCAGAGCCTAGCAGCTTCTTAATTTCTGCTTGAATTTTTACCCTATCATCACCAGTAAAAATTGTTATCATACTAGCTCCTTTTGACAATGCAAACAAACATGTGTGCCACGTCCAGCCACACGTATCTTTTGTATTTCATTACCACATTTATAGCAGGGCTGACCTTCTCTTCTGAATACTTTTGCGAACTTTTCTAGATAATCCCCTTTTGTTCCGTCGGCACGCACATACGTAGCCATTGTGGACCCACCAGAATCAATCGAAGCGTCCATCACGGAACATGCTCCCTCAATTAGTCTTTTGGCATCCTGTTTTTTTAAATTCCCTGCTTTGGTTCTTGGATCAATACCAGCATAAAAGAGTGCTTCATCGGCATAAATGTTTCCGATCCCGGCAATTATTTTTTGGTCCAAAATAACTGCTTTTATCGGTGAGTTTTTGTGACGTTGCAATTTATCATAAAGCTCGTCCGGAGTAATTTTCCAAGGTTCCGGAGCTAAACTGGCAATAAATTTATCCTGCATAATTTCATTAGTTGGCAACACTTTGACAAAACCAAATTTCCTTTGATCATTAAAGAAGAGCGTTCCTTTCTCAAGCTCAAACACCACGCGAGTTTGTTTATTTGGAAGTTTGGCAGTAAAATTATCGCTTGGATGTCCCGCCGCATATCGCTCAGCTCCGTCCCAAATTAACTGTCCAGTCATACGAAGATGAATCATCAAAGAAACCCCATCAGAAAGATCCACAATTAACGCCTTCCCAAACCTCCTGAACCCATCGATTGTATGCCCTTCTATAATCTCCTTAGGTCCAACAAATGATTTATCACAAAGTACAGCTACTTTTGCAATTTTTTGTTGAACACAAAAATTATTAAGCCCACGTCTAATCGTTTCTACTTCCGGAAGCTCTGGCATATTATATATATTATACCAAAATTAATAGGCCTGTCTTGAGAATTCCATCTACGAGTCTAGCACTTCATTTTCTTAAGTTCTACTTTGAGATCTCTATCTACACGATATGATTCACAAGTTTTAGAAATTGCCTTGTTATATGTCCATTTTGGTAATGATAAATGCGAAAACCACGCCATTGTCTCCTCTGGGAACTTCACAAATAGTACTGATATCAACCATGCTACCGCCATCTTCACATAATACGCATCCCACGCCATCACAGTACGCACTCTTTTTCCAGCAGTCTTCCCAGGAATCCTTTCTACCGAGAGTTCTCCAGGTCCATCTGATAATACTTCAGAAATACCCGTTAATCGATCAAAAACTACTTGTAAGTATTCCGGTTCAACATAATGATCCAAAAGGCATACTAGTGCCACGCGAGTCTGAAACTCATCCAAAGACTTCAACATTTTATCAATCTCTTCCAGAAATTCTGCTTGGTTCTTTTTGATATTCTTTTTCATAGTTGCGCAGAACGTATCGCATATTTCCCAGTTGTCAATTAGCGGAATAAAGTTATACATTTCTTTCACCATCTGAGGATAAGGAAGCCCAGCAATCACATAACCACGTATTGCCACTTCTTCAAAAGCCACTGGTTTATTCTTGAGAAATTCCGTGATATCACCTTTTGCCAATATTTCCTTGGCTATTTCTTTACATTTTGGCACACGCACACCGAGAAGCGGTCTTTCTGTGATAATGCCAGAGAGCACAAAATCTCGATAGCCTTCCTCAGCTTCTCCAAACAATCTATTCTGAAATTTTTGATATTCTACTTTATTCCACATTCTTCTTCCTGCTTCTAGCCAGGACAACTGCAAAGATAATCATTCCGGCGCACATACAGGAAAGTCCCGCGATTAGAAAACCAGAGTTTTGTTCAAAAAACATCGAGATAATCACTAGTACCAAGGCTGCTACCGCTAGCACTAGGCTTAAAATCTTCCATACATTCCATTTTTCTTTTTCAAACATTTTCTTTGTCATACACCCTTCCTTTTCTATCCATTATTTTATCAAATTATTTTGCCTATGCAAACTATTACAATTCTCCCCAATTTTTACCGGTAGTAACTTCTACTGCTAACTTAATATCAAGTTCTGGCGCAATCCCTTCCATCGTGGAAACTAGAATCTTGGAAACAGAATCAACTAATGCATCATCACATTCCACAATCAAAGAATCGTGAATCTGTAAGATAAGTTCTGCACCATCAGGCAACAAAGAATCCACACTTATCATCGCACGTTTCATCAAGTCCGCTTCAGTTCCCTGAATAGGCATGTTCATCGCAGCCCGCTCCGCTGCCTGACGTACTACGAAATTAGGAGAATGTACATCCGGAGTCGGACGGACACGACCATAAAACGTTTCTACATAGCCTTCTTCGCGTGCCTGCTTCAAAATATTATCGAGATACTCTCTAATTGGTTTTCTAACGGCAAAATAATCAGAGATGAACTGTTTTGCTTCTCCAAAATACATCCCAGTCGCATCTGCCAGACCTTTTGCGCTCATGCCATACATCACGCCAAAGTTAATCGTTTTAGCAGCGCGTCGTTGTTCCTTAGTCACCTCAGATACCGGTATTCCAAAAACGTCAGCCGCAGTCTTCGTATGGATATCCACACCAGAGTTAAAATCAGAAATCAGTTTAGTATCCCCGGACAAGACTGCCGCAAGTCTAAGTTCGAATTGCGAATAATCTGCCGACACAAAACTTTTACCAGCGCCAGCTAT
This sequence comes from Candidatus Nanosyncoccus sp., assembly GCA_045578525.1. Taxonomy (GTDB): domain Bacteria; phylum Patescibacteriota; class Saccharimonadia; order Saccharimonadales; family Saccharimonadaceae; genus Nanosyncoccus. Next base: position 39,149 of record JAZNKL010000001.1, on the reverse strand, counting down.
AAACCCGGTTCTAATTCTCTTTCCTTCCTCAGTTCTAACAGGGATATTTTGCAAATTAGGATTAATGGAAGAAAGTCTTCCGGTAGCAGTCACGTTCTGCGTGAATGTTGTGTGAATTCTATCTTGAGAGTCAGCGAGCGCAGGCAAAGGAACAATATAAGTATTAAGAAGTTTCGCTGCTTCTCTATACTCCATAATCTTTGGAATAATAGCATGTACGTCCTTCAGCTTGTCTAACTCCTTTGCGCCAGTAGAATAGCCTCTTCTCGTTTTCTTAATTCCTTTTGTCGGAAGCTCCAAATCTTCAAATAGCACCTCCTGAAGTTGTACTGGAGAATTAACATTAAACTCTCTTCCAGCCAAATCATAGATTCCCTGCTCAAGTTCAGAAACTACACCCTTATATTCTTCTTCTAGTTGTTTAAAATATGTCTTGGAAACTTTAATGCCTTCTTTTTCCATCTTGTATAGCACTGGTATAAGTGGCAAATCATAATCTGTATAAATTTTTTGCAGTCTAGGCATTTTTGATAGTTCTGCTTTTTGCTGAGTAGCTAGTTCCAAATTCGCAGCTTTTTCTTCTTCAGTTTCCCCAAAATATAGTCCCTCTTGTTTTTCTTCAGCTACTACTCTTTTTAGAGGATTTAGCAAGAATTCCGCCTGGTCCAAATCCCAGAATTTCTTCCCGTCAAGCACATCTTTTGCAATCTTTCCATCAAGATGCATCAATTTTTTGACGTCTTTTGCAACAATGTAATCTTCGAAGTCTGTAGGAGAAGACGCAGAACCTTCTTCTGGAACAGTTCCCCGGAGTCCCAACGAAAAGTCAACGCCCGAAGGGTCTTGGCCCTGAGTGGCTTTACTTTCCGCGCGCGAAGGTGTCTCAGAAGAAGTGTCCTGCTCCTCTTCCACAACTTTAAACTCTGAGAATTCGTTAGCTTTAATTTTAGAGATTTCTGCTTTAAATTTTCTAAGCACCGAATTAAATTCTAGCATCTTTAGTGCGTTTTCTATCGATGAAACATTGATTACAAGATCAGGTACTTCCGACAAAGATACAGGTGCATCGGTCATTATTTTTCCAAGCTCATAAGACATAAACGCAGACTCACGCCCAGCGATCAGTTTCTTCTGTACACTACCAGAAATCTCGTCAATATGTGCATATATTCCTTCGAGCGTTCCATAATCATTCAGCAACTTAACTGCAGTTTTCTCTCCTACGCCCGGCACACCAGGAATATTATCGGAAGAATCGCCTTTAAGCGCCTTAAGATCAAGAAATTGCGATTTTAAAATACCATATTTCTCTTCGACAGCCGGCACATCCATCTCTTCCAACTTAGAAAAACCCTTAATCAGACGGTACATTCTCGTATTATCGTCGACAATCTGCAACATATCAAGATCAGAAGATACAATCACTGTATCCCAAATACTTTTCCCCTTGTATTCATCTTCTGATGTTAGTCCTTCTTGCTGTGCCTTTTCTACAAATTCGGTTTCCTTATCCGCTTGCATCGCCAAAGTTCCGATAATATCATCCGCCTCGTAGTTATCACACTCCAGGAATCCCCACCCAAGTGCAGAAATCAAGTTTTTGAGGAGCGGAATTTGTGTAAAGAAATCTTCCGGCGGTTTTACTCGCCCTGCCTTATAATCAGGATATATTTCTTTGCGCTTAGAAATCGAGGTTTTCGCTTTATCCCATGCCACTACCACCTTAGTTGGTTGCAACTCCTTAACAATTTCCATTGCTATTACTGCAAAACCATAAACACCACCAGTTGGCGTTCCATCAGAAGTAGAAAGATTCCCCATCGCATAGTAACCACGATAAAACACCGATTTTCCATCTATGATTACTAGTTTCTTCATCAAGCCTCCATTCTATTTGAGCTACTTTTACTAAAATTCAATTTCGTCCAAAATCTTTTGCAGATTCTTCTCCATGTCATCAACTGTTCCATTATTCAAAACGTAATAATCTGCAGCAGCAATTGGGCCACCCTTTTCTAGATTTTCGATCTCGCTTCTATCACGCTCTCTAATTTCTTCGCCATTAAACGGTCTATCTTTTCTGGCAGCAACTCTCTTGTAACGCAATTTTTTATCAACTACAATCGCGACAAAAGTTAGCATTCCAGGGAATTCGTGTTTTAATGTCTTAAACTCTGTCCATGAATATACACCGTCGAGAATTATTCTCTTTTGCCCAGCACGCATTAGATCGTGGACTTCATCAATCACCTGGCGCACCACCCAATCTTTGCCCTCTGTTTTTCTAATCATCTCCCTAAAATCGCGCTCTGAATCAGGAGTTCTTTCCACTCCACGCTTTTCCATTTCTTTGTAAATCATTCCGCCAAAATAGACTTTTGGGTAGCCCTTCGCCGTTAAGTAATCAACTGCTACCGATTTCCCACTCCCGCTCATACCCACGAGAGCAATAATTTTAACATTTTTGTTATCACGCACTAAATCAGCCTCTGCATTGATTTCAGCTTCTGTTAGCACCTCGTTCTTAGTTTTTTCACTCATACTATTATTGTACCAAAAATAGCTATTTCTGGAAACGCCAATATATAGCTCATATATAATATATTATTCTGTTATTTCGGTACTAAGATTATAGCTAAGCCTTACAAGATCATCAAGCTCATCAGTCGTAAGCTGCCCTGAATTGACAATTTCTACACCACCTTTACCAAAATAGCGGCTTTCCATCACTGTCTCATATTTTTCGCGAAGTAAATCTCTAAGCTTTGCGTCAGTCCTAACCTCAAGTGTGTTTTTTCGCACAACTAAGAACGTTTTTTCATTAGGAGTATTAAAAATTGTTACTTCTTCCGCATCATCACCACTGCCAAGTATCTTGGTTTGTTCGGAATAATCACCAATGCCGCTTACTTCAGATACTGCAAATACCATTTCATCTCCTCAATCGAGCCTTCAATATCATCAAATGCACGATGTAGCTCGCGTTTTATAAAATGTTTGTCCTTCGCCCCCTCAAAATAAACCTTCCACGCTGACACATCAAACAATCGATAATGCAGACGTGAAGATAATTTTGGCATTTCCACATCAATAAACCTTTTGTCCTGATGAATGGAATTGCCAGCCAGGATAATTTTACCCTTGCCTTTTTCATCTTTTGCAATGCTTTGCTCGTCAAAATATTTGTCCAGAAATTGTATCAGCTCGTCTTCCACTTCAGATACATCCTTGCCATCTTTATTTTGCGCCATCAAACTATCGCGTGACCCACTATTCTTTTCCCAAAAGTCGCCAACCATCCGTTCTTTCATCAACTCTTCTGGTACTTTTACCACTGCTGTATACTCAGCAATTATGTTAAATTCCCAGTCTGTCGCAATAGCTGCCACTTCGATAATTCTATCTTTGCCAGGCACAAGCCCCGTCATTTCCAAATCTATCCAGAGTAAAGTCGCTTTTTTATCCATTTTTCTCCTTTCTACATCTCTTCTGGAACAATAATTCCTAGAAGTCCTAGTCCGTGTTCCATTGTTTTAAGGTATAATTTTACTATTTCTCGACGCTCATTTTCATGTTCACTACCGTTCACTTTGACATTTTCATAAAATCTAGAAAATTCCTGCGCTGTTTCATATAGATAATTCGCAATTTTATGAGGAGCAAATTCTTCTACCGCCTCATTTAGTACATTTTTGTATTCAGCGAGCTTTCTAATCAAATTTTTCTCCGCTTGCGCTAATTTCCATTCCGCTTTTACTAAGTCTGATTCCGCTTGCGCTAAATTCGATTCCGTTTGTGCCAAATCTGATCCCGCTTGTGGTACAGTATAGTTCCCTGCTAAAATCTTTTTCGCCCTTACAGCTGAATACAAAAGATATACACCGGAATTTCCAGTCGTGGAAACGCTTTCATGAATATCAAATTCAATATTACCGCCAATCTTATATTTAAGCAGCGCGTATTTAATTGCTGCAAGTGCTACTTTTTCATCTGGAACTAAAGCAAGGACCGCATCTAGCACATCTACCGCTTTAACAAAATTACCCTTCCTAGAAGACATCTTTTCATTCCCGGGGAGACGAACATTGCCATGCGTAATATGCAAAGTTCTAGAAACCAAATCTGGAGCATACAGTGAGACTGATTTTAAGACAACTTTCATGTAATCGATAATGTCATTTCCAGTAATCACAATAGACTTATCAAAATGGTAATCATCCCACTTAGTAAAGAGCAACCCCACGTCTTTCGCCTCATACGTTGGCAAATGCTCTTTATTAATAAATACTCTAGTGTGTAAACCATATCTTTCACCAACAAAGACCGTAGCTCCATCACTTTCCTCGTAAACGTCTGGCACATGCGCTTCAACCTCAGCCAAGCCCCTTGATGCAACGGAACTTTCCGGATAATATTTATCAAATTTCACACCAAGGCGTCGATAAAAATCTTCAAAGTAGCGATAAGATAGCTCTCTACCCGTCCAATACATTTTTGCAAGTGGGGTATCATGAATATCATCGGCATTGATCGCATAAATTGTTTTATTAAACTCTGTAATCTCCGCTCTCGCCTGGTCGTCATCCTCGTAGGCCCTTGTTCCTTCTACATAGTTTTGCGCAATAATTTCTACTTTCTTAGCAATTTCTTCAGACGATACGATACCATTTCCATCAGAATCTTTAACTTCTAGAGCTTCTGCAGTTAATCCATTCTTTTGCATTGCCCAAAGCGTCTTGGCTACATGCAGCCCAACATCGCCTCCAAAATTCGCGCGCACTACTTTGCCACCGGCAAACTCAACCAATCGAGAAATACTGTCACCCATCATAGAAGTATAAAGATGTCCAACATGCAATACCTTGAATGGATTAGGATCAGAAAATTCGCAAATCACAGTTTGCCCAGAGTATTCATCAGAAGATATATTTTTCTCGAAATTTGCGGTCATATCAGCCAGCAATTCCTTAAAATATTCATCTCGTGATATAAAATTCAGAAATCCAGGCCCTGCTATTTCAACATCAAAAGATATGTCAGAGAGTCCATCAATAAGCTTCAATGCTATGTCTCTAGGAGCAAAAGGTGTGCCATCCTCCTTTAAAATTCCCTCTTTTTTCAGCCAACCTGCAAGCTGCATTGCTACATTAGTCGCATAATCTGCGCCAGACTCTTCAGGAGCAACCGTAATCTGAACAGGCATTTCTACACCAAAAAGCTGCAAAATCTGCTCTTGTATTTTTGCTTGCAAATCTTCCATCTTACCTTACTCCCAACTTACTATTTCACTACGGCGAATTTATTTTTGCCTTTTTTTAGAATAGATGGGAAATTTACGACTGTTTTTTCTTCTGTAATTTTCTTTCCATTAACCGAAATTGCACCGGAAGAAATTAGTTGCCTAGCTTGTGCTTTAGAAGAAGCAAGACCTGTACAAACCAAATCGTCCAATAAAGTTGCACCAAGCGGTTTAACTGGGAGCACTAATGCAGCCTGCTCAATGTCACTATCAGAAAATACCGCATCACGAGCAAATAATTTCTCAGAAAGCGCAACAACTGCATTTGTTGCATCAATACCATGGACAATTTCCGTTACGCCTTTTGCTAAAGCTTTTTGTGCTAGATGTTCTTCTGGGTGTTCAGCATGCTTTTTCAAAATTTCCTCAATTTCCGGACGAGTGTACACGGTATAAATCTTCAAAAGGTATTCTACTGAGTTATCCGGCTGAGAAAGCCAGAACTGATAAAAATCGAAAACTGGCGTATAATTCTCGGAATATAGCCCATCGGGCAACTTAGCAGGGACACCAGATAACCATACAGCGTTCCCTTCCGACTTCCCAAATTTACGGCCAGAAGCTGGGTCGATAATTAACGGAGTAGACCAAACATGTGCTTCCCCGTTTTCAAGTTTGCGTATCAAGGAAATACCAGACGAAGCATTGCCATATTGATCAGCTCCGCAAAGTTGCAAATCAATACCATATTCTTTGTAGAGATGGTAAAAATCATAGCCTTGAATTAGTGTATAAGAAAATTCTGCGTATGATATGCCGCTACCGCCCTCGCCCATACGTGACTGAATAAATTTGCGGTCCATCAGCTGCGTCATCGAAAAGTTTTTGCCCACAGTACGCAAAAACTCAAGGTAACCCATATCTTTAAACCAATCATAATTATCGAGCATCTCCACTTTGGAAAGCTTAGGCGCTGCATTTTTTAGCACCCTTTCCATCTGTGCAGCAATACACTGTTTGTTGTATTCTATCTCCTCAATTGGCTTAAGTTCACGTTCCGTCGTGTCTTTTGGATCACCAATTTGGCCGGTAGCTCCACCAGCTAATAAATAAGGGGTATAACCATGTCTAGCAAAAACTGCGCACATCATAAGAGCAGCAAGGTTCCCAATCGTTAAAGAATCAGCCGATGGGTCTGCACCTAGATAAAACTTGTGCGTTTTTTCATCTAAAAATTTTGGGTTTTTAATAGTGGTTTCTGCTTGAAAGCCACGCCAAATTAGCTCTTCCGATAATGTCATAATACCTAAATTATAGCATATTTTTATTCACTTCGTGATATAATAGAATAGATGGGTAAAAAGAGTTCAAATTCAAAATCAGAGGCTGCTAAAGCTCCAAAACCAAAAAAGAGCTTGGTTAAGCATGCCAAAAACAAGAGCATGAGCACATATTCTAGCCTTGTTTATCGAAGCAAAGTTAAAAAAGATAAAAAAGCTAAGAAGCGTGCAGAAGATCTAGCCAGCTTACCAAAAGAGCCGGTTAAACGCTTTTTGATGCACTTTCATCCAAAACGCGTTTTCCATTATTGGTTTTCAATGCGCGGTCTCAAGACTTTCCTAAAGATTGTTGCCGCTACAATTTTAATTCTTATTATTACTATTGGTGCGCTTTTCCTTTACTACAAGAAAGATCTTGATCAAATCCAACTTGACGAACTCAAGGTAACCGATACTGTCAACACCTATCTTGATAGAAACGGCGAAGTGCTTTGGGAAGACAAAGGCGATGGCGATTATCGTCTCGTAGTTGACGGTGACGATATCTCGACTTATATGCGCCAAGCAACTGTTGCTATTGAGGACCGCAACTTCTATAATCACAATGGCATTGACCTCTGGGGTCTTATCCGTGCTGGTTTTTCCACTATCACTGGTAAAAGCGTCCAGGGTGGTTCTACTCTTACTCAGCAGCTGATTAAACAAGTTTACTTCTCTGACGAGGCCAAAGATCGTGGTCTCTCCGGCATCCCTCGTAAAATCAAAGAGGCTATTCTTGCAATCGAGCTCGAAAAAATGTATGACAAAGAGCAGATTATTACCATGTATCTAAACGAGTCACCTTACGGTGGTCGTCGTAACGGTGTAGAATCTGGTGCTCAAACCTACTTTGGTAAAAGCGCTAAAGATTTGACCCTTGCTGAATCTGCCTTCCTAGCTGCTATTCCTAATAATCCAGCAGTCTTAAACCCATACAATGAATATGGCCACGAAGCCCTAATCTGGCGTCAACAATACACTCTAGATGTGATGGCTGAACTTGGCTATATCACTAAGGAAGAAGCTGAGGAAGCTAAAAAAGTTAACATTCTTGATACTATCAAGCCGGAAACTAATCAATATGACAATATCAAGGCTCCACATTTCGTTCTAGAAGTCAAAGATATGCTAGAAGAAAAATATGGCGTTAAGACCATGCGTGCCGGCGGCTTTACCATCAAGACTACTCTTGATTATCGTGCTCAACAAATGGCAGAACAAGCCGTCGCAAACGGTGCTGCTCTAATGTCTCAGAATGGCAGCGACAATATTGCTCTCGCCTCTGTAGATGTTGGCACTGGCCAAGTTATCGCTATGGTTGGCTCTGCCGACTGGAACATCCCAGGCTATGGCGAGGTCAACGCCGCCACTTCCCAACTAGAGCCAGGCTCTTCTATCAAGCCTATCGTCGATTACGGCCCACTCTTTATGCAACGTGAAGGCCAAAACTATGGCCCAGGTAGCATTCTAAAAGACGAAAACATCGACTCTATCTACTGTGCAGGCTATACTGGTACTTGTGCTCTTAGGAACTATACCGGTACTTGGTATGGCAACGTCACCATTCGCCGTGCACTTGCTGGTTCTCTCAACATTCCAGCCGTCAAAGCTATGTATATTAATGGCGTAGAAAACAGCATCAAAGTTGCTCAAGGTCTAGGAGAAAAATCCTACTGTGCTGGTGATAACTTCACTGGCGGCCTTTCAGTAGCAATTGGCTCTGGTTGTACCGTTACTCCAGTTGAGCATGCTAATGCTTATGCCTCTATCGCTCGTGGTGGCGTCTATAAAGATCTTGCCTACGTTCTAGAACTTAAAAATTCATCTGGTGATATCATCGAAAGCTGGACTGATTCTGCAGGCGAGAGAGTCTACGACGAACAGGTCGCTTACATGTTATCAAGCATCCTTTCTGACGCTAACGCTCGTTCTATTACCTTTGGCTCCCAGGGTTCTTCATTCGGCTTCGTAGTACCAAACGTTTGGACTGCAGTAAAGACTGGTACTTCTACCACTTCTAATGCCTCTATTGCTAAAGACTCTTGGATGGTTGATTATTCCCCAGTAATCGCCACTGCTGTCTGGAATGGTAATCATGATGGCTCCGGCCTTTCTAATAGCTCCAATACGCTTGTTCGTCGCGTCATCGCCGATTACGTAGAACCTGTCCACACCCAACTTTATGCAAGCGAAGGCAAATGGACTGCCAACCAAGCTATTCCTCAACCAGCAGGTATGCAAAGATTAACTGTCAATGGCCAAACCGATATCTGGCCAAGCTGGTATAACTCTAAGACTTCTGGTGTTACTACCGAAACTCTCACCTTCAATAAATACACCAACAAGCTGGCATCATCTTGTACCCCAGCTGATCAAAAGGTGTCCGTAGAAGTTACTAAAACTATCGATCCTATTACTAAAAAAGAGATTTACAACGTCCCAGAACCTTACAACCGCGACGAGACTGACGACTGTGCTTATAAAGGTCCGACTGTCAGTATCTACAATACTGTTAAAGACGGCAAAAAAGTCCTGTCTGCCGTAGTCACTAAAGGCTCCGCCGACCTCAAGAGCTTTGCCCTCGTAGTTGACGGCAAGACCGAAGAAAGCGGTTCGGTATCTGGTACTTCCCTCAAGTTCAAATACGAACCAACTGGCAAAGAAAAAGTAGTAAAGATTGTAATCACCGATTCTAACGGCTACGAAGCAAGCGACACGTTGTAAGGCGACTAACAGTTACTTCTTATTGCGTCTTGCACGTCTAGCAAAAATCATTCTACCAGATGGCGTTTGCATGAAACGCAACACTTCTACTTCTATTTCTGAACCGATGCTTTTTGCAGCATTATCTACCACCACCATAATACCATTATCAAGATGTCCTACGCCTTGGCCTTTATTACTACCCTCAGCCGTAATTTTAACCGTGATACGATCGCCGACAGAGTATTCGTCTCTCACTGCAAGTGCCAAATCATTCACATTCAGAACATCAATATGCTCAGTTTCTGCTACTTTTTGCAGGTTAAAATCATTGGTGCAAATCGCTCCGTGATTCTCTTTAGCAAGAGCAATCAAACGTTCATCTACCGGAGTACGGTCTAGCTCATCCTGAAGAATAGCAACGTTGCAAAAGACCACACGTTCAAGCTCGCTAGCATTATCCATGCCACGTCTAGCTGCTTCGCGTTTGTCCTTATCTTTTCCGTCAGCCAAAAGCTGCAATTCTCGGATTACACTGCGTGGAATAAAAAGATCGTCAGAGATGAAGCCAGTCTTGGCTACATCAACAATCCTACCATCAATTAGCGCCGACGTGTCAACGTAGACCTTACGACGATTAGATTTTGGACGTGTCTTTGTATAAGCCTTAACAACTAACGCAGATGTTTCTGCAAGTAAAATCAGTACCGCAACTAACGTAATAATTTCCATAAAGAATATTATAGCATATCTTCGCCGTATTCACGGGCGTGCCTTGCGTTGTCTTGAATAATACTGCTGTATTTTGCCACCAAATCTTCCCTGCCTTCTTTTGTCGCTACATCAATTGCTAGATCATAGCGTGAAGCATGATTTAACCTTAGCATTTCAAAAGGCGTAGTGGTGCTTCCCTGTTCCTCAAAGCCATGCACACTCAAACGGTCTTGATTCGCATAATTTACTAATATCGTCTTTAAAGTGTCAGCATATCCATGAAAATTCGCGATGATCGGCTTATCGGTAGTGTAATACTCGTTAAACTTTTCGTTCGACATCTTGCTGTTAGTTGTACCAATCGCTCTATAAGAGAGTGCATTGATCCCTACAAATCTAAACCTCTTTTCTGGCATATCTTGTTTTAGGATATTTATTGCATAAATAGCTTCTCTAGTCGCAATATCTCCTGCCGCTGTAAAGATATAATCTGGGTCATTTTCGCTCGCAAATCCGAAAATACTTGCGCCTTGCTCATACTGGAACTTAGCGTGATTTTTGTCAATCCAACGTGGCTCTTCAGTTTTGTTAAACGTTGCAAGATTAACTACGTTTTTCGATTTATACATAAATTCGTATGCTCTTGCAGCCACCACATCATCTACTGGGAATAGGCAGTTCACCTTGTTGGAAGGGTTGCTTAGAAGAGTGGAAATTAACATCGGTGACTGATGAGAGAAGCCATTATGATCTTGACGCCAACAGGTGCTAGTAGAAAGCAAATTGATTGCCGGTACTGGATTTCTCCATGGGATTGTTTCACTCTGTTTTAAGAATTTAATATATTGTAAAATCTGCGAGGTGATAATGGAGAAAAATGCCTCATAACTTGTCATCATTGCCTGTTCGCCCTCTAGAACATGTCCAACCATCACTGCAAAAAGAGTATTCTCTGATAGTAGCTCCACAATTCTACCATCTTTTGCCTCTGGCATATCCCAAGATTTGATCGGCAACGCCCATGCTCTGCTAGTTACTTCGTATGATTTCTCAAGCTTATTGCTAGTAGTCTCGTCTGGAGAAAACAGATAGAAATGCGGGTCTTTTTTGAAAGTTTCTCTTAGCATTTCGCCTAGTTTTTCTGCGGAGGAATAGTGGTCTTTCCCTGGCTCTTTTATTTCTGATGGGCCAAATAGGTCTTCAGGAAATTCCAGTTGTTTTGCTTCGGCAAAATCTTTCATCTTGTGATAGCCCTCTACATTATTCATAGCGAAAATCCCTCCGTCTCTGAGAACAACTCCTCAAAATGATACGATTTCAACCATTTCTCCAGAATATCTAACTCATCTTTGTCGGTTTTAGCCTCTTTTAGTGGAATTTGGTGCGCAAGATAATTTCCTTCTACTTTCTGGCCTTTTACGTATTCTGGACCGGTCTCACCTTTTTCCGTTTTCATGATAATAAATGGTGAATTTTTAACATAGGTACTTTGATTTTTAGCATAAATGGTTTGACTTTTAGCAAAAGCGACTTCGTTTTTAGCAAAAGCGTTATAAAATTTAGCATAATAATTTTGAATTCTAGCTAAAGCGTTTTGGAATTCTTCTATATCGTCTCCATTTACCAAGATTGGCTCATATCCAAAGCCACGGATGAGTTCCATCAGTTCCCTTTCTGATTTTCTAGCATAGATAGTTGGCGCAGAAATTTTATAACCATTGAGGTGCAAAATCGGTAAGACTTTGCCGTTATTTGGCGTGTTAAAGAGCTTTACTAAGTTCATAGAAGAAAGCGCTGTTGCCGTTTCAAATTCACCATCACCTAGCAATACGGCTATCGTCCTTTCTGGATGACCTAGAGCTGCACCATAAGCGATTCCGAGCGCATAGCCTAGTTCCCCACCCTCAGAGATTACTCCAGGAGTCATCGGGCTAGCGTGCGATGGAAAACCATCCGGCCAAGAAAAGTTTTTACAGATATATTTAATACCATCTAGATTGCGCTTGGCTTCTGAATCGACTTTTAGAAGCTCACCATCTAGGAAAAGATTAGCCTGTAAAGCTGGAAAACCGTGTCCTGGGCCAAGAATGAATTGGAAATCATCTTGTTGGTTTTGGCTGTCAAAAAACGCCTTCAAATTAGCATAGGCAACATTAATACCATGGCACGTTCCCCAGTGTCCAAGTAGACGTGGCTTAATGTCCTCAAAGCTAAGCGGACGCTCTAACAAGAAATTATCCTGCAAAAAGAGCTGCGCGACTGTCAGATAGTCGCAAGCTCTCACTCGCCTCTTTATCATATCAGAATCTATGCCCAACCCGAACATAGTTATATTATAGCATAAAAGTTATAGAAAAGATTTTCGTCAGGAAGTACCGGTTCAAATTTCACCTGGTTCGGAAGATTTACGCACGTACATGACGTAACGCAAAGGCTTCGCGGTAGGCTCTGGCGCCATTCCTACGTAGTCTAGTATATTCATTGCTAAACTCCAATCTTTTTGTTTGTTAGCAACAAATTATACCAACTAAAGAAATTAAAGCAAGTATGTGACGATAATGCCGTCGTTGCACTCGCCGCAATATGAGTTACGTTGATGGTCTCGTCGTTAGTGTTAATTTGTTCTGCAAGTTGCAGTATTCCAATAAGGTTGGCAACTGCGTTTTGATCGTCTGTTGTGGTATCCTGTTCCACACTTTCGTCTCCTTTTTCGGGGAGATCAATAAAGCATCCAAACATGGTCCGTGCCTTTTTATTAAAGTTAATATTTACGAGCTGTGACTTTCCTCCACAAAGACTTATCGTCTTGCGACCATTATATGTCAGCGGTTCAATAACGCAAGCATAAGCAATTTGTACTAGTTGAAGAATAGTTCGAACCAAGCTAAAATACGACAACCCTGCGAGGACTGCCGCAATTACTGATTATTGCAAAAGGGTGCGTACCTTGTAGTTTCATAAAAGGTCTTCGTAGGGATCAGAGGTTTTTATTATTTAATCTTCTTTTCCAATGGTCTAGGTTTTTATTTACATCAACGTGCGTGCGCCATTCTTTCAAGGTTATTAATGAAGGTGGGTATGTATTATTTTGTTCTGGAAATAGAGCCTGTTCACAAACGTTGTTAAGCGAGTCATGATAAAACAACAAAAGCGAAGCGCTAAATAAACTTACAATCGGATCGTCTTCGAAATAATAGATCGTTAGTAATATTACTTCGCCTTTACGAATTTTCCGGTCTAAAAGAATTCCGTAATTCACCCAGCCTTTTTTAGCATATTCTTCAATATGGCTCTTTTCGATTAGTACATGATGTTTCGGCGATTCTACTGCAATCTCTAAATCATTGATATCTGATTCTCCAATATTTTCGAGATAAACCATATGGTGTTTCAGTTTCTTACTATTACTGATGCCTTTTGGTAATTCTATATCAACTTCTCCGTTCGTATTTAGGCTAGCTTTATAAGAGCAGAATAAAGCGTTGATGTTTTTGGCATTATATATTTTTTCGTTCGGAATGCTCATGCCGTCCGACGCCAAAAGCTCACCTTTATGTTTGAAACGTTCTTTTTGGTCTTTTTCTTCGTCATCTTTCTTTTGTCGATGATATAAGATTAGGCTCGTCAAAGAAGAAAGCATCCACCCAACAATAACGCCCAGTATTGCCACAAATCCAGCGTTATTATTCAGGAAGTCTAACATTATTCGCTCGCGATTAAATCTCCCACCGCGTTAATGTTTTGCATTAGTTTTTCTAGGCGTTCTACGATGCGTTTTTGTTCTGCTAGTGGAGGTAATGGAACGACTGAATTTGCGACCTTGTCGCTGTTTAAATTCTTTACTACTGCGCCACTTACTTTTCCGCAAAACTGATAATACATAAATCTAGAGGACAAGACATAGAAAAGGTAATTTTCATCAAATATAGGCTTACTTTGGCTTATTACGAGCCAACCGTCATGGATACATCCATCTATTTTTGATATATACGGCCTACCAAAGCTCATAGAATTTGTTAATAAGAAATCCCCAGCGTGAATCATTCGGCTTTTAGCCAATCCTTCTTTTTTGATGCGTTCTTTCGTAGACCAAATATATTTTCCACCTTTATCGGTGTCGCCAATTTTTATCCAGTTTATCCCGTCAACAGATTCTGTCAAGAAATCTTTGATGGGGCGCGGAGATCCTCCTCTAGCTATAATACATACACTGCCAAGCTTTACCCATTTCCAAGAACTTGGTATTTCAAAAAGCGATTCCTCATATGAGTCGGATTCAATTGTTTTCTTTTTAACTTTTCTGGCGCCAATAGATTCGCTGATTGTAATTTCTTCGAGTAAATCTTCCGCGTTACCGTCTTCTGACAATTGTTTGGTCAGCTTGCCTTGCATTGCGGCTTGCAGCAAAGAAGCCTTAATATCGTCAGGGAAAGCCTTTTTCAGCGACGCGAGAGCGTCAGATGATTGTTCTAAATCAGCGACGCGATTCATGAGCTCGTCGACTTTTTCTACGATGCGTTTTTGTTCGGCAATGTCTGGATATTTGATTGTAATAGCTTTTATTTTCTTAATTGATACTCCACCAATAATGCCGGTCATGCTACCGGAGAATTGTTCTTGAAATAATGGCGATTGAATGTAGAAATATAGGAATCTATTATTTAACTTATCATTTGGAGAAAACCGGCATAATTTATTGCCATAGTTCACGTCTTCTTCGAGAATTCCGATTTTTTTCCCAGCGCTACCACCTTCTATACAAAGAAGAATATCACCGCGATTAGCTATTCTAAAACTTGTTTCGTCAAATGGAATTTTGACACCGTTCTCGTAGTTAAATGAATGGTTGAATAGTAGATCTTTAGTTCCGATATAGTTTCGCCCTTCAACTACTTTTATATACTTAGCTTTTTTTACGTTCTCGGATATGCTATTGCCAGTACATAGCTCGCAAACATCTTCGATCTTCGATTCATTCCAAGATTCACCGTTGGAGTCGGTAAGACTTCCTTGCATCGCAGCTTGAAGGATCGCTGCGCGTAAATCATCACAAATTGTGGACATTATTTAATCTCCAATAATTGCTTTAATTCTTCCAGCTTTGCGTCGATTTCTTTTTCTAGCGCTTCGCGCTTTGCGATAAAGTTCGTAATCGTTTCTTCTGGGCTTAGGACTACTTTTTCTTCTTGTGGAAACCCGCACAAGTCTAAGTTATGCCCATGATCGGCAATTTCTTCTGCAGTATAATTCTTAGACTTATAAGTTATTGCAGAGTCTTCGCTCTTTTTCTCGTCTTCAATTACCTTACGATCACTCCACCATTCTCTGACTGGCGCTAGATCTTTTAGAGCAATAGGGTTAGTTTTATTGAATGCTTTGCGGCCAGCTGGCATATCCATGCGATAGAACCAGGTTTCTTTGGTTGGACCGGTATTATCGAAGAATAGCAGGTTTGTCGCAATTGATGTGTATGGCGCAAATACACTACCTGGTAAGCGGATGATTGTATGAAGATTGAACTCGCTTAACAGTTTTTTCTTTAATGCGACTTTTGCGTTGTCGCCGCCAAACAGAAAACCGTCCGGCAACACTACTGCCGCGCGACCATTCTTCTTTAAGCGATACATGATTACCGCCATAAATAGGTCGGCCGTATCGCTAGATGCAATATCTTTAGGAAAATGACTTTTAACGTCCGCTTTTTCTTTTCCACCGTAGGGTGGATTCATTAAAATAACGTCAAACTTATCTTTTTCGGTATAATCGAGTACGTTTTTTGTGAGCGAATTATCGTGATAAATTTGTGGCACATCTACGCCATGGAGAAGCATATTTGTAACGCAGAGCATGTATGGGAATTGCTTCTTCTCGATGCCATAAATTGATGTTCCAAGTTCTTCGCGGTCCGCAGTGCTTTTGGTCTTCTTTTCTAGCTGGTGAATCCAACTCGTCAAGAACCCGCCGGTGCCACAAGCAAAGTCCGCCATCTTTTCGCCGACTTTTGGGTCTACCATTTCAGCTATAAATTCAGTTACGGCGCGTGGCGTATAAAATTCGCCAGAAGAACCAGCGCTTTGAAGTTCAAGTAAAATTGATTCATAAATTTCTCCAAATGCATGAGATTGTTCATAATCTCCAAAATCAATCCCGTCAATTATATTTAAAACCTGACGAAGAAGCACACCATCTTTCATATAGTTGTTTGCGTCTTCAAAAGTCGTCTTTACGATTGATTTTTTAATTGGCGTATCATTTGTAACCTCAAGTTTTCTTAAGGTCGGAAAAAGCGTACTATTTACGAAATCGAGTAGTTTATCGCCAGTAATGGCTTTGCCGGAAAAATCATCATGGGCCCAGTTATTCCACTGGCATTCTTCCGGAATAATTGAAGTCCAGTTAGGATCTTCGAATTTCCATTCCTTTTCTTTTTCAGAATAAACCTTTAAGAAAAGCATCCATGTGAGCTGCTCGATACGTTGCGCATCACCGTTAACACCAGCGTCATTCCACATTATTTGACGGATTGATTTTACAAATGTTGAGATGCTTGCCATTTTGGTCCTTTCTGAATTATTTATATAATTCTTTAATTAAGTCTTTTTTCATTTCATCGTAGCTTTCAATTCCGCCAAATCTTTCAGCTATTCTAACTGGACTTCCATACTGTTCGAATTCTTCAAGCTTTAGTACGGATGTCTTTTCAATTTCATCTAGGCCGAACTCTACGTATTTGTCTAGAAGTAGGTTAATGATGGTCTTTTGGAATTCGTCTGGATATCTATCGAGGAAATTACCCTCTCTGACCGCCTTAGCGCGCTCGTAGCGCGATTTAGCCGGTAAATTGTATACTAACTCGCGAATAAAATCATAATCGTCCACATCCTCAGAATTCGTCTCGTTCTTGAACGCTTCTAGATCGATACCTTTTGCGGCAATATCATGCTCGGCCACATTTCTTGACGCATGGCCTAGCCAAATATCATTGAAATCTTCTATTGTTGGAAACATTTCGGTGAACGTGCGCTTTATGTAATCGGAAAGACTTTCGGTGCGAATTAGCTTACCACTTTCAAAGTCATAGATTTTTACTTCTTCGTTTACGACCTGGACCTTGCAGCCATCAGAATCAACAATTGGCGTTTCATCATCGACGAATGTAATCACACCGCCAGTCGATGCCGGTTTTGTGTCGCCGCCATTTCCAGGCGCATAGCCAGGACTGACTTCAACTGGACCATCCCATTTTGGATCAGCGAATTGTTTAGTATTTCCGCGGAAGTCCATAACTGCAAAATGAGTTTTACCCTCGTTAACACGTAAACGTGTACCGCGACCGATGATTTGCTTAAATTCCGTCATGGAACCGATTACTTCGTCTAGTACGATCAACTTCACCATCTTGCAATCTACGCCAGTAGATAGTAGTTTTGATGTAGTCGCGATTACTGGATATTTCTCGCTTACGGAAATGAAATAATCGAGTTTGTCCTTACCAAATTTGTCGCCACCAGTAATACGTACGATATAGTCTGGATTTTCTTGAACCATATCACTATTAAAGTTGATGAGCTCTTTTCGCATTCTATCCGCAGCATCCTCGGTAGGGCAGAAAACGATCGTCTTTTGCATACGGTCGGTTGATTTGAGATAATCAGTAATCTTTGCAGCTACTTCACGAGTGCGATCGCGGAGTACGATATTTGTATCGAAATCGGAATTGGTATAAATACGATCTGGAATTTCGTTGCCATTTTCGTCCAATTGGCCGGCTATAGGGCGCCAACCGTCAGTAATGTTGGTAGTTTCTTCAATAACGTGGAAAGGTGCCAAGAAACCGTCCTCAATGCCTTCTTTGAGGCTATAAGTATAGACCGGTTCGCCAAAGTAGCTGATATTCGAAACGTCGTTTGTTTCTTTTGGTGTGGCAGTCATACCAATTTGAGTTGCGCCGTTAAAGTACTCCAGGATCTTATGCCAGTTGCTTGCTTCTTTTGCGCTACCGCGATGACACTCATCCACAATAACAAGGTCAAAGAAATCGCGAGAGAATAACTGTTCGAGGCGGCTTGAAACGTCGCCATTCTCAATTACACCGTCTCCATCCTCGTCGTAATCTTCTTCATCGCCAAGGTCGTCGTTATCGCGGTCTGCAAGTTGTTGATATAACGAGAAGTACACGTCGTAGGCGCCAATTGTTTCGCGCGTGTCTTTGCGGAAGTTAATCTTATGAATGGATCTTTCAAGTGGCTTGAAGTCTTGTTCGATAGATTGGTCGACAAGGATGTTGCGATCTGCGAGGTAGAGAATCTTGCGCTTCATGCCGCTCTTTAGTAAGCGATAAATAATTTGGAATGCGGTGTAAGTTTTACCTGTACCAGTTGCCATAACAAGCAGAATGCGGTTTTGGCCATTTGCTACAGCATTGATTGTGCGGTTTATTGCAATACGCTGATAATAGCGTGGCGTATTTGTATTTTGGCCTGAGTAGTATGGCTGCTTAATAATATCTTGTTCTGGCGTGAAGTATTTGACGCTTGGCACTTCGCCTTTTGCTCGTGCTAAACGTGCTAATAGTTCTGGTTTTCCAGGAAACGCCGCGAG
Source organism: Candidatus Nanosyncoccus sp. (assembly GCA_045578525.1). Lineage (GTDB taxonomy): Bacteria > Patescibacteriota > Saccharimonadia > Saccharimonadales > Saccharimonadaceae > Nanosyncoccus. The sequence continues at coordinate 20,573 of JAZNKL010000001.1, read as the reverse complement.
AGGAATGTCGCGTTCTTGGCCGGTTAGAAAATCGTGCTCAACAAAATAATCACCATTCGAGCTGTAGGCGAATGGGATGTCTAGTTTTACAGCGTAATCCATAGCCTGTTGTAGGCCATAAATTGCGGTGTGGTTGTTATCTTTTGCTTCCACTACGGCAATTGGATAATTTATCTCAGTATAGAGAACGTAATCAGCAAATTTTGGTTTTTCACGATGGGCACGATTGCCACTTAGACTAATCTTTCCATCAGTAAATTGTGTTTTGACTTTGAGCTCCATGCGAAACTCATCGTTATTCCATCCGGCACTATTTAATGCCGGCGTGATGTAGCGATTCTTAATATCTTCCTCGCTAAGTTCTTTTTTATTGGTGTAATTATCCATATTTTTGCCGCAAATTAATAAATAAATAACTACTACTATTTTACCATAAAACGCCCTTTTCCTGAAGGCACCTAAGGTGTTTTATGCACGTTATGATATAATTATTAGAGTAAATCAAGCAAAATATTTGCGAGCTTTTTCTGCAATGAACAACAATATCTTGTCAAAAGACAAACAAGCTGAATGCTTAAGGCGTGCAATAAAATGCGCCGGGGATAGATATAGCGAAGAATTAAATATCCAAGTTAATGAGCCATGCAGATTGATGGACATAGTGCTTCACGACAAAAAATTTTTCGATCTCTTTAGGCAGGCGGCATCAAATCTTGGAAAAATTTCCTTGAAGAATTTGCAAATAGAAAAAATCAAAACGTCAATTAGCGACGTGCAAATTAGTATTGAGGGCTTTTTAGCTAGTAAGGACGTAAACGAAAAAGAATGGGACAATGCTATTAAAAAATGCGAAATAGCATATAAGATTTTACTAAATAATAAAATAGACAAAAGCAAGGTAGAAGAAAACCGCGTACATGATTATATTCTAAGTGAGCTGATGGTGGCCATAAATGATATAAGCGCTCTTTTATCTAATGATAATAAGAAGCTATTTATGAGTAATATCGCACTACTTTATGGCGAAGGTGGCATAGGAAAAACTCATTTATTATGTGATTACGTCAAAAATAAGATTGTAAATCGAAATATTTATCTATTTCTTGCGGATGACTTGCCTGGAAATGATCCAATTAACGCTATTGCAAATAGGCTTGGTTTTAAAGAATCAACTGGTTTTTTAAGGCACCTAAAAAAGTTAAAAGGACAAGTAAATAGGATCTGTATAGTCATTGATGCAATCAATGAAAACCCAGCAATGGACTGGAAAAGCCTGGAAAAATTATCTAGTGACTTTGGCGTTTCTATCATTCTGAGCATTAGGAGTGGTTACGAAAAGTCTACTGGCATAGAAAAATGGGATTTACCTATGATTATGCATCTTGGTTTTTTAGAAGGTGCTCAAGAGTGGGATGCAATGATAAAGTATTTTCAACATTATAACCTTAAAGATGTGGCCGAGACCCCAGTTTTATTTAACGAGTTTAGAAATCCACTTTTCTTAAAGATATATTGCGAGTCATATTCTGGAGCAAAAATAGAAAAACGCCCAAGAGGTCATATCATGACTAATGTATTTGAACAGTATGTCGTAAACAAGACAAGATTAATTGCGAATGACCTTGGAGTGCCACTTGGCAGAAAAGACGTTTGGAATGGGATAGTGAAGCAAATGGCTTTGTTCTTGGGCAAACAAAGTAATGATGTAGCAAGAATCTCGAGAGAAGATCTCGTCATGATTCTGTCTAGCAACATGAAATTTTCTGGAAAAACTGACAAGGTAATAGAATTGCTTTGTGCTAATGGAATTCTTAGAGAAGTTACTCGCTTCGATATTAAAACTGGCGCGAAAAAAGGCCTGGATTATGAGTTTACATACCAGAAATTTAGCGATCACTTAATTGTAAGATTTTACTTAAACTTGATAGGAAAAATGCCTACCGTAGATTTACTCAAGCACATAAGAAAAGGGCAATTATTAAAGCAGGCCCTATCAAGACGGAATTATGGCTTAATTGAAGCTCTAGCAATTCAAATACCTGAGCGATCTCGCGGAACGGAGTTGTGTGCTATTGTCCCTAAGAGGTATCTAGCCGATGACTGCTTATTCGAAGGTATACTCAATAGTATTATTTGGAGAGATATTAAATCTAGAGTTCCATGTATGGATGAAGGAGTGCTAAATGCGTATTTGCAGAGAACCATTAATTCGTCTTCGCATAGGGCAAAATACCTTAATTGTTTATTGATGGTAACTACTATACCAAACCATCCTTTTAGCTCAAGAAAGTTCCATCAGATGATGCTTCATAATAAAATGCCGGTCAGAGATTCTTTTTGGCAGAAGTATTTATACTATTATGCAACTCGTGACGACGGTTCTTTTAATAGGCTATGCAGTTGGACGTTTTCCGGCTTTTGTGATGGTTCTTCTATCGCTCAGAAATATTCGTCCGCTCTGGCACTCGCGTGGTTCTTAGCTTCGACAAACCAAAGCATTAGGGATAGGGCTACCTTTGCGATAATTAAGTTGCTAGAGGGCGATATTAAAAATATTCTTTCTCTAATTAAAGACTTTGAGCGCTGCGATGATCCGTATATAGTAGAACGGCTATACGCAATAGCATATAATTTCGCTATCTACGAGAAGAACCAGAGAAATAGTTTTCTTAAGCTAGTTAAGTATATTGATGAGAATATTTTTCGAAATGAAAGCCGTACCCCGAATATAATGATCGATCAATATGCGAAAGAAATCATTTGCTTGTGCCAAGACAGATACCAATCATTAAACAACAAGATTATGAAACGCTGTATGCCACCATATAACTATAATGCACCGTTGAGAAAGCGAGTCCCGTCAGTAAAAACTATCTTGAAAAAATATGACAACATCCCTATCGCTAATGATTGTAGATCAATTATTAACTCCGTTCTTTATCCTGAAGGCAGCGTTATAGCTGATTTTGGCAATTACACAATGGGGTCTGCTTTCAGCAATTTAAGCAGTATAAGATTAAGCTCAAAAATAAGCAAGGACTGTTGTTATTATCACTCCTTCATAGAATCGCTTTCTCACGATCAGGAATGTAAACTCGACGAATACAGGTCAAAAAAGTATCATAGTAAAGACATCGTGATGTCTTTACTATTATTTGGTAAGAATAGGTCTATGGGCGGAGAAGCAATTCCAGCTTCGGATTCTGTGAAAGAGATAGGAGAGTCTCTGAAATCTTTTATTGCTAGTCTTAGTCTCAGTCAAAAAAAGTTGTATAAACATATCTCTTCATATATTGCGGAAAACAAGACTCCTTACGATAGGTATCGCAAAAGAAAATACGATATTTCGTATGCTAGAAGATGGATTTTTCAAAATGTCTTAGACTTGGGATGGAGTCAAAAACTTCATAAAGATTTTGATGATGCAGTTTCGAGATCTGATCATTTGCAGATGAGTAATAATAGTGGGCTGAGAACTGAACGAATCGGTAAGAAATATCAATGGATAAGCCTTTTTGAACTTATGGCTATAGAGTCATCGAAATATTATATATTTGAAGATAGCTATAGTGATTCATGCCCCATTGTATATCAGGATCCATTAATCTTTAACGAACGAAGCTATGATCCTACGATCCCATATTGGCTAATAGTAAATAAAGATGGTTACGTAGAGGACCATTATCCAAGTGGTTTTAATGACGGTTTAGATGTTTGGTGGAAGCCGAGTCTCAGTATTAAGGACTCTCAGGAATGGCTACTTGACCAAAGCGACCTATTAGATATAAAGGATATTATTTTTCCGAAAAAAGAAGGAAAAAAGTACACTGCACTTATTAACTGGCCAATTTGGACAAAACATTCCGACGAAAGGAGAATGAAAGAATTATGGCTTCATCTCAATTCGTACGTTGTTAAACTTGAAGACCTTCAATTAATCCAAAAATGGTTTAATAAGAGCTCGATATCGCCACTTGATGATGATCTCTCTTTGCCTTTTTCTTACGATGATGTTTTTCTTGGAGAAATATTGAGGAAGACGCCAGTATTTAGTCATCTATATGAAAAAGACGCTAGACTAAATTATCGAACAGAAAAACTTCCATTTGGCTACTATACGACTATTTCAGAATATAGTGGGGAAAGCTTTGAATCATCACGATTCTTTAAGACGAGAATAAATATGCCGTCACCTTTCCTTCGGGATTTTCTAAATTTGCGTACTACAAAAAATATGCATTTCCAAAATAAAGATGTAGATATTTTTTGTCCTGCAGTCGATGAACAAATGGGTGCATATATACTAGTCGCCGATGGAAATATCAGCAAAAAGCTTCTTGATAGCGGATATACTATCTTGTGGACTATGATTGGCGAAAAACAGGATATTGGTGATATTGGTAACTTCCATGATGGCATAAGGGTTGAAAGTATAGCTTTTATCGATGAGACTGGCCAATTTCGAAAGATGAAACGTACCGAAACGATATCTGACTATCAGAATAAAGTACGAAACAATAAGTCTAGTAAATAATGTGTAGCTATACAATACTTATTGCTAAGTTTCAATAGGTCTAAAATGACAAAACTCATCGGTCGTCCACTACCGTTGTAGTGGATATGGGAGTATTGCTTTATTCTTGTTTTATTGTGTAATTTGGCTATATTTCACCGATTGTGTACAATCGGTACTGCCGCTATTCTCGCCGATTATAAATAAGCGGTGCCACCCCTGTAAGTACCGCTTGTAAATAAGCGGTGAAAAATGTTCATGGTTTTGTTTTTTCAAAAAATCGGTTATAATTAAAATACTTAAGCATAAACATAAGCGAGAATGGAAAGTAACGAAGATAACAACTAGAAATGCAGGGCTTTGTGTTTTTGGGTTTCCAAAAAAATAAAGCCGTGTAGTGCTAGTAACTACGCGACTTTATAGCGACTTGTCAGGGTCAGCTTGCGATTAATGGCTCAGCATTAGCGGAGTCATTTTTCGTGTCATCAATCCAAAAGTGAAAAGGATGGTTTTTGGCACGAATTACCCTGCCGTTGCGAGTCACAGTCCAAGTAAAAATCTCTACCATGGCTATTTTCTCCACAATCTATTAAAGTTCACTCCAGGCCTGTCCTGGTAGTCTGATACGCTCGCAGTTTTATTTTCAAATGTCTATCTCATAAGTACTAGCACCTCATTTTGATGCTCATTTTACTAATAAAAAAGTCCTGTACCAGCATGAGGTGTAGGCGATTCGTTACTGGCCTGACGACCAGGTGGTTGTTTAGAACCTACGCCTCGTGTTGACACGGGACTAGCCAGCTTGTTAACGAATTCTTTGCTTCTGCGCCAACCACGGCGTGAACACATACCTCCAAGACTTCGCTAGAAGCCTCGACTACTTTTATTCTACCACAGATACCAAGTTTTCCACAAGCATAAGCAGTTTATTTTTATCTTTTCTATCCACTTACAAACAAGTGGAGTCACCCCTGTTAGAGTTAGCTGCTAAATTAACCGTTATTTTCCATTGTTTTTTACAATGGCATTGTAGGAATAAGTTATTCCTTTACATTGGTTCAATGTTCATTTCCTTGTGATTCCTAATCAGAACGTAACGTCTACTAAAACAGGGTAGTCATTCTTCGGTATGACCTTTGTCTTAGGATTGTATTCCGGATGCTCAAACATCCAATCAATCACGTTATAGAGGCGGCGCGTCATCTCGTCTGCTGCATCAATAAGTTCTCTGCAACGTTCACCTAATGCAGAAATTTTCAAACTCGCCGTAAGCAAATTTTTTCGCAATATCAATCAAACTTTGCGTTAAAAATCAACGCAAACAGCAATTTTAAACGCAAAGTTAACAGAAATTATTTCCCAGAAAGCAAATAGCTCTTCCTAATCAGCTCAAACACCATCTCGTCTGCCAAGGTCCCGTCAAGCCAAATCGTGATCCAATTATTCTTATTCATATGATAAGCTGGGAAGATATGGTCGCTCATCTCAGCAAAATCGTAAGTCTGATTTTTATCAAACTTCAAATTAATTACGTCAATTTGTTTATCTTCTTTTAGCCCCAAACTAGTAGCAGAGATAGTGGCCATTAGCGCAAACCACTTCCGATTATCTCCATGCCGAAAAACCGCATAACCAGGATACCGCTCTGGCCACAAAAATTCTGGCTCAGCACCATATTCATTCCTAATATATTCAACTACTGTGTTAGCTTGCGATTTTTTATGCATTTTCTTCTTTCCTAGTAACACATAGGCGCGTAAGCTCTAGTATATCTTCCCACCCATATTTCTATACTCTTCAAACACCTCCAGACATAATTCCCTGTCTTTCTCTTCCATGAGCCCTTCCGGAAGACGAGCTCTACCACCCATCATTAAGTCAAATTTCAAGTCTCTAAATCCAATCTTTTCATTGTCCTCAATTGTGCAACCATAATACACTTTATCAACATTCGCCCAAAGTATAGCCGCTAAGCACATTGGACAAGGCTCACTTGTCGTATAAATCTCACAGCCAGACAAATCATATGTCTTGAGCCCCTGCTCAGCCTTTCTAATTGCATCAATTTCGCCGTGACAAGTCGAGTCGTTGTTGGAAAGTACATGGTTATGCCCTGATGCTACAATAGCCCCGTCCTTCACCACCACCGCACCAAACGGCCCGCCATCATTATTTTGTATTCCAGCTCTTGCCTCAGCAATTGCCGCCTCCATAAATTCTCTTCGATACATGTCTAAATTATATCATAAGAGGCTATCTCACTTTAAGTACTTATCTAGTCCTTCATCCCCGCCCTTTACCTGACCCTATCACACTTTTCAAACACGCTATTCCAAACTCCACTAGCACTCTTGACACTCGAGTGCCAACCAAGTATAATAAAACTATGGCAAAACGTGACTATTACGAAGTTCTTGGCGTCTCCAAAAACGCCTCTGATGATGAAATCAAAAAAGCCTACCGCAAACTGGCGATTAAATACCATCCCGATAAAAACCCCGGCAACAAAGAGGCTGAGGAAAAATTCAAAGAAATTTCCGAAGCGCACGAAGTCCTCTCTGACAAACAAAAACGCGCTCGTTATGATCAATTCGGCCACGCCGGCGTCGGTGGCGCCAGCGGCAATCCATTCGGCGGAGCAGGAAATCCTTTTGGCCAAGGAGGCCAAAGCTTCAATTTCAATGGTCAAGAAATCCACTTCGATTTTGGTGGCGCAGGTGGCGGCTTAGACGATATCCTAGGTTCCCTGTTTGGCTTCGGTGGTGCAGGTGGCAGACGTCGTCCAATGCGTGGCGCCGATTATCGCACCAGCGTAACTATCGATTTTAAAGAGGCCATTTTTGGTACCACTAAATCTATCAATGCTGAAGGTAAATCCATCAAGCTAAAAATTCCAGCCGGTATTGATGACGGTATGAGCATCCGCTTACAGGGTCGTGGTGGCGAAGCGCCACAGGAAGGCGGTGTAAAAGGCGACCTTTATGTCGTTGTTCATGTAAAACCCGATAAGCATCTTACTCGTGATGGCGCTATCATTCTCTCCGAAGAAAAAATTTCTATGGTTGATGCCGCTCTTGGTACCGAAATTGAAGTCGAGACTGTCGATGGCCCAATCACTATGAAAGTCCCAGCCGGCACTCAGTCCGGTACACCATTCAAACTTTCCGGACACGGTGTTCCCTTCCGCGCCGATGGAGATCGTGGCCCTCACATCGTTACCATCATAGTAGAAACTCCAAAGAATCTCTCTAGGAAACAAAAAGAACTCCTCAAAGAATTCAAAGAATCAAAACGCGGCTTCTTCGGCTAAACACCTAAGTCAAAATAAGCCCAAAACTAAACCAAAGACTAGGCCTAAAATTAAGCTAAGAAACCGCCCCAAAACACCTTTAATTTTCTCTAAAAATAAGGTATAATATACCCATGGCTAAAAAAGTAAGAATCGCGAAATTAAATCGCAACAATAATCACAAGCACAGCGAAAAGCGCAAACACTTGGATTAATAAAATCGGCGCAATTCAGAAAAAATGCGCCACAAGAAGCCCGCATAGCTCAGTGGATTAGAGCACTTGTCTTCGGAACAAGGTGTCGGGGGTTCGAGTCCCTCTGCGGGTACCAATCCCGTGTTATAATGTATTCAAAAGGAGATATAATGGAAAATAAACTAATTCTGATTACCAACCCAGGCAGTAGCTCAAGAAAATATGCCCTGTACAAAGGCCAGGAGCTAGTCTGTTCCCTGCATTTTGAATTTGAAGGTAAAGATATTATCTGTACACTTAAGAAAGCTGACGGCAGCAAAAAGGTCTTGAAGCAAGAGTTCAAAGAACTAACTAGCACCGTTGCCAACCTCGAACGTATCCTAACCGAAGAAGGCTACCTTGGTGGCATGACCAAACTTGACGCTATTCTTGCTCGTGTAGCTTGTCCAGGCGAATATTTCACCAAAGATCACATTGTCGATGAAGAATATCTCAAAATGCTTGAAAAAGGTAAAAAGCGCGCTCCACTTCATGTTCCAGTCGTTGCCGGCGAAATTGAGCACTTTGTCAAATCCTTCAAAGGCACCCCTGTTATCGCTATCTCCGACTCTTCTTTCCACGCCGATCGCCCAGATCTTATGAAATACTACGCTTTTGATACCGAGCTTGCTGATAAAGCCGATGTTAAACGCTTTGGCTATCACGGTCTCTCCGTTGGTTCAATCGTAAATTATATGAAATCTCAAGATATTTTGCCAGAAAAACTCATTGTTTGTCACCTTGGTAGTGGCTCTTCCGTCACCGCTGTTTTCGAAGGCAAATCTCTTGATACTTCTATGGGCTACACCCCACTTGAAGGTGTGATGATGGCTACCCGCTGTGGCAACATTGATCCTTCTGCTGCTCTTCGCCTCAAACACTATCTCAAATTTGAAGCTGATGAATCTATCGAAAAATATCTTAATAAGGAAACTGGTCTTCTTGGTGTTTCTGGCCAGACCGATGATATGCGCGAAATTCTCCGCCTCCGTGATGAGGGTGACAAGCGCGGTACCTTTGCTCACGCTATGTTCGTTTACAAGGTCCAGAGCCTAATCGGTCAAATGGCTGCTTCCCTTGGTGGAGTTGACGCTATTGTCTTCACTGCAACTATCGGTGAACGCTCCGATGAAATCCGTCGTACCGTCACTCAAAAACTTTCCTATCTTGGTTTTGCCATTGACGAGCAGAAAAACGTTTCTGATATGCCAGAACGTCATACCAACATCGCCGCCGAAGGCAGCAAACCAGTCTGGGTTATCCGCACTGACGAGTTTGAAGAAATGATTAGAAGAGCCGGCGCAATTCTCGATACTAACGAAGATGGTGATGTCTCAAAAGACGAACTTGACGCCGCTACTCTCAAGAAATAGCCTCATGAAATCAACAACCGAACCACAACAAGTCTCCGATAAAGAGACCGCTATCCTTTTGGAACTTCTTAAATCCTCTGTAGACGTTGACGGCGATGTCGTAGAATTCGGCTGTTATAAAGGCGATACCTCCCTACTTTTCCAAAAGATTTTAGAAAAAGAACCAAATTTTAGAGGAAAGCACCTCTGGCTCTACGATTCTTTTGAAGGACTACCCGCCAAGACTAAAGAGGATAGTTCTGTCGCTGGCGACAATTTCAAAGCTGGCGAACTTCTAGTTACCAAACGCGAAGTCATTATGCGTTTCAAAAAAGCCGGATTGAAAATCCCTCGCATCCGTAAAAATTTCTTCGAGAACCTCGACCAGAACCAAGACTTACCAGCACAAATCTCTTTTGCTTTCCTTGACGGAGACCTCTATCAATCGATCAAAACCAGCCTAAATCTAATCTGGGATAAATTGGCCGAAGATGCCATTGTCGTTGTCCACGACTATAACAATCCAGAACTCCCAGGCGTCTCAAAGGCACTTGAAGAGTGGTCAAAAAACCATCAATTTACTATTACTCAACAAGAAACTCTCGCCATCATCCAGAAAACACATTAGAACAATCAAGAATTAGTTCTTCAGGCTTTTGATAAAATGATAAAATAACGGGTGCACTGCCAATGGTCTAGATTTGAATTCTGGATGTGCTTGTGTTGCTACAAAGAATTTGGAGCGAGGTGCTTCCACAAATTCAACGAGCGACCCATCCGGTGAAGTGCCAGAAACCATCAAACCACCCTTAGAAATCTCCGGCAAATATTTCTGATTAACTTCATAACGATGACGATGACGCTCAATCACTTTAACGGTACCGTTTTTCAAAACCTCCGTACCATAGACATATGCTCCACAATCTTCTGCTTCTGTACGATAAAGTTCAGCTACTAAAGATCCTTTTTTAAGCGTAGCTGGATAATCGCCAAGCCTCATCGTGCCACCGGTAGATTCCATACCTTTCTGGCCTTCCATAATGTAAATTACATTTGCGAAATTACGTGGCTTTTTATAATCAGGGTCATTTAAGAACTCCTCCGAAGCCGCGCCAGAAAGTCCACCACGTCTTGCCGCTGCAATACAAGCCGCTTGAAGTCCCAAACAAAGTCCAAGATACGGTTTGTCGTGTTCCAAGCAATAATCTGCCGCCGCAATCTTTCCTTCCACACCACGTAGACCAAAACCACCAGGCACTACTATGCCATCCACCTCATCCAGCACTTTCAGAGCATTCGAACCAGCATCACCGCCAGCTGACAAATCTTCCGCATTAATCCACTTAATCTCAAGATTTACCTCATGATGCGCTGCCGCAGCCTTCAATGCTTCAGTCACACAGATATAGGTGTCCTCATTGCCAACATATTTTGCCACTAACCCGACTTTTACAGTCTGGTCATATTCCGTTGAACACCTTGCCGAATATTCTGCCCATTTTGACATATCCGGCTCGCTATCATCGTCCACAAAATCATTAAGAATATTCAGTACACCAGATTTTAGAACATTAAATGGCACATCATAAACTGAATCAATATCTGGAAGATTAACCACCGCGTCTGAGGAAATACCAGAAAACGCCGCAATCTTTTCACAAATTGCCCTTGGACACGGTTTTTCCGTTCGTACACAAACTATATCCGGAATAATACCAAACCCTCTAAGATCCTTCAGTGCATTTTGCGCCGGCTTTGTTTTTAGCTCCTTGGAAGTGTTAATCCACGGCACATAAACCACCGAAAGATACAAACAATTTTTACGTCCTACCGCGTTTGCAAACAATCTAATTGCCTCGATAAATGGCAAACCCTCATAATCGCCAACCGTGCCACCAATTTCTACAATATGTACATCAGAATTCGCCGAAGCCTTGGCGATTTTTTCCTGCACCAAATCTGTAAAATGCGGAATTAACTGCACAGTCTTTCCGTGAAAACCACCTGCACGCTCACGCTCTATCAGCTCTTTATAAATCCCGCCGGAAAGCGTAATTGAATATTTTGAGGTCTCAAAGTCAAGGAATCTTTCATAATGTCCAAGATCAAGGTCAGTTTCTACACCGTCATGAGTTACGTAGCATTCACCGTGCTCAACTGGATTCAAAAGCCCCGCATCAACGTTAAGATATGGGTCACATTTTTGCATAGTTACTTTGTAGCCTTTTGCTTTCAAAATCGCTCCCATTGAAGCTGCCGTAATGCCTTTGCCAACTCCAGAAAGCACACCTCCTGTTACAAAAATGTACTTACACTTCTTGTCTTTTGCCACAGCAAACCTCCTTCCCCACCACGATTAATGACCTCTTTTCCTAATTATAGCATAAGAAACTCTTACGAATATAAATTTTCTAACATGTTGACGAACCAAATCAGAAATAAAATTCTTACCTTGCGAGCACCGTTTAGTCGGGCACAGCAAGGCTAAGAATTTACTTCTGATTTGACGTGAGGAAACCGTTAGGAAATTTATATTCGTGAGTTTCCTACCTATAATAGCGCAAAGACTCAATTGGATTCTTGCGTGAGGCCTTAATCGCTGGATACATGCCAAAAATAATACCAATAATCACAGAAGTTCCTACCGAAGTGAGCAGAATCTGTGCGCTGACAAACGGTGCAAATGGTGTTACCACAGAGATTAAGAAAGCGACTACATATCCCAAAATCAAACCGAGCAAGCCACCGGCAAGTGACAAGATGAGTGATTCAAATAAGAACTGCAACATAATGTTAGATGAACTAGCTCCAACTGCTTTTCTAATACCAATTTCTCGAGTACGCTCCGCTACTGACACCAATAAAATGTTCATCACGCCCACACCACCTACTATTAAAGATACTCCAGCAACTAAAGTTAACATTCCCGAAACTATCTGGAACAATCCACCTGCTGGGTGAGAAATGTCTTCGCCGGAAAGGATTTGGAAATTCATATCTCCAGACTTTTCCGAAGCCAACATGTCACTCATCTCTTGCATCAAATCTGGCACTGCCGAAGTATTATTCGCTTTCACATTAATTTGTTGAATCTGGAATGAGCCATTTAATCTGTATAAGTAATCTGCTGACACCAACATTGAATTATCAAAATCTACATTGTCAAAATTGATTGGATCTTCCGTTTCTTCCAACATACCAGTAACGATAAATTTCTGATCGAGCAAAGTAAAGGTCTTACCAATCGCTTCTGTTCCTGTGCCAAACAATTTATATGATAAATCTTTACCCACCACCGCAGAGTTTTCTACGGTATCAGACAAGAAAGTACCACTTTTAAGCTGTAAATTCTGGATTTTCATTAAGTCTTCCGAAGTCCCCACCACATTAGCTGAAGGGACTGTACGATCTTCAGCCGTCAAAGTCACTACTGATTGCGCGATTGGAGCCGCAGCTTTAGCGTCGTCAAGCGCCGCAATTGCTTTTGCATCTAACAAGGTTAAATTAGATGTTAAATACTGGTTAGCCGAAGTCAAACTCTCTACCATATTTTCAATCGTATCCGCATGTTTTGCTGGACGCACCACAATCAAATCCGCGCCCAAGTTTTTCACCTGTGTAGAAATAATATTATCGATGCTCCCAGAAAGTGACATAATCAGAATAATACTTGCAACTCCAATAGCAATACCAAGACAGGTTAAGAAACTTCTGGTTCTATTTTGTCTAATTGATTCTTTTGCAAGATTATAGTGTGTTCTAAGAAGCAGAGCCATTACTTGTTCCCTCCCTTTGCTCTTTTAGAGCTGGACTTTTTGGTCACAACTTTTCCAGATTTTTTAGATTTTCCGGATTTCTTGCTACTAGTCTTCTTATCACTAGATTTCTTATCGCCGGCTTTCTCGCTACTAGTCTCTTCTTTGTCTTCATCATCTTTTTTAATAGCCTTGAGCTTCAAGTTTCTAGCGTTATCGTCCGTTCGCATCGCGGCAGTTCCTACTGCTTTCAAAAACTCTTCCTCAGAAATTTCCGCACGCTCTTCTTCAGAGACATCCTCTGCTTCTTTAGCGTCTTCCTTTTCTTCTGCAGCAATTTCCTTCTCAAGTTTTGCAATCTTCTCTTCTACATCCTCTTCTTTCTTACCAGAAAGCGCCTCTTTCATCTCTTTCAAAATCTGACGCTTTCTAAAATGTACTGATACAGGCTGTGGCAAATCTCTATCCTCCACTGTCTTGATATCAGTATCAATCTGACCATCAAGCATATTAATCACACGCGTTGCATAAGTTGTCAGCGCTGGATTGTGTGTCACCATAATGATTGTATTACCTGCCTGATGTATTTCTCGAAGTTCTTCCATCACTACGTGCGAAGATCTAGAATCAAGATTACCCGTTGGCTCGTCTGCCAAAATAATTTCTGGCTCACCAACCAGACTTCTAGCAATAGCTACACGTTGCTGCTGCCCACCAGAAAGCTGATATGGCATGTAGTATTCTCTTTCCTGAAGATGGAATCTCTCTAACACTCTATCAGCCTGAATCTCACGATGCGTTTTAGAATACCCAGAATAAATTAGTGGCAAAGTAACATTTTCTAGCACCGTAAGTCGTGGAATCAAATTGAAATCTTGGAAAATCACTCCGATTTTTTTAGCACGGAGTCTCGCTCTTTTTCTACCAGAGACTTTATCAACTGACTCACCATTCAGGAGATATTCACCATCAGTTGGTTCATCTAAAAGTCCAATGATGTTTAAAAGTGTAGTTTTACCACAACCAGAAGGTCCCATAATCATAATAAATTCTCCTCGTTTTACGGTAAGATCAAAATCTCTAAGGGCATACGATTCCGCATCCCCGTAGCCATAGCGTTTAGTCAGGCCTTTGAGGTCTATAATCACATCCTGTGGACTCATCTTGCCTACATTATATCTCTCTCTGTTATTTTTGCAAGCATAAGGGGTAAGAATTTTTGCCAAAAAATTATTGCAGCTCAACCTCACTTTTGCTATACTAAAACTATGGAAAACCTGAACTCAAAGCATGATGCTCAGTCAGACAATCACACTGGATGGGAGAACATCGGAGACGATCACGAAAAAACTCTGAATCGTGCGAAACTCTACCGGGATTTTGGGCGCATCGCAGTTGCTCTAACTGATTATGAAGAAGTTCTGCTCGCATCTCACGATAAAGACACCCACCAAGAAGATACTTCTACTTTCAATATTGAATCATCTCCAGAAAAAGAAAAATCGCCAGAAGAAGAACAGGCCGACGCCCTTATTAAACAACTTGAAGAAGCCTTAGGCGTCGTTGACCAATCTATAGAAAATCAGCTCGATTATCAAATAGTAAATCACAAACAAATCAATACTAAAGACGCTCTTGAGCACGAGCTTCAAAGCGGTTCAGGCATCCCAGAACTTGACATTAGATTCGATAAGGACGGCAAACCTTGGATCTCTCACTCACCAAGAGCCGGCGCAAGATTCTTCTTCTCAAAACCAATTCACACTCTACATAGTGATGAAGTAGCTAAAATCGGTGAGCGTCTTTCTCTAGAAGAAGGCTTAGAAATGTTCAAAACCTACAAAAAAGACAACGATAAGCACCGCGTCGTATTAGAGCTAAAAGAACTTGGACCATCTGCAGAAACTCGCAAGGAATATCTAGAAAACATTCGCACTTTATTGGAAGAAAATGATCTAGTAGATTCCGCTATTTTTGCCACTCTCTCTCCTAGCATTCTCAAATCAACTCACGAAATTTTCCCAGAAAATTCAAAAATTCTAAACGGTGGAATTGCCCCGGTTATCAGTTATGATTTAGCCGAAAAATCAATGGGTGAAGCCGAAGACAAAGAATTTGCCTTTAAGCTCCCAAATGTGGAATTATTCCTCTCCAACTCAACAGAAATCGCCGAACGCGCTGACGGTTATGGCAAGCAGACTGGCTATCTCTGGACAAGACTACCAAAGGAAACCGTTCAAGCTCTTAAAAAGATGAACGAAAATGGTGGAGTTGGAGCAGCCTCTCTCACAGTAGTCAATAAATTTGCAAATGTTCTAGACAAATTCAGCCCAAAAACTGCTAAGACCTTACGCGAACATTACGCTGCCCAACTTGACAAACTTGGCATTAGAAAACAAGTTGCAATCTCAAAATCAAATCCAATGGAAAGTTTACTCCGTACAAAAGAACAAATGGGTCAAGATTCTATCATCTATTCTGATACTAGCCCAGGAGATTGGGCGGCAAATTTGCCAAAGAAAGAATAGTTCTTTCTTGACACAAACTTAATTTCATGTTAAATTATACGTATCGTGAGTAGCAATAAGAAGCGAAACACAAAAAAGAAGGTCACAGCAAAAAAACAGCAGACTAAAAAACCAAAGATTTGGTTGATTTGCTTGTTCATTTTTGTTAGTCTTTTGATTCTCGGTGGTATTATTTGGCATGCCATCTCTGTCAATCTCGAAAGAAAACAAAAAGAACATGAACAGGAGCTTGAGAATACCGTCAGCTTTTGCGAAAATCTTTTTGACGAAACCACCGCTATCAAAAAAGACACCACTGAAAATGACCTCAAAAACTGCAGTAATCGTTTAACCGAATTAAAATCCAAAAAAGACACATCGTCCGAAGAAAATGACGCCGAAAAAGACCAAATTAACTCTTTAAGCGAACAGATCAGTAACGCCTTCACCTATTTAGATTGGAACGACGCGGCAAACGAGCTAATCTCTAGCGGCGAGATCGTCAAAGATTCCATCGAAGAAAAAGATTTAGTCTCTCTAGATGAATCCCTCAAAGGTTTGGCCGATGCTTATAAAGAAACGGCTTCAGAAAAATTATCTTACCTTCGCTCAGAATATTTTGCTATGAAAGATGCCAAAGACACCGTAAACAATCTTTTTACCTCTGAAGATCACACCGAAGTTAGACCAGATATCAACAGGAATCTTTATAATGAGGCAAAAGAAAAAATTGATAATTTAAAACAAGAATCCTTGAGACAAAATTTATCAGAACAATTAGAGAAAGTTCTTCCCGTAATTGAGGAAAAGGAACGCATCGCTAGAGAGCTAGCCGAGAAAGCACGCCGTGAGCGCGAAGAAGAGCTCAGAAAAATTGCCGCTTCCTGGCATAATCTTGATCTTTCCCCATATTACATCAACCAAATCAGTGCTGGCTTTGAAAGTGGTTGCGAAGCTGCTTCTCTACTTATGTCTATGAAATACAAAGGTTATGGTGGCGGTATCTCCTTCAGTTCATTTGCAAACGATATGCCAAAAAGTGATACTGATCCAAATCAAGGCTTTTATCTCAGTATGACCAGTCTAGAGCCTCGAGACGAAGCACATTGGATTGCACCGGCTCCTCTCGCATCGTATGGAGTGGCTAGTGGTGGCTCAGTAGCAAATGTTTCAGGTTGGAGCTTAGACCAGCTCGATAACGAAGTCAAAAATGGCAACCCTGTCATCATCTACCTTACCTTTGGTTTCAATAATCCAAAAGAATACAGCAAAGGCGTGCCAAGAAACCTTCACGTCCTCGTACTTTCTGGCTTCAACTCTTACACTGGCGAACAAAAATTCTACGATCCATGGCCAGTAAATGGTAATAACCCTTCCCTTTCTAAAGCTCGCACCGAACAGCTTTATAACGCCAGTGGTCGTCGCGCCCTTGTCGTAAGATAGTACGCATTCATAGACCTCATATCAGCTCTAAAACCACCTAAACACCATTTCGCAATCCTACACTAGTCCCAAAACTACATTTTGCCGTGCTATAATTAAGATAAAGAAAAGGAGTGTTATGAGCAAATCATTAGTCGTGTATTTCTCTCGTGGAAATGAAGAATATAATGTCGGAAATGTAGAAGTCGGCAACACCGAACTTCTCGCCAAAGAAATTGTTGCAAAAACTGGGGCAGATGAGTTCAAAATTGTGCCAGAAACTGCCTATCCAACAAGCTACCAAGAGTGTGTTGAAAAGGCAACCGAAGAACAAACATCGGACTCTCGCCCAAAATACGTTGGCGATATCGACACCGCAAATTATGATACTATTTTCTTGGGATATCCTATCTGGTGGGGCGATCTCCCAATGATTGTTTACACATTCCTGGACAATCATGATCTCTCTGGAAAAATCATTATTCCATTCAACACTCACGAAGGTTCCGGCAATTCCGGTACTTATGAAAAACTAAAAGGAGAGCTCGCAAACTCTACAGTCATTGGTGATGGTTTTAATATGTCCGGCGCAGTCGCTCGCACCGACGAAGGCATCAAAAAGCTCGATGAATGGCTAGAAAGTTTAGGCCAATCGCGCTAATTAGTATTTTTCTTTTGGATTTTCTTTAGGAAAAGTCTTTCCATTCTCTCGTAGGTATCACTATCCCGATCCTTTGTATGGCCAAAAAGCGCCTTCGTAAATTCATGAAAATACCCTTCTTTGTTATCGTATTTTATGAAAAAGTTATATAACTCCGAGTATCGTACTTCTTGGTAATACTTACTACCCTCGTATTTTGAGATGTCGATTCGGCTATAGTTTGGCAAAAACACGAAATACCATCCTCTTTTTCCGCTTTCCCTTGTTCTTTTCTCAGTTAAGTTATAATACTTTAAAAGCTGCGACTGAATCAAATGTCCGTCACTAAAGTTATGCCTCTTATCAACACCATTGATGTCAGATTTCAATTTGTTTTCTATTACGATCTCGTTGTTTTTATCAGAGATTAAAATATCTATATTGTCTTGTTCCCTAATAATTTCCGCCCGTTCATCAATTTCCACTCCCAAAACTTCTTTACTAAACTCTGTCAACATTCTTCTATCTTCCATCAAAAAATACGCTAGCATATTAGAAAATACTAACTCGTCATTCTCTTTCCTAATAATGTTTAAGAAATTAAAATGATCGTCTGTCAGTTTGCGATTTTTATCGATCTTCGCTTTTCCCTCTTCCCATAGTGCTTCATTTTGAATCAGTTTAGAAACTGCATCAAAACTCTTTGGATTATCTTTATCTGTTATATAGATATGCATCGCCGAAGAACCAAACCCTTTATCTGGCAGCAAGAAATCCTTATCCATCCATTTCTGATCTTTCATTTTCGAATCAAAAATTAGCATTTTTTGTTTTGGCACCAACAATTTCTTCGCCCTGAACGTCAATCTTCCTCCAGAAATTCCCCACTCATTATCGCTGCCATATAGCTGATAAAGGTCAGCCCCACCGTATGTCACTTCGTGTGTTTTCAAATAATCAAATGTTTGTCTGGCTGACTGCTCAATATTTTGTTTTTTCGACGTAGTCGCTTTTATTCCTCTGGAAATTTGCTCTCCACCTGCAGTGATCGCTATTCCGAGTACTTCCTGACATCCTTTTGCAATATGGCGAGTCAAAATCACCCCCTCCACTGTATCATCATACTCTGAATTAATGTATCCAAGCGCCGTTACGTAAACATAGCTTTCGCCCTGATCAGTTTTAAATAAATTAATGTATTCGTGCCCCAAATTATCATCCAGATACCCACCAGTAAACATCTTTGTAATCACATAACTCTTCATGTACTGATAATAACATGATAAAAGACAAAGTGAAAGCGAAACAGACACAAAAATTTCCTCTATCACGAATCCCAGTGATTGTGTGTCCTAAGCACGACTAGAGTTAAGTTTAAAGTAAGTGGGGGCCCAAAAGTAGCCCCTATTTTATTTTTAAAGACCTACCAATTGAAGTGTCCAAACAAAAACTAAATTAACTTTATGATACAATAAAATCGTTATGAGCAAATCGTCAAAGCAAAACCTATCTTTTGCCACTAAGATTCTGATTTTAGATAATATCCTCTGCAAAATTTTTTCAATCTTCACTGGGATATTTTTATCAGCCTATTTTTACCAAATTTCCGAAAAATATGTCTTTCAGCTTGCGCTCTATAACGTAGTAGGTTGGATTGTCGCCACGGTCGGCGCCATTTTTCTTGCCGATATAATCAAACGCAAAGACAAAATCTGGGTTTATCGTATCGGTATCGTCGTAAAAACAATCTTCGCTTTCACAATCTTAATTCTCGGCCAAGATATTACTAATCATGTTATCTCACTTGGCATCATGTATGGCATCATGACAGCCACCAACGGCTTCCCGTACAATATGATTGAGTCAGAAAATATCACCAATAAAGAACGCATCAAATACCTAGGCTATGGACATGGGTTAACTGGAATTGTCAGCATAATAGCCCCCATCATAATCGGAAGATACATTACCGAAATCAGTTATTCTGCGGCTACTGTTCCAATTATTGTTTTAACAATTGTAGAGCTACTAGTCAGCTTTTTCCTAAAATCCAAAAACAAAACTAATCAAAAACTCAATCTTACGAAGTTTTTCAAGAAATATAAATCCGATAAACTACTCAGAAAATTATATTTTATTGAATTTCTCAAAGGCTTTAACCGTAATGGTGTTATGAGCCTGGTTGCATCACTAATCATTATCAAAGTGCTCCCTAATGATTCCGCAATCGGTGATTGGTCGGCAGTTTTTGCTGTCTTTAGCACCGCGGCAATGTTCATCTTTGCGAAATGTTATCAGAAACGCTATCAAACCGGCACAGTTATCCTGTCTACTATCACAATTATCACATCAACCATCCTGGTATTAATTAATCAATCTTTAATCTCTATTGTCTTTTATAACATCTCTTATGATGTGTTTTTGTTCGTTATAGACAGAATAGCCAACGCTAATCTTTTCGATTACTCTACCATGGGTGATTATGGGACAAAATATAACACTGAATATTTCACTTACCGAGAATTGTTTTTAAATGCCGGAAGAATTATTGGCTATCTTGTCCTCATGATTTTAGCACTCTCCGGCATGGTCTCCGAAGCACTAAACACTATGTTTATCATTATCATAATATCGGTGATAATAATGTCTGGGCTAATCCTTATAACTAAAATCCCGAAGAAAAGATAGCCTTATTACGGCTATTCATTCCTGGCGGAAGCGTCTGGACGAAGTTCGAACCAATTCGGCAGCTGGACAAAATCACCAAAGTCTGCTATAATAAAAAAGTTTAGATTTGGAACTATATACCAGATAGTATTTTAAGAAAGGGGGCTAAGCAAATGGAAAAGAAGTACGAATTTG